>PLYM01000103.1 GCA_003153375.1 Planctomycetaceae bacterium
CGATCGCGGCCTATGCCTATAAGAAGTCGATTGGCCAGCCGCTGGTCTACCCGCAGAACGACTTGAACTATTGCGAGAACTTTCTGCGGATGATGTTCGCCGTGCCGAGCGAGCCGTACGCGATCGATCCCGATTTTGTCGAGGCCCTGAACCTGCTGTTGATCGTACACGCCGACCACGANNGCGCATGGCGGCGCCAATGAGGCGGTGTTGAAGATGCTGACTCATATCGGGCATGTGAAGAACATTCCTGCGTTCCTGGAAGAAGTGAAGGACCGCGACAATCACGAGATGCTGTGGGGCTTCGGCCATCGCGTTTACAAGAACTACGATCCGCGCGCGATCATCATCAAGCGCACCTGCGACAAGCTGCTGGCCAAGCGCCACATCAACGATCCGATCTTCGAGATCGCCCAGGAGCTGGAGCGCGTGGCCCTGAACGATCCGTACTTTGTCGAGCGCAAGCTCTATCCGAACGTCGACTTCTACTCGGGCGTGATCTATCGGGCCATCGGCATTCCCGTGCAGATGTTCACCGTGTTGTTCGCCATCGGGCGGCTGCCGGGCTGGATCGCGCACTGGATGGAGATGCACGAGTCGCCGACCAAGAAGATCTGCCGGCCCCGTCAGATTTACACGGGTCCGAAAAAGCGCGACTTCGTGCCCATCGAGCAGCGGCCGTAGAGGGTGGGTGTCCGTAGAAGGCCGACGCCCGTGGATCGCGAACTCTCGTCGTAAGCTCGAGCGATCGTACGCAGGTCGCGTTCCTGCTAGCACTCCGCTGGGTGAACTACCGCTCGTCTGGGCCATGGTGCCGCTCGCCTATCTTGCCCGACCGGCAAGGCCCCGACGCTCTGTCGCGAGTGGGCCGCCGTTCTGCTTCGGCCTTAACACCGATCCAGCCGATACCAGATGACAGACCTGTCGCGCTGCCGGCCGATTTTGCCGCTAGTGCGCCGGGTTGCTCGCTCGCCCGATCCCCACCTTGTACCCGCCTTCGATTCCGTCTTCACGCACGCCAAGCGTTCGCAATTCCCCAGGTGTGTTTATGCGTCGGATGAAAATCATCGTGCTGGTTTGTGCTTGCGCGTGCACGCTCAACGCACGCCGCGCGGCCGCCGCCGAAGAGCCCGTCCTCGAGCCCTCGCAGGTGATTGAGATTGAACGCGGAGGCCCCTCGCGCAAGCCGCCGGTGATCACGGCCGTGGCTATTGTGCCCGGCGGCGGGCTGGTGGCCACGGCTGGCGACGATCACCAGGTACACATCTGGAACGCGACCGACGGCCGCATCGTGAGGTCGCTCAAAGGACATGACGACTGGGTGCGGGCGCTGGTCTTCAGCCCCGACGGCAAGACGCTGGCCTCGGCCGGTGACGATCGCCGCGTCATTCTTTGGGAAGTCGCGACCGGTAAACGGTTGGCCAATCTGCCGACGCATCGGCACGCGATCTACTCGGTGGCCTACAGCCCCGACGGCGAGACGTTGGCGGCGGTCGGCTTCGACCACGCGGTGCGCGTTTACGATCCGCGCACCGGCAAGATGATCCGCGAGTTGACGGGGCCAGGCACCGATTTGCGCGCGGTCGTGTTCTCGCCCGACGGCAAGCAACTGGCCGTGGCCGGCCGCAACGGACAGGTGCGCGTGTGGGCCATGCCGTCCGGAGCGATGCACTTGGAATTTGCCGCCGGGGCCGGCCGCATTCGCTCGCTGGCCTATTTGCCGGCGGGCGACAAGCTCGTTTCGGCGGGCGACGGCCGCACGATCACGCTGTGGGACGCCTCGAGCGGCGAAGAAGTCTGCAAGTTCAACTGCCGCGCCGGCAAGGTGCTGGCGATGGCGGTCTGTGACGAGAACCTGATCGCCACCGGCGGCAGCGACAACATGGTGCGGGTCTGGAACTGGCAGACCCAGACCGAGGTCAAGCCGTTCGCGGGGCACACCGGCTCGGTGGCCACGCTGGCGTTCGACCCGGCCAGCCGCATGATCATCTCGGGCAGCTTCGATACGACGGTCCGCGTCTGGAAGCTCGATCCGCCGAGCGATCAGAAAGACACGGCCAACGGAAAGAAATATGAGTTTCACGTTCGCTAGGGTGACGCGCCTGGGTGTCGCCGGCGCCGTCTTGGGCTAGACGGCCGCAACTTACAGGGAGGGATTCTTGTGGGCTTGCTAAAAAAGATTTCGCGGCTGCTGGGCAACCATCGCGTCGATGATGCGCACAACACGGTGAACGGATTGCGCATTTGCCGCTTCGAGGAAGTCGAGTCAAGGCGATTGATGGCCGCCGACTTGCACGTCGGCGCCAGCTACTATGAGCCGGCCACGGGCTTGGACACGGTTCCCAACGTCTTTCAGATTGAATTCGAAGGCGGAGCAGCGGGCACGCAGCTGACCCACCTGCAAATCAACGGCAGCAAGGACGGCAGCCCGTTGAAGTTCAATGACGCGATTTTTGACACCGCGTCGGGCGGCCTGGGGGCCTATGGGTTCAGCCCCTTTCACGTCGTGCAGAGCACAGGCTTTCAGGTGACCGGAGTGAACGTCGTCGATGGCGGCACCGCGCTCGACTTGACGTTTTCGGGATTTCAGGCCGGCATGAAGTTGGTCTTCACGATCGATGTCGACCAGGTGCTCTACATCGATCCCAGCCCGGGCAATGACGAAGTCGACTCGGTCGACGAAGGCGCCGAGTTTCAGCGGTCGCACTTCATCGCCGATTTCAGCGCCCCGCACTTTCACGACCTGACCACTAGCACGCTGTTCTGGGACAAATACGACGCGAACTTCGCGGCCGCCGACAGCGCTTCGGGCACGACGCTCGATCTGCCCCCCGATCGCTATACGGATCCCACCCAGGACCAGTCGGTGCTCACCGCCGGCGCCGTGGCCGTGGCCACGCAGCAGCCGTTGCCCGACAGCATCGCGGGCGTGGTCTACGTCGACAACAACCTGAATAACCACCAGGACGCAGGCGAGCAGGGCATTGGCAACGTCACGTTGACGCTGTTTCAGTTCAACGGCACCAGCTACGTTTCGACCGGCCTGACAACCAAGACTGATGCGCAGGGCAATTACAAGTTCAGCAACGTGCTGCCCGGTGAGTATCGGGTCGTCGAAACCCAGCCGGTTCCGTACTTCAGCGTCGGGGCCACGGCCGGCACGGTCAATGGCCAGACCCGCGGCGTCGTCACGACGCCCGATATCATCAGCGACATTAGCCTGCTGGGCGGTGAGGACAGCGTTCAGAACGACTTTGCCGAGTCGTTGCCCAACTCGATCAGCGGCCACGTCGGCAATGACACGACCGGCGATTGCGAGACGAACCCCAACACGCCGGGGATCGCGGGCGTCGTGATGCACTTGTTGGACAGCTCGGGCCAGACCGTGGCCACGACGACGACCGACGCCAGCGGCAATTATCAGTTCACCAACCTCAATGCCGGCACCTACACCGTGCTCGAAGAGCAGCCGACCGGTTGGCTCGAGGATGACGCTCACGTCGGCTCGGCCGGCGGCGTGGTGATCAACGACGACCAGATCGGGCAGATTCCGTTGACTTCGAACGTCAACGGCATTCACTACGACTTTTGCGAAGTGCTGCCCGTGAGCATCGCGGGGCACGTGGGTATCGACACGATTGGCGGGCAGAAAGCCACCTCGAGCATGCCCCCCATCTCGGGCGTGACGATTCAGTTGCTCGACGTCAACGGCACGGCGCTGAAAACGACGACGACCGACGCCTCGGGCAACTATATCTTCAGCGGCATGGCGCCGGGCACCTACGGCGTACACGAAGTGCAGCCGGCCAGCTACTACGACGGCGACACCGAGGCTGGTTCCAAGGGCGGCACCGTCACCGACGACAAGATCACCAACATCGTGCTGCTCTCGGGCATGCACGCCACGGATTACGACTTCAGCGAGTTGTTGCCCAACTCGATCAGCGGTCACGTGGGCAACGACACCACGGGCGATTGCGAGACGAATCCGAACACGCCCGGCATCGCGGGCGTCGTGATGCACCTGCTCGATAGCTCGGGCAAGACGGTCGCCACGACGACCACGGATGCCAACGGCGACTACGAGTTCGACAATCTTCCCAAGGGCACGTACACCGTGCTCGAAGAGCAGCCAGCCGGTTGGTTGGAGGACGACGCACACGTTGGCACGGCCGGCGGCGTGGTGGTCAACGATGACGAGGTTTCGCAGATCTCGCTGACCACGAACGTGCACGGGCTCAAATACGATTTCTGCGAAGTGTTGCCGGTCTCGATCAGCGGCCACGTGGGCATCGATACCATTGGCGGCCAGAAGGCCAACTCCGGCATGCCGCCGATATCCGGCGTTACGATTCAATTGCTCGACTCGGATGGGAACGTGATCAAGACCACGACCACCGACGCCAGCGGCAACTACACATTCACCGGCATGGCGCCGGGCACCTATGGCGTTCACGAGTTGCAGCCGGCCGGCTATTACGATGGCGACACGGAGGCTGGTTCCAAGGGGGGCACGGTTACCGATGACAAGATCACGAACATCGTGCTGCTGTCGGGCATGCAGGCCACGGACTATGACTTCAGCGAGTTGTTGCCCAACTCGATCAGCGGCCATGTCGGCAACGATACGACCGGCGATTGTGAAACCAATCCAAACACGCCGGGCATCGCCGGAGTCGTGATGCACTTGCTCGACAGCTCGGGCAAGATCGTTGCCACGACCACGACCGATGCGAACGGCGATTATCTGTTCGACCACCTGATGGCCGGCACCTACACGGTGCTCGAAGAGCAGCCCGACGGCTGGCTGGAAGACGACGCCCACGTCGGTTCGGCGGGGGGCGTGGTGGTCAACGACGATGAGGTATCGCAGATCGCGCTGGTCTCAAACGTCCACGGCGTACACTACGACTTCTGCGAGGTGTTGCCCGTCACGCTCAGCGGTCACGTGGGCATCGACACGATCGGCGGTCAGAAGGCCAACTCCAGCATGCCGCCGATTTCCGGCGTCACGATTCAATTGCTCGATTCGGGTGGCAACGTCCTGCAGAGCACGACCACCGACGGCAACGGGAACTATGTGTTCACCGGCATGCCGCCGGGTACCTATGGCATTCGCGAGTTGCAGCCGCCGGGATACCTGGACGGCGACACCGAGGCGGGCACCCAAGGGGGCACGGTTTCGGACGACAAGATTACCGGCATTACGCTGCTGTCGGGGGTGCACGGCACCGACTACGACTTCAGCGAATTGTTACCCAGCTCGATCAGCGGCCACGTCGGCAACGACACGACCGGCGATTGCGCGACGAACCTCAACACGCCGGGCATTGCCGGCGTCGTGATGCACCTGATCAACAGCTCGGGCCAGATCGTCGCCACGACCACGACCGACGCGGGCGGCAATTATAAGTTCGATCACCTGGCAGGCGGCGTTTATACGGTGCTCGAAGAGCAGCCCGCCGGGTGGTTGGAGGACGACGCCCACGCGGGCTCGGTGGGTGGCGTGGTGGTGAACGACGACGAGATTTCGCAGATCGTGCTGACGCCAAACGTCACCGCCGTAAATTACAACTTCTGCGAGGTGTTGCCGGTCAGCATCAGCGGCCACGTCGGCAGCAACATCAACGGCGACTGCGAGGAAAATCCGAACACGCCAGGCATCGCCGGCGTCGTCATTCACTTGCTGGATGCCAACGGCAACATCATTGCCACCACGACCACCGACGCCGACGGCAACTACACCTTCGCCGGATTGCCCCCGGGCGATTATGGCGTTCACGAAGATCAGCCGGCTGGCTGGTTCCAAGGCGACAGCGACGTGGGTTCCGCGGGAGGTGTTGTGACCACGACTGATACGATCACGCAGATCGCGCTGAACTCGGGCGCCAACGGCGTACACTACAATTTCTGCGAGACTCCTCCGGCGACCCTCTCGGGCTACGTGTTTCAGGACGGTCCGCCGATCCACGTCGAGAACGCCGGGGACGTCCCCGACGTGCTGGCGTTGCGCGATGGCAAGTTGACGCCCGACGATACGTTGCTGCCGGGCGTGACCCTGGAGCTGCGCGACGGCGTGACGGGCCAGCCGATTCTGGGATCGGCGGCCTTGCCGGGACTGTATGCCGCGAACCTGCCCATCACCACGGTGACCGACGCCAACGGCCACTACCAGTTCAACGGGCTGGCGCCGGGCGTGTATGGCGTGTTTGACGTCAAGCCCGCGGGATACCTTCCGGGCATCGACACGCCCGGTTCGACCGGCGGCGTGCTCGTCAGCGCGCTGATCGTGACCGATTCGGCGGTGGTGGCGCAATTGACGTCGAAGCCGGTCGACGACGCGATTCTGGGGGTGAATTTGCCCGTCGGACAAAACTCGATCAACAACAACTTCAGCGTGGTCGTCACGGCCACGGGTATTCAGCCATTTGTGTTCCCGCAAACGCCGGGCGCGACGCCCCTGCTGGTGCCACCGGTGGCCATCCCGTTCGTGCAGTTGACGCCGCCGCCGGTGCCGACGTTGCCCTTTTATTTGGCGCCGCAGATTCGGCAGGTCGGCGGGGCGATGTTTACGTGGCACTTGAGCGTGGTGGATGCCGGTCAGCCGCGGCAAGTGCGGCCCGATTCGGTGGCCCGGCTGATGTCGGTGCAGCCGGACGATGACGTGCTGAACGGCTATGACCTGGAAAACGGCGATTGGACCTTGGCGCCCGACGAGTTGGGCGTGGCTCCGCTCAAAGGACGGCGGTTGCGATTTGGCATTCGCGGCGGCGTACCGATCGCGGGTGACTTCGACGGCGACGGCAAGTGGGAAGTCGGTGTGTTCAAGGATGGCCGTTGGTTCATCGATTTGAACAACAACGGCGTGTGGGACGCCGGCGACCTGTGGGCCAAGCTGGGTACGCGCAACGACATGCCGGTGACCGGCGACTGGGACGGCGACGGTAAGACCGACATCGGCATCTACGGTCCTGCCTGGTCAGGCGACCCGCGAGCGGTCGCGCACGAGCCGGGCATTCCCGACCCGAACAACGAGAACACCGGCGTTCACAAGAACATTCCGCGGCAGCCGGAGCAAACCAGCAAGGGCCAGCGCGAGATGAAACTGACCAGTGAAGGCAAGGCCCGCGCCGACCTGATCGATCACGTGTTCTTCTATGGCACGCCGGGCGATCGGCCGGTGGCGGGCGACTGGAACGGCGACGGCACGCACACCGTGGCGGTGTTTCGCAACGGCGTCTGGTGGCGCGATACGAATGGCGACGGCAAGCGGAACCACTCGGACAAGCCAACCTACTTCGGCCAGCCCGGCGACTTGCCGGTCGTGGGCGATTTCAACGGCGACGGCATCGACGAGCTCGGCGTCTATCGCGACGGCACCTGGTACATCGACACCAACGCCAACGGCGTCATCGACGCCGAAGACACGGTGTTCCAGCTGGGCGGGCCCGGCGACCGTCCGGTCGTGGGCGATTGGAACGGCGACGGCAAGGCCGAGCCCGGCGTCTATCACGACGCGCCGTCCGCGTCGGCCAAGGCCAGCAACGATTAGCGGCGGCGGTTGCGTTCGAGCCGCAGGCCGCTACTTGAGCTTGCCGAGTTCGGTCTCGGCCGAGGCGATTTCCTTTTCGAGCCGTTGGACCTCATCCCGATCGTCCATTTGCTTGCGCGCGCCGGACAACTGCTGCTGCAATCGTTGCAATCGTTGCCGCAAAACGTCCTGCTTCTTTTTCAGCTTTTTGTCCATCCGTTTGGCCGTCAGCTCCCGTTCATGGAAAGGCCGCGCGCCAGGCGTCGCGACCGTGAAAACGCGCTAGTGCGTCGACTCCGGCTCAGTGATTCGCCGTTTGAGCGCCCGCACGATGGCCAAGGACTCGATGGCCTGAAACTCGAAACACTCGCTCAACAGCGTGGCCGTGGAATACTCGTTGGCCTCGTTGAGCGAACGCGCCAGATCGGCCACCCGCCGAACCAGGTCGGGCGAGTCGACAATCTGTCGCGCCAGCGCCAGCGCGCCGCGCCGGGCCTGGCTGGGCTTGACGTCAAACAGCTCCGAGATCAGACGACCCGCGCTGGCGAGATCGCCTTCCTGCACCAAGGTGACGATGTTCGCGAACTCCTCGGCCAGCGCCTGCAACTGCGGACGGGGATCGGTATTGGCGGGCGCTGGCAGCGCCAGCAAGGGGGCGGGATTCGAGGCTTCGAGATCCAAGCCCGAGGGATAGGCCGAGGCCAGATCGGCGTAGATGATTTCGCTGACGGTCGCGTCGGCCGGAACGCTCGAAGCCGTCGGTGGCAGATTCGACAACATGGCGTTCAGGTGCGCCAGCCGGCCGCCGATCTGGTCATAGATCGTTTCGATCTCGCTGAGGTACGATCCGCCTTCGGCGTCCGAGGAGATTTCGTCTTCCGACTCGACGATGCGCTGCGTGAGCCGCTCGCTCAAGGCGTCGCGGGCCTTTTGCAAAATGGAGATTGCCAAGGATCGTTGATTCATAAGTCTGCAACTCGATGAGTTCCACGTGGCCGGAGCCAGCATGTCGCGGTGCGGTGCGGGGGCGCTCGGCGGCTCCAGTGTTCCAGATTAATCAACCAGCGTGCGACTGCAAAATACTTTTTTGCGCTAAGGCGTCGCCGGCCCGGAAACGGGCATTTCCGCCTGCACCGGCTGCTTGGGCACCTTGTCAGCCGTTCGCAGAATGCCCGAGATGCAGACCACCAGGACCGCCAGCGCGATGTTCAGGTTGAGCCAAAACGGGGCATTGCGCCGCACCTGGTCGGCCAGCGGCGTCTTGCCGATCAGCAGGCTGGCGACCGCAAAAATAATCATCGCCAGCAGGAATTTCACGCCGAACAGCGGGTTGTACCAGGCGGGCACGGTGTACTTGATCGAGGTGACCGCGATGTTATAGAGTCCGCTGACGAGCAGAAATGCGATCGCGGCCTGAATGATTTTCGACCAGCGGGCCCGCAGCGCCGCGTGCAGCCGGGCCCGTTCCTCGGCCGGCCATTCGTTCAGGGTGGGCAGGACGACAAAGCGGGCAAAGACCGTGCCCCCGACGGCCACGATCGCGGCGAGGATGTGCAGCCAGCGAAACAACAGACCCAGCAGAAACGCAATGTCCATTCGGTTCTTTCCCTTCTAGTCCGGCCCGTCGGTCGGCGGATTCGTTCGCAAGCGGTCGACCAGCGCCAGGGCTTCCGCCCGGGTTGTAACTTGCTTTTCCAATTGGGCATCGCGCACCGCGTCGAGCAACCATCGATAGAGTTTGCCGCGCGGCACGCCGTGGGCGATCAGATCGTCGCCGGAAATTAGCGGCGGCGGGTTCAGTTCCTCGGGCGGCATTTTCAGCTTTGCGCGGCAGTAAGCGATGTCCGTGCCTTTCTGGGGGGCGGTTGTGTTGCCCTCAAACACGCGGTTAAACTCCTCCTCCAGCAAGTCCTCCACGTCCGCGTGTGTCTGAGCGTCGCTTTGAGCGATGGCGGCGTGCAAAGCCAGCAGATTATCGATGCCGTCGGCGATGAGCAAACGCTGCAACTTGGGCCAAGGCTTGTATTCGGCATCGACCAGTGACCGCTGGTTGACCAACAGCCAATGTGTGCGCTCGATTTCGCGGTTTGCGAGCTTCCAACGGCGGCCGATATCCAGGCTCGCGGCCGGTTCGACCACGGCATGCAGCAAGCCGGCCAGTGCCAGCGGAAACTCAGCTTCCGCTAGGGCATCGAGCACGCGCTGGGTGGTGGCGATCGCGGTCGGCGTGGCTTCCGACAACTCGGGCAAGAGCACGCTGAGCAGGCCGACTTTGCGAAGCAGTGCGACGGCGCGCGACCGGTGGATCGAGGCCAGCATCAGCCGCATCTCGGCGGCAATGCGTTCGGCACTCACCGCCACGATCTGCGGCCCCATTTCGACGATCGCGGCCAGTGTGGCCGCATCGAGGGCAAAATCGAACGTGGCGGCGAAACGTACGGCACGCAGCAGGCGCAGCTTGTCTTCGACGAACCGCGCCTGCGGGTCGCCGATGGCTCGGACGATGCCCTGTGCGAGATCGGCCTGGCCGCCGACGAAGTCGATGACCTCGTCTTCGAGCGGGTCGTAAAACAGTCCATTGATCGTGAAATCGCGCCGCTGGGCGTCGGCTTCGGGCGTGCTGAACGTGACCGCGTCGGGATGTCGGCCGTCGCTGTAGGCGGCGTCCTGGCGAAACGTGGCAACTTCGATCTGGCCGGCGCTCGGGGGACCGAGCACGGCGATCACGCCGAAGGCGGCGCCCACGGCCAGCGTGCGGCGTTTGGTGAACAGGTGCCGAATCTCGTCCGGGGTGGCGTTGGTCGCGACGTCGTAGTCCTTGGGATCGCGACCGAGCAGGCGATCGCGCACGCACCCGCCGGCCCAGTAGGCCTCGAATCCGGCAGCGCGCAGCTTTTCGACCGCGGCCACGGCAAAGGCTCGTTGCTGTTCAGGATCGAGTTTGGGCAAGTTCGTATACTCGCAAACCGGCAGGGCAGAACGCGAGCCGGATTATAGGCCGGCCGCTTGCTGGCGATAAGCCGTCAGGCGCCGGGGGCGTTGCGGACCGCGGTGATGGCCTGGTCGACCATCTGGACGACGCGCTTGCGGGCCGCATCGTCCCAGGTAAACACGAATTCCTCGCCGGTGCGCAGGAAGTGCAGCGTCAAGCTCGCGGGAGCGGAGCCCAGGATGCTCTCGGTGGCCAGCGCATAAACCAGCATTTGCATTGCATAGGGTGCGGCGTGCGCGGCCAACTGGCCCGGCACGACGCGGTTGGTCTTGAAGTCGAGCACGTGCCAATGGCCGTCCGCGTCTTGAACCAGCCGGTCCAAATAGCCGCGAATCATGGTCTCGCGCGGGCCCTGGCCGTCGGGCGGCCAGGCGAGCAGGAACTCGACTTCCGCGTGGTTCGCGCGAGCCTGAGCCAGTTGGGCCGCGCGTGGGCTGGCGGCGAATCGGGCGATCAACTGTTTGGCCTCCGCGATTTCGGCCGCGCCCGCAGGCAAGTGCCGCGGCGCGTGCATGTCGATCAGTTCGGCCGCGTCTTGAGGATGTTCAAAGTCCATCACGGCCAGCACAGCATGGATCAACGTGCCCAGTTCGCGAGCATGATCGACGCTGGCGGCCGCGGCTTCGTTCGAAAAGTCGATCTCGCGGCGGGGCCCGATGGTGCCGGCGAGACGCGAAAACGAGAACTGCCGCCAGGCGGTGCGGTCGGGCTCGATCGGGTCGACAGCCTGCCTGGAGGTCGGTGAAGTCGCCTGCTGGGCTAGGGCCTCGCTGATCAGTTTTTCGACATCAACACGCGGCTGACGGGAATGCTCTGAGCGCGGAAGCGGTGGCTCGACGCTGGTGACCCGTATCTGAGGTCGCGGTTCTTCCTGGGGCAGGGGACCGACCAGGCGGCCGTTGGTCAGATCGAAGCGGCTGGCGAGCAATTCGAGCCACGGTCCCTCGACCGCGCCCGGCGCGCTGACACTGCTGGAGAGCAGCAGATAATCGGCGGCGCGCGTGGTCGCCACGTAGAGCAGCCGCTTGAGCTCGGCGGCTTCTTGCGATTTTTCGAGAAACCGCCACAGCTCGTAGCCACCGGCGGGCGCGCCAGGGTGCGAGTTATCGCGCAGCCTGACCAGCGGGCCCAAGCGGGTGTCGAAGTGTACGGGCTCGGACGGGTCGTGGCGCTTGCGGCCCAGGTCGGGCACGATCACGATCGGAAACTCGAGGCCCTTCGACTGATGGATGGTCATCAAGCGCACGACGTCGGTGTCTTCGGCCTGCGTGGCGGCCAAGGGCTCGTCGGGCTGCCGGGCCACGAATTGAGCCAGTTGGGTGATGAAATCGGCCAGACCGAACAGGTCGCCCTGTTCGAAGCTGCGGGCTTGCTCGACGAGCTTGCGCAGGTTGGCCAGTTTACGCTCGCCGAGAAACTCGCTGAGCAGGACTGCGTCGTAACCGGTGCGCTCCAGGGCCTCGTCGATCAGCTCGCAAATTCGCAGCCGGTCCTTGCAATCGCGCAGGTAGGTGAGCGTGGTGGCCGCAAAACGAGCCCGCTGTTGTTGCTCGGGCGAGATTTCAGCGGGATAGTCGGCGGCGAACAATCCGCCGGCCAGGCCTTCGGCGTGCGACGACAACCAAAACAAAGTTTCGTCGGCCAAGGAAAAGAAACCGCTGCGCAACACGCCGGCCAGGCTGACCTGGTCGGCCCGGCTGTTGAGCGTGCGGAGCAAGTTGAGCAAGTCGAAGATTTCCTGCTGCGCGTAGAAGGCGTGACCGCCGACCAGGTAGTAGTCGAGACCATGACGGCGCAAGGCGGCCTCGTAGATCTCGACGTTCGACAGCGCTCGAAACAAGATCGCAAAGTCGCCGGGCCGCGCGGCGCGGGCGACCGGCTGGCCCGATTCGGGCGAGGTTTCATAAACCAGCGGCTGCCCGCTATCGATCAGCTCGCGCATCCGCCGGGCGATCCAATCGGCTTCGCGTGCCCGCTCGGCTTCCTTGTTCTCCTGGATGTCGTCGCTCGTATGGGCCCACAGAAACTCGATGGCCGGTTCGGGGCTGATCTGGTGGCGATCGGGGCGCAGCGCCTCATAGGAGTTGCCCAGGTCGTGCCAGAACAAGGCGTTGGCGAAATGGAGAATCGCCGGCTGGCTGCGAAAGTTGCGCGTGAGCAGCAGTTGCCCCGAGAGGGCGGTCTGGTCGCGAAGCGTGCGAAAGACGTCGGGCTCGGCCCCGCGGAAGCGGTAGATCGACTGCTTGTAGTCGCCTACGAAAAACAACTTGCCGCCGGCGACGTTGTCGTCGCACAAGGCCCGCACGAGCTCGACCTGCAAGGGATCGGTATCCTGGAACTCGTCGACCAGCAGCAAGTCGATCTGCGCGGAGAGGCTTTTCTTCAGGCCGGTGCGGAGCGGATCGGCCAGGAGTTGGCAGGCCAGCGACATCAAGTCGTTGAAGTCCAGAGCGTTCAATTCCTGCTTACTCTCGGCATAGCGACGGTACACCTGGTCCGCCAAGGAGAACAATTGTCCGCCGATTTCGGCCGCTTCACGAGCCAGATTTGGCTCGAACGTCGTGAGCGGACGAACCTCGTCGATCAAGTCGCGCAGGTTTTTCGCGGCATCGCGGAACGTGGCGTAGGTCTCGGGACTGTCCCAAGCTTTGGCAGTGCCGCCCCCTTGCACCCGGGCGCTGGCCTGAATGTCTTCCAAGTGCGATCGGACCGTTGGGCCGTCGGTGGCGCCGGCCAGCGCGGGCAGTTTGGCCAGCAGCACGTCGCGACGCGCTTGCCCTTCCGGATGATTGGGCGTGTGCTCGCGCAGGATGTGCAGCACGGTGCGAGCCGCAGGGGATTCGGTGATCTGTCGCACCACCTGGCTCAAAACGTCTCGCTGGAAACACTGATTCCAGACCTCGAGTTGCTCGTCAGGCGAAACTTGCAGCCACTCGGCGAAGTCGCGGCTGGTGCACTCGCGCGCCAAGTCTTGCAGCATGTTCCGCAGCGGCGGGAGGTCGAAGCGTGCGGCCAGCTCGAAGACCAGCGGGTTGCGCTCGGCCAGGGCCTGGCGCAGGGCGTCGTCGACGACTTCCGACAACAGCGTTTCGGCCTGGGCTTGTTCGAGCACCGCGAAGTTCGGGTCGACTCCGGCTTCCACCGCGCGCGAGCGGAGCAGGGCGGCGCAAAAGGAATGAATCGTGCTGATGCGGGCGCCATCCAGCCCACGCAGCAACTCGGTCCAGTAGCCGGCATCCTCCTCTTCGGCGGCCAACAAACGGTCGTGGCACTTGCGGCGAATACGATCGCGCATTTCGCGGGCGGCGCGTTCGGTGAACGTGATCGCGACTACCCGGCTCAGGTCCTGCGGCGCCGCCTGGGGACGGTCGAGTCGATTGAAGTAGGCCAGAAAGCGCTCGGTCAGCACGAACGTCTTGCCACAACCGGCGCCGGCCGAAAGCGCCACTGAGACACCGCGCGTCTCGATGGCCAGCCGTTGCTCGTCGGTGTAGCGAGGCGTGGAATCGGCTGTCGGGATCGTCATCGTGACGGCTCCCCCGGTGCGGGCACGTCGGGTGGCTGCCAGGACTTTTCGAGCGATCGGGCCTGGTTCACTCGGCAAACGGTGCTATACGCGCAATGGCTCGTGCACTGGTCGTCGGAACTGTGCATGGGAAACTGACCGGTGCGAATTCCCTCGATCAGTGAGCGGACGCGGAATCGCAACTGCGTTTCGAGCGCGGCCCATTCGGGATGAAGCGAAAGCCCGCCGTCCTCTTCGACATGAAACTTGACGATCTCCTTGTAACCGTTGGCCGCCACGTGCCAGTAGGCCGCGCGAAACGGCGTCGCGCCTTGCTCGTGCAGCAGGTCGCGGGCCGCCAGGGCATAGAGGGGCAGTTGCAGCGAATAGCCTTGCATGACCGACGAGACGCTGGTGCGCGGCGAGGAGCGACCGCTTTTGTAGTCGATGATGCTGAAGACCACGTTGCCTTTGACCTTGCCGATGTCGATACGGTCGATGCGGCCCGAGAAGCGAATGGTCTCTTCGGCGCAGACCAACTCGAACGGCCGAACGGTCGAAAGCGGGTCCTCGTCGACCACTTCGGCGCCTGCGGCCAGGTCGCGGCCGTGGCGCGTGGGGCCAAAGGCGACCTCGAAATGCGCCGGCCGTAGCGGCGAATCCCAGTGATTCCAGCGCCGATCGTATTCGACGTGTTGCCGATGATAGTCGGCCAGCACCGTGGCCACGTGGCGGGCGTCGATCTCGAGCAAACCATCGGTCACTGGCCGGTCGCTCCGCAATCGGGCCAGCAAACGGGCGATCAACTCGTGGATTTCCGCCAGGAATTCCTGCTCACCTTGCGCTCCGGGCGAATGATGGCCGCCGAGCCGGTCGTTGAGGTCGCGATGCAGGGCCGACATCAGCCAGTGCAGCATCTGGCCGCGCCCCGAGTAATCGATTGCCAGGGCTGGCTCGTCGAGCGGCTCGAGCTTGAGCACGCGCTCGAGAAAAAACTGGTGCGGGCAGCGCGCGTACTGCTCGAGCTGGCTCGGGCTCCAGCAACGCTCGGCACCATAGCGGGCGCGCAAGGCACGCGCGGCGGCGTCCGAAGCAAGCATGCCGTCATAGATCCCATAGGCTTCGCCCCGCCGCGCGTACGACGCGCGCAGGCCGGCAAAAATGTTGTTGGCCGTGGCAATCGTGGACGGATGGCAGAGCAACTCTCCCAGCATGGCTGTGTCGCCCGCCACGGCCTGGGCGACGGCGCGAACGCGAAAATCGCGCGGCGAAATCACGTCATTCGTCGTGGGCACGCTCGACAGGTCAGGGCCCGTCGCGCGGCGCAGCGAATGCGGCTGACAGATGCGTTCGACCTCGCTCAGATAGGGACTCGGCGAGAGCGGCTGGCCGCGCGAGTCCAAGGCCGGGTAGCTCAAGATCAAGCGCCGCGTGGCGCGGGTGAGCACTTCGTAGAACAACAACATTTCGTAGCGGCCGCGCTGGACCTGCGACACCAGAGGGAGGCCAGCCGCCACGAGTTTTGCGGTCTCAACTTCACTGTAAATGCAGTCCTCGCGGTTCGGCGGCGGAAAAGCCTTTTCGGCCAGCCCCACCACGAATACGTAGGGCGCCGCCAGGTTGCGCGCGTGATCGGCCGACAAGACGCGCACCCGGCCCGCCTCGTCGTGGCGCTCATCGAGGCGCTCGCAGCGCAAGATCTCTTCGAGGTGATCGTAAAACTCGCGCAGCGAAAGCTGTGGTAGCTCGGTTTCCACGCGCGTGGCCAGCCCCTGGGATTCGTCGAGGGCCGCGACCAACTGCTGCCAGGCGAGTTGATCGCGGGCCGACGCCGTGGAGGGGTTCGCGGAATTTCGAAACCAGCCCAGCGAGTCGGCCAGCCGATTGATGGTCTCGCTCCACTCGGGCAACGTGGCAGTTTGCGGCAAGGCGTCGAGCGTCTGCCCCATGCGCTCGAGCAAGGGCACCGCCAGTAGCGCTTGCTCGATCGATGCGAGGCGAACGTCATCATCAGGGTGCGGCGTGTGTTGCGCCCGGGTCCGAAGGGCCGCGATCAGTTCGGCCCTGCCCGAGGGGATTTGCAGGCGATGCACCGCTTGTTCGGCCGCGGCGGCGGCCCGCCCCTGCCGCCATTCGGGCCAGGATGGCAGAAAGTAATTGTGCATCAGGACCGCCAGCAGTTGGCGGAAAGGCCAGTCGTCGAGGCTGAGCCGCAGCCATTGGCGCAGTGCCGCCAGCACCGGCGCGCGGCCGAGCGACGGATTGACGCCCAGAGCAATGGGCACTCCGAACTGGGCAAAGACTTCGCGAAGCTGATCGGCCGTATCGTCGAGCGAACGCAGCACCACGAGAATCTCGTCAGGCCGCACGCGCACGCCGCCGGCGTCCGGGTCTCCTTGGGCGAGCAACCGCTTGATCCGGGCGGCCAGCAGTTCGATCTCGTGGGTCGTGCCGCCGGCCGCGACGACTTCGATGCCCTCGACGTCGAGAGCCGGGGTGACCTGGCGCGGGTTGCCGAACAGGTTGTGCTCCACGTGCGTCAGGGATGGCCAGGCCAGCGGTCGGCGCCGCATCTCTTCGACGATTAGCCGCGGATGACGGCGGCTAAGTTCGGCCAGGGTCTGCGCCGACTTGGCGAACAGATCGCCGCGGATCGAATTCGGCTCGCCGGGCAGGCTGATGGACAGCGACTCGACGCGCTCGGCCACGATATCGAGCATTTCGTGCTCGGTGCGCGTGAAGTCGGTGAAGCCGTCGACAAACACGTGTCGCAACGCCACGAGCGGCGCGGGCCAGCGCTCGCGCAGTTCTTCCCGGGCGAGCCAAAAGCGACCCTGCGCGTCGTACCAGTGATGGCGAGTCAGCAGCTGCTGGTACTGGTCATAGAGCAGGCAGAGCTCGCGGTCTTTATCAGGGGGCCGGGGAGCGTAGGCGGCGGCCAGCTCCTCGGGCCAGATCTCGAGCCGCTTGAGCTCCTGGATCGTGCGGACCAACAGGTCCAGAAAGCCCGGCTTGTCAGCAATGGGCGCGAAATAGCGCAGCTCGCCGCGAGCGACGGCCTGGTCGATCAGCCTGGGTAGGATCTGCCGTTGGAGCAACAAGCTGATGGGACGGGCCTGAAGCGGCGAGGCGTCGAGCACACGGCTGGCAAACTGGTCGAACGTGAGGCAGTTGGGGCTGAAGCAGCCAACGAGCGATTCGCCGATGACTTGCCGGCTGGTGATCGTGGCGCTGCGATGCGTGGGGCTGAGCCACAGCGCCGAGCCGAGGGGCTGTGCGGCGAGGACGCCACGATAGGCCTCGACGAGTCGCGTGGTTTTGCCGCAACGTGCCGGCCCGAGAATGACGGTAATGCCCTGGAGCATGCCCAACGCTTCCCACGTTTACCTGTCCGTCTGGCGGTGCGGCCGCACGCGCGCGAAGTGAACAAATGGTTACTAACTATAAAGCTTCGGCGAGGAAGCGACTAGTCCCGCCCCGGGGAGCTTGGAGGACGCGGCGAACGGCTGGGCAGTGAGAGCCCGCAAGTGATTTCGTGGTGGCGAATTGTGAGATTGGTTTCGACCCGTCGTTCAAAAGACGAAAAACCAGCAATTCCGGTTTGACACCTCTTGGGCCAACCATTAAATTGAAATGCATCTATCGAAGGCGACTGCATTTGCGGTCGACGGGATGGAGAGGCGTCGCATCATTTTTTTCATCGTTTCTTTGCCCCAAGGAGGTGACGCATGGTCACCAAGTCCAAGGTACGAGGTTTTACCCTCGTCGAACTGCTGGTGGTGATTGCCATCATCGGCGTGTTGGTGGCGCTGTTGCTGCCAGCCGTGCAAGCCGCGCGTGAGGCGGCCCGTCGGAACGCGTGTACCAACAAGCTCAAACAAATCGGCTTGGCGCTGTTGAACCACGAGAGCTCGTTCAAGCGGTTCCCGCTGCTGACCAGCGGGCCGCCGAGCCCCGCAGGGGCGGCTCCGGCTGTTCCGCCGAACTGCTGGGCCTCTCAACCGGGAAACGCTGTCGCAAGTGCGGGGGGAGTCGCGCCGGCCGGCTATAGCTGGATCGTGAAGATCTTGCCGTTCATGGAGAATCAGGTGACCTACCAGAACCTGAGCAACGCCTCGAACAAGTTTACCCTGCCGGCCTTCTCTGCGACCGGCGGTCCGGCCAACATCGGCATGACCTATACAACTGCCGGCAACAATCGGCATTTCTCGACGATCGATTTGGACGAGGTTCGCTGTCCCAGTTTTGCGGGCGATTCACCGTCGACCCTGTCGACTACGGCCGGTGGCGTGTATGCATTTCCTTATATCATCAATGCGGGGGCAACCCCGCCTTGGTATACGGTCACCACGAACTATAAGGCGATGGCGGCGACTCATTTTGCTTGCATGGGAAATCCCATGGCGCCGCCGCTCTTGGGGAACATGGGAAATAGCGCGGAGCCCCCGAACGGAGTCCTGATTCCAGCAGCCACGACGTCGTTCCTGGGGACCGCAATTCGCTCGATTACGGATGGCACCTCGAAGACGCTGGTCGTTGCCGAATCCAAGGAGCAAGTCTACAGCTCCTGGTACGATGGGACGACCGCGTGGGTCGTCGGCGTTCCGCTCGACGCTCGCGGCAGTGCCGTTTCCAGTTCGGAAACCGACGCGACCTTCCCTCCCCAACCGTTCAAGCTTCCAAGCATGGCCACCCAGGCAACTGGCTTTATCTCGACGAATTTCTGGCACATGCCGGTGACGACAGCCATGGGAAGCACGTATGTGGCCGGCGTCACGACCGCTCTGAACTACGGCAAGAACCCGAGTGGCCAGCAGTTTTTCAACCAGTCTTTCGCGAATACGCTTGCGTTGCGAGTGAGCGTTCCGGCAGCACCAGCAAACAACTGGCAATTCGGGCCCAGCAGTGATCACACCGGCGGCTTGGTGTTGCACGCCTGGGGCGACGCTCACGTGTCGGGCATCACAGACGATTGTGATGCGAACACGTACATTCAGTTGATCACACGCGCTGGTAAGGAACCGGCAACCGATCCGGGACAGTAAACCGGTCCGGGCATGATTGCACAGCGGTTGCCAGCCCTTGTGGGCGGTGTATCGCGACTCAGTTTTGGGCTGCTCCGGACGCTGGGTCCGGAGCAGCCTTTTTTTGTTCAATTCAAGTCAGACCTGGCTCGCGGGATTTTTCGAAAATGGTCAATCAAGAGGCGCCCATCGAGGTCGATTGTCAGACTGTGCAGGGCAAGCTGGCCTCGGGCGAGGATTTCGTCCTGATGGATTGCCGTGAACCGGAAGAGCATGCGATCGCTCACATCGCCGCCGCGCGGTTATTGCCGATGAGCCAGTTGGCCGCGCGCGTGGCCGAGTTGGAACCGTTGCGCGGCCGCCAGATCGTCGTGCATTGCCATCACGGCGGCCGCTCCTTGAAAGTCGCTCACTGGTTGCGTTCGCAGGGATTTGCCGCCTCCCAGAGCATGGCGGGCGGCATCGACCAATGGTCGCAGGATATCGACCGCGCGGTACCCCGCTACTGATTGCGGTACTCCGCTAAGAATTGCCTCGCCCCGTTATTGATGGCAGTACCCCGCTGCTCATGCAACTGCGCGGCGAGATGCGAGCAGCCCGCTAGCGCGACGACTTGGCGTGCGGGTTGAGGTGCAGCTTGGCGTTGATCTCGGCCTTGAGTCGTTCGAGCACCGACTGCTTGTCCGTGGCCTGGAGAATGCGGTTCACCACGGCCTTGGGCGCCTCGCCGCCCCACGACGCGCCGTGCTCGAAGTAGAACTTCGCGGCTTGTCCGACGATGTACGAACCGTAGCCGGCGGCGGCCCCCTGGGGCAGGGCGGTCAACACGGTGCCGGCGCCGAAGGTCAGCCCCTTGAACAGCGACGCCGCCAGGTGCGTGGCCATTTCGCCCAGCATGACCCAGCCGGCGGCCTTGAGGATCGACTCGATCAGTTGCCGCGCATTGTTCCAGGTCAGGGCGATGCCGTACATGTGCGCCAGCGTGACGACCATCGTGACGTCGACGGCGCTGCCGGCCAGCACGTCGGCCGCCGGCAGGGGAGTCAGGGCCACGCCGATCGATTTCATCGCGGCATAACTCCAGATGATCGCCGTCGCCTGCTCGTCGCGCATGCGAACCCGCATGGCCGCGATCCGGTCGCTCTTGTCGGCGGCATACATGGCCGCGTTGAGCGCCACCAGGGCCTTGCCATCGCGCTCGAGCACTTCCAGGATGCGGGCCTTGAGCGCTTCGACCTTGGGCGGGCCCTTGCGGAACTCGTGACGTTCCGATCCGTCGGCGCTTTCGATGATCACCTCGCGAGGATGCGGGTCGGCGGTGGTTTCGACCACGTCGTCGGGGCCGATGATTCCGCGCAGCCGGCTGTCGTGCAGCGCCTCGCGAAGCTGCTCGCGCTCCCGCGGCGTGTAGTTGTCGACCTTGTTCAGCACCAGGATGATCGGCTTGTGGCCGGCGGCCAATTGCACCAGCGCCGCGTACTCGGTCTGATTCAAATCGGAATCGGTGACGAACAGAATCAGGTCGGCACGGCTGGCGGCGTCCTCGGCCATGGCGGCACGCGACGCGCCGTCCACCTCGTTGATGCCGGGCGTGTCGAGCAGCACGACCTGCGAGTGGTCGAAACCCGGCACGCAGTAGCCGCAGCCGCTCCAAGAGACGCTCCAGACTTCTTTCGTCCAACCCCCGCGGACGTCGACCTCGGTGACGGCCTGCCCGACCAGCGCGTTGATCAGCGCCGACTTGCCGGTGTCGATCTCGCCGAACACGACGATCTCGACGCGCCCCTGTTCGAGCTTCTTGCCGATGGCCTCGAGCTGCGCCAATTCGTGGACCAGCGCCGACTTTTCGGCGTCGGTGCAGCCATGAAATTGCGCGATCGCGTGCCGCACGCTGCCCATCGCGTCGGCATAGTCGCGGTCCTGCTGGCCGAGGCCGGGCGGCGTTGCATCCAAATCGAGGGGCTCGGATGGGTCATGCATCATGATTTGCCGGCTCCCCACCGCGCCAGGCCCGTCTTGACCAGCCGCACCAGTTCCTCGCTCCGTGTCACCTGGTCCCATTGGGCCCGCGCCAGGCTGGCCCAGCCGGTCTGCGGAGCCCGCATCTCATTGCGGAAATAGACGATGAACACGTTGCCGATCCAACGCGTGACCAGCACCTGGACCAAACCTTGCAGCGCGCCGCCGGTGATCGTGCCCGCTCCCGGAACCGTTTTGAGCAGCGAGGCCACGGCGCTGGCCGCGGCCGGAGCGGCCACGTTGGCGCCGGCCACCGAAACCAGTTGCTTGCCCAACTCGCCGATCAATCGCCCGGCGGTGTTGAGGTCGATCGACTGGCGATAGACGCGGGCCAATTGCAGCACCATGTGCGAGGTGATTCCCATCCCGGCCATGACGTCGAGGACCGGCAGCGGGCTGAGCGCGGCGGCCGCTCCGGCTTGCCACATCGAGCGATCGACGATCTCGACGGCCTGTTTGTCCAGCTCGGTCTGCACCTGCGCCTTGGCCTCGTCGACCAGTCCGCGCGATTGCAGCAGCAAATTGGCCAACAGCAGATCGCGCCCGTCGTGCTGAATGATTGCCCGCATCCGCTCGGCCAAGTCACGGATGTCGGGCTCGACCTCGACCGTCTCTTCGGCTTGCGAGCCGTCGGGCAGCACGCGGATGCGCACCCGAGCGCCGGGCTGCGCCCGCAGGGCCACGACATTTTCGCGCGGCACCAGGCGCTGGACCTGTTCGGCGATCTGGCCGAGCAACAGATCGCGATCAGCCGGTTGAAACCAGTCGGCTTTGTTGAGGCACACCAGGATTCGTTTTTCCATCGCCGCCAGTGTTTCCAGCAATTGAAACTCGAAGTCGCGTAGCGGTCCGTCGGTGACGAACAGCACCAGGTCGGCGTCGCGGGCTTCGCCCTTGGCCAGTTCTTCGCGGGCCGGACCATGAATCTCGGCGATGCCCGGCGTGTCGACCAGGATTACCCGGTCGGTGCCCGGCCACGGAATCTCATTGCGCGCCAGCGTCGTGCCCCCCTTGGCATCGGTGCGAAACACGTCGCGTCCCGCCAGCGCGTTGAGCACGCTCGACTTGCCGCTCGAGACGGTGCCGAAGGCCACGATCTCGAGCGTCTGGCGTTCGAGTTTCGTTTGCAACTCGTCGAGCGAACGGCGGATCGGCTCGCGCGATTCGACGGCCAGGGTCGCGTCGTCGGCCAGCGTGCGGCCCTGGTCGAGCTGCTTTTCGATTTCGGCCTGCTGCTCGCGCCGCGACATTTGACTGGGGTTGAGGGCATCGACCGCCTTGCGACGGAGTTTGAGGCGAGAGTTCGCCACCAGCGTCCACAGCAGCCATCCGGCCAGCACCAGCACCGCCGCGCCGCTGAGGCCCACCAGAGTCAGATAGACATATCCCCAGACGGGGCTGAATTCGGCCGCCTGTTCGTATTCCGAGATCACGGTGGGCACCAGCCCACGGAAGAAGTATCCGGCCAGGGCGATCGCCACGAGCAGCAGGATGCTCGATTGTTTTCGATTCCAGGTCATGATGCTATTGTACCGCTCGGCTCATTCGAGGCACCAGAACAGGTCGGCCTGCGACCCATGGCTGGGTGGCGGCCCCTTGCGACCCTAGAGTCTTTTCGTAGAACTACAGCACAGCTTGGCAATCGGGCCCTTCCTCAAGAGAAACTTGGCATGAAAATCACCGGAATCGAAACGCACGTCTGCCACGCCCGGATGCGAAACTGGGTTTTCGTCAAGGTTTTGACCGATCAGGCCGGATTGTGGGGTTGGGGCGAGGCCACGCTCGAATGGCACACCCGCGCGGTCGTGGGGGCGATCGAGGACCTGTCGCAGTTGGTCGTGGGCGAAGACCCCACGCGGATCGAGCATCTGTGGCAGATGATGTATCGCCAGCACTTCTGGCATGGCAACGGCATCGTGCGCGGCACGGCGATCAGCGGCATCGACATCGCGCTGTGGGACATCCTGGGCAAGATTCATGGCGTGCCGTGCCACAAGCTGTGGGGCGGACCGGTGCGCGATTCGATTCGCACCTATTGCCATTTGGGCGGCGGCAAGATGGAAGACTTTTATGTCACCGATCCGGCCGACGCGGCGCGGTTTGGCGAGCTGGCGTCGCAAGCCGTGGCTCAGGGCTTCACGGCTTTCAAGTCGATGGCCGTGCCCGCGACGATGCCGATCGAGGGTCTGCGTCCGGTGCGTTATGCCGAAGCCTGCGTGCGGGCGATGCGCGACGCGGTGGGCGAGAGCATCGACATCATGGTCGATTGCCATGCCCGGCCGTCGCCCCGCATGGGATTGATCATGGCCAAGGCCTTGGAACCCTATGGCCTGTATTGGTTCGAAGAGCCGTGTTGGCCGGAGAGCGTGGCGGGGTTGGCCGAAATTCAGCGCGCCGTGGCCACGCCCATCGCCACGGGCGAGCGGCTGGTGGGGCAGCACGCGTTTCGCGAATTGCTGGAGGCTCGCGGCTGCAGCATCATCCAGCCCGACGTGACGCACTGCGGCGGCCTGAGCGAGGCGCGGCGCATCGCGGCCATGGCCGAGGCCTATCGGCTGGCCATCGCGCCTCACAATCCGCAGGGCCCGGTGAGCACGGCGGCCTCGCTCGAATTCGGTTTTGCCACTCCCAGCTATATCATTTGCGAAGCGGTACACCTGGACGTGCCCTGGCGTCAGGATGTGGTGAGCGAGGGCTTTACGGTGGAACCCAAGGGGCGGATCGTGCGACCCAGTCAACGCCCGGGCTTGGGCATCGAGATCAACGAGGCCGAAGTACGCAAGCACCCGTTTCAGCAGGAGATCGTGCTGCGCGAGTTTTATGCCGATGGTGCCGTCGGCGATTGGTAGACGACGGCGGCTTAGCCAAGGGACGCGGTCATAAAGAATTAAGGTGATTCTTACTTCACGGCGGCCACGGGGGCCGGCGGCGTATAACCGGGCGCGGCGATGAAGGTGGCCACGGCGGCGCCGTCCTCGGCGTTCCACACTCGGACCTCGCCGGAAAAACTGCCGGCGGCGACGCGTCCGGTCATCGGATGATAGGCGACGCAATAGACCGAGTCGGTGTGGCCGGGGTAGGCCTTGAAAGGCTTGAGACCTTCGGCCCGATGCTGCTGCACGGTTTTGTCGGCCGAGCAACTGAAGATTTTGTCGGCCGAAGTGACGACGCCCAGCACTTCGCGGCCGAAGCCGGCGATCTCGCCCTTTTTGGCGCCGTCGTCGGGATTCCAGGCGTGAATTTTCTTGTCGGCCCCGGCAGTGAAGATCAGTTTGCCGTCGGCGCTAAAGGCGACGCTGAAGATCTGTTCGCCCTGGCCCGAGTAAGTCATCAGCGATTCGCCGTTGGCCGCGTTGAACAGCTTCGAGGTCTTGTCGCGGCTGGCCGAGGCCAATTTGGCGCCATCGGGGCTCCAGGCCAGGCCCACGACCCAATCGGCGTGATCTTCGATGAGGATTTCCTGCTTGCCGCTGGCCACGTCGAAGACGCGAATCGAGCGATCGGCGCCGGCCACGGCCAGCTTGGTGCCGGCCGGGTTGAACACCGCGCGATAGGCCACGTCGCCCATTGAGCCGAGCTCATTGACCAGCGTGCCATCGGCCGCCTTGAACAGTTTGACCTCGCCCGCCTGGCCCGGCGTGCCGCCAGCGACGGCCAGCAGCGCGCCATCGGGACTGTAGGCCAGCGATTGCACGCGCTCGCCCACGTTCTTGATGCGCCGCAGGAGCGCGCCGTTGGCGGGATTCCAAATGGTGACTTCGTGATAGCCGCTGACGGCCAGCTCCTGACCGTCGGCGTTAAAGGCCACGGCTGTGACGGGCACGGGGCGGCGATACGCTTGCGGTGGATCGGGCGCGGCCATCTTAGGCACGATCGAGGCCAACGGAGCCTTGGGATCGGCGCCGTCGTACTTGGCCCCTTCGGCAATCCAACGCTGGACCAGCGCGATTTGTTCGGCCGACAGCGCATCCGCCTCCTTGGGCATCCGCGTGTCGGCGTCGGTCGAGCTGATCAGCTTGAACAGTTCGCTCTCTTCCGGCTTGCCCGGCGTGACGGACGGCTGTTCGGACTCGCCTGCTTTGGTGGCCAGGGTGTAATTGGAGACCTGGTAACCGCCCTTGGGCTCCGGCGATCCGTGGCAGGCCTGGCACTTCTTGAGCAACAGCGGCGCGATGTCCTTGGAGAAGCTGACCGGCGGCGGCGCGTCGGCGGCCAAGGCACGCGTGGCCACGGCCACTAGCGTCACGAGCCCACAGAGAGGCAGACAGATTCTTGGAAAGGTCGGCACCGGTTGCTCCTGATGGCGGTCGTAATCGTCTAGTGCTGGAACAAGAACTCGTTGGCATTCAGCAGGGCCCAGCAGACATCCTCCAGGCCGCGGAAGCGATCGCCCGCGTTGGTGATGTGCTTGGTGGCTGCCGCCGTCTCGGCGTCGCTGGGCTTGCGGCACAAGGCGGCCAGATACAATTCGGCCACGATGTCCTCGTTCGACTTGCCCGCGGTGACCAGGACCCGCAGGCGGTTCTTGTCATCGCGCACTTTCGAGTGTACCAGTGGCCCGTTGATCATCTGCAAGGCTTGCGACAGGTTCGAATCGGTCGAACGCTCGCAGGCGCAGGCCGTCTCGCGAGCCGGCTGGCCAAAGACCTTGAGGAAATCGCTCTCGACGTCGGGGCTGGGCAATTGCGTGGCCCGCGTGCCGGCCGGCAAGCCGGCGAACTTCTCCGAGATCGAGGTCACGCGGCAAATGGCGTCGAGCAATTGCTCGGCCGCCAGCAGGCGCGTCGTGGCGTGCGAGAAATACTTGGTGTCGGTGGCGTTGAACTCGTTCTTGCGCGAGCTGAGTTGATAGGTGCGGCTGTTGAGGATGTTGCGCACGACCCGCTTGCGGTCGTAGCCATTCTTGGCAAAGTCGTCGGCCAAGGCGGCAATCAACGCGGCGCTGGATGGCGGGTTCGAGTCGCGGAAATCATCCACGGGCTCGACGATGCCCCGGCCCATCAGATGGCCCCAGATGCGGTTCACTTCCACCTTGGGGAAGAAGGGGTTGTCGGGCCGCACGAGCCAGTCGGCAAAGGTCGAACGGCGGTCGTCCTCGCCCTTCAAATCGGCCGAACCGGTCAGCGGCAGCCAGGGCTGCATCTGCTTGCCAGTGCGCGGCTGCGTCACTTCGCCCGCGCGGGCGACCCAGATCACCTGCTCTTCCGGGTTGATTCCCGGCTTGCGTTGCACGCGGTTGAAGAAGGCGCCGATGCCATAGTAGTTGTCTTGCGACCAGCGCTCGAAGGGGTGGTTGTGGCACTTGGCGCACTGGATGCGAATGCCCAGAAACAACTGCGACGTGGTTTCGGTGCAGTCGTTCGTCTCGGTGGCCGTGCGGAAGTAATTGGCCGGCGGATTGACGAACGTGCTGCCCTCGGCCGTCAGCAGTTGGCGGGCGAATTGATCGTAGGGCATGTTGTCGCGGAAGGCGGCCACCAGCCA
Source organism: Planctomycetaceae bacterium (assembly GCA_003153375.1). Lineage (GTDB taxonomy): Bacteria > Planctomycetota > Planctomycetia > Pirellulales > PALSA-1355 > PALSA-1355. The sequence continues at coordinate 26,556 of PLYM01000103.1, forward strand.
GCGATTGAATTTGTGGACGCCGCCGTTGCTCACCTTCACGTTGCGGATGCGCAGCAAGTCGCCCCACTTCAGAGCCCAGAATTCGGCATACTCGGGGCGCTCGAGCAATTTGTCGATCAGCGCGGCGCGCTTCTGCGGATTAGCGTCGGCCAGGAACTGGGCGGTTTCGGTCGGCTCGGGCAGCACGCCGATCACGTCCAGATAGATGCGCCGCACGAACTCCTCGTCGGTACACAGTTCGGACGGCAGGATTTGCAATTGTTGCAGCTTTTGGAAGACGAAATGGTCGACGAAGTTGTTCTCCGGCGGCGAGTTCCAGTGAAAGCCGGGGATCTCCTTGAGGAACATCATCGAGGAGGTCTCGATCTTGTCGAGGAACCGCACCAGGATGGCCGCCTCGCCCCGGTCCTGGCTCACGACCAGCCCGTTGGCGTCCACCGTGGCCACGGCCTCATCCGAACTCGAGAACACGGCCAATTGCGTCACGTCGCGCACGGTGCCGTCGGAAAAATGAGCCAACGCGAGCACTTGCTGCGTATGGGCCGGACGCTTCAGGATGCGCTCGCGGGGATAGACTTCGAGCTTGACGCAGGTCGGGGCGCCATCGGGATCGACCTGGCAGCCCTGGGCAATCCAGTCGCGCAATACTTCATAGCCCGAGTCGGACTTCTTCAGCCGCCGGCCGCCGCCGTGGGCCACTTCCATCAGGGGCTTGCGCAACAGCAAACTGTTTTCGGGCTCATAGAGATTCGTGCGGCGGTTGAAGGCCTCGCGCACCAGGGTGTCGATGTCGAGCACCGGATCGTAGGCTCGCAGCGACATGCGAAAGCCCCCCTTGCCGCTCGGCGAGCCGTGGCAAGCGCCCGAGTTGCAACCCTGCTTCGAGAGCACGGCCAACGTGCCGTAGTTGAACGACACCTTGTCGGGCGAATCCTGATTGATGACTTCGATCGGCACGTTCAGCTCATGGCCGCCGAGCTTGACGGTCACTTCGGTGCGGCCGTTGCCCGCTGGCAGCACTAGCGAGCCCTCGGTGCGAGCGATCTTCTCGTCTTTCGATTTCACCTCGGCAACGCTGGTCAGATCTTGCACGGCGCCGTCGGCGTAGAAGCCGCTGACGATCAGGTGCATGGTGCGGCGCGTCGAGTCGAGCTTGGCTTGTTGCGGAAACACTTCGATGCGCGAGGGAGTGCCGACCACAATCGGTTCGATCGGCGCGTCGGCAGCGGCCAGCAGCTGCCCTTGCCAGGCCAGGCACAGAGCCAGACCGCACGCTTGCAACCCGGCAGTTCGTTTCCATGAATTCCAGCTCATCGATCTCTCCCTATTTTCGATTCTTGCGTTGGGTGTTCGGGGTCCGCCAGCGCGGGCGGAAGGGCGTTAGGGCTTGTTGACTTCCAACACGGAAGGAACGGACTCGGCGGTGAAATCCTGCTCACCGTAGGGCGTGGTGCCGGCCACCACCAGTTTGTCGAGCTTGCCGGGCGCGACCGCCGCGGTGGCGGCCAGTTCGACTTCGACCTTGTTCTGCGCGTCGACCAGCAACACCTGCTCGGGAGCGGTGAGCCCGGCGGGCAGATTCTTCCAGGCCAGCTTGACCAATCGTTTGTGCGGCGGCGCCACGCTCTTGGCCAACGCGCCCTCGGTCTCCTCGAGCCGCCAGTAAGCCAGCGGGTTGTCCTTCAGAACCACGTCGCGGGCGGGCGTCATCGCCTTGGCGGCATTGAAGTGGGCCTGAACCTGGGCCGGCGCGAGAGCGGCATCGAAGAAGGCCACTTCGTCCAGCCGGCCTTGGAACGGACCGTAGCCGTCGTTGCGGCTGCCGAGCACGATTTGGTTGGCGTTGAAGTTCTTGGGCGCGGCCGTCTGGATCTCAGGATTGGCCACTTCGCCGTCGAGATAAATCTTCAGGTCGTCGCTAGCGCGGACCAGGGCCACGTGGTGCCAGGTGTTGATCGGCAGCGTCGTGCGGCCGGCGACCAGCGTTTGGCCGTTGTAGAAGAACAGTCGATCGCGCGGCGAGCTCTCGATGCCGCCGATGCCCAGGTGGTCGCCGGGCTGTGCATTCGCGGCACTGGCCGTACCGGGGCGGCTGAAGAAATATCCCGAGATGGCCGGCGAGTTGGGCTGCGACAGATCGCGCGTGTTGTAGATCCAAAGCTCGATCGAGTAATCGCCCAGGCTGGGCGTGGGCAACTGGGCCGTGAGGCGGTCGTTGCCGGGCGCCTTGTTGACGCCGGAGAAACTGGCGGCCTTGTTATCGGCTTCGAAGCCGGCCAGGGCTGGCGCTCGCGGGCCCTCGGCCCCGCGCGTGACGCCGCTTTGATAGGTGGCGGCTGCGGCCACGGGCTGCACATCGCCCAGGAAACTCAGCGTGGCCTTTTGTTTGCCTCCGACCGGCAACGGGCCCGCGGCGGCAAAGGCGATGGCCACCGGCGGGCCTTCGATCGTGACCTGGTCGAGCACGACCTGTTGGGGTTGGTTCTGAAATGTGGCATCGCCGACCACACGGATCGTGTGCTTGCCGGGCGGAATGGCCTCGGCGCTCGTCAATTCGAGCGCGACCTCGGCTTTGCCCTTCTCGATCGCGGCGGCGGCCGCGGTGACGCCCTTGGGCAATCCCTGCGCGGTCAGGCTCACTTTGTCGTCAAAGCCATTCGAGCGGGCGAGTTGCACCTTTAGGCTGGCCTTAGCGCTGGGCTGGGTCAGGGCGACCAGCGGCGTCGGGGCTGTCAGGCTGAAAAACGGTGGGAAGACCGGCGCCACGCCCAGCGCCAACGTGCCGTCGAGCGCGGCGGGCGGAAACGGCAAGCCGCTCAGCCCGGTGCGCATGGCCACCAGCGTGCTGGCCGTGGTGCGATATTCGACAGCGCCGATCTTGGCCTCGCCGGTGATCTTGACCAGGGTCGTTTGGCCTGCCGCCAGATCGGGACCGAGCGTTACGGTCAGGGTCGTCTCGGGCTTGCCTTCGGGAATCACGTGATGGCGCAGCTTGCATTCCTTGCCTGCTCCTTCGACGGAGAGGGTGATCGGGCCGTTGTAGTCGCGGCGCGCGGCGGTGACTTTGACCACGAACACACCGTTTTGCGGCGCGTCGAGTTTTTCGGCCGCGGCGACGAGCGAAAAGCCCGGCTGATAGGGTTCGACTTGAATGCGATAGGCTTCATCCGATCCGCCCCGATGGTTCGTGTCTTCGGCCCGCAAGCGGTAGATGCCGTCGGCGGGGAAGGTGAAGTTCAAGATGCCTTCCTCGGCGCCGGTGTCTTCGGCCTCGGCCAGTTGCGCGCCCTCGGCATTGTAGAGCCGCATGAACAAATCGCTGGGCGAGCCCAGGCTGCGCGTTTGACCGGTGAAGACAAACCGATCGCCCTTCTTGGCCTCGAATTGATAGTAGTCGCGGTCCCCCTTCGACTCGAAGCGACCCTCGATCGCGCCGGGCACTTTCACCGGCGTGCTGGTCTCGGGCGTGTCGTTGGGCTCGATCTCAAGTTGATCGCCGGTATCGGTGGTCAGCAGCGTGACCCACGACGAACCTTGTCCGGGCGCATAGCTGGTCGATACGTTGAGCCGATCGCCGGGCACGCTGGCCGGCACGTTGACTGCCATGGGGCCGGGCAGTTCGACGCTCTTGCCGGCGACTTGCACGCTGGCCGCGGTGCCTTTTTGAGCGGCCAAGGGATAGGTGACCGAGGGGAGCGGGAAATCGCCGATCCGCAATCGATAGCGATGGCCGCCGCCACCCTGAAAGCGCACGTCGCGCAGTTCGAGATAGTAGTCGCCGGCCGTGGCAAATTTATAGCTCAAGCGGCTGTCCGCGCCGGTCGAGGGCTCGTCATCGCTGAAGGCCAGCTCGCGGCCGTCGGCCGACAGCAGGCGGATGACGGGATCCAACGGCGAACCCAACCGCCTGGCGAAGACCTCGAACGACAGCCGCTGGCCGGCGGCAACGGTGATCTTGTAGAAATCGCTCGATTCGGCGTCCGCCGCGCCATCGATTGCGATCGGCGGGGCCAACAGTTGCGCCGTCGGCAGCGTTTTGTTCGTGCCGACTTTGACCGCGGCTGGCAGATCGTCGATCAGCAGCAACCGCAGGTTCGAAATGCCTTTGCCGGTCGAGACCCGCACGCCCACCACGCCCAGCGAGACGTCGGCCGCGGGAGTCAGCTGGAAGCTGACGCTGGCTGGCTGAGTGCCGTTTTGGTCCACTCCGGGCGTAAGCGTGCCGGCCAGGGGCACATTGCTCCACAGGCTTGCCGCGCCGGCCAAATTGGCGCCGTGAAACACGACGTCGGTGGCCTTGCCCGGCTGCACGCCGGCGGGCAGCGAGTGCGACAGAGTCGGCGGCTGGCAGACGGCCACGCTAGCTGGCAACAGGCCGAAAAGCAGGGCTGCGGCAAACAGTCGTTTCATGGCGGGGGGACATTTCTTGGCAGGGTCGAGCCGACGGCGAGTCGGGAGGGAAGGCAAGCAAATCGTCGGGGGGATCTCGCATCATCCTAACCTGCGTTTATGCGAGACACAACGCTCTGGAGATTTTTTCTGACAGCAGCTCCTGGCCGCTTAAGCCATTGAACGTCAATCGTTTAGGAACTCGGTCTCAGGCCAGAACGTCGCGAATCGGACGACCGCCTTCGACCAGGGGCACGGGCCGGTTCTGTACGTCGTGGATTCGCAATTCAGGATCGATTCCCAAGCGGTCGAAGATCGTGGCCGCCAGGTCCTCGGGGCTGGTGGGATGATCGAGTGCATAGGCGGCGTCCTTGTCCGTGGTGCCATAGACCATGCCGCCGCGCACGCCGGCTCCGGCGAGCACCGCGGGGAACAGGGTGCTCCAGTGGTTGCGACCCCAGTTTCCGCTGGCCTTGGGGGTGCGGCCCATCTCGCCCACGGCCACGACCAGGGTTTCGTCCAACAGGCCACGGTCGTCCAGGTCAGTCAGCAGGGCCGACAGGGCCTGATCCAAACCGGGGACCAGGTGCTTCCGCACGTCGTCGCTCGACACATGCGAATCCCAGCCATAGCCGTCGGGCGCGTCCCAGGCCACGGTGACGAACCGCGTGCCGGCTTCGACCAGGCGGCGAGCCAGGAGCGTCGATTGACCGAACAGATGCCGGCCATAGCGGTCGCGCATCGCGGGCGATTCCTGGCGAATGTCGAGAGCGGCGCGCACTTTTTCGGAAGCGACCAACGACAGGGCCCGCTGGCGAAATTGATCGTAAGCGGCCTCGCGTCGGCTCGAATCGGCGGCACGTCGTGCATCGTCGAACTGCTCGACCAGCGAGCGGCGCTGCTGCAAGCGATCGAGCGTCAAACCATCGTTGAGCGCCAGGCCCTGAATGCGGAAGTTCAATTCCTCGTCCGTACACTCGCGGTAGAACGGGTTGTCGGTGTCGCTGCGCTTGCCGATGGCCGTGGCCAGCGGATCGTAACCGCGGCCCAGCCAGCCGGCATATTGGCCTGGGCGGTCCAACTTGGTCGAGTAGGTTTGCAGGTGGCCGAGCCGATTAGGCAAGTACACAAAGCCGGGCATGTCGCGCGGTGGGTGGGTCGTGTCGCGCGCGTCGAGATAGTCGGCGACCGAACCGTAGGTCGGCCAGTCCTTTTCCGTGGCGTTGAAGCCGCCCCCGATCGGCACGCTCCACGGCCGGCCGGTTTGAATGTAGTGGCCGGCCGAGCTGTGGTCGTTATAGGGATGCGTCATCGTGCGGACGACGCAGTACTTGTCCGAGATGGCCGCCAGGCGCGGCATGTGCTCGCAGATTTTTAACTCGGGCGTGCGCGAACTGATCGGCCGAAAGGGACCGCGGATCGTCGAGGGCGCGTCGGGCTTGAGATCGAACGTTTCAAGCTGACTGGGGCCGCCGAACAGGAACAGGAAGATCACGCTCTTGGCGCGTGGCGGTTTCGCGCTCGCGGTCGCCTCGGCGGCGAGCAACTTGGGCAGTGTGAGGCCCAGCAAGCCCGCGCCGCCGGCTTCGAGCACCTGGCGCCGCGTCCAACCACTGCAGACTCGTTGCGATCGGCCAACGATCTTCAGCATGACAAGGTTCTCTCAAGGTCGGTCGCCGCACTTGCCGGCAACCCGGGAAGTCGCTTGCGCCGCGCGACGGGTAGGATTCCGCGCGGCCCGCCTTCAAGTTCTTTAGGCCAAGGCCTCGGCAATCACCTGGCCATCGACCAGTGGCAGCGGCCGGCCCAGGGTGTCGTGGATCAGCATGTCGTGGTCGATTCCCAGCAGGTGGTACATCGTGGCCAACAAATCCTTCGGACTAATCGGCCGCTCGGCGACGTCGCCGCCGTGTTTGTCCGAAGCCCCGACGATGTGGCCGCGCTTCGTGCCGCCGCCAGCCACCAGCGTCGAATAAACGCGCGACCAGTGGTCGCGACCGCCGCCCTGGCCGGTGGTGATCTTGGGCGTGCGACCATGTTCGCTGGTGCAAACCACCAGCGTGTCGTCGAGCAGCCCGCGCTGATCGAGATCCGTGATCAGTCCGTACCAGCCTTGATCGAGGCCGGGGCACAATTCCTTCCTCATGCGTTCGTAATGATTGTAGTGCGTGTCCCAGCCGCTGCCGGCCAGGCCGTATTCATCCCAGAAGACGCTGACCACGCGGCTGCCGGCTTGCACGAGTCGTCTCGCGGCCAGGCACGATTGGCCAAAGAGCGTATGGCCATACAGCTCGCGCACTGACGTTGCTTCCTTGCGCAAATCGAGCGCGTCGCGCAGCTTGTCCGACCCCAATAGCTCATACGTCATCCGCCGGTAGCGATCCAATTGCCGGCCGCGCGGCGACGCGGCCAGATCGCGACGAGCCTCGTCGACCTGTTCGACGAGCGACTTGCGGCGATTGAGCCGATCGAAAGTCATGTCGGCTTGCAGGTTCGTGGCCGCCGGCACATAGAAATGGCTGTCGGGACTGAGGCCCATGTAGGGATCGTTCTCGTCGAAACGTGCCGCCGCCAAGGTCTTCGGCACGCCCTTGGTCGCCGTACCGACGTAGTCGGTCCACACCGGGTCAAACTCGGAACCGAGAAACGTGGCGTAAGGGCCCGAGCGGGGCACCTCGCCCGTGCGGCGGCTGCTGAATTTGAACGGCAGCGCGATGTTGGCGGGCACCGAGCGCGGCGGCTGGCCCGCACGCTCGCGGGTGGCTTCGACGTAGTCGACGACCGAGCCAAAAAAGGGCCAGTTGCGCGGATCGCGGGGGTTGAGCTCAGCCGGCAAGTCGAGCGTCGGCACGCCGGTCAATGCGAACGCCACGCCGTGCAAGGGATAAGGATGCGTCATCGACCGCAAGATCGTGGTGCGGTCCATCACCTTGGCAAACGTGGGAAACAGTTCGCACACTCGCAAGCCGGGCAGGCTCGACGGAATGGAGCCGAGCTCACCGCGGATCTCGACCGGCGCATCGGGCTTGGGGTCGACCCATTCCAACTGGCTGGGCGAACCGTAGAGATGAATCAGGATGATCGATTTGGCGCGGCCAAATGACTTGGGGCGCACGGCGCCTTCGCGAGCGCTGGCGGACTGCCAGTCGATCAGGTCGGAGAGCGTCATGCCGGCCAGCCCCAGGCCGCCGATGCGCAGCAGATCGCGACGCGTCATGCCGCCGCACAGCTTCCGAGCCGATCCGAGGATTCGCAACATGGCTCATGCGCTCCGAGCTGCTGGTGCCGCGCGAGGGTTTGCTGAAGGCGCGCACCGGAAGCATCAACCGACGCCAATATGTTATCACATTCCCTGGGCACGAACCAGCCGCTGCGGGCGAAAAGTTTGCGGAACGACGATGAGTGTTCCTCGCGGAACATCGTCGAAGTGCACGGTGGATGCTAAGCCGCCGTGGGCTGTTCGTCCAACTCCAACGGCGCGTGGCCGGCTTTGGCGCGCATCGTATTGACGAGGTGCGCGATCGTGGGACGCCGCAGGATGCGCAACTCAACCGCGCGCTTGCCGGGCATGTCGATCATGGCCAGTCCGATCAACAGCGCCAGCCAGCCCGGGCCGGGGGTCACGAGCATGATGAGGCCCGCGATGATCAGGGCCGCGCCAATCACATTTTTGCCGATGATCAGTGTCCAGCGCACCAAGGGGTGTGAGCCATGCCAGGCGTCGAACGGCTTGTGCCCGGCGGCAAAGTGATCGGCCGGGATCCACAGCAAGTAATAGCGCATGGCCACGGCCGTGAGCGCCAACGAGACGATCCACAGCAGCAGCGAGACGCCGGCCCACTCGGAGACGAGCAGGCGGTTGTTCTGAATCCAATCGAGAAGTGCGCTCATGACCTGAAATGCGCGGCGAGCGGGGGCCAGATCGGTGACTTCTCTATTATACGTCGGCGAATCAGACGGCGTCGATCATTTCGATGCGGCGGACGTGACGGCCGCCCTCGAAAGGCGTCGTGAACCAAAGCTTGACGATTTCGAGCGCCAGGTCGAGCGGGATCAGCCGTTGTCCCATCGACAGCACGTTGGCGTCGTTGTGCCGCCGCGAAAGCTGGGCCGACTCGAGACTCCAACACAGAGCGCAGCGCACGCCGTGCACGCGGTTGGCGACGATCGCCTCACCATTGCCCGAGCCGCCCAACACGATGCCGCGTTCGACCTCGCCGGCGGCGACGGCCAGGGCCACGGGGCGGATGAAGAGTGGATAGTCGACCGGATCGGTCGAATAGGTTCCCAAGTCGCGGACGTCGTGTCCCAGTTCTTTGAGCAGCTGGATGATGGCGGCCTTGTACTCAAAGCCGGCGTGATCCGATCCGATGGCAATTTTCATGGTCGTGGCTTCTCCTTGGTATCAGCTTACCGCCGGTCGACACGGCATGAAAGCCGCCCGCGGGGCCTCTTTGCGGAAACGTGTTCGTCGGTCATGATGAGGGCGAAAACTGCCCTCAACCTTGGTCAGGATCGATTTCGATTTCATGAACACCGAACCCGTCTATGTCGCTGGGCAGTGGCGGCCGTCGCACGCCTCGGGCACGTTTCAAGCCGACAACCCGGCCACCAAGAACCCGCTGGCCGATGTCTATCCGATCAGTTCCTGGGCCGACGTCGACGAGGCGTTGGACGCCGCCGTCGAGGCGGCCGATGCCTTGCGCAACGTGCCGGGCGAGCAAATCGGATTGTTTCTGGAACTGTACGCAGCCCTGATCGAAGCGCAGCGCGCGCCGCTGGTCGCGATGGCCCATGCCGAGACTGCGTTGCCCGTGCGGCCGCGATTGGCCGAGGTGGAACTTCCGCGCACGAGCGGTCAACTGCGCGAAGCGGCGCGTGCCGCGCGGACCGGCAGTTGGCTGTTGCCGACGATCGACACCAAACTGAACATTCGCTCATGTCATGCGCCCTTGGGGCCGGTGTGGGTGTTTGGGCCGAATAATTTTCCGTTCGCTTTCAACAGCATCGCGGGGGGTGATTTTGCCGCGGCCATTGCCACGGGCAACCCTGTAATCGCCAAGGCCAACACCTCGCACCCGGGCACCACGCGGCTGCTGGCTTTGGCCGCGGCGCAGGCGGCGCACGAAGCCGGTTTGCCCAAGGGCACGGTGCAACTTCTGTATCGAATCGGCCATGAAGACGGAGCCCGGGCCGTGGCCGATGCCCGGGTGGGCGCGACGGCCTATACGGGCAGCCGGGCCGCGGGGCTCGTGCTCAAAGCGGCGGCCGATCGGGCGGGGAAGCCGATCTATCTCGAGCTGTCGAGCGTCAATCCGGTCGTGATTCTGCCCGGCGCCATCCAAACGCGCGGCGAACAAATTGCCGGCGAGTTCGTCACGAGTTGCCTGATGGGCACCGGTCAGTTCTGCACGAACCCGGGGCTGGTGATTCTGCTGGAAGGCGCCGAGACCGAGAAATTCGTGGCGGCGGTCGCCGATAAATTTCGTCAGGCGCCGGTCGGCACGTTGTTGTCGAGCGGAGTCGAGCGGACGCTGGCGGCCAATTTGCGCAAGCTCGTCGCTGGCGGCGCGCAGATTCTGGTTGGCGAAACGCCGGCCGCGGGAGCCGGCTATTCTCACGCGAATACGTTGCTGAGAGTTGGCGGCGCGAAGTTTCTTGCGGATCCGGAGCGCTTTCAGACCGAGGCTTTTGGAAATGCGTCGCTCGTGGTCACGGCCCGCTCGAACGCCGAGGCGGCACAGATTATTGACGCGCTCGAGGGCAATCTGACGGGCTGCTTCTATGCCGACGCGGGCGGGAACGACGAGACGCTGTATAGTCAACTGGCGCCGCGCTTGCGCCGTCGCGTGGGCCGCTTGCTCAACGACAAGATGCCGACCGGCGTGGCGGTCAGTTCGGCGATGAATCATGGCGGACCTTTTCCGGCCACGGGCCATCCGGGATTTACGGCCGTCGGCATTCCCGCGGCGCTGCGGCGTTTCACGGCGCTGGAATGTTATGACAATGTGCCGGCCCATCGCCTGCCGGCGGCACTGGCCAACAAGAATCCGACGGGCACCATGTGGCGTCTGATCGACGGAAATTGGTCGCAGGCCGACGTAACGGCCGCATAGCTGCAATGCTGGGCCTCGACCCACGGTTGCGAGTCGGGGGCCGGCTGCTCATAATCAGCGGTTTGTCCGGCAATGTGCCACCGGTGCGCGTCGAGAGAGCGGTATGAAGCGATTTGTGAGCTGCGCCGCGGTCGCCTTGCTCTTGAGTGCGCACGGCGCCGGTTGGTCGGGCCCTGGACTTTGGGCCGACGACTTTATTCCACGCGCGCAGGAGAAGCCGCCGGGCCCCGCGCTGTCGCCGGCCGACGCCATTGCGAAGATGACCGTGCCCCCGGGCTTTTCGGTCGAAGTGGTGGCCAGCGAGCCGGACATCGTCAACCCCGTGGCCATGACGTTCGACGAGCGCGGCCGCGTGTGGGTGACCGAGAGTCTGGAGTATCCGCGGCAAGAGCCCGGCGTGGGCCGCGATCGGATCAAAGTTCTGGAAGACACCGACGGTGACGGCAAGGCGGACAAGTTCACGATCTTCTCTGAGGGCTTCAACATTCCTTCCGGCATCGCCGTGGGCTATGGCGGCGTGTGGGTGGCCAACGCGCCGGACATCTTGTTTCTGCAAGACACCGACGGCGACGGCAAAGCCGACCGGCGCGAAGTGGTCGTGACGGGTTTTGGGCGCGACGACACGCACGAGTTGCCCAACTCGCTGACGTGGGGACCCGACGGCTGGTTGTACGGGCTCAATGGCGTGTTCAACCCGAGCCGCGTGGAACAAAACGGCAAGCAGTTCGATTTCACCTGCGCGCTATTTCGCATTCATCCGCGGACGCGCGAGTTTCAACTCTTCGCGCGCGGCACTAGCAATCCCTGGGGCGTGGCCTGGGACAGCGAAGGCAGCGCGTTTGTCAGCGCCTGCGTGATCGATCACCTTTGGCACCTGACCGAGAGCGGCTACTACATTCGTCAGGGCGGTCCTTATCCGCCGTTCACCTGGCCGATGGGCTCGATCGTCAAGCACAAGCATCAGAAGGCGGCCTATTGCGGCATCCATTACTTCGACAGCGATGCCTATCCGCCCGAGTATCGCCAGCGGCTCTACATGGGCAACATTCACGGCAACGGCATCAACGTCGACGTGTTGTCGCGCGAGGGCTCGACCTATTTCGCGCGCGAGGCCCCTGACTTTCTCGTGGCTAACGATGCCTGGTTCATGCCGGTGGTGCAGAAGACCGGGCCCGATGGCTGCCTCTATATTCTCGATTGGTACGATCGTTACCACTGCTATCAGGACGCCAAACGCGATCCCGAGGGAGTCGATCGGCTCAAAGGCCGGCTGTATCGCGTACGCTATCAAGACACGCCACGGGCGCCGCGCTTCGACCTGACCAAAGAAGACGACGCACAATTGATCGAGCGATTGGGCAGCCCCAACGTCTATTACCGTGATCTGGCCCAGCGGCTGCTCTGCGAGCGCAACAATCCGAGGTCGGCCGCGAAGCTGATGGCGATTGTTGGCGACGGCTCGGCGCCGCGGACGAAGCGGTTGCACGCCCTGTGGTCGCTGGTGGGCAACGGTTCGCTGCCCGTCGATTTTCATCAGTCGCTGCTGGCCAGCGAGGATCCTGGTTTTCGGGCGTGGGGTGTGCGAGCTGCCGGCAACTTCGGCCACGTGGACCCGGCCGTGCGGGCAAAGGTGGTCGCGCTGGCTCACGATCCGGCCGCCGACGTGCGCGTGCAGGTCGCCATCGCGGCCCGCAAGATCGAAGGGGTCGATGCCTTGCCGGTCCTCCTCGAAGTGCTCGACACCGCAGGCGACGACAAGCTGATTCCGCACATCGTTTGGCAGAACTTGCATCCGCTGCTGGACCAGCAGGGGCAGCAGTTTCTGAACTTGATTGCCAGCGACCGTTTCAAGTCCTCGCCAGCGGTGGGTGCCATCATGCAGCGCGTGATCGATCGCGTGCTGGGGGGCAGCAACTACCAGGCGATTGGCTTGCTGGTCGAGATGCTCGTGCGGGGTTTGAAAAGCGATCCGGCCGATTTGGATAAGTGCCTGGGCTCGCTCGCCACGCGGCTGGAAACCGGCGAAATTTCGGCAGCCCAATTGGCCGGATTGCGGCCGCAGTTGGAGCCATGCGTGAAAAAGATCATGGCCGGCTCTCTCACCGACCGGCTGTATACAACGGCCACGCTGCTAGCGACGAATTGGCACGATCCGGCGGCCGTGGCCTTCGTGCGCTCGCTTCTCTTGAGCAAGGATCAACCGCCGGCGCTGCGTGCCCGGGCGCTCGATGCGCTGGTGGCCATCGACGACCCGACGTTGGAAGCGGCGATGGGCGAGTTGTTGTCGAATGCCAAGGGGGATCCGGTTCAGCTTCGCGGCGCCGCGCTGGCCTCGCTGGCGCGGTCGGAAAGGCCCTGGGTGGCTCGGGCGGTGCTGGCACATTATCAGAAGTTGGAACCGGAACTGCGGCCTCGGGCGGTCGAACTGCTGACGGAGCGTCGTGCCTGGGCCGAACAACTGCTGGATGCGATTGGCCGGCAAGAGATCCCGGCGGCGGCCTTGAACGCCAATCAGGTTCGCCAACTGCTTATTCGTGGCGACGCGGAGCTGGCCGAGATGGTCAAGGCGCGCTGGGGAGCGGTGCGCGAGGACCGCGATCCGAAACGCGAAGCCGTAATCGCCAAGATGCGGACGTTCCTGCGACACAATTCCGGCGATCCGCTCGCCGGCCAGGCGGTGTTCAAACGCGTCTGCGGGCAGTGTCATAAGCTATACGGCGAAGGGCAGGAAGTTGGCCCCGACATCACGCTGAACGGCCGCAATTCGTTCGAGTTGCTGCTCTCCAACGTCTTCGACCCCAGCCTGGTCATTGGGGCCGGATATCGGGCGCGGACGATCGTGACGGAGGATGGACGCGTGTTGACGGGATTGCTGGTCGAAGACAGCCCGGAACGCCTGGTGCTGAAGGCCCAGGGGGGCAAGCAGGAAGTCGTGCCGCGGGAAGAAGTGGCCGAGCTGATTGTCAGCCGGATGTCTTTGATGCCCGAGGATTTGGAAAAGCAACTAGCGCCGCAAGAGCTGGCCGATCTGTTCGCGATGCTGACACTCGACAAGCCTCCGAGCGATCCGACGGCCCGCAAGCTGCCCGGCTCGCAGCCGATCGCGCCGCGCAGCTCGGCCGATGCCGCGACTTACAACGACGTGGTACATGACATCGCGCCGGCTTTCGGAATCGTGAAGGTCGGCAAGTCCGGCGTGGCGATCGTGGCCGAGCATGGCGATCGCGAAGGCGTGTTGCGCACCCAGCCGGTCAGCCGGCAAGAACCGTCGATCCTCGCCGCGAGCGTGGTCGTGCCGGCGGACAAACACACACGACTGGTGCTCGGCGTCTCGCACCAGCCGGCGGGCGCGTGGAATCTGACCGTTTACGTCGATGGCCAACGCATCCACCGGTCGGTGGTTGGCGGAACCGAGCAGATCACCTGGCCGACGATCTCGCTGGATTTGAGCGGGCATGCCGGCAAGACGGTCAAGATCGAACTGGTTGCCGGGGCTGAGGGGGACAAGCCGGCCACGGCCTATTGGGGACAGATCGAGATCGTGTCGGATTAGCTTGGGTCGCAAGTGGCCTGTGGACGTAAGCGTCTCTCGCGTGGCGAATTGACGTCGTTTCAATCTTGATTGGCAACCCGGAGTGTAGCGCATGGCCGAATATCAGTTTCCCACTGCGACCAAAAACGAACGGTTGAAGAAGAACCAGGTGTTGCTGGTCGCCAGCGGCGATTTGCGGCTCTCGGCCAATCAGAAGTGCTGGCCGGCGCAGCAAGCGATGGAAGAGGCCCTGGGCCGCGCCGTCGCCGATGCGGGATACGAGCTGGTACGGGCACACCTGTATAAGCCTGAAGAGCAGCATGGCTTCATCGCCTCGCAGAAGGAGGGGATGGAGGTCTTTCGACGAATCGACCCCAAGGCGCCGCTGATCGTTGCCGAGGCCGTCTGGCAATACTCGCATCACGTGCTCAGCGGACTGCTCGGGCACCAAGGCCCGGTGTTGACCGTGGCCAATTGGTCGGGCACCTGGCCGGGCCTGGTCGGCATGTTGAATCTGAACGGCTCGTTGACCAAGGCGGGCCGCAAGTACTCGACGCTGTGGAGCGAGGATTTTACGGACAAGTTCTTTGTCCGCAATCTGCGGCGCTGGCTCGACAAGGGCATCGTCAAGCACAAGACCGATCATGTGCGGCGCTGGAAGAACATCAAAGTCTCGGGCAAGGAACGAAAGCTGGGCGCGGCGCTGGCCGAACAACTGCAGCATGACAAGGCGATCATGGGCGTCTTTGATGAAGGGTGCATGGGCATGTTCAATGCCATCATCCCCGACGATCTGCTGCACGCCACCGGCGTGTTCAAGGAGCGGCTGAGCCAGTCGGCCTTGTATCACGAAACGATGCAGGTGAACGACGGCGAGGCGCAGGCCGTGCGCAACTGGATGGAGGAGCAAGGACTGAAATTCGTGACCGGGCCGAATCATGCCGAGGATCTCACCGACGAGCAGATTCTCAAACAGTGCAAGATGTATATCGCCGCGGTTCGCCTGGCCGATGATTTTGGCTGCCACACGATCGGTATTCAGTATCAGCAGGGCCTGAAAGATCTGTTGCCCGCCAGCGACCTGGTCGAAGGAACCTTGAACAACACCGAGCGGCCGGAAGTACGCAGCCGCGACGGGGCCCGCGTGCTGTATGAAGGGGAGCCGCTGCCGCACTTCAACGAGGTGGATGAGTGCGCGGGACTCGACGGCCTGATGACCTATCGGGTACACCGGGCGATGGGGCAGCCGGTCGAGAACACGCTGCACGATGTGCGCTGGGGCGATTGGGATCAGAGCGGCACGGTCGAGGATTACGTGTGGGTGCTGCTGATCAGCGGCTCCGCCCCGCCGGCGCATTTCGTGGGCGGCTGGCACGGGGCCTCGAGCGAGCGGCAACCGCCGATGTACTTTCCCTCGGGCGGAGGCACGCTGAAGGGCATCTCGAAGCCGGGCGAGATCGTTTGGTCGCGGATCTACGTCGAAGGTGGCCGGCTGTGCATGGACCTGGGACGCGCTGGCGTCGTTGAATTGCCGCCGGAAGAGACCGAGCGCCGCTGGCAAGCCACGACGCCGCAATGGCCGATCATGCACGCGGTGACCTATGGCGTCACGCGCGATCAGTTGATGGCCCGGCACAAGGCGAACCATATCCAGGTCGCTTATGCCAACAGTGCCCTGGAGGCCGATGCTGCCATGCTCGCCAAGGCCGCGATGGCCGATCAGCTGGGGCTTGAGGTGTTTGTCTGCGGCACGCGCAAAGACGACGTGCCGTGGTGAGCCGCTTCACGCTGAGAGTGTGAAGCTGAGCCGCGTCGCGATCGGCAATCAGCCTTGGGGCGTTTCGACGCTGGGCAGCCGCGTGCTGTCTTTCGGAACCGGGTCGCTTGCCGAATCTCGCAAGCGATTGGGCCAGCGGGTAGCCGCGGGAGCTTGCGGCTCGCTCGGTTTTTCGACCACCGGCGCCGGCGTGACCGTCGTGGGGTAGGGGGGCGCTTCGGTGGTGCCGCCCGCACGCAGCACGATCTGCGAATCGATGACTTTTTGGCCCGGCGTGGGGGCCTGCTCCACAACGTTGAACTTGGCACTGGTGGTGCCTTGCTCGACGACGACGTCGGTGCGCTGGGCGGTTTCGATGACGGCCACCTGGCTCGGCTGCGGTTCGACCGTGCTCGGCGGCGCCGTGAGCTGGGCGATCCATTGCTCGGCGGCCGTCAGGCTCGAGTCTTTTTCGAGCGCCTGGCGAAAGTGGGCCAAGGCAGCCTGCTTGTCTTCCTTCTTCATGAGCAGAAAGCCCATGTTGTAGTGGGCCACGGCTTCGCCGTGTGCGATCGTCAACTCGGCCAGCGCTTCCTTGTTCTTGCCCTGGTCCACATAGATCGTGGCCAGATTGTTGCGATAGAGCTTGCGATCCTGGTGTAATTCGACGGCCCGTTGCATCGACTTGGCCGCTTCGGGCAGCATGCCGTGGTGGTAGTAGCAAAGGCCCTGATCGTTGTGGACCGATGCGTCGCGGGAGTGCTTTTTCATCGCCCGTTTGTAGAGCTTCTGGGCGGCTTCGAAGTTATGGCGACGATCTTCCAGGTGCGCGTAGCCGAGCAAGGCGGGGAGATGGTTCGGATCCATCTCCAGGGCCTTCTTATATTGCTCTTCGGCCTCGTCCAAGTTGTCCGAGCGCTCGTTCACCTCGGCCATGGCCACGAACACGCCGGGGCCGCCCTTGCCACCACCGGCCAACGTGGTTTCGCTGCCGGGCGTGGGCTTCTTGGTGAAGGCCTTGGTCACTTTCGCGGTGCCGTTCTTCACGCTGGTCGTGACTTTGTCGAGCATTGAGGGTTGGGTGCTGGGCGGCTTGGTGGTCGTCGAGGCGCAGCCGCCCAGGATGGGCAGACTCGCGATGAGGGCCAGTGAGCAGATGGCTTTTTTTCCCACTTTGAAGTCCCCAATTCACGAAAGTTGAAGGCAGATCGATCGATCAGATCAGCGAGACATGATTTGACAGGAAAGGATAGTTGACTTGGCTTGGCGAGACGCACGGGGCACCGCTAATTCATGCCCGAACCACTGCTTGCTCCACCGCCGCCTCCTCCACCACCACCGCCACCGGCCGAGGCATTGCTCAGCCGTGGATCGGGTCGAGTCGATTGAAACCGTTTGGCGACGTCGTTGATCTCGTCAGCCGGTGTGCCGTCGTTGGGCAAATCGCTCTCGACGACCAGCGGCAAGGCCCGTTCGCCGCCAACGCGCAGCGCAGCGTGCTGCACGGCTTCCATGCGTGCCGCGGTCACGTCGCCCGCCAGCCCGCGTTGCACGTAGATGGTGCGCCGCGTCGGAGGCATTTGCGTCAGGATGTGGCGAACTTTGGTTTCGCCAGCGAGATTGAGTTGGTTAGTGCCTTCGTTGAAGTGATAGTCGGACAACAGGTTCTGCCGACGGACGCCGTTGGAAACCATCAGCGCGAAGGGCATGTTGACCGAGTCGCGATCGGGTCCCACGAACTGATTGGGCCAGTCGACGTTGCGGTGATAGTCGCGCTTCATGTCCGACCAGAAGTTCGTGAACCACTGGGCCTCGGCGGGAGCGGCCGAAACGACGAGCATCCCCAGAAACAGGATGACGGTACCGCAGCGAAACATCAGGTCCCTCCGATGTGCAGACGCCGGTGCGGCGAGCCAACGGGAAATCCGCTTGCAACGCCTTGTCTGGTTCTATCGACGGCAGGGAGCATCGAACTGTTGTTCGAGGGAGCCGGATCGTCCAGGTCCACCGAAACTGCCCTATTTACCGCCGTTCATCATCGGGAACATCTCGTTCACGATCGTGATAGCAGCCGGGCCAACGAGCACCACGAAAATGGCCGGAAAAATGAAGATCACGAGCGGGAAAATCAACTTCACCGCGGTTTTGGCGGCTTTTTCCTCGGCCAACTGGCGGCGGCGGGTGCGCATCGAATCGCTCTGCACGCGCAGGGCCTGGGCGATGCTGGAGCCAAACTTGTCGGCCTGAATCAAGATGGCCGCCAGGCTCCGCAGATCGTCGACCCCCGTGCGGGCACCCAGGTCTTGCAGCACTTCGTTGCGAGCGCGCCCCATTTGCAGCTGAAAATTGCAGAGCGCAAACTCCTCGGCCACGACGCGGGCCGAGCGTTTCATTTCCTCGCTCACTTTGCGCATCGCCTGGTCCAGGCCCAGCCCGGCCTCGACGCAAACGACCAGCAAGTCAAGCACGTCGGGCAGACCAAAGAAAATCGCGTTCTTGCGGCTGCGCGCCATGAACCACACGATCACGTCGGGCAAATAGAACATGCCGGCGCTCACGATCACCGAATAGATCAGCGCCGACTGCGAATAGCTGGCCGTCAACAGCGCGGTGGCGCCGCTGAGGGTGAGCCCGATGATCAAACCGATGAATTTAAGTCCCAGGAAGATACCCACCGAGGTCTCCATGCGGAAACCCGCTTCGGAGAGCCGGCTCTTGAGCTTGCCGGCTTCGGCGTCCGACTTGGGCTGCAAGGGCTTCGACATGGGCGAGGCCTTGGAGAGCATCTTGCTCATCGTGGCCGACTTCTTCACCAACGGCGCGCCGCTTTCGTCGCGACGGCGCGACTGGGGATTTCGCAGCTCGTCGAGCCGCTCTTCGGCGCGAGGCTTGCTGCCGCCAAAAGCTTCCAAGAGCAGCCATGCGCCGACGGCGAACAGGCCGAAAATGGCGAACGGAATCAGCTTGGACCAAACGGCAATCGCCAGGAGCGTCATGGCTCTATACCTTAATCGAGATGATCTTTTTGATGACGATCGCGCCGAGCAACTGCATCACCACGCCGCCCATCAGCATCTGTCGCCCCATCGGATCGGTGAACAACGGCATGACGTAATCGGGATTCAGCTTATAGACGGCCAAGAACAGCGCTGGCGGCAGGGCCAACAACACGATGCCCGACAACCGGCCTTCGCCCGTCAGGGCCTGCACGGTGCCGAAGATCTTGAACCGTTCGCGAACCAGGTAGCCGATCTTGTCGAGGATTTCGGCCAGGTCACCGCCCGTCTGACGTTGCAAGACGACGGCCGTGGCGAAGAACCGGAGATCCAGGTTCGGCATCCGGTCGGTGAAACTCTGCAGTGCATCTTCCAGCGAAACGCCGAGGTTTTGTTCCTCGAAGGTGCGTTGGAATTCCTTGCTGATCGGCGGTCGCATTTCCTCGGCGACCAGGCTAAAGCCCGAGCCCAAGCTGTGACCTGCCCGCAGCGCCCGGGAGATCAGTTCCAGGGCATCGGGAAGTTGCGCGGCGAATTTCCGCAGCCGGCTGCGGCGGCGGAGCATGAGCCACGCTAAGGGCAGCAGTGCCAACATGAGGCCGCAGGGAATGATGATCGTCGGGTGCATGCCGGCGAACACCGGCACGAACATGCCGAGGACCGCCATGCCGGCCGTGATGCCCAGAAACTGGGGCGGCTTGAGCTTGGTGTCGGCCTGCTCGAACAACAGGTTGAAGTTCTTCAGCCGCGACAAATAGGCCGCGAACATGTGCTGGCCGCCCTCGAGCGGCTGGCTCAACACGCTGGCCTTGAGCAGCGCGTCCTTGGCTTGCTTGCCGGAACTCGAGCCGGTCAGCATGGCCAGCCGGTCTTCGATGCCGGATTCGGTCGTCGGCACGAACAGCATGCCAATGGCGCCAACCATCGCGGTGACCGCGACGAACACGCAGATGTAGACCAGCAGGACGCTCATAACGGCAACCGACCCATGAAAAATCGTGGATAAAACCCAGCTGTGGGCACGACGTCAATCCTCGAGCATGACCCGCTGCCGGAAGGCGCTCGACGGCAAACGAACGCCGGCGGCCTCCAGGCGATCCATGAAGTTCGGCCGCACGCCGGTGGCCTCGAACCGGCCAAACGCCCGGCAGTTCTCGTCGACGCCTTCCTTGACGTAGTGGTAGATGTCCTGCATGACGATCGTGTCCTGCTCCATGCCCAGCACTTCCGTGATGTTCGTGATCTTGCGCGGGCCGCCCTGCAAGCGGTTGGCCTGCACGATCAGGTCGACGGCGCTGGCAATCTGCTGCCGCAGAGCTTTCAAGGGCAGTTCGAAACCGGCCATCGTGATCATCGTTTCCATGCGGGCCACGCCGTCGCGCGGGGTGTTGGCATGGATCGTGGTCAACGATCCTTCGTGACCCGTGTTCATGGCCTGCAACATGTCGAGCGTCTCGGCTCCGCGGCACTCGCCGATGATGATGCGTTCGGGCCGCATACGCAGGGCATTGCGAACCAGATCCGTGGCCGTGATGGCGCCTTTGCCTTCGATGTTGGGCGGGCGCGTCTCAAGCCGCACGACGTGGTCTTGTTGCAATTGCAATTCGGCCGCGTCTTCGATCGTCACGATACGGTCGGTGTTCGAAATAAAGCTCGACAGCGTATTGAGCAGCGTCGTCTTGCCCGAGCCAGTACCGCCGGAAATGACGATGTTGAGTCGGGCCTTGATCGCTCCTTCGAGCAGCATCACCATTTCGGGCGTGAAGGCCTTGTAGTTGAGCAGGTCTTCGAGCTTCAAGGGGTTGCTGCCGAAACGTCGAATCGAGACGCAAGCTCCGTCAAGCGCCAGCGGCGGAATGATCGCGTTGACGCGGGAGCCGTCTTGCAAACGAGCGTCGACCATCGGGCAGACTTCGTCGACGCGGCGCCCGACCTTGGACACGATGCGGTCGATGATCTGCATCAAGTGGTTGTTGTCGCGAAACGTGACCGCGGTCTTCTCCATCTTGCCGCGGCGTTCGACATAGATGTTCTTCGGACCGTTGATCAGAATATCGCTGATCGTCGGATCCTTCAGCAGCAGTTCGAGCGGTCCCAAGCCGAACGTTTCGTCCAGAACCTCCTCGACCAGCCGCTCGCGCTCCGTGCGATTGAGCAGGGTGTCTTCCGTGTCGCAGAGGTGCTCGACCACGAGGCGAATTTCGCGGCGCAGGACGTCGCCTTCCAACTCGCCCACGCGCGTCAAATCGAGCTTGTCGACAAGCTTGCCGTGGATGCGGCGCTTGAGGTTTTCGAATTCCGCCGATTTCGACTCTTCCGTAGTTCGCAGCGTTGCAGTCTTCATGGTCAGTCCTGACGTTGATTTAGAGGGGTCGCAAGCAATCGGTTCGGGCGAGACGCTTCGCGGGCAATCGGGGGTCGGATCGCGCGGAGGCGTGGAGCCCGCGCACAACCGGTTTTCAGGCGTGCGGCTCAGGTCCCGATGGATCCTGTCCGAACGAAATATAGCTCGCAGTTCGCGGGAATCCGTGGCGCAAACCGCAAAGTCAACCGAGCGCGCCAGCAGGCGAGGGCGCGGGTCATGCGGGTCGTAAGGCCTGGAAAGGGCGGCACGTCATCGCGCGGGAACGAGCGGGCAAGAAAACGCCGTGTTGGGCGCCAGCGAAGCGCAATAACCGAGGCTGCCCCGGAGGGGAGAGACACGTTCCTAGGAGTGCGCCCCGCGAGGTCTTTAGCCGCCGGGAGTGACGCGACCGCGGCTTGGCCACAGATTCAGGAACTTGCCGACGGCGCTGGTCTTCAGGGCGGCGGCGCCGGTTTCCGGCAGACTTTCGCCCGAGCCACAGAGTGCATTACCGAGTGCCAGGATCGATTGCGTGATGGCGGCTTTGGGCGCCTGTTCGATCAGGGGCACGCCGTTGTTGCGCACCTCGACCATCACGCGATAGTCGTTCGGCAACTGCCAGAAGATTTCCCGGCCAATCGTCTCTTGGGCTTTCTTCAGGCCGATGTGGTTATCGAGGCCGACCCGATTGACGACGATTTTCACTTTGTCCTTGATGGAGTCCATCTGGCCGAACGACATCATCAATCGCACGATGTTGCGCAGGCACGGTAAATCCAGCTGCGTGACCAGCAGGATGTGGTTGGCCATTTCCAGCGCGACCATGTCGATGGCGTTGTAGCTCTTGGAGCAATCGATGATCAGGTGCGTGAAGGTGGCCTTGAGCAAACCGATCACGCGCCGCAGGTCGTCGGGCGTGATCAGTGCCATGTCTTCCAATTGCACGGGCCGGGGCAGCAAGTACAACCCCGAGGCGTGTTTGGTCAGCGACCGCTTCAGCAGCGTGAAATCGAGCCGCGTGACGTTTTGTGCCACGTCGAGCAGCGTGTAGTCGGGAATGGTGTCGAGAAACACGTCCGCATCGCCCAGGCACAAGTCGATGTCGACCAGCGCCACGGTATTGCGCGGATCGGCGGCCAGCGAACAGCCCAAGTTCACGGCCACGCTGGTGCAGCCCACGCCGCCGGTGGCTCCAGCCACGGCGATCACGGTGCTGCCGCGAGATTTGCTGTCACCGCGTCCGAATCGCTGATTGCCGATGCGCTGCAGCGCCGCGACCAGGTCTTCGATACGCACCGGCTGCGGCAGGAACTCCTTCACGCCGGCTCGCATCGCTCGCAAGATCAGCCCCCCGTCGGTCGAGGAGCTGACGACGATGATGCTGCACTCCGGCGAAGCTTCGGAGAGCTGGTTGACCAGCTGCAGGGCCTTTTCGGGGTTGTGATTCAGAGAGACGATCCCGATGTCGGGATGCGTCTGCGCCACGACGTCGGCGAAGAACTCGTATCGCGAGCACTCGGCTTCGAGCCACACCATATCCATGCTGAGCAGGGTCGACTTCAGCGCGTCGCGCGAAGCATCAACCGGATCGACTATGGCCAACCGAAGGACGTTACTCATGATTCCTCAACCACCGCGACAGAATTGTGCCTGGCGAACCGGAGTCCGCCAGGCGTGGGCCTTCTTGACGGTATTGACCCACCGTCCAGGGTCGCCCTCAATTCTTTACGTCATAACCCGTGGGCCCGATGAAGCCCGGGGGGGCGTTCTTCGGATTCGCGGGGGTCGGGGTGTTCGGCGATTGGGGGTTGGTGGGTTTGGAGGGGTTAGCCGCTGCCGGTTTGGCGGTTGGCGCCGCGGCTTCCTGCTTCTGGCCGCCCTTGCTGTTCAGTGCGGCCGTCCTCAGGTCTTGCCGGGCCACGGGGCCCTTCTTGCCCGGGGCCTTGGCCGAAGGCGCCGGCGGCGTTGCCGGGGGCGGCAGGGTCTCTTCCGCGGGGCCCGGGGCCGGTTGGATCGTCGGGCCCCCGGGGCCGATCGGGGCGTTCGGGTCGAGCGGCGGCAGACCATAGGGCATCTGCGGACCCGGGCCGTTCGGATTGAAGGCCGGCGGCTTGATCGGCACTTCGTTATAGCCCTTCCAGTACAGACCGCAGTCGTCCGGATTCATCGAGTTGGCTCCCGGCCCGCACGGCGGCACCTGATCGGGATCGAGGGCCTCGACCAACTCCGGACGCACCATGATCAGCAGTTCCACCTCGTTAATGCTGTTGCTGTCGCGGCGAAACAGGGCACCCAGAAACGGCACGTCCATCAGGCCCGGAATGCCCTTGCGCTCCTGCTCGGTTCGCTGCTGCAACAATCCGGCGATGGCCAGCGTTTGGCCGAACTTCAGTTCGACGCCGGTGTCGGCTTCACGCACGCGGAAACCGGGCACCGAGGTGCCGTTGACCGTCGTGCTGAGCGTGGGGTCGATTTCGCTCACTCGCGGACGCACTTCCAAGCGGCACGAGCCGCCGCCGAGCACGATCGGCACGAAGTCGATCTGCGTGCCGAACGGGCGGAAGGCGATCGAGATGTTGCCGAAGCCGGTGGGCATCGGATAGGGCATTTCGCCACCCACGTTGCAGTGGGCCGGGCGACCACTGACCGCGACCAGGTTCGGTTCGGCCAACACCTTCAGCAAGTCATCTTGCTTGAGGGCTTCGATGAATCCGGTGAAACCGCTGGGATTGTTGATGATGCCCAGTTGCAGGGTTTCGCGGCCACTAGTGGTGAACGAAGCGCCGCCGCGGAAGAGGTCGGTCGTTGAGCTGGCCTTGGTGATCAAGCCCGCCACGCTCGAGCCCATGAAGTCGTTGCCCGAGAAGTTCATGAAGTCAAAGCCCAGGTTGCGCAACTTGGTGCGCGAGACTTCCATCACCCGCACGTGCAGCAGCACCTGCTGCGAGCCGCCGACGACCATGTTGTTGATCACTTTGGGATAATAATCCTCGGCGATCCGCATGATGCGGTTCACGTAGTCGGCCCGATCGACGTAGCCAAAGACGATCAGGGTCGAGGCGGCCGTGGGAAACAACTTGAGCGACGCGGTCGGGAACTGTGTCTTCAACAGCCGGTCCAACTCGCGCACGTCGCCCGAGATGATCACGTCGATCGTGTGGACCGTGTTCTTCGAGTCCCACAGGTTGACCGAGGTGATGCCCGGCTTCTTGGCGTGGATCTGGACCTGATTCTCCGACAGGACAGTGAAGTCGAGCAGGTCGGGATTGCCCACCTGGGCCTTGGGAATCGGCCCGTCCATGCTCAAGATGCGGCTGGTGTTGACCATCAGATCGATCGTGGTATTCACGGCGTCGATCTTCTGCACGACCTGGTCACCGGGGCCGGCGGGGCCTTTGCCATCGTCGGCGCGGGCCGCGAGGCGTGGCGAACTTGCCAGAATCAAGGCGGCCAGGCAAAGGCCAACACACTGCCTGCGTCGGGTGAGGACCATTCTATACATCCCTGTATAAGTCGGAGACACGTGGCGTGAGATCGCTGCGCTAGCCCGTTGGCATCCTTGCCTCGAGGTTAACGGTGGAGATTGGCAGGTAGGTGGCGGCCGCGGTCGGCCGCGTGTCAGGTGGTTTAGTTTCCGTTCGCGGGGGGCTCGGTGGGGGCACTGGGTGGAATCTCCGCGCCAGGAGGCGTGGGGGTATCGATCCGCGGCGGAGTCAACGGTGGTTCAGCGGGGATGACTGACGGCGGCGCGGGAACGCTCGCCGGTTCGTTATCGGGTTGGCTGATCGGGGGCGCGCCGTCGCTGGGGAACTCGACCTGCTTCATGGTCGAGCCCATGATCACGATCATTTGCCGCGGCGGAGTGCTAGCGGTTCGGTCGGCTGGCAGTGCCGGCGCGACGGGGACCTTTTCCTTCTGCTTGTCGAGCCATTCGGTGACGTCGCTCTTGTCGGCGGTTTTGTCACCGGCCCTTTCGCCCTTGTCTCCCGTCTGTTCCCGGGCACGATCCGAGGGCTGGTCGGGGCCAAAGATGTCGGCCAAGGTGGCGACGTGCGACGAGACGTACAAATCGTCGTCGGGATTACGAAGGACGAGCCGCAGCGAGCCACCGACTTCCGAGGCCGCATGCAGAATCAACGACTGCTGCGGCGTCACCAGCAGCGAGATCGTCTTGGCACTGATCGGGTCACCCTGTTCTGACTTGTTGCGGGAGAACTCGGTTTCGGTATGGGTGTCGACGGCAAAGACCTTGATGTCTTGCAGCACGATCTTGGCGGCCGTGGCGTTTTGATCGGAGTTCGGCGGCTGACGGAAGAGCAACACGTCCACCCGATCTCCGGGCAGAATCAGGTTGCTGCTGCCCGCGGCCGAATCGATTCTCACCTGGCCGACGCGATATCCGGCGGGAATGTCCTTGGCCGCGCCCACCGCGTCGGCGGCGCCTAGCAGCTTCGAGGAGAGGATCGGTTCGCCGGCATAGAGCTTGAGCCGGGCCCGCTTGCCTTCGACTTCCTCGAGCTTGGTCAACGCGCCCTGGGGCACGATGTTCTTGGGCCACTCTTCCAACTTGATGTTCTGGGCGGTCAGCTCTTCGTTGGCCGGGATGTCGAGCATCGCCACGAAGACGGGCTGCTTGTCGGTCGGATCGCCGGTCTTGGTGTGGGCGTCCATGACCTGGCTAATGCCGATCGCGGCAACGAGGCCACAGCCAATGGCCAGGGCCATCAAGATCATCGATTTCGAACGCATCACGTTCTCCCGGAAGTAGGGCCTGTCACACCGGACTGTTGATCGACCGAGCGCCGTTGGTGTCCGCGCATGACAAAGGCAACTGCTTTCGTCGTGTTATGAAGGAACATTGGCGTGCGCAGGCAGCAAACTTGATAAAAAAGGAATTCAAGCCACCCGCTACACACCTGGCGGCGCCGCGCGAGCGAAAACGGCGCAAACAGCGACTCGGACTTGCGCCCCAGGGCAATTGCCGATCGGCTTGTCGTCGCAATGGTTTCCGATCACGGCCCGCGACCGAAAACGCGCGGCCGACTCGCCATGGTGGCGGTCGGCCCGACGTGTCAACGTGATCGGAACAGCCCCTCCAGGCGGCAAATCCTGCCGTATTCAGCGGCCGTTGTCGACTCCGGAGGAAGGGCCCTCGTGTGGCCCGCGGCCGGTGCGATTACAGCAGCATTCCGGTGTACGCAAAATAGGCGATTGTGCCGATCGCGATGGGAATTCCATAGGGCAGCAAGAGCATCGTGCTCTTGCGGTCTGCCGCGATCACCGACAATTGCTCGGGGTCGCGGATCGTGATCATCTCGTTCCAGATCGTCCAGAACTGGCTGTAGTGCTTGTGCCACGAACGGCGATAGAGCACCATCAGGATGGCAATGACGCCGCCGATCAGGACCGATACGCAGTAGGCATAGAGCGTGACCGTGCCGCCGACCCAAGCGCCCACGCCGGCCAGCAACTTCACGTCGCCGGCGCCCATGCCGCCGATCGCGTACGCCGGCAACAGCAAGGCCAGTCCGACCAGCGTGCCGACCAGGCTCCAGCCGAGGCCGGCCCAGCCAAACGACATGGCGCTGACGGCCCAGCCGCTGAGAATCATGGGAAACGTGATCCAATTGGGCACTTTGAGTTTGTATCCGTCGATGACCGCGGCCACGACCAACGTGATCGTGACCAGCCAAAACGGCCAATTCTGGTTAGCTGATGCGCCGAGCAAGGAGGAGTCGATCATCCCACGATCCTTTTCGTCGTTAAGAAGCCTATGTACCGTTGGGTAATGTCATTACCGAGACAACATCACGCTGAAGGCGACGGTCAGGGTCGTGACGAAGTAGCAAATGAGCTGGACGGATTCGACCATCCATTCGTTGGGCAGAACCGGAACCATATCACACACTCCCGCAAGATCGCTTGCGTCGAACAGGCATTTCGGGGCAGGGAAGTCGCCTAACCGAGCCGGTTGAAGGCCGTGGCATCTCACTGCGCACCGCGATTGGTAACGTCGTTAATCCGCGCAGGTCGATCGAACGACCCACCAGAAAACCCTACCTTGCCGTTTAGGCAGGTGTGGAAGAATGCCCAAAAAAATCGGGCAAGCCGGGCGGCTGCTGGGCAGGCCTTTCCAGAAAAAGCGAACCCCTCGGTATGCCAGGCACACCGAGGGGTTGGGCTTATTTCTCAACAAGCCAGCCGACGAATCGGCCGAGCCTGCGTTTTTGCTTAGGTACCAATCGAGTTGGCAACGTTCGTGAACTGCGTGCTGGCCTTCGAGCCAATCGAGCTAATGGCCGTCAAGCAGACGATGATAATCAGGGCCAACATGACCGCGTATTCGACCGCGGTGGGGCCATCTTCCGAAGTGAGGAAACGTTGCAGCTTCTTGGTAAGGTATTTCATGGTGTCCTCCGAATTCGACCGGCCGTGTCACGCTGACGTCGGGCGATCGTGAAGTGTAATTGGGGCTTTGTTTTCTGCGGCGTTTGCCCCCGAGGCAAGCGCTCGCCTGCTATGCAGTCTCCAAAGCCCCGAAATCAAAACCATCGCCTCTTAACCGCGAGAGGTCGCCGGCCGCGAGGGCCGGACGCGCCTGACTCGACGGCTTTTTGAGGCCGCAGGCCATCACGCAAGTCTTTCGAGCTGGCCGAGCGGTGAAGTGAATGCACCGTGGTTCGGGCCAGTCGAAAGGTGGCTCACGTGCGATGTCCCGCAGGACATCTCAGAGGCGTTCGCTTTCACGTTCACCTCTGTACTGCAAACGTATGTCAGCTTCTCACCAAGTCAAACCGCGAGCTTTAATAATTCTGGAAAAACTTTTCCGCCGGCCCGACGATGGTCAACAACGCTCGGCCGGCGTAGTCGCGAATCGTGGTTTCTCGAGTGATTCGGTCTGCCGATTCCAAGCGGCGCCGCGTTTCACGTTCGCCGTCAGTATCCGCAAAATCGACAAACCAGGTATTGTCTACCGAGCGGGTCGAAGAATCTCGGGTTTCGGTCTGCCATTGTTCCCAGGTCAGCACCCGTAGATCCCGCTGACCAAGCGCCAGATACTCGATCGGCCAATAGTTCCACCACTCGTGGCACACGACCGTCGTCGTTTCACCGGGGCGCCGATGCGTGTTGATGAACTCCAGGGCCTGCTGCTTGGGCTCGACCGCCGCGGCGCGGAACGTCAGGTGCGACGAACCGCCGGTACGTTCGACATAAGCAAAGTAGCCCAGATAGAACGAGAGTGGCAGCAGCCAGGCGGCGGCACCGATCGCCGCCATGGCAGCGGCGCGGCGCGGTTGGTGGGCTTCGATCCACCAGGCCAGGCCACGTGAGAGGACCAGAGCGCCGGGAGCAACGAGGCAAATACCATAGCGTTCGTGATGGGCTGCGATGGCCGTCGGTCCCGCGACGACGAAGAAGCCGGCGGCCATGGTGAACCAGGAAAGCACCAGCATTTCGTCGCCGGCGGTCGGCCGGCGCGCGAGACGAGCGAGCAAGCCGAGCAAGGCCACGATGGCCACGCAGCCGAACAGCAGGTTACAGGTCGCGGGCAAGTAGGCGAACCACGATCCATTCGAGTCGGCGGTGCCCACGCCGGCCACGAATTCATAGATCGTCGCGCCGGAAAACAGTCGCAGATAGTTTTCAGCAAAGGGGCCCAGCTCGCCCCACCCGTATCCATGGCTCACGACGACGCGCACGCCCAGCAGCAATCCAAGTGCGACCGCGGCGCTGCTCATCGCCAGCACGGTCCGCGACGAGGTTTTCGCGGTGGCCAACGCGGTTTTCAGAGCTTGAGCAAGTTCCTGCCGCCGTCGGTAGACCGGGGGCACGACCAGCAACGGCGCCGCGAAGACATTCGTCGGATGGACCCAAATGGCCACGACCAGCGCCAGCACGGCCGCCGTGGGAATCATGCTGGTCACCTGCCGCCGGCGAAAGTGGATGAGCGCCAGATACATGACCAGCAGCGTGGCCAACATGCTCTGGCTGGCGTCCCAGCCAAATCGACTGTAGGCAATGTCGATCGGCAGTAGCGCCAGCAGCGACGTGGAAACCACGGCGGTGCGCCGATCGAACGCGCGCCGACAGAGCCCATAGTTAATCGGCAGCGCCAACAAGCCGCTGATCAAGGCCGACAGCCGCAGCAAGACGAACGACGGCGGAGCCACGGCGTGCAACGCCACGAGCGGCACAAAGTAAAACCAGTTGAGTGGATTGCCGGTCGGCGTCCACCAGGAGATCCCTTCGCCGCGCAACCATCGCAGCGCCTGCACTCCCGACCAGGCCTCGTCGCCGTTGACGCCCGGCAAATTGGCCAGGTGGTAGCAGCGAAGAAACACGGCGACGCACAGCAACGCCAGGCAATTCAGGCCGATCGCCAGCGAACGACGGCGACGGTGTCGCCGCGACGTGCGAGCTGGAGCAACCGGAGCTGGAGGGGCGAGGAGTCTCATGACGTCTTTGTCAGTTAATTGCGGCACGTACCGCTGTTGGCGCGAAGGACCTGGAAAACATAGGCCAGACGCTGATGGGTTGCGCGGCATAACCGGGCAATGGCGGCCGACATCCCAGCGCATTTGCCGCTAGTAGATCCGTCACCTTGCGAAATCCCGAGGTATCTTTTTCATACCCCGCAACCGGCGATGTCGTCGCCGGTCGCCCCGCACCTGACGGTGCGCCTGCCTGTAACGCTTAGGACGATGGGAACGTTGATATGGATCTTGTCGACGTACTAGGACGACTCGCCGCGAAGGACGCTGGCGGCTATCAACCAGGCAGTCCGCGCGCGACCGAGCCGACCGCTCTGGCCGCGTTGGCCTTGCTGGCCCACGGCCGTGAGGCCGAGGCGCGCCCGTTGCTCGATTGGCTGGCCAGTTTCCAGTCAGGCGACGGCGGCATCGGCATCTGGAACGAGCAGCCGACGCCGGGCTGGCCGACCGGTTGGGCCATTTTGGCCTGGACCGCCGCCGAACAAAGCGCGATTGCCGACGCCAACGACGCACGGGCGCGTCAGCGAGCCATCGACTACATCCTGAGTATCAAAGGCTCGCGCATTGAGTGGATCGAGCACTCGGGCCACGACACCACCATTATTGGCTGGCCCTGGGTCGACGGCACGCACTCCTGGCTCGAGCCCACGGCGATGAACGTGCTGGCCTTGAAGCACGCGGGCTTGGGCGATCACCCGCGGACGCGCGAGGGGGTACGTCTGCTGCAGGACCGGCTGTTGTCCACCGGTGGCTGCAACTACGGCAACACGGTCGTGTTTCGGCAACAACTCAAACCGCAACTCGAGCCCACCGGGTTGTGCCTGGTGGCGCTGGCTGGCGAACCTGATGCGTCGGGCCGAGTTGCGAAATCGATCGACTATCTCCAGCGCGAGCTGACGGCCAGCACCGCCACGATCTCGTTGTGCTATGGCCTGCTGGGCCTCGCCGCCCAGGGGCATCCGCCGGCGATGGCCGACGCGTGGCTGACTGCGGCTTGCAGGCGAACGCTGACGCGCGACCCCTCGACTTACAAATTGGCGCTCGTGGCCTTGGCGGCCTTGGGAACCGCCTGTCCCCTGATCCACATGAGTGCCCCGCTGGAGCAGGCGACATGACGACCAGCCCTTCCACCGAGCGTGCCCAGCAGCAGGGTCAGCAATTCGATCGCCGCGCGATGCTGGTGGCCTCGGGTGTCGCGGCGGCCGGAATCATCGGACTGCCGCTGTTGCACCGCGCGCTGCAGATGACGGCACCCGTGTTCGTCGCGCGCCATCAACGCTACGACGGGCCCATTGAACAAACGATTCGCGACGGACTGCTCTCAACGGGATTTGATCCCGCGACCATTCGGGGCAAGACCGTGTTGCTCAAGCCAAACCTGGTCGAGCCGACGCGCGCTTGTCCGCAGATGACCACCCACCCGGCGGTCGTCGT
Organism: Planctomycetaceae bacterium; assembly: GCA_003153375.1. Classification (GTDB taxonomy): domain Bacteria; phylum Planctomycetota; class Planctomycetia; order Pirellulales; family PALSA-1355; genus PALSA-1355. The sequence goes on from PLYM01000103.1 coordinate 57,615, forward strand.
GGCGGCCGGCGAAGTCTTTCGACGCTGGGGCGCCACGGTGCTGGTGGGCGAAGGCCCGGGACACGTGCGCGACACCGAGATGGCGCTCATCGAATCGGGCATGCAGGACGCGCTCGATAGTTCGGACCTGGAGTTCGACGATTTGAATTACAGCCAGGTCGGCTGGCAGAGCAATGGCGGGCGGAAGAGCAGCTTGAAGGGCTTTTATTTTCCGCGGCAGGTGATCGAGGCCGATTTGATCGTCTCCATGCCCAAGATGAAGACCCATCATTGGGTTGGCTACACCGGCTCCCTGAAGAATCTGTACGGCGTGATTCCGGGCTGCAAATACGGCTGGCCTAAGAACGTCCTGCACCACGCTGGAATCCCCGAGACGGTTTTCGACATCAACGCTTCGTTGCCCAAGACCGTCGCCATCGTCGACGGCATCCTGGCCATGGAGGGCGACGGCCCGATCATGGGCAGCGCCAAGCCGATGGGGCTGCTGGTGGTCGGCACGAACTGCACGGCGGTGGATGCCACGTTGGGACGCATCATGGGATTCGAACCGGCGAAGGTGGGCTACCTGCAATTGGCCGCCAACCGGCTGGGGCCGGTCGAAGAGCGTTGCATTGAGCAGCACGGCGAGCGATGGCAGAGCGTCGCCAGTCCGTTCAAGATCATCGACTTCCCCCACCTGCAAGAACTGCGCGCCCCGGGCGTGCTCGTCACCTGATCCCTCCAGTCACTTGATCATCATTGTCGACAGGCCAGCCGATGAACGCAGATTGCACCAGCGGCGCACGGGCTGACGGCTTGCGCGGGGAACGAACGCGGTCGGCGTGGATTCAGTTGGCCGCCATCGCCTGCTTCGCGGCGCTGGCTGCCCCCTACTTTCTGGGCCGAGTGTATGTGGCCGACGACCTGGGCGAGTTTCATCTGCCGGTGCGGAATTTCTATGCCGAGCAATTGAACCACGGCGAAGCCTTCGACTGGATGCCCAGCCTGTACGGCGGATTTTACGTCGCGGCCGAAGGGCAACTGGGGGCTTACCACCCGCTGCACCTGCTGCTGTATCGTTGTCTGCCCCTGGGCGCCGCGTTCGATGTCGAGCTGTTGGTCAGCTACCCGCTGCTATTCGTCGGCACCTATCTGTTCCTCCGTCGGCTCGTTGGGCGCCGCGACGCCGCGTCGTTTGGGGCGCTCGTGTTCACGTTCGGCGGGTTCAACCTGTTGCACTTCGTGCATCCCAACGCGATCGCGATTGTCGCCCACCTGCCTTGGCTACTGTTGGCGATCGATGTGGAATTGTGCGGCAGGAACCGCCGACAAAGTGCCTGGGCTGGTGTGGCCATCGCGATGCTCACCGGGTCGCAATTGCTGTTGGGATATCCGCAATTCGTCTGGTTTTCTCTGCTCGCTGAGGCGGCGTTCGTGTTTTGGCGCGCAAAGCATCGGCGCATCGGAATGCGCGGCGTGGGGCCGATCGGGTTGGCCGTGTTCTGTGGCGTGTTGCTGGGAGCGATTCAGTGGTTGCCCACCTGGCACGCGCTCTCGGACTCGGTTCGGCGAGCGCCCGACCTGGGGTTTGCAAATACCGGTTCACTGCACCCGTTGAATTTGTTGCAGTTGGTTGCTCCCTATTTGTTCACGACCCGGGTGGTCGGCCAAAACACGCACGAGTTGGGGCTTTATGCCGGCGCGGTGCCGCTGGTGCTGTGCGTGTGGCTGTTCGCCGAGCGTCGTAATTGGGGGCGCTTTCGACCGTTGATTCGCGCGTTGACGGTGTTTGCCGTCTTCTCGTTGTTACTGGCAGCTGGTGAACATGGCGGGCTGTATCGTTTGCAATCATTCATCCCGCTGGCCAATCGCTTTCGTTTTCCCTGCCGGGCGATCGTGCTGGTGCAGTGGTGCATCGCTTCCGGATCAGCCGTGGCCTTGGCCTTGCTGCTGAGGAACGCGCAGGCGACAGGCAATGAAATCACTCGAGCGACGAGCAACACCACGCGGCGAGCGTTGGCTGGCGTGTTTGTGGTCAGTGTGGCCTTGGCGGTGATGGGCCCGCTGGCGTGGCCGCGATTTGTCGCCGACGGATGGCTGGTGTGGTGTGGACCGCTGTTGATCGGCGCCGCCGCGGGCCTGGTGGCCTTGGCGGAGCGCGGGCGACAATGGGCCGTGGCCGGCCTGGTCGTGCTGACGGCGGTGGATCTGAGCTGCTACGGGCTTAGCTATGCAGTCTATGGTCACACGGCGGACCTGCACGAGTTTGTGGCGGACATTTCCTCTCCGCCCAGTCACGGCGGCGCGCGGGTGGCGGCACCGCATCGTGCCGGCGAGCCGCGGACGGGGGATCGCATGTTGTTGGCCGGGCTGAGCCGTGTGGATGGTTATGCAGGTTTGGAGCCGGCGAAACAACTTGACTACCGTCAATTGGCCGCCTTGCAATGCGCGGGGGTCGATTGGATTTGGCAGGACGACGAACAGGCGGCCGAGTCGCAGCGTCGCTGGAGCCCGGTTTCACCGACGGCTGCGCGCGCCCGATTGATCACGCAGGTTCGCCGCGACGACCGAGGGCCGGATACGCCGCCGCCGCCGCTGGACACGGCCGTGGTGGACGAGTCGCTGGATATCGATCCGGCCTCGGCGGGGACCGCCCAGGTTGTGTCCGATCAGCCGGGTCGTATCGCGGTCGAGACCGACGCGGTCAGCCGGCAGCTGCTGGTCACGACCGAGAGCTTTGATTCTTATTGGCGGGCCACGGTTGACGATCAACCCCGGCCGATTGTGCGGGTAAACGGAGATTTTCTGGGTTGCGTGGTCGAGCCCGGCCGGCACGTCGTTCGTTTCGAGTTCCGCCCCAGGGCTCGGGAGGCGGGGGTCTTGGCCGGCGCCTGTGGCCTAGAGTTGATGTTGTGCGTCTTCTGGCTCCGCGTGCGCGGAGTCAGGCGCGATCGCGGCCAGCCGGATACCCGGCCTGGTCGTCCCGCTTGCTGAGGTTTGCCATGCCCCGCCCCGCGGTTCACGAAATCCTGATCAGCGCCGTGCTGCCGGTGTACAACGAAGTCGACGTGCTGCACGAGTTGCTGCGCCGCGTCGGCAGCGCGATTCAAAGGGTCGGCGCTCGCCAGGAAATCATTTTTGTCGACGATGGCTCGCGCGACGGCAGCGCCGAAATGCTCGACGTATTGGCGGCCGAGTATCCGCAGGTGCGGGTGGTGCATTTCTCGCGCAATTTTGGCCACCAGGCCGCGGTGCAGGCGGGATTGGCGCAAGCCTCGGGCGACGTCGTGCTCCTGATGGACAGCGACATGCAGGATGCGCCGGAAACGCTGGAGCGATTTTTGGCCGAGTGGCAAGCCGGCTGGGACGTGGTTTACGCGGTGCGCCGCAACCGGCAGGAGCGGCTGTGGAAGCGTTGCCTGTTCGCCGGCTTTCACCGCACGCTGGCCATGATGGCCGACACGCCGATTCCGGTCGACGCTGGCAATTTCAGTCTCATGGACGCCCGCGTGGTGCAAGAGATCGTGCGCTTGGGCGAACGCGATCGCTATCTGCCGGGTTTGCGCTCGTGGGTCGGATTCCGACAAAAGGGCATCGAAGTGCGCCGCGACGCCCGTTATGACGGCAAGCCGCGCGTTTCATTGCGCGGCCTGTGGCGGCTGGCCAAGACCGCGATCTTTTCGTTCTCGACGGTGCCGCTAGCGTTGTTCTCGCTGATCGGCTACTCGGCCATGGCCATCTTTCTGGCGCTCAGCGGTTACTCGCTGGTGTGCCGACTGTTTACCGACCTGGCGGTTCCTGGCTGGACGTCGCACGTGCTGATCGCCAGCTTCTTTGGAGCGGTCAACGCGCTGGGCATCAGCATGTTGGGCGAGTATGTGGCGCGGATCTACGATCAGGTGAGGGGACGTCCGCTCTACGTGGTCGATCGCGGCGTGAATCTCGAAGGGCGTTCGCGGGCCGAACGGCCGGAGGGCCGCGTTGCATCGGCCGAAGACCGTGCTTATGAAGCGCTGTTGAACGATTCGCACGAGTTGCTCGAGCTGAGCCAGAAGAGCTCGTAGAGACCGCACCCAGAGCCTCACGATCAGCCGCTGCTGGCCTTGGCTTCGAGTCTGCCCGTCATCAACGGTCCTCCTTCGGCGGCGCGCCACAGTTGGGCAAACCGTAGGGGGAATCGCGCGGCTGCCAGGCACATCAGTGGGGCCGTGACCGAACCCCAGTACTGATTGAAGTCGTGGCCGACCAGGCTCATCGTGATTGCATACACCACGATCGGAAGGCTGATTCGCCGGCCCGCGGGCGTGTTCCAGGCCGCGCAGCCGACCAGCGTGCAGCCCAGATAGACGGCCGTGATCCACTGGGGCAGCAGCAGCAGGTAAGCATTCATTTGCACCGTCGAGATCAGGAAGCCGGCGCCGCCGAAGCGGACCCAGCCGTCGGCGTGGGCGATGTCATCGGGCGTGATTCGCGGCAGCACGTGCGCGAAGTGCGCCGCGTAAAAGACCGCATAAGCCGCCAGTCCGATGCCCCACAGGGCCAGTTCGCGATAGCGGCGTTCCCAGCCGGACAGTGCCAGGCAAACCAGCACATAGGGCGCGGCCAGTTCGCGAAAGAAGAGCGCCCCGATCGCGGCCACAACGCCCAGCCGGTTGCGCTCGAGAGCGAAGGCCACGGCCGACAGGGCGATCAGCTCTCCGCACCACAGCTCGGACATGACGAGCAGGTCGCCCAGGATGCTCGGCAAGAGCGCCCCGCCTAGCAAGAAGACTCCGAGCAGGGCCTGTTTCACGCTGGCCTGTTCGGCCAGCAATTTGAAGCTCAAGCACAACAGCACCAGGCCCGTCGCGCCAAGCAGGGCCTGGGCGAACTCGATATTCGGCAATTTCCCGATCAGCCAGACGGGCAACGGCGTGCGCCAGTTGAACACGTTGCGAGTCGGATAGCCCCGCTCGCGCAACTCGGCCGCCGCCGCCTCGTAATATGATTCGCCTTGCCGCATGCGATCCACTTCGGCCCGATAGAGCGCGACATCGCCCGGCCCGCGGCTCGCCGCGTCGGCAAATCCGCTACGGAGTGGCGAAAGCGTGATCGCGACAAAGAACGCGGTCGCGGCAAAGAACAGCCCGAGCGTGATCCGGGCACGAATCGGCCCTAAAGCCTTGCGATTAATGATGGCAAACGATTCAACCATGGATGACCGGGGCCTGGCGAAGTCCAAGTAGGCGCCCGACGCACTTTCCTGACTCGGGGCCTGCAACTTGTTTTCGGCACTCAAGGCTAGCTTGAGCAGCCGGCGCGACCGCGGCGGAGTATCTGTTGCCCCCCGCGCGCAGCAGGCGGCACGACCGGCATATCCGGAAGAGCATCGGCCGGGAAAAAAGCTGCGCTTAGGCGGCTTGCTTGGCCGTGGCGGTGTCGACTCGATCGCGGAAGGCAAAGGCGAATAGGACGAGCACGATCGTGGCGGCGAGGGCGGGAGAGAGCCAGAAGCCGTACCAGTCACGCGTCTTGTCTGGGGACGTGAAGTAGTCGGCCGTCATGCCGGCCAGGCTCGAGCCGATGAATCCGCCCACGCCCCAGGTGACAAAGGCCAGAAAGCCCTGCGCCGAGGCCCGGATGGCATCGGGGGCCTTCTTGTCGACGTAGATGTAGCCGGTGACGAAAAAGAAGTCGTAGCAAATGCCGTGCAGCACGATGCCCATGTAGAGCATCCACATCCGATCGTCGGCATTGCCGACGGCGAACAGGAAATAGCGCAGCGCCCAGGCGGCCATGCCGATCAGCAGCATGTATTTGACGCCCAGCCGCACGAAGAAGAAGGGCATCACGAGCATGAAGAAGATCTCGGACATCTGGCCATAGGTCATCTTGCCGACCGCGTTCTCCACGTGTTCGTCGCTGAGAAACGTCTCGGCAAAGCTGTAATAGAACTGCAAGGGGATGCAGATCAGGAACGAGCCCAGGACGAACACGGCAAAGGACCACTCCTTCATCAATCGCAGCGAATCGAGCCCCAGCAACGTGCGAACGTCGACGCGGCCGCCGGGATTCGAAGGCGGCGTGTTGGGCAGCGACAGGCAAAAGATCGCCAGGATGACCGAGGCCACGCCGCCCAGTTGCAGAGGAATGTTGGTATCGCCGATCGGCTTGCCGCCCGTAGTGAGGAAGCCCACCAGTTGCCCGGCCGCGATCCAGCCGATCGTTCCCAGCACCCGCACGCCGGGAAACTGGCGCTCCGGATCACTCATGTGGCTGAACGACAACGAGTTGGTCAACGCCAGCGTGGGCATGTAGCACAGGAAAAACACCAGCATCAGCGGGAAGAAGCCGTCGTAGGACTCGACCATCGAAATGGCGAACAGGGTCACGCCGCCGGCCAGGTGCAAGGCCGCCAGGATGCGTTGGGTGGCGAAGAACCGGTCGGCGATCATGCCCACGAAAAACGGCGCGACCATGGCGCCGATCGGCGAGGCGGCATAGACCCAGCCCTGCTGCGTGCCGGTGAAGCCGAGGGTGCGGCTGACATAGCCGCCCATCGAGACGAACCACGCGCCCCAGGCGAAGTATTGCAGAAACATCATGATCGACAGCTTGGTGCGAATCGTCAGATCCATGGGCACGATGCCGACTTCGCCGGCCGGCGTGGTGATCTCGCTGCGCGTCGCGTCGGCCGGTTTCTGGGTGGGGGTCGACATCCGTCACAACTCCTGGGAGGGCCAGCTGTAAAAGTCGCCATTCTAATGGCCGCCTCCGCCTGACGAAAGCTTGGGGCGGAGTTTTCGGGGCGGCGGTCGAGCGGCTGGGCGAGGAGCCGCTGGATGGGTTCCGCTCGCGCCGGTCGCAAGGTCGACGGGGTATACTAGGGCGCGCCGTCGGCAGCGAACGAGCGGTACCCTTTCGTGGTCCAACGCGGCGTCGATGGTTTCCGGAGACTCTCAGCAACAACCCCATGCGGCAGGATGAACCATGAAGATCAGCGCGCGCAACATGCTCAAGGGCAAGGTGAAGTCGATCACGCCGGGTGCCGTGAATTCGGAGGTCGTGATCGAGCTGCCCGGCGGCCAGGAAATCGTGTCGGTCATCACCAATGGCTCGGCCGACAGTCTCAAACTCGCGACGGGCAAAGAGGTCTATGCCATCATCAAGTCCTCGAACGTGATGATTGGCGTCGATTAACCTCGCCGCAAGGCGGCGATCGGCTTTCCCACCGGGGCATGTGCCCAGGCAATTTGGGAATTTCTCACGATTCGGCGCTTGACAGCGGCCTCGACAGGCTTAGACTGGGCCGTTATGCACGGTGGTGCATAGCGACTAGTCGAGGCTTTTCCTCGACTGGCCACCCTCCGCTCGAGTGCCGCTAACGAACGCACCTTCTTCAGCCTGCCAATCCGCCTGAGGCTCTCAATCACCTCGGGCTCCCAGTGACGCGTATCGGCGCCCTGGCGGGCACCCTTTCCAGCTTTTGCGCGTTTTCGGCCGTTGAATTGCTTTGCCGCGCGATCGCGGCGCTCCAAGGGCCTTTGGCGCGATCAGATAAGACGTTTGGAGATCGCTGTAGTTGCACCACATTGAACCGGTTTTTATGGGGCTATCATGAGAGCGCACACTGTTTCCCGACTGACTAGGGTCTTGGTGATTGGCAGTCTTGCCGCGACTTTCGCCGGCCAACTCAACGCCGCGTCCATCACCTTGAATCCAAGTTCCGACGCTTTTGTTTCGTCGGCCAATCCCACCAATAACTATGGCGGAGCCGGCGCGCTCGAGGTCTCGGCGGCGGGTCTGGCCAAGGGGGAATTCCAGTCGCTGATGCAGTTTGACCTGTCGTCGGCCAAGACGAGTTTCGATGGGACGTTCGGGGTTGGGCAGTGGGTGGTGCAGTCGCTGTCGCTGCAATTGACGGCCGGAGCCCCCAACAATGGCATCTTCAATACCTCGGCGGCCGGGCAGGTTTCGGTCAACTGGATGCAGAATGACAATTGGGTCGAAGGATCGGGAACGCCCATGGCGCCGGGCGGCACGGGGATCACGTTCAACACGCTGCCCTCGTTCCTCTCCGTTGGCGATCAGTCGCTGGGCTCATTCAGCTTCAGCGGATCGACAACGGCCACGGCGAGCTACGCTCTGTCGGTGGGGTCGGGGATTGCGGCCGATGCCGTCGCCGGCGGTCTCGCCAGCTTGCTCCTGAAAGCGGGGGATGCGACAATGTCGGGCCAGTTCGATTCCCGCTCGTTCAATACCGTCGGAAGCCGCCCCGTTCTCTCGGTAACCGCCGTTGCCGTGCCAGAGCCCGCGACTTGGATTCTTGGCACTTTGGGCGTGAGTGGGTTGACACTGTTCCGCCGACGGTTCGTAGGTTAGCGGCCGTCTGGAAAGTAATTGGCAAGCGAAAGGAGAGGACCCATGCTCAAGTTCGCGTTGCAACCTTATGGTGCGCTGGGAACCGCGCGCCGCATCAGGCCTCTCGAAACTCGCACCGATTATCTGACGGCTGGCGAATTGGCACTTTTGCTGTTGGCCGGATCGCTGGCCACGGTGGCCGTGGCCGCGTTTTCGCCGGGGCTGCGCATTCCTGGCCATGCGATTCTGCGGGCCGCGTTGCCGATGGTCTGCGGCATGGCATTGGTTCCGCGGCGGATGTCGGGCACGATCATGACCCTGGGCGCCATGGCGACAGCCGCCGGGATTTCGACGATGGGACTGGGGCGTTGGCAGCCCGGAGCGATGGTGTCGCTGTTAGCTTTGGGCCCGGCGATCGATCTGGCCATGCTGGGGCGGGAAATGACCGGCTGGCGGTTGTATGTGCGCTTTGCCCTGGCCGGAATGCTGGCCAACTCGCTGGCATTCGCTGCCCGCGCGGGGAGTGCGTGGTTGCAACTGGATGATGGGCGGCCCCACTCGATCAGCCACTTTGGCCTGGGGGTGTTCCTGTCGTTCGCGGCCTGCGGAGCCTTCGCCGGATTGCTCAGTGCCGCGGTCTGCTTTCGCTCTTCGACCCAGTCCGATTGATCGACCAGGCCCGATTGATCGAGCCGGAGGAAGGTTGCCCCATGATCTTCGTTGGCATCGACGACACGGATACGCTCGACGACCCGGGCACGAACCAACTGGCCCGGCATCTGGTGCGCGAACTGCACGAATCGGTTCGCGGACGGCTGATCACGCGTCACCAGCTGTTGGAAGATCCGCGCGTGCCGTGTACGCGCAAGAACGGCTGCGCGGCGATTGAATTCGAGCCCCGCGGTTCGGCATCGCTCGCCGAACTGGGAGAGCAAATTCGCCGGCTGATGCTCGCCTGGTGCCCCGAGGGCAGCGATCCGGGGCTGTGCATCGCGTCGGCGCCCATTCCCCAGGCCATTATCGACCATGGACGGGCCTGCCAGAAGCGTCTGGTCAGCCAGGGCGAGGCGCGGCAATTGGCCGCCAGCCACGGCATCTATCTGGAAGGGCTCGGGGGAACGCAGGACGGCGTGATTGGCGCGCTGGCTGCCATCGGGTTGATCAATACGCGCGACGACGGGCGAGTCATTTTTCTGGGATCATCGGCCGTCGATCATTTTGACATCGGCGGAGTTCGCGAGGTCGACGAACTGCTGCGCTCGGGAGTCGAAGAGATCCGCTGCCAAGCCGACCAGGTGCTGGTCACGGCCGGTTCGGTCGATCTGGGCAAGCGACTGCGGCCCAATTACCGTGGCGGCAAAGTCGTGCTCTACGTGTCACGTGTCGAGGGCCAGCCGTGCGAATGGCTCGCCCAGCGGGTTGTCTGACGCGCACTATTCCGATCGAAGCGAACACATGGCGCTAGTCTCGCCGCGGAATTCCGTCCTATCGTGCCCTGCTCGGGCTGGGCGTGGTTTTACGCTGGTTGAGTTGCTGGTCGTGATCCCGATCATCGGCGTGCTCGTGGCGCTGCTGTTGCCGGCGATTCAAGCCAGCCGTGAGTCGGCCCGGCGTTCGCAATGTCAGAACAATCTGCGGCAATTGGCGCTCGCCGCGGTGAATTTCGAATCGGCCAAGCGACAATTCCCGCCCGGGGTGCAACAGGTGTTTTTTGCCGTAGCGCCGGTGTATCGTGGCTCGTCGCTGTTTGTCTATCTGCTGCCGCAACTGGAAGAGGCGAACATTCAGCAGACCTGGGATTTTGACGATCCTGGAAACAACGCGCTGGGCGGCGCGACGGCGCGAACCGCCACGGTGCTGCCGATGTTGCTGTGCCCCTCGGACTTGGTCGATCAGAATCCGGTGCAGTTCAACGGCAGTTTCTACGGACTGACGAGCTATGGCGGAAACGGCGGCTCGCGATCCTATTTTCCTTCCTCGGCGACGGCCGACGGAATCTTTCACACCACCGGCTCGGCATCCGAGCCCAGCACGAATCAGCACGCCGTACGGCTGGCCGAAATCACCGACGGCGCGAGCAAGACGATCTTACTGGGCGAGCGGCGGCACGACGACGACAACTACGAGTCGTTCGCGGCCCAAGGCTGGACGCAATCACTCAAAACTTGGGGCTGGTGGGGACCGTCGGGCGCCCGCAAAGCCATCGGGCACGTCACGATGAGCGCTTACAGCCCGATCAACTATCAGCTGCCCTTCAGCTTTGGCAACGGCGCCAGCGCCTCGCCGCCGGCCACCGATGGCGTTTCGTTTGGGTACTACGTCGACCTGCGAACGTGTGCCTGGGGCAGCAACCACGGGGATGGGGCGAACTTTGCCATGGCGGATGGTTCCGTGCGATTGATGACCAATGACACGCCGCTGCCGCTATTGCAAGGACTTTCGACGCGCGCCGGCGGCGAAACGGTCGTGGTTCCTTAGCGCGTCATTGCATTTTAGCGGTTACATGAATCGATGCGTTTTTCCGCTGCCGCCCTAGCCAGCAGAAGTGCCGCCGATACTTGGGGGGGTGTGATATTGGCTGAGATAATATTGAATCATTTGCCGAGAAAATGCCGAATGGGCGGCCCTCGGCGTGGTACAATAAAACCCATGCAAGTTGCCTCGAAATCTCGTACCGCCATCCTCCACCGACTGGAACAACTCGAATCCGAATTGCGGCAGGTAAGGATGCAACTCAAAGGGTTGCGTTTGCATGACCCCGCGACGGCTGAAGTTGTGATTCGCGGTGCGCGGCTTTCTCGCGAACGATCCGGCCTGGAGCGCAGGCTCGAAGTGCGAAACTGAATTTCTTCCGCAGATCCATTCGCCTCACGCAGCTAACAGGAGCACCACGATGATCGACGTCAAGGCCGAAGAACGCAAGGAACTTGCCGCGCAATTGGAAGTCGTTCGGGCCAAGTTGCGGGCTACCGGAGCCACGGTGTTGTCGCCCACCGCCGAGTGGACCGAACTGCGCAAGGAAGCCGTGGCGTTGAGCAAGAAGCTCCGCTAAATCGACCGCCGCTCTGGCGGAACGTTCTCAGCTCGCTCAGTCCGACGAAAGCCGTCTGACTTCGTGCGCTTAATCGCGCCCGTGGACTAACCCCCGGCGAGAGCCCCGATAATCAAGAACGGCTCCGCGCCCTGGGCTACGGATGCTGGCAGCGGGGCGTCCGGCGATTCGTGCGACACGTCTTGCTCGCAAGCGAAGAACCTCAGGAAGGGTCGCCGCTCGTGGGTGGTGTGGTCGCGAATCGTGCCGCGGAGCATGGGAAAACGTGCTTCCAGCGCATCGAGCACCCGGCGCTGTGTGGGCTCCCCCTCCACGTCCAGACGCACTTCGCCAGTGACCTGCGCCAGCATGCGGAGATGTAACGGAAGCTCGAGGCGTATCATGCCAGAGTTTGGACCTCGACCGATAGCACCGGCGGAAGGTCGCGGACGATGGGCGCCCAGCTGTCGCCCGAGTTGGCCGAACCATAGACCTGGCCGCCGGTCGTGCCGAAGTACACGCCACACGGATCCAACTGGTCGATCGCCATGGCGTTGCGCAGCACGTTGACATAGCAGTCGCTTTGCGGCAAGCCGTTGGTCAGCGCTTCCCAGTCGTTGCCGCCGGTGCGACTGCGATACACGCGCAGCTTGCCATCCGGAGGAAAGTGCTCCGAGTCGCTCTTGATCGGCACGACGTAAATCGTTTCGGCCTCGTGCGCGTGAACTTCGATCGGGAAGCCAAAGTCGGTCGGCAAGTTGCCGCTGACCTCCTGCCAAAGATCGCCCGCATTGTCGCTGCGCATCACGTCCCAATGCTTTTGCATGAACAGCACGTTGGGATTCGACGGGTGCATGGCGATGCGGTGGACGCAATGACCAACTTCGGCATCGGGATCGGGCAGGACATAGGGCGACTTCAAACCCCGGTTAATGGGTTGCCAGGTGGTCCCCCCGTCGTCGGTGCGAAAGGCGCCGGCCGCCGAGATTGCGATGAACATCCGCTGAGGATTGCTGGGATCGAGCAGGATCGTGTGCAGGCACATTCCGCCGGCGCCCGGCTGCCAGAACTTTCCGGAGCCGTGGCCGCGGAGGCCCGACAGCTCGTGCCACGATTGCCCGCCGTCGGTCGAGCGAAACAAGGCCGCGTCTTCCACCCCGGCATAGACCGTGTCGACGTCAGTGAGCGACGGTTCGAGGTGCCAGACGCGTTTGAACTCCCAGGGGTGCGGCGTGCCGTCGTACCACAGGTGCGTGCCGGGAATGCCGTCGTAGACGAATTTGTTGTCCACCGGCTCCCAGGTTTTGCCGCCGTCATTCGACCGCTGAATCACCTGGCCGAACCAACTGCTCGACTGCGAGGCATACAATCGATTCGGATCGACGGGCGAGCCTTTGACGTGGTAGATTTCCCAGCCGGCAAAGTGCGGGCCGCTGACATCCCACTTTTGCCGCCGGGCGTCGGAGGTCAGGACGAACGCGCCTTTGCGCGTGCCAACGAGTGCTCGTATCGCGGTCATTCGGAAATCTCCCGATCCGATCGATTGCCCAGCCGCCTCCCGCAGGTTGGGCCCGCCAACAGCGACGGGTTCGCTCAGCGGGTTCCCAGATTGGTTTTCACATCGAGGCTCTGATATTATCACGGACTTGGTCGGAAACGCAAAGATCACGTTGCCTCGCCGTGCCGAGAGAGCGCCGGCAAGTTGCTCGCGGCCGGCCACATCGTAGGGTGCGGGAATGCGCAAGAAACTGTTGATCGCCCTGGGCGTGCTGCTGGTCGTTTGCGTTGGCTTCTTGGGCCTAGTGGCCTTGCAGCCGAGCACGTTTTCGATCGAAAGGTCGACGAACGTCGCCGCTCCGCCGTCCGTGGTGTTCGCCGAGCTTGACGACTTCGAGGCTTGGAATGCCTGGTCTCCGTGGGCCAAGCTCGATCCAAACGCCAAGACCACGATGTCCGATCCCTCGTCGGGCACGGGCGCTCGGTTCATCTGGTCCGGCAACGATCAGGTGGGCGAGGGCAGCCTGACCATGCTGCAAAGCAACCCGCCCGAACTGGTTGAGGTCGAACAAGAATTCGTGCGACCGATGGCCGGCAAGGCCCGGATGACGTTCCATCTCGTGCCAGGCGATGGCGGGACGCGGTTGACCTGGAAAATGGATGGCACGAACGACTTCATCGGCCGGGCGATCTGCATGTTCATGGACATGGATGCCCTGGTCGGAAAAAACTTTGAGAAGGGTCTGGCGGCCATCAAGTCTCTGGCCGAGGAACGCGCGGGGCAGCCGGCAACGGCGCCCGCGTCCTGAACCGCGAGGCTGCAAGCGGCGATTCCGGCTTGGAAGGTTGCCAAGCGACTCGACCGCATCGATCGCGCCGCGTATCCTGAAGACGCCCTCCGAGTTTGTCTCCTGACGAGTTGTGACGCGTATGTGCCGACTTTTCGTGCTTCGATCCGCGGTGCCATTGTGTGAGCAGGTTTCGCTGTGGGATGCCGGCAATTCGCTGGCGGCCCAAAGTCGACGCGATGCGCGGGGCGAGTCGCACCTCGACGGATGGGGCGTGGCCGCGTTTTCGGCAAGCGGCGAGCCGCGGATCACCCACTCGCTGCTGGCCGCCTGTGACGATCCGGCGTTTGAAGACCTGGCGCGCTCGCTGAGCAGCACGACTCTTGTGGCCCACGTTCGTCAGGCCAGCGTCGGCAGCAAAACCTTGAAGAACACCCATCCCTTCACACACGGCCGCTGGGTTTTCGTGCACAATGGCACACTCGAGAACTTTGCCCATCGCAAGGGCCCGTTGCTCGAGGCCATCCCCGACGATCTCCGCGGGCAGATTCAGGGCGAGACCGACAGCGAGCACGTTTTCTTTTGCTGGTTGGGCCATTTGCGGGCCATGACCGGCGACCTGACCGAGCCGGTGGATGCCGACACGCTGGCGTCCGCGATGCGGCAAACGATCGAGCCCTTGCCCGACTGGTTTCCGCCGCACGAGGGGGAAGTATCCAAGTTCAACTTCGTGGTCACAGACGGACACTTATTGGTCGCCACGCGCTGGTGCCATCGGTTGAGCTGCCGCGAGGCGGTCGACGGCGACCCGGCGATTCGCATTGCCTCGGAACCGACCGAGTCGACGGGCTGGCAGGAAGTGCCCGATCGGTCAATGCTGGTCGTCGACGAAGAGCTGACGGTGCAGACGGCGAGCCTGGCGTAGGCGGCCCGCCAACTAAGACCTAAGACCGCTTCACGACCGTTTCACCGCGTCGGGGGGCAGCACGAAGTCGGTGGTCATGGTTCCCGCCTGGCTGGATCCCTGGTGGTCGAAGCGAATCAGCGGCAACTCCTGCATGGCCTTGCGCAGTGCCTGTTCCCATTTGGCGTGCACGTCGAGCAAGTCGGGATCGTTGCCCGCCAGCCGCCGCCGCCGGGTGATGGTCAACTCGTCGGTCGGATAGAGCACCATGTCGATTGGCGGGCCCACCGTGACGTTCGATCGCATCGTCGAGTCGATCGAGATCAGGGCGTATTTGGCGGCTTCTTCGAGCGACGTGGTCTGATAGCGAATGCCTCGGTCGAGGATCGGCCGTCCATACTTGCACTCGCCGATTTGCAGAAAAGGCGAATCTTCACTGGCCGAAAGCGGATTGCCCTGGGGGTAGACCAGGTAAAGTCCCGGCGATTCGCCACGAATCTGGCCGCCGACCAAAAAGTGGACGTTGAAGCGGAAATCATCGCGTTCGAGCGCCGCCCGATCGATCTCGGCCACACGATTGATCTGCTGGCCGACAACCCGGCAGACGTCGTACATCGAAGGCGCGGCCGCCAGCCCCAGGCCTTGATCGAAGTCCCGCTTCAACAGCGTGATGATCGACTGGCTCAACGACAGGCTGCCGCTGGTCAGGACGATCAAAACCCGCTCGCCCGGGACGCTAAACGTGTACATTTTGCGGCAAACATTCACCTGGTCGTATCCCGCGTTCGATCGCGAGTCGGACGCCATAATCAGGCCTTCACGGGTGATGATGCCCAGGCAATAGGTCATAGGGAAATCGCTGCTGGCTGAAACCTGAGGAAACCGGGAGGCGGAAATCGCGTCCGTACCTTTCATCTTAAACTCGCGGCCTGACAGGTGCCACGCCCTCGCGTGGATGGCCGATTTCGCCGCGATTCGCCTAATTCCGTGGCGGGTATTGCTCTCGATGCGGGCTCAAATCGCCGGTTTTCGTCCGCCCAACGAGCGCGGCACGACAGTTGCTCAACGAACCGAGGGCGATTTGGTAGGTTGGAGTGCGCGCGGGCAGGAGTCACGGGAGCAGCCAGGCCAAGGGAGAATCAACCATGCTGATTCGCGCAGGCTATGAGATTTCTTTTGCGACCGACGCGCCGTTGGCGATGCTGTTGCTGCTTTACACGCACCCGTCGCGACGCGATTCGGTCGAAAGCGAGCGTCTCAAGCTCGTGCCCGATCTGCCCATGGATGTCTTTTACGACGCCTATGGCAATCAGTGCGCGCGGGTGGCGGTGCCGGCCGGCACGATCACGATTCGCAATGATTGTCTGGTGAGCGACAGCGGCCATCCCGACCCCGTGAATCCCTATGCCCGGCAGTGCGACGTGGCCGAGTTGCCGGTCGAGGCGCTCCACTTTCTGCTGGCGAGCCGCTATTGCGAGGTCGATCAGATGTCGAACATCGCCTGGCAATTGTTCGGCCACACTCCCTTGGGTTGGGCTCGCGTGCAGGCCGTCGTCGATTGGGTGCATTCGAACGTCGAGTTCGGTTATCACCACGCCCGGCCCACCAAGACGGCCGTCGACGTCTACAACGAGCGAACCGGGGTGTGCCGCGATTTCACGCATCTGGCGATCACCTTCTGTCGGGCGCTCAACATTCCCGCCCGTTATGCAACGGGCTATCTGGGCGACATCGGCGTGCCCGCGGTGCCCGCGCCGATGGATTTTAGCGCCTGGTTCGAAGTCTACCTGGGTGATCGTTGGTACGCCTTCGACGCCCGGCACAACAAACCGCGGATCGGACGCATTCTGATGGCCCGCGGACGCGATGCGGTCGACGCCGCGCTGACGACGTCGTTCGGCGTCGCCAACCTGGTGAAGTTCGAGGTTTGGACCGACGAAGTGGTCGCCGCCGGCCGGTAGTTCACCGGGACCGCTGGCCAGGATTGCGGCCGTCGGCTAGAACGCCCGACATGGACGACTTGGGCGATTCGCCGATCGCACGCCGCCAGAGCGCTAGAGCAAGATTTCTTTCACCGGCTGCCCGCCTTGTGCGACGGCGATCGGGCGGTTGGCTCGATCGTAGACGGGCATCTCGGGGTCGATGCCCAGCAGGTAGTAGATCGTGGCGCAAATGTCGCGGATGTGTACCGGCTTGTCCTTGATAAAGGCCGCTTGCTCGTCCGATGCGCCATAAATGGTGCCGCCGCGAATTCCGCCGCCGGCCAGCAGCACGCTGTAGCAGTACGTCCAGTGGTCGCGGCCGCCGTTGACGTTGATTTTGGGGGTGCGGCCCATTTCGCCCATCGTGACGACCAGCGTTTCGTCCAACAAGCCGCGCGCGTCGAGGTCTTCGATGAACGCCGAGTAGGTCTGGTCGAAATTGGGTAGCAACGTGTTGCGGAGCATGGGGAAGTTGTTTTGATGGGTGTCCCAGCCCGCCTTGCTGACTTCGAACCGCTTGGAGAAGTTATCCCAACTGACGTTGACGAACCGCACGTCGCGCTCGACCAAGCGGCGTGCCAACAGCGTGGCCGAACCGAACAAAGTTCGCCCGTAGCGGTCGCGGGTGCGATCGTCCTCGCGGCTGATATCGAAGGCCTCGCGAACTTGCCGCGAAGTGAGCATTTCGAAGGCCAGCCGCTGCTCGCGCGGATAATTGCCCAGGTCGCGCTTGGCTTCCAGGCCGCGAAACTCTCCATCGAGTTGTTCGACCAGCCGGCGACGATCGTTGAGGCGGTCAAGCGTCACGCCCTCGAGCATCTCGGTATCGCGCAGCCGCGGTTCTCCCCGCACGACTTGCGGGTTCCAGATGTCGTCAGGCGGATGGTCGACCGAGGCCGTACACTCGGTGCAGAACGGATCGAACCGCCGGCCCAGGAAGCCGCCGTGCGGACCGGCCTTCTTACGCACCTCGCCCCAGCCGAGCGGGCAGGGCAGGTAGGCATAGGTTGGCAGCTCCTTTTTGCGATCGCGCTCCAGATAAGCGCAGACCGAACCCATACTGGGCGGATCGCTGTCGCGGAATTCTTCATCCGGCAAGTTGACGTCATAGCCGGTGTACATCGGCAGGTTTTTGTGGCAGCCTCCGTTGTGATAGACGCTGCGCACGATCGCCGACTTGTGCATCCAGCGCGAGGTGAGCGGCAGCATTTCGCAGATCTCGATGCCCGGCGCACTGGTGGCAATCGGTTTGAACTCGCCGCCAGCGCCGCCCGGGGCGCGGGGCTTCATGTCGAACATATCCTGCGTCGGGGCCCCGCCTTGCAGATAGAGCAGGACGACGCGCTTCGCACGACCGGGCCGCAGATACGGATTGCGCGAGTTCTCGAGGGCCAAGAGCGACCGTGTGTTGAACAGGCCCCCCAAAAGCGATAGCGCGCCGACTTTGAGCGTCTCACGCCGTGTGGGCCCCGAACACGCGCGACGCGGATTACCGAGCACCGTAATCTCGCTCATGGCTGTTCCTTCCGGCCGCCGGGAGTCCATGGGAAACGGGGAATGCCACCGCTTCCCCAGAATCCTAGTTGTTGTGAACGGCACCTGCAAGATGCCCGGGTTTTGGTGGCCACGCGTGGGCGGATGAGAATATACTTCTCGGGCGAACCGCAGGTTCTCGTCGGCGTTCTGCCCGGAGCCTGGTTGGAACTTAAATCATCTCCATCGGTGTCGGAATTGCCTCGGATCTTTTAGGGCGATTGGCGCACGTTAGCCTAATCACAAAGCGGTCGGGCCAGTTGAAAAAGTCCGATTTACGATCGGGGTGGTTGGTTGGTGAAGCTGGCCACGATCGCTTGCTGAGCCACCAAACCTCCAGCCAAGGTGTAAGGACGTCGCGGATTCAATTCGCGGCCTTGGCTTGGCGCTCCCAAGTCTCGCCGCGCTTATAACGATTGGCCCGCTCGACGACCTCGGGGTTCTTGCTGATCGCAATCACCTGGTCGAGAGCCTTGTTGAACTCGACTTTGTTGGGGTCGCGAATTTCCCGATGATGTGCCAATTCGACGATCGTCTCGCACGCAGTCTCGGCAAAGGGCGCCTTGTCCACATAGGGGAAAACAAATCGCAGCGTTTCCACATCATAGGCGGTGCGGCAACGATTGATGACGAGCAATTGCTCCTCGTTCGACTTTGCCGCCTGCATGGCCTGCTTCATGCGATCGAGCCGCTGACCGTCATTCCGCTTATCGCGAGTCGCCGCAATCTTGACGTAGCCCTGAAATGCCTGGCTGCGCTCGGCCGAATCCTTCGTATTGTTGGCGATCTCGAGCAACGTGTCGGCCGTGCTGGCGTCGGGCCATTTGCTGAGCGCGTCGATGCCCAGCTTTCGCCGTTCCGCATCGCCGGCCGTGGCAATCTGGCCGACGAAATCGATCAGCTTCTTACCGCCCACACGCCCCACCAACGACAGCAATTGATCGCGTTGGGCCATGTCGACCGCGTCGAGAGCTTTGATCAACTGGGTGCCGCGATCGTCTTCGTTGTCGATTCGTGAGCAAACCAGCGCCACGCTCTTCTCGGCGGCATCGCGTTCGCCACCCCGTTGGGCCTTGAGGATACCAGGGAGCAACGCAGCAAGTTGACCGGCGCTGCCGAGTTGCCCCAGCGCCGCCATTGCCGCGGTGCGGACCTGGGCGTTGTCATCGACCGACGCCGTCAGAAAAGCGGGCAGCTCGTTGCTGGCGCGGCGGTCGGCCAGAACTTCGATCAAGGCGGCCTTGGTCGTTGGCGAACCGGACGACAATTCGGCTGCCAACGCCTTGGTAATCTTTTCGCCCCGCATTTGCGTCAGGCTCGCCTGGGCGGCAGCTTGTTCGGCCGCCGACTTGCTCGACAAGTACGTCATTAGCAACGGCAGATCGGCGGGCTCTCCCAACTTGCCAAGAGCACTGATCGCCGCGGTACACACGCTTTCATCGGCACTGGATTTCAATAGCCCGACGATGGCCGGGCGAGCAGCAGGATCGCCCCGATCGGCCAGAGCGCTAACGAGCGCCGTCTGGGCCGCAGGGTCAAGTTCGGGCAACCGGCCGGCAAACAGCTTGGTATCCTCGGAGCCGCCGGCAGAAGTTCGCACATGGTCGAGCCCTGCAGCTCGAAACTCCCGATCGCTGTCGCTGATCAGCTTGACGACCAGTTGCAGGAATTCGTTGGGCGTGTCGGCAGCGATCGACGTCACCGACGGGAACAGCAACAACGCCCCCAGAACCAACCACGCATAGACAGTCCGCCGCGACATAACGTGATCTCCGCAGAATGTTTCCTGGTCAGTTTTCAAATGCGGCTAGCTTTGCTTGCTGGTGCAGGCCAAAATGCCGCGCGTCGCGGCCAAGCGTACCAGCCTGGCCTGGTTGTCGGCAGCCAGCGACCGATAGATCGCCAGCGCGTCGGTTTGTTTTTGGCCGGCCAGCAGCGCTTCGGCACAGGCCAACAGGGCATCGATGACGGCCGGTTTGTCTCTTGCCGCCGACGTTGCCGCTACTTTCAGCACCGCAGCTGCATCGACGCTGCCAATGGCGCCCAGCGTCAAAGCGGCAGCCCGGGCGACCGCAGGATCGCCGTCGTTGAGTAAAACATTGAGCACGGAAACCGACGCCGCATCACGGCGCGAGCCGAGCGAACTGATCACTCCGACTTTGAGCTCGTTGCTCACCTTGCCGGTTGCATCACGCAGGGCCTGGGCCGCCTCGGGCGCCGGCATCCGTTCGAGGGCCATGCGAGCCATGTGCGAATAATCCTTCTGGCCGAGCATCGACGCCAGGGCGGGCACCGCGGCGACCGTGCCGACGATCGCCAGTTTGCGGCACACATAGTCTTTGGCATCGCGTGAAGCGTCGCTTTGCAAAGTGGCGATCAGGCGGTTTTCGAGATCCCGGCGAACCTCGGCCTGGTCGTGTGATACCGCTACCGCATCCTCGATCGGCGCCAACGGCGCCATGTCGGAACCCCAGTCATATTGCTTCAGTACCGCGAAAGCTTCGTCCAACATATTGAGAATCCTCATGAAATTGGTTGCAAGAATGGATTCAGCGGATCCTGTTTACACCTGCCACGGCTCACGGCGGGCGCGGTCGACCAGGCGATTGGCCTCGGCATCGCCGGGGAATTGCTGCGCCCTGGCATCCCACTTCAGCGATCGCCTCAACTGATAGGCGATGTTGCCCAGGTGGCTGACGACGGCGGTGTTCACCGCCAATTCGATATCGCGGAACGGCTTTTCACGTGTTTTCACGCACTCAATAAAATCACCGTGGATTCCCCCCTCGCCTTTGTACATCGGCACCGGTTTGGCGGGTGTTCGTTCGCTGGGCGTTCCTTCGATGGCCAGGTTTTCCGTGTTCGGGCGATTGTGATAGATGATCAGTCCGTTGGGATAACGATAGCTGAGATAGGGCACGCCCGATTTCTCGTGATAGGTGACCTCTTCGGGTTGCAACTCGCGGACATCGCAAATGAACGTTGCGCCGCCAAAATGATGAGCGCCCCAGTCGGTCATGCCTCCGCCCGAATAGTCGCTGAACGAGCGCCAACTCGCTCCGTTGATGGAGAAGCTGCCGCTGCAGCGCTTCGAGTTGTAGGGCGCCCACGGGGCGGGGCCGAGCCACAGATTCCAATCGATTTTTTCGGCCATCTCTTCGGCCGGCAGGTTGCAAAGCTTGGGCAACGGGTTGACGTTGACGTTGATCGACTTGATCCTGCCCAATTCCCCCGCCCAGGCTGGATCGACATACTTCCGATAATCTCCCAGCACGCGCTGACTGCCGCCTGAAAAGACCCGTCCGTAGCGCCGCGCGGCGGCGATCATCAAGGGGCCTTCACGCAGGGTGAGCGTTTCGGGCTTCTGGCAGTAAACGTCTTTGCCTTGTCGGCAGGCCTCGATGGCCATGACCGCGTGCCAATGGTCCGGCGTGGCGATATGAACGGCGTCGATGTCGGAGCGCGCCAAAAGTTCGCGAAAATCGTTGTAGGCCGTGCAGTCTTTGTTGCCGTATTTGTCGTCGACGGTGGCTTTGGCCTTGTCGCGCACGTCGTCGCGCACGTCGCACAGAGCGACATATTGCACGTCCTTGCGATGCAGAAAGTCAGACTGGTCTCCTCGGCCCATGTTGCCAATGCCGATGCCGCCCATCACAATCCGATCGCTGGCTGCCGGGCAGTCGGCATTGCCTAGCGCCGTAGACGTTATGATGTACGGTGCCGCGACGGCGGCGCCCGTGGTCTGCAAGAAACGACGGCGGCTGGTTCGTTCGAACATGCTCATGGGCACACACCCTCGTGACGATTCGTGAATAGGTGACGCAAATCGAAGCGACGTCGCACAAAGCGCCCTAGTCTAGCATGCCCTGGTCGTGAGTTTAAGCAGCATCGTGGAGCTTCTTGTTCTGGGGGTCACGAGGTCGAAGCGGTCCAGATCATTCTGCACTGTCATGTCGAAAGGCGTGTGGCCGGTGTTCTCTGTTCGTGCGGCAGGATTTGAACTCGGTCGCGCAAACCGTCGGCTTTTTTGCTCGTCTCAGAAACCGTAGAACGGTGGTTTCTTGACGCTTCCCGCAATACGTATGGGGCGTGTTGAAAAAGTCCGCTGGCTTTTACGCGTTTGCTTGGCTCCCGAAGGCCAAGCAAACGAGCATGACTTGCTCTTCACGCAATTGCAGAGCCGCCCACTGTACCTTACTGCCGGAGTTGGGAAGTCGACGGTCGAACTGGACCTGGCGGCGTCCGGGCAAATTCGCATGCGTGTGACGGACATTCCCAACAGCGTCACGATCGCTGAGGAAGAGGTCCAAGTCTCTATCGTGGTTGCGGCGTATCCGGATGGAATGAGGTATTACGAACCTGGACCGGTACCACCAAGCGCCGAGCCGCCGCGAGATGGTTGGCCGCTGCCACTTCCGCTAGCCCATCACAACATCGCCGCTGCCATGCAGAGGCCGGCGGATCTTCCCCGCGCCTGGCGGCTGCCGCCACGAAATTACTCCGTTATGGTGCAGCTCTCGTTCGTGGGGTCGAAAACGAATGCCGCTAACATCCCGCTCATACCGCCCACACAAACAAAATCGGTGCCATTTGACGTGAAACTCACGCCGGGCGGCACCGCCACGTTCACCGTCAGCGTGCCCGGCGATCCACTGGAGAATCGTTTCGAGGCCGCCGTGAAAGAGTTTGAGAAGAATTATTATCAGGCGAAGCTTGGACCTGTGCCAGAAATTGGTCCCACCATCCTCAAACCCGTTGCCGATGGAATTGAACTCAACGTGGCCATCACCATGGAAGAGACAGCCGTCGAGCGGTAAGCAGTTGCCTCACGCTGCCGAGTCAATTGATCCTGAAAAAGGTTGGATAACTCGGAAGACGGCGGGCGATCCAAGTCATCACCGTAGTGGTAACGGCAGTAGTCTCGGATTGCCGTATCAGAAATCAACGTCCCATCAACTCGCCAATTGGGAACGAGTGCTACAACGGTCGCGCAGCTTGAAGTTGCCGGTCGTAGCCGCCTGGCAAGGATCGCCCGCGAGATGGGCGTGGGCCGAATCGAGTCAACGAGTTCCTAAGTCCAATGGACCCGAATGGCAAGCGCGCGCGGCGGAATCAACCGCCCACCCGCCCGTGTCAGCGGTTCGCGGCCGATTCCTTCGAGCCGATGCAATAGATGCGCGGCGCGGTGCGAATCAGCAGCTTGTCGCCGACGATGATCGGCGTGGCCATGCCCATGTCGTCTTCGGCCAACGTATTGGTGTGCAGGATTCCGAAGTCGGTTCCGGTCTTGATCACAAAGGTCACGCCGTCTTCATTCAGGCAGAACAGCTTGTTGTCGTAGGCCCAGGGCGAGCTGGTAAAGGCCTTGCCGTTGGGGATGCGTTTGCGGGCGTAGATCTCACGGCCGGTTTTGGCGTCGTAACTGGCCAGCAGGCCGCGATCGTAAAGAATATAGAGCGTGTCGCCCCAGATCAGCGGAGTTGGATGATAGGGTCCGGCCTTGGGGTGCGACCAGGCAATAAAGTCGTTGGTCTTTTCGGTTTCCCCCAGCGAAATGTCGCCGGTTGCGCCCGGCTTGATGGCATAGAGAGGATTGCTGCCCCACACGACGTGGCCCGACGTCAGAAACAAGTAGCCGAACTGGGCAAAGGGCGTGGGGATGGCCAGGACTGACTTGCCCTTCAGCTTCCATAGCAGACGGCCTTCGAGATCGTAGGATCGGGCCCAGCCGATGCCCGAAGTGACCAACTCGGTACGCTGCTCATTTTCCCAGATGAAGGGAGTTGAGTAGTTGGTTTTTTCGTCGCGGTCGATCCGCATGATCTCTTCGCCGGTCACCTTGTTCAGCACCAGCAGATAGGACTTCTCCTCATTGTCGTTGACGATGTACAGCCCGTCCTTGTAGAGCACCGGCGACGTCGAAGTGCCCCAGCCATAGTTCGTTTCGGCGGCCGGCAGCAAGCGCGACCAGAGCAGCTTGCCGTCGAGGTCGTAGCAGAACATGCCCACGTTGCCGAAGTAGGCATAAATGCGCTGGCCGTCGGTCGTGGGCGACTCGGAGGCCAGGGTGTTCTTCAGATGGTGCGGCTTAGCCGGCACCCCTTCGTGCGACACGCGGTCCCACAACTTGTGCCCGGTGTTGAGGTCGAAGCAATAGACCTTCCACTCGTGTTTGTCGGTGTCCTTGGGATACTTGTTGGCGTCGACGTCTTCGAGATATAAGCCTTTGCGCGGCTCGGTCGTGGTGCCCGTATTGACGCAGGTCGTGACCACGACGCGGTTGCCCCACACGATCGGCGACGACCATCCCAGCCCCGGCACGTCGACCTTCCAGACCACGTTCTCCGTGGCGCTCCAGTGGTCGGGGGGAGAGGCCTGGCTCGTTGGCTCGCGCAAACGGCCCGCCAAAAATTGCGGCACGTGTTCTTCGGCCACGGCCGCCAGCGAGAAATTGCAAACGGCCAGACAAGCCAGCAGCATAGCGCGCGTCATGGAACTCGACTCCAACCCACGGAAAAGTCGCTTGACCACTGCCAAACTGAGTCCGGCGGCGTCTTCTTGCCGTCGATGCTAGCCTTCGCCCTGGGCAAAGACAATAGTTCCGCCGCAAAAGCAGGGCCAGGGCCTGCTTGCCCTGAGTGCAGGCGGCAGGATTAGGTGCCCGGCACGGCCGGAGTAGTCGTGGCAGCAGCGTCTACCGATCCGTGCAACACGCGCAAGTAGGCGCTGTTGATATCCGA
The DNA here is from genome assembly GCA_003153375.1 of Planctomycetaceae bacterium. Lineage (GTDB taxonomy): Bacteria > Planctomycetota > Planctomycetia > Pirellulales > PALSA-1355 > PALSA-1355. The sequence continues at coordinate 82,409 of PLYM01000103.1, forward strand.
CCGGCGGACCATGCCCAGGACGCGATTGTCTTGCAAATTATTGACGATCGGCAGCGCGGGCAGGTCGTTGACGACGAACATCTCGGAGGCACGTTCCAGGGTATCGTCGGGCGTCAGCGGAGTGACACCGGTGTGCATCATGTCGATTGCCAGCACCAAGGGTTTCACTTCCGGCGTGTGAGAAACCAGGTACGTGTCGTCGCGATAAATGACGCCCAGCAGTTTTTGTTGATCGTCGACCACCGGAAACACCGAATCTGCGGACGAATTGAACAGTTCCAGCACGCGGGCCAAGGGATCCTGGGCTTTCAGCAACGACAGCCCGGTCGAGACGTCGATGAACTGACTCACGAATGCGCCCGACAGGGCATCGCGCACGAAACGGCCCTGGTGGGCCGGCGATTGGGCGCGTCCTTCGACCTGCGCGCTATAAATCGACTGCTCGTCGGAGAGCATGAAGGAAATCGTACAGACCCACAACGCCGGCAGCAGCAACTGATAGCCGCCGGTCATCTCGCTGACGATGATCAAGGTCGAGAACGGCGTCTTGGCGGCGGCGGCGAAAAAGCCGGCCATACCGACGATCACAAAACTGACGGGATGCACCAGGTGGGGCCAGAATTGCGCCATGACAATTCCCAACGCTCCGCCGCCACAGCCGCCTATGACCATCGAGGGACCGAACACGCCGCCCGAGCCGCCGCTGCCGATGGTCAGGCTGGTCGTGAGAATCTTTCCCAAGGCAATCGCCAACAGCAACTCGGCTCCCAGGCTCTCGTGGTCGGTTAGCGCCGCTTGAATGGCGCCATAGCCAAACGAGAGCACGGCGAGGGATTGCTCATTGCGGTCGAGCAGCAGATACAACCCCACGCCTACCGATCCGGCCAGCAGGGCGCCGATGGCCGGTTTGACGAACCGCGGGATCGGCAGCCAGTGAAATAACCGCGTGATGCCGTAGAACGTGCGCGTATAAATCGATGCCAGGATTGCCATGCAGATCGCCAGGGCGACGTAGGGGACGAGTTGCAACGGATCATCGAACTGGACGCTGGGAATGGCGAACAGTGGGGTCCAGCCGAAGACCGAACCATAGGTGCAGTAGGCGATCACGCTGGCGATCGCGGCGGGCAGGATCACGTCGGCTTCGAACTCGGGCGACCAATAGAGTACTTCGGCGGCGAACAGCGCGCCGGCCAACGGTGCGCGAAAGATCGCGGCGATGCCCGCGCCCATGCCGGCGGCCAGCAACACGCGCCGATCCGATGGCCGCAGACGGAACAGATCGGCCAACGCCGAGCCGAAGCCGGCGCCGATCTGCGCAATGGGGCCCTCGCGCCCGCCGGAGCCACCGCTGCCGATGGTCAGGGCGCTAGCGACGATCTTGACCAACGGCACGCGCGGCCGCATGTAGCCCTGGTGCAGATGATAGGCGGCAATCACCGAATCGGTGCCGTGCCCCTCGGCCTCCGGTGCCAAGGAATAGACCAGGATTCCGCTGAGCAGACCCCCGACGGCCGGAATCGCGATCAGCATCCACAAGTGCAACTCAGGAGCCGCGGGGGGCAACCAGCCCGTCGCGTTCTCTCCGGCCGGACGCGGCTCGGGCCGATAGCCGGCCAGTGCGCCCATGGCATAGGCCGAGGCAGCATGCGTCGCGAGATAAAAGACGATCGCGGCCACGCCGGCGGCAAACCCCACCAGCACGGAGAACCCCAGAATGCGAATCTGACTGCGACGACGCCCCTGGCTGAGGACCAGGAACTCGGGCAGCCATCGATGGCGGCGCGGCGCCGGCGCGGCACTGGCGACAGGTTTTTCCATATCGGGCGGCACCTCACGCTACGAAACCGTTGCCCCACGTTGTAGCGTAAAGGGCCGGCGTGAGACAGTCGAAACGTGGCTCAGCCGCGTCTTAGTCGGCGGAGTGACCGGCCGCGGGCGCCGTGACTGGGACGCGGGCGGGACGTCTCAAGATTTTGGTGCGAGCCCAGGAGATCACGCGGGTCGTCCGGGGGCTGAATCGGCCGCGAGAAATATCGTTGCCCCATTCGATGACGTAGTAGAAGACGGGCGTCAAGAAGATGCCAAACAGCGTCACGCCCAACATGCCGCCGAACACGGCGGTGCCCAGCGTACGTCGCATTTCGGAGCCAGCGCCCTCGGCCAGCACCAAGGGCACCACGCCCAGGATGAAAGCGAACGAGGTCATGACGATCGGCCGCAGGCGCAAACGGCAAGCATCGAGCGTCGCCTGGTAGCGGTCTTTGCCGGCCAGTCGCTGCGCGCGGGCAAACTCCACGACCAGAATCGCGTTCTTGCAGGCCAGGCCGATCAGCACCACGAAACCGACCTGGGTGAAGATGTTGATGTCCATCAGCGAGGACGTGACGGCCACCACGGAGCAGAGGAGGCACATTGGCACCACGAGGATGACCGCCAGCGGCAGCGACCAGCTTTCGTACTGAGCGGCCAAGACCAAGAACACGAGCACCACGGCCAGCAGCAACACGAGCAAGGCCGTGTTGCCGGTCTGCAACTGCAACAAGGCCAATTCGGTCCACTCGAAGCGCATCGACCAGGTGAGGTTGTCGTTGACGACGCGCTCCAATTGTTGGATCGCCTCGCCCGAGCTGACGCCAGGACCGGGGCTGCAATTGACCGGCGCGGCCGGATACATGTTGTAGCGGGCGATCAATACGGGGCCGCTCACCTCGCGCACGGTGGCCAATGTGCCAAACGGCACCATCAGCCCGGCGGCGTTGCGCACCTTGAGCTGGTTGAGATCCGAGATCTGCTGCCGGAAGTTCTGGTCGGCCTGCACGTTGACCTGCCAGGTGCGGCCGAACAGGTTGAAGTCGTTGACATAGAGCGAGCCGAGGTAGACCTGCAGGGTGCTGAAGACGTCGGACATCGAGACGCCCTTGGCTTTGGCCGCCGTGCGATCGATGTCGAGATAGAGCCAGGGGGTGCGAGCGCGGAAGCTGGTGAAGGAGCTTTCCAACTCATCCGTGGCCTCGGCCTCGGCCACGATGCGGTCGGTGACCTGTTGCAGCGAGTCGAGTCCCGAATTCCCGCGATCCTCGATCATGACCTTGAAGCCGCCCGCCGTGCCGAGCCCTTCCAGGGGTGGCGCGCCCAGCACGTTGATCAACCCGCCGCTGATCTGTTCTTGCAACTTGCGCTGCAGCTGTGCCGCCAGGGCATCGCCCGACAGCTCGGGCGAGCGACGCTGGTGAAAATCGTCGAGCATCACGAACATTGCGCCGAAATTGGGGGCATTGGCGTTGAGCAGGATCGACTGCCCCGAGATGGCCACGGTGTGCCGAATGCCCGGCGTAGCCAGCGCGATCTTTTCGATCCGCTGCATGACCTCCTCAGTGCGACCGACGGACGCGGAGTCGGGCAATTGCAGATTGACGAGCAAGTAGCCCTTGTCTTGCATCGGGATGAAGCCCTTGGGCGCTTCGTCAAAGCTGACATAGGTGAGATGCACGAGCGCCGCGTAGCCGACCAGCACCAGCAGGCTGATTCGCAGCAGCCGGCCGACGGTCCAGGTGTAGATCTCGCCGGTCAGGTCAAAGGCTTTGTTGAACGCGCGAAACGTGATTCGCAGCAGCATATTTAGCGGCCAGCTCAACACGCCGCCGGCAATCGCGCCAGCCGTCGCCGCGACCCAGGGAAGATTCTCGGCACTGACGCTCGGCAAATGATGGCCTTCGACGATCCAGGGCGTGAGATATTCCCAGCCCAGCCAGCCGCCAGCGACCACGAACGCCAGCCAGGGCAGGGGGGGCGCCGAGCCCTTGTCGCGTGCCCGCAGCAATAGCGCGGTCAGGGCCGGGCTGAGTGTCAGCGAGTTGAACGTCGAGATCATCATCGAAACGGCGATCGTGAGCGCGAATTGCCGGAAGAACTCGCCCATGATGCCCGTGATGAACGCGCAGGGTACAAACACGGCGCTGAGCACCAGCCCCACGGCGATCACGGGCCCCGAAACCTGTTCCATGGCGCGAATCGTGGCATCGCGCGGCGACAGCCCGTGCTCGATGTGATGTTCGACGGCCTCGACCACCACGATCGCATCGTCGACCACGATGCCAATCGCCAGCACGAGGCCGAACAGGGTCAGGTTGTTGAGGCTGAATCCCATCGCGGCCATGACGGCAAACGTGCCCACGATGGCCACGGGCACCGCGATCAACGGAATGATCGCCGAGCGCCAATTCTGCAGAAACACCAAGACTACGATCGCGACCAGCACCACGGCATCGCGCAAACCGTGAAACACCTCGTTGATCGACTCGGTGATGAAGGGCGTGGTGTCGTAGACGATGTCGTAATCGACCCCCTTGGGAAATCGAGCCTTGAGCTCCTCCATCTTGTTGCGGACCAAGGTCGCGATGTCCAGGGCATTCGAGCCGGGCAACTGATAGATCGACAGAGCCACCGAGGGCTTGCCGTCGAGCGTGCAGGTCTGGTCATAGCCCTGGGCGCCGAGCTCGATGCGGGCCACGTCGTGCAAACGCGTCAGGCGGCCTTCGGCGTCGGTCTTCAAGATCATGTCGGCGAACTGCTCGGGATCAGTGAGCCGGCCCATCGTGCTGATCGTGAATTGAAAGACCTGGCCACTTTTGACCGGGGGCTGCCCGATCTGGCCGGCCGCCACTTGCGTGTTTTGCTGCTCGATGGCCTGCACCACGTCGGTCGTCGAGAGGTTGCGCGACGACATTTTCTCGGGATCGAGCCACAGCCGCATGCTGTAGTCGCGCTGGCCCAGATAGGTGATGTCGCCCACGCCGGGCAGCCGCGACAGCTCGTCTTTGAGTTGGATCGTGGCGTAGTTGCTCAGGTAGAGACTGTCGCGCGTGTTGTCGGAGGAGAACAAGTTGACGATCATCAGCACGCTGGGCGACTTCTTCTTGACGCTCACGCCGCGCCGCTGGACCAGGCTGGGCAGAATCGGCTGGGCCAGGGCCACGCGATTCTGCACCAGCACCTGCGCCATGTTCAGGTCGACGCCGTTCTTGAACGTGACGGTCAAGATATACGTGCCGTCGTTGGCGCATTGCGAGGACATGTAGAGCATGTTCTCGACGCCGTTGACTTGCTGCTCGATCGGCGCCGCCACGGTATCGGCCACCACCTGGGCATTCGCGCCGGGATAGGAGGCCGAAACTTCGACCGTGGGGGGGGTGATGTCGGGATATTGGGCGATGGGCAGCGTGAACAGCGCGATGCCGCCGCCCAGGGTGATGACGATCGACAGCACCGAGGCGAAGATCGGCCGGTTGATGAAGAAATTGGAAAACACGGCCTCACTCCTGCAGCATCGGTTTGGAGGGAGCCGGTGATTTTCGCGAGGCGGGAGGCGCTGGGTTCCGCCAGCGGCCGGCCAGACGGCCCAGCGGCTTGAGCGAGATCAGGCCCAGCGTCCATTGGCTCGCGCCGCGCAGCACGCGGGAGGCAAACAACGGCGTGCCGCCCAGCCAGTCGATGGTGAAGAAAAAAATGGGCGTCAGAAAAACGCCAAACAGCGTGACGCCCAACATGCCGCTGAACACGGCGGTGCCTAGCGTGCGCCGCATTTCGGCGCCGGCGCCCTGCGCCAGCAGCAACGGTACGGCGCCGAGAATGAAGGCGAACGAGGTCATCACGATCGGCCGCAGTCGCAAACGACAGGCTTCGAGCGTTGCCTGGCGGCGCGATTCGCCGGCTTCGCGTTTCATTTTGGCGAACTCGACGATCAGAATCGCGTTCTTGCTGGCCAGGCCCACCAGCACGACGAAGCCGATTTGCGTGAAGATGTTGATGTCCATCGAGGCCAGGTTGACGCCGGTGATGGCGCTCAGCAGGCACATCGGCACCACCAGAATCACGGCCAAGGGCAGCGACCAGCTTTCGTACTGAGCCGCGAGCACGAGAAAGACCATCACGACGGCGAAGGCGAAAATGATCATCGCCGTGTTGCCGGCCATCAGTTCCAGATAGGCCATTTCGGTCCACTCGAACGCCATCGACTGCGGCAAGTCGGCATCGGCCAGCCGCTGCATGAGATCGAGCGCGTCGCGCGAGCTGACGCCCGGCTTGGCCGCGCCGGTGATCGACGCCGCGGGATACATGTTGTAGCGTGTCAGCACCAGTGGGCCGTTGACCTCACGAATCGTGGCCAGCGATCCCAAGGGCACCATCGTGCCTTCGGAGTTGCGCACCTTGAGCTTGGGAATATCCTCGACCTGGTCGCGATATGCCTGCTGGGCCTGAACGATCACCTGCCAGGTGCGGCCGAACAGATTGAAATCGTTGACGTACAGCGAGCCCTGATAGATCTGCAGCGTGTCGGCAAAGTCGCGGAGGCTGACCCCCTTTTCCATGCACTCGCGCAGATCGGGGTCGACCGTCAGCATCGGCACGTTGGCGCGAAAGGGGGCGAACAGGTTGGCCAACTGCGGTTGCGCGTTGCCCGCCCGCACCAGGTTTTCGGCCTGGCTTTGCAGGGTCTTCAGCCCCACGTCGCCGCGGTCCTCGACCATCAGCGTAAAACCGCCGGCGCGACCCACACCGCGCACCGGCGGCGGGGGGAACACCTGCACCATGGCTTCGTGAATGGGCTTGAAGTCCTCGTTCAGCCGCGCGACGATGCTCGGGCTGGAAAGGCTCGGATCGCGCCGCTTGTCGTAGTCGTCAAGACCGATGAACAGCGAACCGAAATTCGAACCGAGGGCATTCAGCGCGAACGATTGGCCGGTGACGCCCGTGACGTGCTTGATGCCCGGCACGGCGGCGGCGATTTTTTCGATCTTGCGCAGCAGGGTCGACGTTCGCTCGTCGGAAGCCGAGTCGGGCAGTTGCACGTTGATCAGCAGGTAGCCCATATCCTGAGCGGGAATGAATCCCTTGGGCGTGTTGAGGAACTGTTGATACGTGAGCCCGAGCAGCCCACCGTAGACGATAAACACCAGCACGCTCACGTAGAGCAACTTGCCGATGGTCCAGGTATAGATGCTGCCGACCAGCTCGAAGCCGCGATTGAACACCCAGAATGCCCAGTGCAGTAGCCGGTTGATGGGCCACGCCAGGACGGCGCCGCACGCGGCGCCAGCGATCAGGGCCGACCAGGGCAGCGTTTCGACCAGCCAGTTGGTCGGAGCAATCCAGGCGGTAAAGAAGTCACCCAACCGTGCCCATCCCAACCAACCGCCGGCGGCGACAAAGGCGACCCAAGGCAGGGGCGGAGCCGGGCCGTCGCTTCGTGGGCGCAGCAGCAGCGCGGTCAGCGCGGGACTGAGCGTCAGCGAGTTGAACGTCGAAATGATCGTGGAAACGGAAATGGTCAGGGCGAATTGGCGGAAGAATTGCCCCGTGATGCCGCTGATAAACGCGCAGGGCACGAACACGGCGCTGAGCACGAGGCCCACGGCGATCACCGGGCCCGAGACCTGCTTCATGGCCAGGATCGTGGCATCGCGCGGCGCCAGGCCGTTTTCTATGTGATGTTCGACGGCCTCGACCACTACGATCGCGTCGTCGACCACGATGCCAATCGCCAGCACCAGCCCGAACAGGGTGAGATTGTTGAGGCTGAACCCGAACACAGCCATGGCCGCGAAGGTGCCGACGATGGCCACGGGCACCGCGACCAATGGAATGATCGAGGATCGCCAGTTCTGCAGGAACACGAGCACGACGAGCGCCACCAGGATCACGGCGTCGCGCAGGGCTTTGAAAACTTCCTTGATCGATTCGCTGGTATAGGGCGTGGTGTCGAAGTTGATCTCCCAGGCCAGACCCTCGGGAAAATCCTTGGCCAGGTCGTTCATCTTGGCCAGGATCGCCTCGTGCGTGTCCAAGGCGTTGGCGTCGGGCAGTTGGAAAATCGGCATGAACACGGTCGGCCGGCCGTCGAACACCACGCTCAGGTCCTCGTTCTTGGCCCCCAGTTCCACGGTGCCGATGTCCTTGATGCGGACCAGGCGTCCGTCGGGCAGGGCCTTGATGACGATGTCTTCGAACTGTTCGACGTTGTCGAGCCGGCCCAGGGTGGTGAGCGTGACCTCGAAGTCCTGGTTGTTTCGAATCGGCGAATTGCCCAGCACACCGGTGGCCACCTGCGCGTTTTGCTCGCGAATGGCTTGCACGACGTCGCTGGCCGCGATTCCGCGCCCGGCCATCTTCGACGGATTGACCCAAACGCGAATGCTATAGTCGCGCTGGCCCATCATCATGATGTCGCTGACGCCCGGCACGCGCGACAGCTCATCCTTGATGCGGGTGACCGCATAGTTGCTCAAATACAACTGGTCGTAGCGGGCGTCGGGCGAGATGATCGCGATGCCCATCAACACGTCAGGGGCCCGCTTTTTCACTAGCACGCCGGTTTGCTTGATGACGTCGGGCAGCTTGGGCGTCGCCAGGCTGACGCGGTTCTGCACCAGCACCAGCGCCATGTTCAGGTCGACGCCATGCTTGAACGTTACCGTAAGGTTGTAGGAGCCGTCGTTGGTGCAGTTCGAAGCCATGTAGAGCATGCCTTCGACGCCGTTGACGTATTCCTCGATGGGCGCGGCCACCGAGCCGGCAACGTCGACCGCGCTGGCGCCCGGATAGGTGCAGCTCACCGAGATATTCGGCGGCGAAATCGGCGGAAACTGCGCCAAGGGGAGCATGAAGACCGAGATGCCGCCGGCCAGTGTGATCAGAATCGAGAGCACGCAAGCAAAGACGGGGCGATCGATGAAGAATCGCGAGATCACGGTCGCGGCACCTTGTGTTTCGATCCGGACACTGCGTCCGGACCGAGATCCCAATCACTTCTGCGACATGCCGGCACCGGACGTCGGCGCTCCAGCCATCGCCGCGCCCTGATCGCGCGCGGCATCGGCCGTCGGCTCGATCATGGGCTGCACGACGGCTCCCGGTCGAATGCGCTGCAAGCCGCTAACCACGATCCGCTCGTCGGGCTCGAGGCCCTTGAGGATCACGCGATGTCCTTGCTGTAGCTTGCCGATCTGCACGCGGCGATATTGAGCTTTGTTGTCCTGGTCGATCACGTAGAGGAATTTCTGGCCCTGGTCGGTCCCCAGGGCTTGTTCGGAGACCAGCAGCGCGCGGTAGGAGTTTCCGATGGGCAGGCGCACGCGCACGAACATGCCCGGCGAGAGCATGCGATCCGCGTTCTTGAAAATGCCGCGCAGTTGCAGGGTGCCACTGTTGGGATCGAGCCGGTTGTCGACGAAGTTGACGACCCCCTCGTGCGGAAATCCGTCCTCGTCGGCCAGTCCCATTCCGACCGGGATCGAAGTGGCCCGATCGCCCGAGAGGCGAATACGGCCTTCGTCGGCATAGCGACGCAGGCGAAGCATCGTGCGCTCGTCGACGTCGAAGTAGGCATAGATCGGATCCATCGAGACGACCGTGGTCAAAATCGTTTCGTCGGCCCGCACCAGGTTGCCCACGTCCAACTGCGTGCGGCTGACACGGCCGCTGATCGGTGCCCGCACCTTAGTGAAGCTGAGATTCAGCCTGGCCATGTCGCGGTTGGCACGGGCCACCTCGACGGCCGATCGGGCCTCGTTGCGGTCGCCCGTCACGAGGTCGAACTGTTCCTGAGTGATGACTTTCTTGTCGACCGTTTTGGCCGCCCGTTGATAATCCAGGTCGATTCGCTTGAGGTGCGATTGAGCTTGCAGGAAGGCGGCTTCGGTGCGGGCCATTTCGGCTTCGTAGGGCCGCGGATCGATCTCGAACAGCACCGAGTTCTGCTCGACGTCCTGGCCTTCCTTCTCCGAGAAGTTGATCTTGGTGAGATACCCGGTGACGCGGGCCCGGATGTCGATCGTCTTGGTGGCCACGGTGCGGCCGGTGAAGTCTTCGTAGTCGGTGATGTCGCCGGGCTGGGGAACTTCGACCAGCACCTTGGGCGCTTCGGGCGCCCCGGCGGCCGGTGCCGGCGGTTGCTGCGGCTTGATGCAGCCGGCAAAAGCCGCTGTCAGGCCGAACATCACGATCCACAAACTCCAACTTCGCATACGTTTCGTTCTCTGCTGGGCTCCCAGGCAAGAGCCGGCGCACGGCCGGTAGGTTCGGAGCACCTCGCTAGCTCGGGTTGTGTCGTTCGTGTTCGCCAGCAGTCAGAATGCCGTGGAAGGCAATGTCGAGGACGTCGCGAACCTGGACGTCGACCGACTTGGCCTGGCCGCTGAAGTAATTGGTAAAGATCGTTCCGTAGAGCAAGTTTCCGATCATGTCGGTGATGCGATCGATCGGCACGTCGCGCACGCGTCCCTCGGCGATCAGCCCTTGATAGATGTCGCGCCAGCGCTGCACGTTGGCCTGGCGATGCTCGATGAAAGTGGGCTTGGTGCGATCCTTGAACTGGGCCCGCTCCTGAATCAGCAACTCGACGAACTGCGGATTCTCGGCGAAAAAGGTCAAAAACTCGCGGACGCCGGTGGAGATCTTTTCGATCGGATCGACGACGTCGGCAATGCCGCGATCGATTCGCTCGCGCAGCATCCGCATCACGCGGTCGGCGGCGGCCAAAAACAGCTCGCGCTTGCTGGGAAAATAGCGGTAGACCGTTCCCTTGCCGACCCCAACGGTCTCGGCCAACAACTGGGTGTCGGTCTCCGAGTAGCCGTGCTTGGCAAACAGCAACGCGGCCTGAGTGAGAATTTCCTCTTTGCGGCTGGCCCAGAGGGCTTCGCCGCAGGCGCGTTTGGGCGATTTTTGCGTGTTTTCGGCCATTTGAGGAATTGCCCAACTCCGGACTGACTGGTCAGTCCACATCTTACGAGGCCTCAGGAAGGCGGTCAAGCGGGGTTTGCGGCATGTTGCTAGCAATTGCCGAGATTGCCGACATGCGCAGCGGAAGCCTGAATCCCGGCGGCTGAGGACGCACCACCACAAACGCGCTGACCTAATGGAAGAACTACTTGGACGCGGGGCTCGTGTCCGTCTTGCCGAGCTTCTCGAGCAGGTAGGCCACGACCTTGGCCGACTGGCTGACGCGATCGGGCTCGTCGGCGTGCAGGACCAGCAGGCAAGGCACGTTCATCTGCTTGCACCGCTCGGCAATGGCGATCGAGTGCTTGGGGTGATGCACGAAGTCGCCCCGGTTCTGAGGGTCGTCGGCGGGCAGCGAACAGGCCACGGCCACGGCCGGGTCATCGGCCGAGATCAGGCCGAGCATGCTGCAATCCTTCATCGTGCGGTCCCCCGCGGGCGACGTCATGTCGGCTTCTGAGGCAAAACCATAGAAACTCAGCAGCTCACTTTCGCTGCGTTGGAATTTGTGGCCCACGACTCCCTCCCAGTCGCGCAGATCGTAGGATACCTGGCCATTGAGAGAGCCAGCCGCACGGAGCCGCGAGGACTCTCGCAGTACCGGGTCGTCGGACTTCGGATCAGCCAGGTCGTCGTGGAACGCCAGCCACAGGCTGGTGCCGGCGCCGGCCGAACCGCCGTAGGATGCGATTCGCTCGCGATCGATATTCCAGTCGCTCGCCTTGCTGCGAATGAACTGCACCGCGCGCGCCGCGTCGCGCAGGATGTCCTGAATCGGCGCGCTGTCGCGGAAGCGGTAATTGATCGACGCGAAGGAAACGCCCTGCTCGAGACAATGCTTGAGTTCAGGATTGCCGCGGACGCCTTTCTTATCGCCGTTCACGAAACCGCCGCCGTGGATGAAGATCAACAGCGGCGTCGGCCGATCGCTGGGGGCCTGCCAAAGATCGAGCACATTGCGCTCGTGCGGGCCGTAGGCCACGTTTTCGAACGTCGGCGCCGGTCGCCTGGCTTCGGCGCCCGCCGCCGGGGCCGATGTTGTGGCCACGACCAGCAGCCAAATCATCATCAAGCGAACGGCATAAGCTCGCAGGCGACGCATAAATCCCCCTCGAATGTTGACGGCGGCTGGAAGATTCCTGCGCTAATATATCAAACTTTTGGGGACCCTTGAGCCGAATCAAGGGCTCACTTCACGCTGTCGGCCGTCGCGGCCAATTGGGCCAGATAGGCATCTAATAGCCGCCGAGCGTCGTCCGACGAGCAGGTTCGCGGATCACAGCGCAGGCTGATCGTGATCGCGCGGTCGCTGCTCATGACAGCGAAGGCTGCGTGCGTATGAGGTCGCAGCGGCGGGCTGGCCGTGATTCCGGTCAAGATAAGGTTGCCGGCCAGCAGGCCCTGTTCCGAACGCGGAAATTGAGTCAGGAATCGGCGCGTCGGATAGCCCAAATTCGACAACACGGCGGTGGCAAAGCACAGGCGACGCTTCAACAGCCAAGGCAGAATGCCCAGCGATTGCAGTGAAAACAGGCCGCCGATGAAATAAAGCGACAACAGTCCGCGTTTGACCCCTTCGGTTTCAACACGAATTGAATGCAGCAGTTTCTGGGGCGAATCGCACAATTTCGCCTGCCGAGTCACGAAGGCGAAACTCATCACGTTGGCCGCTGGCATCCGGCCATCGTCGAGGCCGCGGAGGTTTTGAGGCATGAGAATTCGCAGTCGGCGGCGTCGCGTTGTGCCATCACGTTCCGTGTTCCAACGCCTGAGCGTGAGAAACAAGTCGCGCATCAGGACGTCGTTGGTCGTGCCGCCTGCCTGCACGGCCGCGCGGCGTAGACCGGCGGTCACCTGTTCGGAACACGTCGCGGTGATAAACCCCGGACCGTTGATCGGCGCCGGACCACCGCCTGGCAACTCCACGTTCACCGTCGAGGCTCCGGCCGCCAACGGCATGGGGCGCTGCAGCAAAAATCGCTCACCTTCGAACATCCCGATAAGCGCGTCGCGCACCTGTTGCCAAAACGTGCGGCCCACGATGCCAATTTCGCCACGATGCAATAGCCGTTCGGGCTCGAGGGGGCGGGGCTCAACCGGCTGCCCGCCGGGCACTGCGGCGGCATAGGCCGCCAGGAGGTCCTCGACAAACCCGAAGCAGCCCAGGCCGTCGGCGCAGGCATGGTGGAACTGGAGGAGGATCTTTGATCGATCCTCGGTCTGACGCACCCAGATTCGAAAACCCGGCTCGGTTGTCAGATCGAAGTGCCTCGCATAGGCGTCGCCCAGCGGCGCATCCAGGCCCACCCAGTACACCGCCGGGCCTTTGCCGCTCGGCACCCAGGCGAGTGCCCCGCTCTCTTTCCGGTCGATACGACAGGTCAGCAACGGATTGCGAGCCAACGCCCAGCATACGGCTTGTTGGAACGTAGCCGGATCAAGTCGCCCCTGCAACTCGACCTCCACCTCCGCGTGCATGGGATAGTCGGGGCGGCTGTCCAAGACCAAAAACGACTCAAGAATCGTCAACGGCAAGGGAAAGACCGAGTCGAAGGAAGCAATCGAAGGCAAGGGCTGCGCCGCGACGACCGACATCTCGCTTTCTCCCTCCGATTCGGACTCGAAATCCACAGGACGGGCAGTTAATGAACCCGCGGCGTCCTCATTGAACCATAGCATTTGCGAGCGGCTTGGCGTTTCGCGGCAGGGCCAGGTCGGCGAAGGCCCGTGCCAGCTCGCTGGGATGCACCGAATTGCCCGCCAGGACCACCTGGCCGCGACGGATCGAGTCCTCGAGGGTTGCGTTGCCGCGCGTCAACTCGGCGAGCGTCGCCGCAGTGAGATAGCACGTCAAACCATTGCCGTTTTGCAGGCCCACACCGGCGCCAACGACCCGTTGCTGATCCATCACCAGGTGCCATTGTCCGCCGCCCGGTCCACTGACGTGAAGGCTGACATACCGCAAGCGGCCATCGGCGGCTGGTGCAAGGGCGCCGTTGTCCAACCAAGGGTTGAGCAGGCTGGCGGCTTCAAAGGTCGGTACGATCGGAGCTTCACGCGGCCAGCCGAAATTGGCTCCGATCGCGAATCGGATCAGCCGGTCCATGACTTCCGCATCGACTTGCGGACAGGGCACGTCCGGCAGGGCGGCCTCGGTTCGAGCTGAATCAAACTGGGGATCGTCGCTCCAATAGGACTGATAGACTCCCATCTGCTCGCGGAATGAATTGGCATAATCGTCGCCGATCTCGTGCAGCGAACGGCTGGACTTGAAACCTTGGACAATTTCACCGAGCACGAGGCCCATCGCGTGGCGGATGGACTGCGTGGTGGCCGGATGCGGGTTCGTCAGATGATAGGTTTGGCCATGCAGTCCAGGGGTCGCAATCAGACGGGTCATGACCGAGGAGACCCAATCCACCGGGACCAGATTCTTTCGCTCGTTGCCCGCCAATTGCAGACTGCCCATCCAGTCGCCGCCCATGATGACTTCAGCGGGCAGCGTCTTGAGGAGAGAGTACACCAGCCTCAAGGGCGTATAAAAGCCGTGGTAGGAAGTCGTAAAGCCCGTTCGCGAGTCGCCGACGATGATCGACGGACGATAAATCGTCACGCGGTCGAAAATGTTCGCCGCCAGGACTTCCTTCTCGGCCGTGATTTTGGTCAGTTCATAGTCGTTGCCAAACTGCTGACCGAGGTCGAGCTCGGATTCGAGGATCCGTCCGCGCCGCAATCCGCAAATGTACGCGGTCGAAACGTGATGATAGTTGGGAATTTGGTACTGGCGGCAAACATTCAGTACGTTGCGCGTGCCCTGGACATTGCTCCGCCCTGGTTCGCCGCTCGTCGCGTCGGCATGAAAGGTCAAGGAGGCCGCGGAGTGCACGACCGACCCGCAGTTGCGGCGTACCCATTCGAGGTCCCGAGCATTGAGTCCCAGTCCGGCTTCACTGATGTCGCCTTGCAAAACGACAGGCCGCAGGAGCGGTCGGCCGAGTTCGCGTTCCCAGCGGGCCATCGCCGTTTCGACGCGTTGGGCGGCCGATTCCCATCTCGTCGGCCGCACGATGACGGCCAGCGGAATCTCGGCCAGAGTGAGGTCACACAGCAGATAACGTCCGAGCAGGCCGGTTGCCCCGGTCAAAAGAAAGTACCGCATGATCAAGGTCGCTCAGCTTGGGTGAGAAAATGACGTCCATCAGCTCGCCCCATCCTTAGGCGCAGGTCGCGACAACAGCCAACCAGGCTTCGATGCATCAATCGCGGAGAACCGCCTACGAAAATCGCCGCGACCTCACTCGGTCGAAGGCACTGAATGCACTGCATGTATAAGCTGCACCGAATGGTGAATGCAAGTCTTTTGAGGGGAATGGTATCTGCTAACGTCTCCCGGTGGGGTTTTCGACCGATCACCAGCAAAAAAAAGCCGTAGCGTTAGACCACATATTCCCCTCCAAATGGGGGGGGTCCTCCTCGTTTGCCGGCTCTGGCAGGTTTCGGTCGATAAGCGACCATTGTTTGCTCGGAGCAGATGTTCCGGTTGGCACAGCAGCCATTTGACAGTCCATCAACGCGCGCCTAGGTTAACGACGGCCCCCGGGTGAAAAACGTGCTCTTTCCTTTGCCGTTAACTCCATTCGAGCGCTACTATTGGGCCGACAATCGTCCCGATTATCCGACCACGTTTCCGATCGAGTTATCGTTCTTCGGCACGTTGAACGAACCGGCTTTCCGCGCCGCCGTGCTGGCGGCCCAAGGCCGCCACCCCCTGTTGACCGCGCGGATTGACGACCAGGGGGTCGACCCGCGCTGGGTCGCGACCGAAAAGCCCGAGCCGCCCATCGATTGGGCCGCCGAGGGCGAGCCCATTCGCTATCCGGGCGACGCCCCCATCAATCTGCGAGTTCAAGTCGGCCTGCGGGTCTGGGCGCGGCCCGGCGTGGCCAAGAGCCTGGCGCGGTTTGAGTTTCATCACGCTAGCTGCGACGGACTGGCCGCGATCCAGTTTGTCAGCGATTTTCTGGTCTGTTATGCGAATGCCTGTGCGGGCGAGGGTGCCATTGCGACATTGGCCGAGTTGGTTCCCGAACGATTGCTCGAACGCGGCAGCCTGTCCGTTGACAACCCGGAACCACCGTCGCTGAAGACGGCCGCGCGCGATTCCTGGGTCACCGCGCGGTTGTGGATTGGCATCCTGGTGCAACGTTGTGCGCTGCTGGCCGCTCCGCGAGGCCCGGCCGATGTTGCCGCCAGAGTCGGGCCGTCCGAGCGGATCATCGAGTTCGAGACGCGCGTCTTGGTGCCCTCGGAAGCCGAGCAACTGCGGGCTGCCGCCAACTCGCAGGGAGTGACGGTCAATGACCTGTTGACGCGTGATCTGTTGGCGGTGCTCAAGGATTGGAATCAATCGCACGGCGAGCCTGGCGGGCGTCGGCTGCGCATCAGCGTGCCTGTGAATATCCGCTGCTCGTTGGACCGGGACATGCCGGCTGCCAACCGCATCGGGTTCGGCTTCGTCGAGCCCGAGCCGCGAGACTTTCGCGATCGCGCGACATTGCTGGCCGCGGTCCGCCGGCAGATGGACCAGATCAAGCAGTGGAAGCTCGGCCTTTACTTTCTGGGCGGGCTGGCATTTGCCAGCCAATTCAAGTCGCTCATTCCCTGGGCGCTGCACCGGAATCGGTCGTTCGCCACGATGGTGCTGAGCAACCTGGGTCGCATCTTCGCCAAGACGCCGCTGCCACGGCGCGAGGGGCGATTGATCTGCGGCGACGTCGAACTGGAACGCCTGACGGGCGTGCCGCCGATTCGCCCGCTGACGCGAGGCTCGTTCGCCATCTTCGAATACGCCGGCGAATTCGCGATCTGTCTGCGGTGCGATCCCAAACTGTTTCGGCCGCGCGATTGCGGCGAGCTGGTCGACGCCTATGCCGATCGGCTGCGCGAGACCGCCCGTCTGGGTGCTTAGGTAGGCACGGCGTGCTTAGGGATGCACGGCGGCGCCGCCATCGACCGTCAGTACTTCGCCCTGCACCAGGTCGCTCAAGGGGCTGACCAGGAACAGCGCCGCGTCGGCCACATCGGCGGCCGTGAGGACGCGATCGCCCATCATCGATTTTTCCTTGCGACCTTCGAAGATCGCTTCGGCATTCGGAATGCGCCGTGTCGAGTCGGTGTCGACGAGACCTGCCTTGATGACGTTGACGTTGATGCCATGCTCGCCCACTTCGAGGGTCAAATGACGGGCCAGGCTTTCCAACGCGGCCTTCGAACTGCCGATCAGGCCGTAGAAGGGCAGGGCGGTGCCCGAGCCGTGGCTGGAGAAGGCGATCACCTTCGTGCGCCGCTCGCCTTCGTTGCGCTTCATCAGCGGAAACGCGGCCTGCACCAGGTAGAGCAGGGCCAGCACGTTGGTGTTATACGCCGCCTCGAAATTGCGGCCGGTCGCGGTCAGCAGCGTGCGAAAGCCGCCCGTCGCGGCATTGCTGACCAGGATATCGAGCTTGCCGAACTCTTCCTTGACGGCCTCCATCATGCTGCGCACGTCGTCGACTTCACTGACGTCGGCCTTGACGACCAGCACGCGGAGGCCCATCGCCGAGATCTGCGCGGCCACGGCGTCCGCGGCCTGGCGGTTAACGACATAGTTGACCACGATGTCGGCGCCCGCCTCGGCCAATCGCAGAGCGCACGCCTTGCCGATACCCCGGGAACCGCCGGTTACCAAAGCCACTTGTCCGCTGAGATCGATCATGAGTCACCTGTTCTTTGTTCAACGCGAAGAGGAATTGGGATCGTGGTCGCCCTTGACCGTCGCCAGCACGGCGATTTGCTTGTCGACGCTCCAGAACCGCAAGCAGCCCGGGAGCGAAATCTGTTGATAGCTGCAGCGTCCACCGGGAAGCACCTCGATCATGCGAGGTGCGAATCCTTCTCCCCGATTACACGCTTTGAAGAGTGCTTCCTTGGCTGCCCAGATCGTTGCGGCGGCATGCGCATCGGTCGACTCGGCCAGCCACCGCTGTTCGGCCGGCGTAAACCAAAGCCGCACGAAACCCGCGGAAACGTCCTGGCGCGCTGCCAGGTCGACACCCACGGCAACGCTCGGCGCCGTCGATAGCGCAACCAGCACGCCACGTTGGGTGTGCGAGATCGACAAGGACCACGGCATTTGTTGTCCATCGCAAACGACTCGCGGCCGGCGGCCCCGGCGTTGATCATTGAGCGAGAGGATCTCGATCGCGGAGTCAGCCGGCGCAGCGGACCAGGTTTCGCGCACTAGTTGTTTGGCGAGCAGTCGGCCGGCGAGCCACGAACGGCGACGGTCAGGATCGTGCCAGGCCGCGAGTTCAGCCCGTTCGCGGTCGCTGAGCAACGCACCGCTCCCCGAGGCCAGCAGTGCGTCGAACGCGTCGAACGCCTCGAGCGCGCTGTAACGATGAGCGACCTCGGCAACGTCGGCGCGGGCGCCGCCGGCGAGCGACTCCAGCGCGATTCGAGTGGTTTCGGCGTTAGGTGCACAGAGGGTCATGCTGATTCTCGTACGCAGGTACTCATGGAGGTTACTTGATCGTGATGACGCGATGGCCATCGACGCGGACGATGACCGATCGGTCGTCACCAAACACGGTGAAGTCGTAAATGGCATGTTCCGGTTGGATCTCGCGGCACGTGAATGCCACCAGGCATTTTTCGTTGTCGCGTGGCCGCCGGCCGAGGTGTACCGCTTCGATCGACGATGGCAGCGAAAAGGCCCCTTCATTGTGGAAGTAGCAATGGATGCCGCACACATAGAAGCCGGCATCGATGAGCGTGGCCGGCACCAGCCAGTCATGACCCGTGCGCTGGCCGCCGAGCTCGGCCATGGGCATCGCCACGAGCTGCCCCCAGCCGCCGGGCGTGTCGAATATGGCAGCTTTCAGTCCGTGCAGCGCCGGGCCGTGCACCAGCGGGCCATCGTGCTGAAAGATTACCGGGTGCCATTCGGTCGGCGGCTCGGGCATTGGCACGTCGAGCGACGACGCTCGCTCGGCCACCTCGGCCGTGGCCCGCAGGTGAACGCGGTCTTTCTTCATCAGCATGCCGGCTCGATTGCGAAAATCGCTGAGCAGTTCGCAACTCAACGACGTGCCTTGCTCGTTCGTCACGCGGATGCGGCCGACAATCGGCTGATCGCTGTGGCACAAAAAGCCCTCGATGAGCTGGACGTCGCGAATGGCAGTGACCGTTTTTCCGCTGGCCAGCGCGGCCGCCTCGGCGACGGCTTCCATGCCAATCACGGCCGGCAGCAGCGGCTTGCCGCGCAGCTTGTGATCGATCAGGAAAGGATCGGCCGCCGGTTGAAAGTGAATCTCGGCGTCCAAGTGGCCGGCCGTGTCGCGGCCGATCTTTTCGACCAAGGGTACACGACCGATTGCCGCGCCCGAGGGTACGGTGGCCGCTCCGCCCGCACCTTCACAGGTTACGAACGGATAGAACGTGCGTTCGAAAAATCCGTCGCCGATCAGCACTTCACTCGCGGGCAAGCCGGCTTCGAGCTCGCGGCACAAGTGTTCGACGCCTTCCTTGGGCGGAATGAAGGCCATCTTCAAAATGCCCTTGGTACCGACGGCACTGTCGCCGAGCATGGCCATGCCGATTTCATCCCACGACTGCCAATGCATGCAGCAGGCGGCGCAGTCCGGCCGCTGGGAGCGATACCAGTCGATGAGCTTGGCCAACATCTCGTTGGACGTTGCATACTCGCTCAGTCCATTGCCGCCGTAGCGGCCGCTGATCGAGCCGAAGCCCAGGAAATAACGCACCGGATCGTTTCGCGTCAGCGACATCAGGCCGACGGCGCCGTCCAGTTTTCCGGCCAGCGTGCGTTCGACCAGATCGCGGCTTCGCGTGCCAAATTTTCCGGAGCGGGCAAAGCCGGCGCCGTGCATGATGCCCTGGATGGGACCATCCTGGCGGCGGACCTGGTCGAGAATCGTGGCTAACTGGGCCCAGTTCGAGAGATCGCACGAATAGTACGTGGCCTGCACACCGGCAGCGGCAAATTTCTTCAACGTTTCGTCGATCTCAATATCCGATTTGATCGCATCCCACTCGGGCTCGGGCGAGCGACCCTCCGCGACGGCCTGGCGAACGATCTTGGCTTTGATTTCGTTGAGCTTCTCGGGCGTGCAATCGCGCCACTCGGAGTCGGGACGCGGCACGCGACTGCGGCCGATCAGGTGCAGCTTGATGCCGAACCGCTTACCGAGCTCGAATGCCGCCGCCGCCGTAACGCCGCGAGCGCCGCCAGTGACCACCCACGTGCCTCCGTGCGGCATGTCCGTCTTGGGCAACGACTCGACGGGCCGGGCGAATGATTGAATGACGCTTCGCGCGCCACGCGACCAGCCGACCTCGACATAAGGATCGTTGGCCGCCAGTTCGCGGAAGATCGCATCGACGAGCGTGGCCGGCGCTTCGTCGGCCGGGGCGTCGATCACCTTCACGCGGACTTCGCTCGGTGAGCGGCGCGTGTCTTCCACATAAATCGACTTGAGCATGCCGCAGATCGCTCCGCCTTCGGGCGTTGCGACATGGCTCGAGAGGGCGAAATCGCCACCCATCGTCGTGGCGGCCACGATCGTGATAGGCGTCGTGTCCTTGGCCTTCATCCGCAGACGAAACCACTGTTGGGCGGCCATGAACGGCACCACGACTCCGGCCGCGCGGCGATCGAGCCAGCCCGCGTGGTCCAGCAACGAGGCATTGCTCGTGTCGCGGCCCGACATCAGAAATAGATAGCGCGGCCGCCCGGAGGCGTAGATCGTGTCCATTGCCGCTGCGGCTTCCTCGGGCGATTTCGTATCGGGCAGCATGTGTACCGGCACGCCCGCGGCTTGCAAGCGATCGCGCAGAGCGAAGGCCGCGGCGTTATGGCCCATGATCACGGCCGGACCTTGCCATTGCGGTGCGATGGCGCTGCCGGCCGGCAACGGCGCTGCGACCATCCGCAATTCGCTGCGATAGGTTAGCGGCACGAAGGGCACGGGATCCCATTTGGCCTGAGGCGCCGGCCGGGCCGGTTTCACAACCGGCGCGGGCGGAGCAATAGGCGTGGCGGCTTCGGTCGATGGAATCGAGTCGGTGGGCGACTGACTGGGGCCATCCTCGTCGCCCGGCTTGGGGTGATCCTCGGTGCCGTAGAAGCGACCGTGATAGTCCCAAGTCGTGATCAGGACCTCGGAGATTGGCGCCCCGGCGTACATCTCGCGGAGCAAGTGGTTGATTCCCTCTTGCTTCGACATGTGGCCGGGCCCGTCCGTCATTTTCAGCATCGTGATCGTCTCGGGTCGCGCGGCCATGCCGACTTCGTCCCAAGGATGCCAGTGGATGCCGACCGAGTGAACGCCGGCTCGTTGGCCGCGATACCAGCCTGCCAGCTTGCACAGCATGTCGCTGGCCAGGCAATAATCGGTTTGCCCGTTGCTGCCCATGCGGCCGCTGACGGAGCCGAAGCCGATGAACCAACGCACCGGATCCTGCCGGGTCAACCGCATCAGGTTGAGCGCGCCGTCAACCTTGGCGGCCAAGGTGGCCATCACGGCGTCGCGAAGCTTGCGCTCGTAAATTCCGGCACGTTCGATGCCCGCGCCGTGGACGATACCCTCGATTGGACCGCTCTGCTGCCGAATGGTGTCGAGCACCGCCGCCATGGCGTCGCCGTTGGCCACGTCACAGGCGTGGTAGGTGGCTTCGACACCGGCGTCGGCGAAGGCTCGCAGCGAGCGGTCGATCTCGATGTCCTTTTGCACGCGGGCCCAATCGTCGTCCATGTTGCGTTTGGCCGCGCGCGCGTCGCGCATCACGGTCAGCTTGAGCGCCTTCAACTCGTCGGCCGAAAGGTTGCGCCAAGCGGGATCGATCGCTCGCAAGGGAGACGTGCCGATCAGGTGCAGTTTCAGGCCGAAGCGACGCCCCAGCTCCAACGCGCATTCGGCCGTGATGCCGCGGGCGCCTCCGGTGAACACCCAGGTGCCTCCTGGTCGCACGTCGGCAAATTGCCGAGGCGTGGCCTTTTCGGGAACCGCATATTCCAAGCGGCGGGTGCCTTTGACGAACGCAACCGCGTAGTCGACGCTTTTGCCAGCCAACTCGCGGCAGATGTTGGCGGCCAGCAACTCGGGCGACTCCTCGTCCGGCGCGTCGACGACCATGGCCCGCATGCCGGTTTGCTTGCGAAGCACGGCCACTTCGACGTGGACCGCTTTCAGCAGGCCGGTCAGGGCCGCGCCCTCGGGCCGATCGACCTGGCCCGAGAAGCCGAAATCGCCGTTCATGGCGGTGGTGCCCACGAACGTGCAACGCGGTAGCAAGTTGGCCTGACCGGCCAACTGCACCCAGCGCTGGCCCAGAAAGTAGGGCAACACGGCGACGCGATACCAGCGGCGCTGCCAGGCGACTTCGTCGTTCGGATCGGCCGCCTCGGCGTCGCGACCTGCCACCAGGAACACGTGGGGCGTGGGCTGTTCATTCCAAATGCGCTCGAACGCGCCCAAGGTCTCGTCCAGGTCGTCGGTGACCGGCAACTGGAGCACGGTCACGCCAGCGGCTTCGAGTTGGCGTCGCAGGGCATCGCCCAAGGCGTTTTCGCCGACGATCAGCGCGGCGCCGGACCATTGGGGCATGGCGGGAACCGACGAGTCGAGCGGCACGTCGACGATCGTCGTGGCAAAACGATGGGTCGCGAGCTCGTCGTTGCCCGGCAGGTCGTAGGGGGCGGACGGCGCGACGACCGCGCCACGGGGCGTGGCAGTCGGGTCGACCTTGGGCAGCAGCTCGCCCAGCGCGAAGCGATAGTAGCCGTTGGTCTTGCCATTGCTCGACAAGGCCGGGTTGACCCAGAAGTCGCCGCGCGCCGGATCCATGACCACATCGATGCGCCGCGCCGCGTGATGAGCGTGGGCTTTGCCGTTGGTCGAAGCCTTGCCGTTGGTTTCGGCTTGGGACCACAACGAACGGATTTGATCGGCCGTGAAGCCTGTCTGTGGAGCCGTCGACAGCAAATCTTTTACCTGGTTCCAGCGATGCTTGGACGCGAGGGGCACTTCGGCGGTTGCTTCGAGCACGGAGTGATTCGCGGCGATGACGGTGTCTTTGCTGTCGCGCACGTGCAAGCGGCGACCATCGGATTCGACGTACCGCAAGCGGTCGGTCGGATAGTGGCTGAGGCAGGCGCTCCAAGCCGCGCCGTTGCGATAACGTTGCAACAGTTCGACGGCCGAATCGAGACAGATGGCCTCGGCAAGGACGTGCGACGTAATGGCCGCGTGCATGCGGCCGCGCAATGCCGGTTTGCCCTCGACACGTTGCTCGAGCGCGCCGGCCGTGATTGCCAGCCCGTGGGCGTTGACGCCCGTCAGCCCGCCGATGGCTCCGGCGATCGAAAGTACGACGTGCGGAATGCCGCCAGCCGGGCTGCGCACCTGAACGACCGGTTGCACAACGTCGGCCAGAGCCGACGACAGCGGGAGCTGTTCGCTCGAGGCGTGCAGGAGTGTGCTGGCCTGGTTGCGGGCCGCGGCCACGGCGAAGTGCAACGACGCGACCCCGAGATCGGAAAACACCGCCAGGTTGTGGACCAGTATGCTGGTCAACGGCACCTGCACCGCGTCCGCTATGCCGCGCAGTTCTTCGACTTCGCTGGGCGTGAAATACTTTGCCAGGTCGTCCGACGATTCGAGATCGAACGGTAACTCGTCGAAGCCGGGTCCGGCCATGTCGACGTAGCGCCGCAAGATGCGCCGAATCTCTTGCTTCTTTTGCCGGCCATGCTCCAGGCCCATCTCATAGGGCGTGCCGGCAAGGTGCAGCGGTTGCAACTTGTCACCCGAAGTCTTTGCTTGCTCGAAGACCGAGGGCGCGGCAGTCGGCCCCTCGACCGGGGCGCTCGGACCGTCGCTGGCGACCGATTCCACCGGCGAGACCGTCTCCGGCGAAGTTTCCGCGGCGTCAGATGGGCTGGGAGTTAAGTTTTTTTTTTGCTCGCCGCCGGCGAGGAAGTTCAACACATGTCGCAACGTCGGGAAATCGTCGAGCGTCATGTTCTCGGTCGGCTGGACGTCGAAATACTCGGCCAACTCGCCGAATAACTGGGCCTTCTTGATGCTATCGATGCCGAGGTCGGCTTCCAGATCAGCATCGAGTTCGACGACTTCGGGCGGATAGCCGGTCTGTTCGACGACGAAGTTGATGAGAAACTTTTCCAATTCGGCCGGATCGAGCGAGGGCCCCGCAGCCTGCGATGGAGCGACGGGGGCCGGTTGCTGCTCGATCGGTGCCTGCCAGGCAGGAGCAGCCGGAGCGGCGGCGACGGGTGCTGGCGCGGCTGCAGGAGCTGCCGTCGTCAGAGGGCTTTTGGCCGTGGCGTCGCCGAGGAAATTCAGCACGTGACGCAAGGTGGGGAAATCGTCGAGCGTCATGTTCTCGGTTGGCTGGACGTCGAAGTATTCGGCCAGCTCGCCGAACAATTGAGCCTTCTTGATGCTGTCGATTCCCAAGTCGGCTTCCAAGTCGGCGTCGAGTTCGACGACTTCCGGCGGATAGCCGGTCTGCTCGACGACGAAGTTGATCAGGAACTTTTCCAACTCGGCCGGGTCGAGCGAGGGACCAGCAGCCTGTGATTGCATCGCCGGGGCTGTTGCTTGAGCGACCGGTGCGGGCACGGGAGCGGTCGCAGCAAC
The DNA here is from genome assembly GCA_003153375.1 of Planctomycetaceae bacterium. Classification (GTDB taxonomy): domain Bacteria; phylum Planctomycetota; class Planctomycetia; order Pirellulales; family PALSA-1355; genus PALSA-1355. The sequence continues at coordinate 106,912 of PLYM01000103.1, forward strand.
CGCGACGGGAGCCGGAGCGGCCGCCGTCGTCAGAGGGCTTTTGGCCGTGGCGCCGCCGAGGAAATTCAGCACGTGACGCAAGGTGGGGAAATCGTCGAGTGTCATGTTCTCAGTCGGCTGGACGTCAAAATACTCGGCCAGCTCGCCGAACAATTGAGCCTTCTTGATGCTGTCGATGCCCAAGTCGGCTTCCAGATCGGCATCGAGCTCGACGACTTCCGGCGGATAGCCGGTTTGCTCGACGACGAAGTTGATCAGGAACTTTTCCAACTCGGCCGGGTCGAGCGAAGGACCATCAACCTGCGATTGCGTCGCCGGGGCTGTTGCTTGAGCGACGGGTGCGGGAGCAGCTGGAGCAACCGCGACGGGAGCCGGGGCGGCCGCCGTCGTCAGGGCACTCTTGGCCGTGGCGCCGCCGAGGAAGTTCAGCACGTGACGCAGCGTCGGGAAATCATCGAGCGTCATGTTCTCAGTCGGCTGGACGTCAAAATACTCGGCCAGCTCGCCGAACAATTGAGCCTTCTTGATGCTGTCGATTCCCAGGTCGGCCTCCAGATCGGCGTCGAGCTCCACAACTTCGGGCGGATAACCGGTCTGCTCAACCACAAAGTTGATCAAGAACTTTTCCAATTCCGCCGGGTCCAGCGAAGGGCCGGCCGCACGCGTCTGCGCAGCAGGAGCCGCTTCACGCACCACGGGCGTCTCTCGGACCGCCGGAGCGGGTGCCACGGCAATCGGAGCGCTGGGCGCCGACTCGCCCTTGGGCTGCGATCCGGCCAGGAAGTTCATCACGTGACGCAGCGTGGGAAAATCATCGAGCGTCATGTTCTCGGTCGGTTGAACGTCAAAGTATTCGGCCAGCTCGCCGAACAATTGCGCCTTCTTGATGCTGTCGATCCCCAGGTCGGCCTCGAGGTCGGCGTCGAGCTCCACGACTTCCGGCGGATAACCGGTCTGCTCGACCACAAAATTGATCAAGAACTTTTCCAGGTCCGCCGCGTTCAAGCCGCTGCTTGCCGGATGCGTTTGGGCCGCCGGCGCCTTTTCTCTCGGCACGGGTACTTCTCGCGGAGCCGGCGTCGGAGCAACCGGACGCGGCACAGCCACCGGCGCGCGGGCCGTGGCGGCGGCAATCGGCGCAGAGGACCGTTGCCCGGCCGCGACCGCACTGGGCTGCGGCACGGCTGGCCTGGCGGCGGGCGACGAGCCGTTCGAGTGACCAGCCTGATCGCCATTCTTCGCGGCAGGCGCGGATTGGAGCGAGCGGCTGGTCGTGGTCGGTCCAGACGCCTGTTTCGTCCCGGGCGACGGCCCTGAGTCGTTCTTGGCGACCGGTTTCTGGGTGGTCTTCGTCGCCGCTTGCCGCATCTTCTCAATGCGGCGCTGCGTCGCGTCGAAGTGCGCAATCGTTCCCTTCTCGGGTTTGCTAATCGCCGTTGCGGCGGTCGCCGCCGGCTGAGTCAGGCTCGTTCGTTGAGCCTGCTGTTCGTCAAACGCGCCCAGGCAGTCCAACATCGCGCGAACATTGAAGAGTTGCTCCACGCCCGGATACTTCGAATTGTCGCAGCCGATGATTCCCGGCACGCTGCTCCCGTCCAGGATTCGGCGGTTGAGTTTCGTCAAAGCTTGCTGCGGCCCGACCTCGACGAACACGGTTTCTTGCTCGTCCGCGATACGATTGACCAGGTCAACGTAACGCACGGGCGTGGTCAGTTGAGCGGCCAGATTCGCCCGGATGTCGAGCGGTTCGGCCACGTAGCGGTTGGTCACGCTGGAAAGCAACGGCACCCTGGGCGGCCGCAGCCGCAAGGTGTCGAGCGTCCGCTTGAGGATCTCACCGCTGCCGGCCATGAGCGGCGTGTGGTACGGACAGGGGACGGAGAGCAACTGGGTTTTGTGACCGCGAGCACTCAACAACTCGGCCAGTTGTTTCAGCGTGTCGCTTCGCCCGCCAATCACCGTTTGATCCGCCGCGTTGTAATTCGCGATATAGGCGCGATCGCGCAGCGTCGCGGCCAACTGCTCGATCAACGGCGGCGGGGCGGTGGTCGCCATGAGCGAGCCGCGGGCGCTGGGCGTCACTTCAATCGCGTCGTAGCGAGCACGCGCGGCTGTAATAACGCCCTCGATGTCCCAGACCCCGGCGGCCGTCAGCGCGGCAAATTCGCCGTAACTGTGGCTCGAGACCAGGTCTGGTTGAATCCCGAAATCGACGACGGCCGCGTGAACGATCAAATCGGCTAACAGCATCGCGATCTGAGTCACCCAAATGTTGGCGCCGAGTTGGTTCGGATTCTCCCACACCATCTGGCCAAAAGTCTGGTAGCCGCGCTGCACCATAACCGCGTCGATCGCGCGCATCGCAGATGCGGCGGCGGGAACGTCGCGCACCAGTTCGCGGAGCATGCCGGCATATTGCGAGCCTTGCCCGGGGAAGAGAAACGCGATCCGCGGGCGGCGGGCGGCCAGTTGCCGGTAGAAGCAACCCTGCTGTTCGAGCACCGGCTGAGCGTCGGGGTTGGCGAACTGCTTGGCAGCCATCTGCAGCTTTCGCGCGAACATTTCCGCATTGCCGGCGACGATCGCGATGCGCGAATGATCCTCGGGCGTGAACCGTGCGGCGGCCGCGGCCGTGCGCGCCGCCGGACAATCCGCGAGTGCCTGTTGAAGCTTCGCATTGAGCTCGGCGGGCGTTGCCGCGCCCAGTCGATAGATTTGCCAATCCAGTGTTTGTCCCGCGGAGGCGACCGGAGTCGCCGGAACCGTCGCCGCCGCGACGATCGGTTTCTTTTCCGCGGCCGGCGTGGGAGTTCTTTCGCTGAGGGGCACCTTTTCGCCACGTTCCAGAAGGATGTGATACGCCAGACCTTTGCCGAATGAACTGATCGCGGCCAGACGCCGGCCGTCGCGAGTCGTATGGCGAATCGCCAGCGGCGCGGTGGCCGCCTGAAGAACGCTGGCGTTTTGCGCCACGATCGACAGCGGCGTTTTGAGGCCGAACATGGCCGGCATCTGACCGGTTTCAATTTCCATGCTCGCCTTGATCAACGAGGCCATGCCCGAAGCGCCCATCGTATGCCCGATTTGACCCGTGAGGGAGCTAAACAACAGCGGCTGGCTACGCGGCGTGCGCCCGTAAACCGAGACGACTGCGCGCAACTGTTCCTGGTCGCACTGCGGCAAGCCGGTGCCGTCCATTTCGATCAGGGCGACGTCGGCCGGTTCGACCTCGGCGGTCTTAAACGCCCGGTCCATTGCCAGCCGCAAAGATTCCTCGACACTCTTGGCGTGTGCCCCGCCGACGCCCCGGACGATCGCGTGGATTCGGTCGCCGTCTTTTCGCGCTTCGGACAGCCGCTTGAGCAGCAGTACGCCGACGCCCTCACCGGGCACAATTCCGCCGGCCGCCGCGTCAAAAGGACTGCTGGGATGATCGCTCAGGGCCAGGACACCGTTGATGGCCATGGCTTCGTATTGGGGCAGGTTCATGCATCGTTGGCCGCCGGCGCAGATCATCATGTCGCAATCGCCCGAAAGCAGCATGTCAACGCAGGCGGAAAGCACGGCGGCGGAGGACGCGTCACTGCTGTCGATGGACGCCGCGCCTCCCATCAGGTTCATCGTCTTGGTGATGCGCGACGCCAGCGTGCTGGTGCTGAAGCTGCCGCTTTCGTCAACCAGGGCGGGCCAATGTTTCAGCATGACCTCGCTGAACTCCGAGGCGATCGCCGCGGAGCGATCCGTGGCAATGCCGTGTCGCCCCATCGATTGCCTCAGGAGCATTTCAATGTGCGGCAGCCGCAGGCCGAGTTCCAACTGTGCTGAGAAATCGCCGCCGAACTCGGTGCCGACCAACACACCCAGCCGTGTGCGATCGAACGGCTTCTTGTCGTAGCCCGAGTCGATCAACGCCTGGTCCGCGGCTTCCAAGAGCATGAACTGCAACGGGTCGGCCTGCTGGACTTGCTTGGGTGGCTCTTTATGCTTGCGCCAGTCATACGCAAAATCGGTGATGTAGCCGCCCAGCGTGGAGGGTGTACGGTAGGGCCGTCGCGATCCGGCTTCGTAACTCAGCGCGCTCAAACGTCCCGGCGGCATCGAACACTTGGGATCGCGGCCCGTGGAGAGCAGTTCCCAGAATTTCGAGGGCCGCGCGGCGCCCGGAAAGATGCAGCCGATACCGATGATGGCGACGGCCTCGTTTTCCGAATCGCTCGAGGCCGGCGTTTTGGGCTTGGCCTGTACTTGTCCATTCGCCTGGTAGGCGGCGTTGAGCGAGGCTCGCCGCGCTTCGGTGAACTCTTCGAGAACGATGTGTACGTTCAAGCCGCCAATGCCGAAGGCATTGACGGCGGCGCGGCGCGGCAAGCCATTCGGCTGCTCGGGCCAGGGCGCCGGTTCCGTGGGGATGTAAAAGGGAGCCGTCTCCCAGTTGATCTTCGAGTTGAGCGATTGGATATTGATGGCCGGCACAAACGTACGATGCTGCAAGCAGAGGATCGTCTTGATCACGCTCGAGACACCCGCCGCTTCCAGGGCGTGACCAATGTTGGCCTTGACGCTCGTTACTGGAATCTTCTTGCCGGGGGGGAAATTTTTGCCCAGGACTTCCGTCAGCGCGTTGAGTTCCGTGGCATCGCCCAGATTGGTCGAGGTCGCGTGCGCCTCGATGTATTGCAGCGTGCTCATGTCGACGCCATGTCGATAAGCGCGCTCCATGGCCTTGACCTGTCCCTCCTTACGCGGCGCCCAGAGGCTCTTGCCGCGACCATCGGACGACATTCCCAACCCCAAAATGACCGCCTGGATGGGATCGCCGTCGGCCAGGGCGCGCGGCAGGGTCTTGAGGACCAAGGCGACGTACCCCTCGGAACAGATCAGCCCGTCGGCCGTGGCGTCGAACGGTCGCGAACCCGTTTCGCTCATCGACTGGGCGTGGGAGAACAGCACCAGCGAGTCGCTCTTGCAATCCGACGCGCCGCCGACGATCGCCATGTCGATCCGGCCCAATTGCAAGGCGCGAACCCCCAGCATCACGGCTTGCAACGAAGACGCGCACGCGGAATTGACGGCCGTGAACGGGCCGTTCAGCGCAAAGGCCTTCGAGATCGTGCCGGCCACCATGTTGATGGCAACATCCGGCGAATCCGTGGCGCGTTGGGGCGTCTGAGCTCGAACGGTTTCGACCAATTCGCGGACGATTGCTTCTTGATCCTGCGGCGGCAATTGCTGGAAACCGGGCACTTCGCGGAGCAGCTGCGCGGCATCTTCGATGCAGGTGCCATAGGTGAAATCGGCGGCCAGATTGCTTCCCTGGGCGTGGCCGACGTACACACCCGTGTTGCGCAAGGCCAGATTGAACGGATCGAATCCGGCGTGACGGCAGGCTTCGGCCGCGGTTTGGCACATCAGCAAATGGGCATTGTCGACGCTGTTCTCCAGGCTTTTTGGAATCGGGCAGGCTTCGCTGTTGAACTCGCGGCTGGAAATGATGGCGCCGATTTTCGAGTAGGTCTTACCACGTTGGCCACGCCTGGGATCGTAGTACAGCTCCTGGTCGAGGCGATCGTGAGGCAATTCAGCGATCGAACTGCCGCCACCGATCAAGAGATTCCAGAACTGTTCCAGGTTATCCGCGCCGGGGAGGCGGCAAGCCATCCCGACAATGGCAATCGGAACGTTGGTGTGTCCGAATGGAGTTTCCATGATCTGCTACCCTTGGTGGTTTCTCACGATCATCATGCGCACGTAGGCGCAATTGAGATTCTTAGTTCACGTCACGGCGCCGTCAAAAGAACTTCTTCAGCAATTCGACTGGCTTCTCATGAAGAAGAAACGATGGACTGGAGGATCCTGACAAAGTCTTGATGGCCGCCGATGCCATCACCGTCGCCTTCGATGAGAACGCGTCCCGAACGAATTGACTGTTCCACCGAAAACCGCCCTTGCACGAGCGATGAAAAAGTGTTCGAGTTCAAGTAATAACGGGCCCGGTCGGCCGACCCTAATCCGAGATCGACGCCAACCAAATTGCCGTCGCGAATCAACAGCCGCCACTGTCCCCCGCAAATCCCGGAAACTTGCAGACCGATCGTGTCCGCACCGGCGCCGCCCTGCGCCGCTTCCTGGCCGGAACCCACCGCCCGGAGCAAGTGCTCGCGCGGCTGGAAACCGGGCTTCGGCGGCTCAATCCGCCGGAGGAGGAAATTCTCCTTCACAGGGTAACTCGCGATGCGAAGCAGCATCTCGTCGTCGATCTGCGGACACGGTAAATGCGGCAATGCTTGATCCGTATGGGTTCGATCGAACAGCGGATCGTCGCGCCAATGGGAGCGGTAAACTTCCATGTGCTGTTGGAATTCATGTTCGAATTGAACAATTTGCTCTTCGCTCAGCCTGCCGACAAACCGCCGGGTCGAGTACTTTTCGATGGCTTCTTGCACCACGCGCTGAATCAGCCGCACCGTCACGGGGCTGGGATTGGTCAAATGGTAGGTCTTCCCGTGATGCTCCGGGTGGCTCACCAGCTCAACGATAGACGCCGAGAGCCAATCGACCGGCACGAGGTTTTTCCCTTCGTCGCCCCGCAAGCCGAGCAAGCGAAAGAACCGTTCGCCCATCAACTCAGTCGGAACCTTGTCGGCGATGACGTAGGCCAGTTGCAGCGGCAGGTAAAAACCATGCGATGATACCGTGTAGCCGGTATGCGAGTCGCCGACCACGCTGGCCGGGCGGTACACGGTTACCTCGTCGAGGAAATCGGCCGCTCGCACCATCTTTTCGGCTGCTAACTTGCTGACTTCGTATACGTTGCCGTTCTGCTGACCGAGGTCCACTTCGTCCTCGAAAATCCGCCCCCCCCGCAACCCACAAATATATGCCGTCGATACATGGTGGAACTTGCGAATTCCGGTCTGGCGGCACAGTTCCAGCACGTTGCGCATGCCGTCGCGGTTCGTGCGGAACGGTTCGCCGTGTTTGTCTTCGCGAAAAGTCATGCTGGCGGCATTGTGCAAGATGCTATCGCAGTTGTCGGCGATCCAGCCGCGGTGCTGCTCGTCGAGTCCCAACATCGGTTGGCGGAGGTCGGCCTCGAGCACCACGGGCCTCGGCAAGCTCCGGCCCGCGATGCGCTCCCAACGTTCCATCAACGCCTCGACCCGTTGAACGGCCGATTCGACCCGGTTCGAGCGGGACAGGACCGCAACCGGCACGTCAAGCGCCAACAGATCGCGCAGCAAGTAGCGACCAACGAGTCCTGTCGCGCCAGTTAGAAGAAGATATTTCATTCGAATTCAATGCTAGCTTGCAGGATTGCTCTTGGTACGAATGCCAACGTCCAGAGATAAGATAAATAGCTTGGGGTGGGCTGATGAACTTTAGCGACCTGTCAAACTGAACATGATAATGCCCTATTAACCAATAGTCAACAAGATAGGTATCTACTTCCGATTATTACACTTATGATGATTTTTAGGCTTGCTTATCGGGGGCCCAAATCGACCTAACTTTCGGACGCGGCTGGTGGCCAATGGGTTAAGAGTCAAACCCCTATGCTGGCGGAACTTCCGCTCGCCGGTCGCCGACCTCGATCCGCCGCGCGCCGGCCACGTCTTCGTTACCCGGCGCGGGAACCAGAGGCAGCTCAGCAAGCGGATGGTCCCGACCGACCCAACGCTCCCAAAATGGGCCAGCGATTCTTGCCGCACGCGGTGGACGGTTTGTGCGGCGCGCGTCCCCAGCCTGCCGCAGCAGCCGGATTCACGGGCAGCTCACCTCCGAAGCTGCGCCGCAACCATTCTAGTGGCAGTGCCACGAACATTTNNGGAACTTATTGGAAGGCGTACTAGCATCAAGTATTGCCTGAGAATGAGCCAAAATTGGCCAGCCGCACTGGGGGCAGCGCCGCCCCCAGTGCTACGCATTACCTTCTCGCTCGGTTGCTGGCCGAACGCTCTCATCACAAGGGCCCGGCGACGACAACCACGACAAAACTGCCGTCATTCATTGCCCAACCCCTACATCCCGATCGGGCATGGCGCAAATCTCGGCGCAGCGATCCCATCGGGCCGGCAGAGCCGCTTATCTTTTCCGCTCGATTTAATCCAGGAATTGCTCGATTTAGCGCGGTTTTCAAGCAATTGCTTCGCGTCAAATCGATGAATCCGCGTGTTTGACGTGAATTGAGCCTGTTGTTAATATGCTTTGATCGAAAACACAATGGATAAACTGCAAAGACTGTAACGGACTGTAGTCGCTTGCGGACCTTGAATTGCGCGTGACAGCAATAGCGGCTCAGTTCCCCCCAGGGAGACCCTGATGTTACAGCAGACCAGCAAGTCCAACGGTCAATCGAAGGCTAAAAAGTCACGAGCGACTTTGGAATTTGGCTCGGGTGCCGACACGCTCACGCTCGGCGATGCAGACCTCACTCCGTCCAGCTTGTGGAAGTTTGCGCAGTACGCGTTAGACGCCCGCAAGCAGTTCCGCATCGATTATTCCCCGGAAACGATTAACCGTGTCTCACGTGCCTCGGACTTGCTCGATAAAATGGTGGCGGCCGAGGAACCCGTCTATGGGGTCAACACCGGATTCGGGCATTTCGCCAACATCGTAATTGCCCCCGATAAGATCATCGAGCTCCAGAAGAATATCGTTCGCTCGCATTGCTCGGGCGTGGGTGAGCTCCTTTCCCGGGATATGGTCATGGCCATGTGGCTGATCGGCCTGAACACGATCTGTCGTGGGCACAGCGGAATGCGAGTGGGGACTTTGAAGGCCGTCACCACGCTTGTCGAGGCCGGCGTCCTGGGCTGCGTGCCGTCGCAAGGCAGCGTTGGAGCGAGCGGCGACCTGGCGCCTGGCGCTCACGCGGCGTTAACCGTGATCGGCGAAGGCTGGTGTACGGCGCCGGCCGGGTCCAAATTCGCGCGCATGCCAGCAGCTACCGCGCTGCGTCGAGTTGGTGTCAAACCGCTCGAGCTAGGCCCCAAAGAGGGGTTAAGCCTCATCAACGGCACGCACCTGACGACGGCGTTGGCCGTGAAGGCGTGGAGCGAAGGCGAGTATTTGCTCAAAGTGGCAAATCTGGCCGCCGCCTTGACCCTGGAAGCCTTGGGCGGCGACCGCATGACGTGTGCCGAACCGACATTGCGGGCGCACGGACACCCTGGCACGATCGCGTGCGGCAAGGAACTGGGGGGCTGGCTCGGCGAGTCTTCGCAGCTTTCCGCCCGTCACAGGGACAGCCATTGGATCCAGGACCCTTATTCGTTGCGGTGCGTGCCGCAGGTACACGGCGCGGTCTGGGAGGAATTAAAGCACAGCGAAACCGTTCTGGAGCGGGAAATCAACGCCGTCACGGACAACCCCCTGCTGTTCCCGGACGAGGGCATGGTGCGATATTGTGGCAACTTCCACGCCATTTACCCGGCCCGGGTGAGCGATCGGCTGGCGTCGGCGTTTGCCACGTTGGCCAGTATTTCGGAGCGGAGAATCAGCCAATCAATGCGTGCCCCGCGCGGGCATTTACCGACCTTCCTGATCAAGGACGGGGGCCTGAATTCCGGATTCATGATGGCCCACGTGACGGCCGCCGCGTTGGTCAGCGAGTGCAAGTCGCTCTCCTTCCCGGCCAGCGTGGATTCGATTCCGACCAACGTGACGCAAGAAGACCACGTTTCGATGGGGCCGGCTGCCGGCCTCAAGGCAAATCGGGTTCTGGAGAATCTTCGCCGGGTACTGGCCATCGAACTCCTGACCGCGGCCCAGGGACTATACTTGATGCGGCCCGACCGGGCTTCGCCGCGACTGGAAGCGGCGTATGCGCGGATCCGGGAGTTCGTGTCTCCGATGGAGCACGATCGTGTTCTCACGGACGACATCGAGTTGATTACCGAGAAGATCCAGCAGCGGCAGATTATTCCTGAATAGATGTCCGGTGTGACGCCGTGACGCCACATAGCGGATGTCGGCGTGGTGCTCCGCTCACGGCGGCTGGAGGTGTGGCGGCCTGGCGTACCTCGAGGGTACGCGCGGACCCATCATCCACGAACCGCACGGATACGGCCCCGCCGGTACAATGCACGCGCTCGGCGTGTTTGCTCAACACTCGACTCACGCGGGAGCTGCAGGCTGTTGGGCATTGCGAAAACTCAGGACGTTATCATGACCCCAGAGCTGATTCTTTCCGCGGTGGACAATTACCGCGGCACGATCTTCGATCTGGATCAGTCGCTGGTCGTCGCGCCCGAGCGGTTCGCGGCCGGCTGGCGCGGGCTGTCGCGGCGGATGGGGGATGAGGGGCTGGCTGCCCCGGAGCGTGTGATCGTCGCGGTGGGTAATGGGCCGCTTTTCATTGCCGCTTGGGCGGCAATCCTCTCGCAAGGTGGCTCGCCCCTCTTGATGCACGTCGAAACGCCGCCGGCGGAGATGAAGCGCGTCGCGCATCGATTCTGCGCGCGGTTCGTCGTCACCGACGCCCAGGTCGAACGCGACCTGGAATCCGTCGGCGCGCGGGCAACCACGTTTTCCGTCGCCGATTGGGCCCACGTCGTGTGGGGTGACTTCGGTGACGTCACCACGCCATCCGGCCCCTCCATGCTCGAGTTGTCGGGAGTGCCGCTGCACCCCACGTCCGGAACGACCGGCCAGTACAAGGTCGCGGTGCGGCCCGCCGCGTGCGCCGTGGCCGAAGTCACGGATTATGTGGAAACCATCGGCGTCGACGCGCATGACACCTTGCTTGCGCTAGCTCCGATGAGTCACGCATATGCGCACGGGTGGTGCGTGGTGACGCCGATGATCACCGGCGCCAATCTCGTAACGATGCGGCGAAGTAGCGCCAAGATGGTCTTTCAAGCCTGCAAGGAACATCGCATCACGATCCTGCCGGCCGTGGCGTCGATGCTCGACACGCTGATGTTTGGGGCTGGAAAGCGACTCTACGCCCCGGAGCGCCGCGTGATTACCGGGGGCGCGCCGTTATCGGAGCGCACCGCGAAGAACTTTGAAAAAGCCTCGGGCACCCGCGTGCAGCCGCTGTTCGGTACGACCGAAACGGGAGCCATCGCCGTGGCGCGCCCCGACGGACCGATGGCTATCGAGGGATATATCGGCCCTCCCTTTAAGAACGTCGCGGTGCAGATTCGTCCCCCCGATGATCCGGCGGAGTTTGGGCCCGGGATCGGATTGGTCCATGTGCGTTCACCGTCGGTCATGGTCGGCTATCTCAGCGACGAAACACTCGATACCTCGGTCGTGGCCGACGGTTGGTTCAACACCGGCGACCTGGGATCACTCGATGCAGACGGCGCCTTGCGCCTGTGCGGCCGTCAAGCGGAAGTGATCAATCTTTCGGGCATGAAGGTGCTGCCGCGCGAAGTGGAGGAAGTCATTGCGTCGCTACCGGGCGTTGTTGAAGTCAAGGTTTACCCCGGCAAAACGCAGCATGGTTCGCTGCACGTCAGGGCGGCCGTGGTCATCGAGAACGGAACCGACGTCGCGAGGATCAAGGCCCATTGCGAGCAGCATCTCGTCTATTACAAGCGGCCGTCTCGAATCACGATCATGGACGCCTTGCCAAAGTCGGCGAACGGCAAGGTCCTGCGAGACCAGCTCCCGTGAGACGAGGCTCGCGGTCTCCCGGCGGACCGCGCTTGCGCGCGAGTCGGCTTCGTATCGCGAGAGGTCGATAACAGGCGCTTTCGAGGCTTTATGAACTTGGGCAACTGGCAGCTCGACTCGATCAACGGCGGCACATTTTCCATCGACGGCGGAGTGGCATTTGGGATCGTGCCGCGAACGCTTTGGGGAAAAATCATGCCGCCGGACGAGAACAACCGCGTCCGGCTCGGCGCGAACTGCGTGCTCGCGCGCGATGGCCGGCACACCCTGTTGATCGACGCCGGCTATGGCAGCAAATACACGGCCCTGGACCGGGGATTCTATGAATTGGAGAAAGGCAACCCGGTCGTCGATGGCCTGGCGTCGCTGGGTGTGAATCCAGACGACATCGATACCGTCGTTCTGAGCCACCTGCACTGGGACCACGCGGGCGGCGCGACGCAATACAATGCCCAGCGAACGCTGGTCCCCACATTCCCGCGCGCCCGCTACGTCATTGGGCGGATCGAGTGGGAAGACGCAACCAGTCAGGTTCCCGAGCTGAAGACCGCCTATCCGATGCAAAACCTGACGCCCCTTTCCGATGCCGGAGTGGTCGTGCTCGTCGAGGGAAACAGTGAAATCGTGCCGGGCCTGCGGGCAATGATCACCGGCGGCCACACGCGGGGCCACTTAGCGCTCAAGTTCGAGTCCGGCGGCCAGGCGGCTTTGTTCATCGGAGACGTGTGTGCCACTTCGATGCACCTGCACCGCATGTGGAACTTGTCCTACGACACGTATCCGCTGGTGACGCGCCGTATCAAGCCGCGGTTATTGGGCGAGGTCGCCGATGAACGGGCTTGGGTGATTTGGCCGCATGACGTCCGGACAGTTGCCGCACGACTCGAGCGCCACCCGCAACGGGGCTTCGAAGTCGTCGACCGCCAATCGTGGCTGTAACGCCAGCCTGCGGCTGCGGATCGAGTCTAATGCCCCGTGAAGTCCGGGTTGCCGAGTTGTCGACTGACGCGGAACGTCAGACCTAGGTGAGCATCCGTCGTGCTGAAGACCTCGGTGACGTAGGCGATTTCGAGCTTCAAGGCATCTTCGAACGGTTGTTGCGCGCCCTCGTCGATGATGCGTTCGACCAGCCGCAGCGCGACCGGGGCCTTGGTGGCGACTGCCTTCATGGCTCGAACCAAAACCGGATCGCCGAGCGTGTCCGCGGTCCCCAGGCGAAGGTCCTCAGCAGGGCTCTGCTCAAAGAACTGCTCGATCGCGGCGAATTCGGGCGACCGTGGCCGACGCTTTGCCGGAGGGAACGGGCCGGCGGCGATCGCGCGGCAGACCCCTTCCAGTTGATCGGCCGGCACGATGTGATCGACAACGCCAATCTTCAAAGCGTCAGCGGCCGAAAGTGTCTTGCCGGTGTAGATCAGCCATTTGGCCAGCCCCATTCCCAAAGCCCGAGGTGCGCGCTGCGTGCCTCCGAAGCCAGGAAAGATACCGAGTCCTGTCTCCGGGAAACCGAAACTCGCTCCGGGCGAAGCCACGACACGGTCGCAGGCCAAGGCGAACTCGAGCCCCCCTCCCAACGCGGCGCCGTTGACGCGCGCCACGACAGGCTTGGGCGAGCGGTCGATCGTGTTGAGAAAGCGGTGCCCTGACAATGAGAATTGGATGATTCGCGGAATGTCGCCGGCTTCGATATTGCGGATAAAGAAGTTGACATCCGCCCCGACGACGAAAACCTTGCCCTCGCCGCCGAGCACGATGCCCCGGACTTCCGGGTTCGCAATCGCTTCGTCGACGGCCCGCTGCAACTGCGGCAGCACGGCGGGACTAATCGCGTTGAGGGCGCTGGGACGGTTGACCGTGATCGTCGCGATCCCTTCAGACACATCGACCTTGACCAAAGACAGGGCCAGTAGCGTCGGGGTATCCATTGGCAAACCTTCTCCGACAGACAAACGTGAAAGGTCTGTTGGAGTCCCGTTCCTTACTTCCACTGTGGCATAAATTGCCCCGGTCACCGGGACGGTGCGATTTTAACGATCGTGGCGCCCTCCTACAAGTGTATTTTCCAGCCTACTCCTCGCGGCAACTGCGGCCGCGATGGGAAAAGCACGCGGCAGCGGCTGGCAATTTGCGCGCGTCGAGGACAGAATCGAATACCACCTCGAAGGGTGCCTGAAATCCGGCGATCGCCGGGCCTGTATCTGATTGTTTGGTGTGCGGCATGACGAAAACTGCTTCGCCGCAATCGGTCGTGCAAGGCTCGCGGGGCCCTGAGTCATCTTTGCCTACAACTATGTAAGACACCGGAGTTCTCGTTGTGCTGAAAAAAATCGTGCGTTCGTGCAAGTCGCTGATCGCGTCGCTCTACTGGCTTACCACGGTCGGCCAGTGGGGGATCAACGGGGTCTTCAATGCCCTCTATACAGGGCAGTCGCGAAGCGAGACTTTTCGAAAGATCTATCGCGAAGTGTTCGGCCCGGAGTTTGCCGAGGAGGCTGACGCGACCGGGTTTCTGACGATGACCGATTTGCGCAACATCGCCCAGCATCTCGGCGTCGGCCCGGGCGATACGTTCGTCGATCTGGCCTGCGGACGTGGCGGGGCAAGCTTGTGGATTGCGCGAGAAACCGGCGCCAGCCTCGTCGGCATCGATATCTCGAAAGTCGCCATCGCCGATGCGGAGGCGATGATTTCCAAGTTTGGCCTGAACGGACGAGCCCAATTCCAGGTGGGCGATATCGGGGCGACCGGATTTCCCAAAGCGACGTTCGACGGCGCGATGAGCATCGACGCCTTGTTCATGGTGCCCGACAAGATTGGCGCGATGCGGGAAGCGGCCCACATTCTCAAGCCCGGGGCACGCTTCGCGTTCACGACTTGGGAGGTGGACGAACCCATGCGCGTCAGAGACTATCGGCCACTGTTGGAACAGTTCGGCTTCCAGGTCGAGATCTACGAAGAGATTGAGGGTTGGGAACGCCGCCAACGGGCGGTCCACGAGCGGATTATCGCCGACAAAGACAAATTGATCGCGGAAATGGGGAAGGAGGCCGCTTCGGTCTGGATCCTTTTTTCCACGATCGAACTTCCCAAGCTGCCGTTGATGCGGCGCATTTTCGTCGTCGCGCGGAAGATTTGATCTCCCCTCCCCTGCCCCGTGCCCGGATGCGCACACGGCGTGGGGGCTGGGGCCGCGCGATTGCCTCACTCGTGGGCGATCGCGGAGAGCAAATCCAGCCGTGCCGCCCGCTCGCCAGGCGACCAGGCGGCCAGGATCGTAATCAGCAGGCAGCTCCCGGCGTTGGCGGCCAAAAGCCAGCTATGAAATGCGAATGGAAGCGACTGGCCTAGCAGGGGCTCGTTGCACAGGTGGATGACCCAGGCGGTTGTCAAACCGGCCAGCGTGCCCATCAGGATACCCAGGATGCCCAAGAGCAGCGATTCGCAGAATATCAATTTGCGCACCTGGCGGCGCGTCATACCGATAATCCGCAACAGCCCCAGCTCGCGGGTCTGCTCGAGCACGCTCATGGTCAGCGTATTGCCCACCGCCACGCCGCCGATGACAAAACCGATCGCCAGCAGGCCCCAGAGGGCTCCCACGATGCCGTCGATCAATTCGTCGAGCTGACGGCGAAGCTCCAAGAACGACTTGACGACCAGCCCCTCTTCGCTCAGGAGCGTTTCCAGGCGTTGCACCAGCGGTTCCAGCGGAGCGCCGGGTTTGGGTTGCACGATGTACACCGTGGCGGGTCCCAAGTCGATCATCTTGGCGGCCGGGGCCTGGTCCAGAAAGACCACCAGGCCGCCGAGCGTATAATCGCGGACCGATGCGGCCACGCGCACCGTGAACAGGCGTCCTTGCAATTCAAGCCGCAAGGTGTCTCCGGCGCGAATCCCCAGTTTCTTTGCGATCACGCTGCCGACGACCGCTTTGCCGGCGCGCAGGCTGGCGCGAATCTCGGCGTCCTCATCGGAAGATACGGCCCACGGCAACTGAACCCGCGGCAAAAAGTCTCGCACCACGCACCAGGTCGGAACGCCGTTGGCGCGGGTGGCGAAATACCGCGTCTCAATGACGTAGTCGACGTTGGGCTGCTCGGCGATCGTCTGGCAAACATTGCGGCGCTCGCGCGTTTCAATCCCCCCCTCGTTCGCGGACGGGCCTAGCAGAAAGATGTCGCCGGACATGCTGCGGCGAAACCATTGGCGAATGTCATTCACGTTATTGATGATGGCGTTGCCCATCCCCAGGCTGGTGCTGATCGCCACGACCAGCACGCCGACGGTCAATCCCGTGCGAGTCGGACGTTGCAAGAGTTGTTGCGCTGCAAAATCGCCTTCCATCCTGGACCACGGGGACAGAAGCCTCGCCGAGCCGCGCACCACCGGCGCGAGCAAGAGGGGAATGATGACGATGAAACCGACCAGCATTAAAACGCCGGCGGGGATCGCCGCCTCCGGGGAAAGCCGCTCGAAAACGATCAGCAGCAACAAGACGACGGCGATCGACCACATGACCACGCCGGCGAGGGTCGCCCACAGCGGAAAACGCTCGGAGCGCCGCGCGTCGGTGTCGCCCAGCGCCTCGCTGGCCGAGACATTGCGCGACTGCAGCGCCGGCAACAACGCGGCGATACACGCCACCAAAGGCCCCGCGACCAGTGCCGCCGGTATCGTCCAATCGGGTATCTGGGGCGCGGGGATGTCGGCAGCCACCACCTGGCGCATGACCGCCCCCAGCGTCTGCCCCAGCCCGAGCCCCAGCGGAATTCCCAGCACGGAACCGATCAATCCCAGGCAAAATCCCTCGAGGAGCTGCAAGCCGACGAGTTGTCCGGACGTGACGCCCAGGACGCGCAGAATGGCCATGTCGCGCCGCCGCTCGCCAAAATTCATCCGCAGCGTATTGAGAATGATGAACGCGGCCATGGCCATGGTCAGGGCGCCGGCAAAACGCAGCGCCAACTCGCTCGAGCGCAAGAGGCTATCGGCCAGTTCCATCTGTTCGACCGGAGCCTGCGCCACGAAACTTTTTGGCAATCGAGCGGCAATCGCGGCTTGAACCGCCCCGCGCTGCTCGCTCGAATTGACGAGGACCCTGATCCGGTCGACCTGACCGCCCAGGTCAAAAAACTGCTGCACCGTTTCCAAGGGCATGACCAGCGTTGCGGCGGAAGCAAACTCCCGCAAGGATGCCGAGTTGACCAGCCCGACAATCGTCGCGGTGCGTGGACCGCGCCGCGTCAGAACCGTGAGACGATCGTCGACGTCGATCTTGAGGCTCTTGGCCAGGTCGGCGGCCAGCAGCGCCTCGTCCGAGTCTTCGCAGGCTCGGCCCGCCGTCAACGGCAGTGCGTCCCAAACTTGCGCCTGCTCGGTCGGGACCCCGAGCAACACCGCGCGAAACCGCTTGCCTTGGACCCGGGCCAACGTCGCCCGCGTCACGATCGGTATTTCGGCGGCCACGCCCGACACGTCGGCCAGCTTCGGCACCTGCTCGGCGTCGAATCGCCCCCCCTCGACCAGCACGACTTCCAGTGCCGGTCGTCCTTCGACGGCCTCCAGGAGCTTGCGGTATCCGAGCCGGACGCTGGTCTGTGCCAGTGCCACCCCCAGCACGGCCGCCACGGCGATCGCGACGCTCAAGATTGAAAGCACCGTGCGCGCCGGCCGGCGCCGCCACTGCCGCACGATGAGATGCACAAGGTTCATCGGGCCGTTCTACCGGGGCAAAGACGTGGACGCGGACACCGCGGCGGAAGACCCCGTGCCGTTGACGATCAGGCCATCGTGCATCACGAGCAGACGGTCGGACTGACGAGCCATGTCGCTGTCGTGCGTGACCATGACGACCGTTTGTCCTTGATTCGCACAGTCCCGCAGCAGATTCAAAATGCTTTGACCGTTCGCGCTGTCCAGCGCGCCGGTGGGTTCATCGGCCAGAACCACCGCCGGCCGAACCACCAAGGCACGCGCGATCGCGACGCGCTGTTGCTCGCCGCCGGACATTTCGTGCGGAAAATGGGCCATCCGCTGCGCCAGGTCCACGCGATCCAGGACGTCGCGGGCTTGCGCGTGAGCCGCTTTGCGGCCGACGCCGTCGATCCGCAGCGGCAGCGCCACGTTTTCGATTGCCGATAACGTCGGCAGAAGATTCATTTTCTGGAAGACAAACCCGAGCCGGCGACGGCGAACGATGCTCCGTTCGGTATCCCCCAAAGTCCCAAAATCCTCTCCATCGAGCAAGACGCGGCCTGACGTCGGCGAGTCGATGCCGCCCAGCAAGTGCAACAGGGTGCTTTTGCCACAGCCCGAAGGCCCCATGATCGCCAGGAATTCGCCGGCCTCGACGCGTGCATCGACGCCGCGCAGGGCATGGACTCGAACCATCCCGGTGCTGCCGTACTCCTTCCAGACGTTGATCGCTTCCAGAATGGCCATCGAGTAATCCGTGAGCGGAGGGGGACGCGGGGGCGCGTAACGTCCTATGATAGTTACCTTGGCCGTTAGCTGCCACGGTCGGAAACGGGCCACGGCGCCGCCCGAACAATCGCGCAGCGCCATTTTGCCGCGATATTCGGACTGCCGTGCGCGGCGCATCGTGCCGGACGATTGCCGCGAGATCGCGATTTTTCGCGGAGAAATCGCCACCGCCCCTTCGCGCAACGCAGGGATTGGCCGCTGATTCAACCGCGGAATCTTGCTGGCGCTCGCATGGGCAACCATAATGGGTCGAGCGGTTCCGCCTGCCGGCGCCGCGCGCCAATCTTCGCCGCAAGAACCCGCCGAGCCCGGTGCATCGCCGGGGTCCAACCGCGCTGGCGGCCCACGTAGTCCTGCGAAATCAACCTCATCCAAATCACGGGTCAAGCATCGTGCCTATTTTACGTACGCTGGTGGGCGGAGTTCTTTTCGCACTGGGGCTGACCCAAGCCGCGACCGCGGCCGACGACGCGGCCGGCTTTGCCGCTCGCCTGCCTGCCAAGACCTGCCTGGCGGTTTTCTCCGGCGACGTTGCCCAGACGTGCGAAGCCTTTCAAAAGACTCGCTTGGGTGCGACGTTGTGTGGACCCGAGTTCAAGCCCCTGATCGCCGAACTGGCACGTCTCGAGCGGGCCAGCCCGATGCGAATTCGCCCGACGTTCGGCTTCGATTGGAGCGACCTGGCTGGCGTACACGATCCGGGTGGACTGGCGATCTTTCCGCTGCCCGACGGGTCGATGGGCGTGGCGTGGCTTTTTGTATCGGCTGAAGCGAACGCCGCGGCTGGGGCCTGCGTTGTGGCGGCCGAAGGTTATTTCAAGCAGCAGGGATATCGCTCAACGACCGTGCAGCGAACGGCCGGCACACTGACCCTTTGGCAGCCGCCCGCGACGCGCAGCTCCGATTCGCCGCGCGTGCTGTTTGTCGCCAAAGGGTTCTACGGCGTGGCCAACTCCCAGGGCGCTGCCGACGCCCTGTTGAACGTGACCGCCGATCAATCGCTCGCCGCCGAAGCGAGCTTCAAGAAGGTGCTGCCAACGTTGTCCGACGGAACTTCTCCGGGCGCGGCGGACGTCAGTTTCTTCGTTCAACCGTTCGGACTGGGCGAGCTCGTTCAGCGGTCGGATAGCTCGTCGAAAGACCCGAAACTGAAAGAGCAGCCAATCGCAAAAGGCAAGGTCGAGAAGATCGCCAAGAAAGACCAGCTTGAAATGAAAGACAAGAAGAGCAAGAAAGACAAAAAAGGCAAGAAAGACAAAGTTGACGCGAGCGATCACGACGGTCTCGCGGCGGCCCGCCGGCTGGGATGGGACGGCTTGCAATCGCTTGCCGGCCGCGTCCACTTCAACGCGGCGGAACCCTGCGAGTGGCAGATCCAGGCGACCTTGCTGGCCCCGCGCCCCTATCGCGGCGCGATGCGGATGTTGGAACTTGAGAGCGGGCCGCTGGGGGATCTGCCAAGTTGGATCCCGGCCCATTGCACCAGAGTCGGATCCTGGCGGTGGGACTTTCCGCGTGCCATGAAGGGATTTGGCAACCTGTTCGACGAGGCGAATCAGCCCGGTCTCGATGGCGAAGGCTTGTTTGAAGATATGCTGGACGGACTGCGCGATGACGCCGAAGGGGTGCAAGTCGACCTGCGCCGCGACGTATTCGCCCACCTGGGACCGAATGTCTTGCGAGTCACCGGCGGGGGCCAGCCAGGCACCGACGAAGAGTCCCGCGATCGGCCGTGGCTGATTATCTTGGGCGTGCGTGATACGAAGGCCGTGTTGGATGCACTCACGCGATTTTACAAGGGCGACAAGCGCGTTCAGCATGCCAACTCGGGCAAGTACGATGTCTGGACGTCCGGCGAGGGTGCGTCTCTGTTTGTCGAAGGCGAGAGCGACTCGGTCGTCAATGTACGCGCGCTGGCAATCGGACAGGGGCAACTGCTGTTCAGCACGGATATCGACCTGCTGAACCTGGCAATCCATCCGCAACCGGGCGGCCCAACATTGCCAAACGACCCCGCGTGGACTCGGTTGCTCGACTGGCTCAAGCGGCAGGAGAGCGAACGAACCGCCGTGCGGTCGTTGATGCGACTCGACGGGTTTCTGGAGCCTTCCTACCAGTCCGCAACCACGAAAGCATCCGACGACGCGGAGGACCCCGTGGCCGGCCTGTGGCGATTGCTTTTGTTTGGCACCACCGAAGCCTCGGCCGGCCTGCCCTACTCGGCGGCTCCCAAGTTCGATTCCTTGCGTGCGGGGTTGCCCCCCTCGGCATGGATCATGTCACAGACGGACGACGGCTGGAGCATCCACTTCGGCGCGCAACGTCCCCTGCCCTCCACAACTCCGTAGAAGGTTTTCATGGCGCGCCATTTTTTCCGAATCTCATGGGACGTGGCTACCTTGCGGGCCGATTGCCCTGGGGTGGCCCTCGCGGTGTTGGTTGTGATGCTCTTGGCAAGCCGCGAGACGCTTGCACAGGTCGACACCCCCTCGGCCCACGACGCGCGCAAGGCGCTTCACGAACTGCGTACCGACTATCGCGCGCGGCCGACTTGGGGGCCTTGGGCGCGCTTCATCAATGTTGAAGACATCGCATGCGAACTGCAGGCCGGTGATCGGGCCCAAGCTGCCGCGCTCGACGTTGCCGCCACCCACTTGCGCGAAGACGGGCAATCAACCGGTCCGGTGTCCAAACGCCTGGCGGTCGCCTTGGAAGCGCGGGCGCGCGAGCTTATTTCAATTCCCGCTGCCCAGTGGCCGGCCGAATGTTATCGGCAAGCGCAACACTTTGAGCCGGCGACGCCCACGACGGTCCAGAAAGCCCGCCAGTCGCTCCAGGATGCTTTGCATGAATTGGAGCGGACGTTGCCTGCTCTGCGGCGTTCGAACGATGGGTGGGCCAGGTATTTGTTTTGGCCGGAAACGCGTTCGCTGGTGACATCCGACTCGCCCGACCGCGGGCTGCTCGACCGTTTGGAGGCTCGCTGGCAGGCCGCGATCAGCGCCTGGGATTCGTACGAATTGGTCGAGGCTTCCTTCGCCGTACGGTCGTATATCCGCCTTTTTCGGGGCTACCTGGCCAACGAGACGCAAGCGCAACACGCGGCCGCCTGGGACGAGCTAGGCAAGCTCCTTGAATCGCGCGAGCAATCGCCCCAGGCCGATACGTCGCGAATCGCCGCGGCGGTCAACCGGCGCGAACGGTTGGGACAAGGAACGAGCTTGACGGCCTCGATCCGTCGTGAGCTTTCGCGGCCCAACATTCTTTTGCGGGTTCGCACGCCGTGGCTCGAATCGCAACTGGCGGAAAAAATCAACGAACCGTTTAACGTGAACGATGTTTACGCGGGCGCCCGAACCATCGGCGCCGGCACCCTGTCGGCCGACGCGCGGTGCGCGGTGTTGTCATCCAATGCGGTCGGCCAATGGCAATTTCAATTCGACGGCACGACGCAGGCCAGGGCCACCGGCTCGAGCGAGGGCGTCACCGTGGCTAGCCACTCCACGACGCAAATCCACGGCGTGAAACCGTTCACACTCGATGCGCGCGGCTTGACCCCCAAACCGGCCACCGCGACCGCCAGCACGGCGATCGTATACGACAATATCAATGCCGGCGGCCGGTCGCGCCGTCGCAGCGAGGCCGTCAGCCAAACCCACGGCCGGCGTCCGCAGGCGGAGGCCGAAGCGGCCGCGTCCGCCCGACGGTTCGTTACCGAAAAGATGGACGCGGAGGGAAAAGACCTCGCCGAGAAGTTCAACAAGTCGTACCGTAGCCAGTTACATGATCGTCCGTTCGACACCCATCGCACGCCCCCGGATGTGCGCGTTCGGGCGTCGAATGCCCTGCTGACCTGGGAGTGTCGCCTGGAAGGCCCCGATTCGTTCGCCGCGAGCGGGCCGCCGCCGGCATTCGAGCCAGACGCCAACGTGGTCCTGAGCATCGCCGCTTCCGCCTTGGAAGACCAAGGGCTGGCCCTGCTGGGCGACCGGGAATTGACGGCGGAACAATTGTCCAAGGTGGTCGGCGATCTCTTGGGCGAGCCGTCCAAGACCGAGAAGAGCCCGCAAGACTTCACTGCCGTGTTCGCCAAGCACCCCTGCGATATTCAACTGGCCGACGGCAAGATTCGCGTCCGGCTCCACATTACTTCGTTTGAATCGGCCGACGTGCAATACCCGGCGATGACGGTCGACACCGAATACAGCGTGGAACAACGCGCGGGCGACTTGGCGCTGGTCCGCCAAGGAAGCGTGCGCGTCAAGCCCATCGTGCAAGGCGAGGGGGGGCAACAGACCTTGAGCGGCCGACAACAGACCCTTCGCCTGGCCGTGCAGCGAAAGATGAACAAAGCGCTGGCTGAAGAATTCCTGTGGGCCGCCCCCGCGTTGCCGAGCTCGGAGAAGGAGCCGAGGAGATTGCGCGTCGGGCGCGCCATGGTCGACGGCGGGTGGTTGCAGATCGCGTTGGGGATGAAGGATGAAGGATGAAGCCAAGCGGTTTGCTTTCTTCGTCCTACAGCCTACAGCCCATCGACTGCGGGGCATTACCCCGGAGCCAGCGGCCTACTAGGGGATCTCTTTGTAGGTCGGACTCGCCCTGACAATTTCTCGATGATACGAAGATGAAAGGGCATAGCCTGACCGACCGGGGGGCCGGCCGTTACTTTGGCGCCGCGGCGGCGATATCCTGGCGCGGCTTGATGGTCGAGTAAAAACCGAACATCATTTCATCCCACGTTTGTTCGCCCCAAGTGACCTGCCGCGAAGCGTCCGGGTTGGCCGGATTCTCGTCCGAGTTGTCAAACTCCGCGGTGCAGATCATCCGGCTGCCCTTGGGAATGAATTTCGGTTCCTTGAGCATGTACCAAAGCTGCCAATTGAAGTCGTAGCGAGGCACGTCCAGCAAAACTTCGCGGGTCCCGTCCGGAAGCTCGAGCTCGTAGCGGAATGACTTACCGCGCAAGTGCATGTGTGGGTTCATGCCCGTCAGCATCGTGTCTTTGAGAAACGCCCTGCGTGCGGTGACCTGGTGGTTCGATTTGTGAGGCGGGATTTTGAAGGCCAGGTCGCCACAGGCGCCGCCCAACACTTCGTGCGTGATCTCCCCGGGCTTGGCATAGACGAACCCGACGTAGCTGCGATCTTCTTGCTGCGTTCCGTTGGGAGTGTAGTGAACCTGGAAGACCAATTTCGATCCGGCCGCGGCTCGGATCGCAACGCCCTTTTCGAAACGCCGCGGCGTCATCCCGGGCGCAAACGCCATTTGCGGGGCCCCAAAGCGGTCTCCGCCGGGTCCTTGGATGAACACGATGACGTGGTGGACCACCGCTGGGTTGCCCGCCTTGACTTCGGCCTGCTGGATCCAGTGGTCTTCCTTGAAGCCCGGATCGACGACATACAGTTGATAATCGACCACGCCTTCGGCCGGAACCGTGTAGGATCCCTTGCTCATGTAGAAGACCTGGTCGGGCTGCGAGATGCCCCAGCCTTTGGCAAAGTCAGTCGGGGGTGGGAGGTCAGCCGGATTTCCCCGCGGGCAACCGTTTTCAACCCAGCGGTCGATCAACTGGATCTCTTCGGGATCGAGCGCCGGATTGTTCTTGAAGTCGCCATGCTCGGGCGCCGCCAGCCAGGGCGGCATCCGGCGGTCGTGGATCACTTCCCGCATCATTTCGGCCCATCCCACCACCTCGTCGTAACTGGTCAGAGCAAACGGAGCGATCTGACCCTCGTGATGACATTCGACACAACGATTCTGCAAAATGCGAGCGATCTGGTGCGAATACGTCACGTTGCCCGACGGGGCCGGCCGCTGCACGCGACCGATCAGGCATCCGGCGACGGCAGTGGTCGGCTGGCTCACCGACTTGTCGGCCAGCAGTTCCTCCAATGCCGCTTCCAGGTCGTTGCGCTGCGCCGTGGGCTTCTGAAATCCGACGCCAAACCGGTCGTCAATGCGTCCCCAATATTGCACGCCGCGGTCCTTGTCCAAGACGAATACTTCGGGCGTCCGGACGGCGCCAAAACGATCGGCGATTTTGTTGCCCGGATCTTTCAGGATCGGAAACCGAATTCCGTGGCGTTGAGCGTTGGCCGCTATTTCCGCGATCGAGTCCTGGTGATTCGAGTTGATGCCCACGAAAGCCACGCCCTTCGACTCATATCGGGCCGCCAGCTCAGCCAGACGCGGCGCGTAGAGAGTGGCCAGCGGGCACTCGGTGCCCAAGAACGCGACGACGATCAGTTTTGAATCGGCCCAATCGTCGAGCGATCGGGCGCGGCCGCGGAAGTCGTCAAGAACAAAGCTTTCGATTTTTCGTCCGACACGCGACTCTTCAGCCCTCGACCATTGACTGGAAGTCGCCGCCAGCGCCACCGCCAGCACGATCAGCTTACGAGCAAAAGGACGAAAAGAATCGCACATGGCTCAATCTCCGTGCATGAATGAATCGGACCGACTCCTTGCGGCCTAGGAGCACGCCGCCCAGATCGTGGCCTCCGCGCAGCTCGGGCGATTCTTGTTGAGCCCCTGCTCGTCCAATCGCCGGATCTCGGAGGGCAGAATACCAGAGTGCGTAAACGGTAGCAAATTTCCGGCCGGCAAAACAGACCAGAGCATTCCCCCGGGCATTCGGCCATGTTATTGTGGCTGAATCGCCGATTTCCTGGCACGGGAAATCGAGACCAGCCCGCCGGATGTGCGAACATGCAACGAGAACTGCACACGTTGGTGTACCGCCCGAGGAGTTGGATTGCGCGCGTCGAATTAATCGGCGTCGTGACGCTGTTCGGCCTCGTCCTGGGGTCGCTGCTGTATGCGACACAAGGCGTGCGCGAGGCGGCCCTGGAGAGGAGCTGCATCGGCAACTTGCACGGCATTCGCATTGCGTTGCGAACGTATCAGGACCAGTACGGAACGCTGCCGCCGGCGTGTTTGCACGACCCGGATGGCAGGCCCTTGCACAGTTGGCGCGTGCTGATTCTCCCGCAACTTGGCCATCTCGACTTGTACCGCCGCTACCATTTCGACGAGCCGTGGAACAGCGTACACAATCTGCGCGTGGCCGGCGAGATGCCTGACGATTACCGGTGCCAGGTCGAGAAGGAAGAATTGAAAAGCGACACCAGCTATGTGGCCGTCGTCGGCCAGGGCACGGTTTGGTCGGACGCCAGCGCGAAGCGCATCGCAACGGATGATCATCGAATCGCTATCGTGGAAGTCGCGCACTCGAATATCCTGTGGACTGAACCGCGCGATCTGGCGATTGAATCTGTCGATACGTTGGTTCACCGGACAACGTCGAGCCTGGTGACCCATCACGAGCGGGGCCCCCGATTCGCGAGTTTGGAGCATCTGATTATTCTGAGCCGCGCGGCCCCGCGCGATCCGGAATCGAAGCTGCTGCGCGAACTGCTGACCGACGGCATGGCCTTCAGCCGCCTGCAAGAAGATTGGATTCACTAGCCGCGTTTCCGGGGGCCATCCCGCAATGAGCCGGCGCACCGACTCGGCTACTTTTGCGCGGCCTCGAAATCGTCTTTGGCTTTGGCTTCCTGGGCCGACGAGACGTCGGGGTTGGGCGTGGCATCGCCCGGCTCAAGTCCCATCAACCACTTGACGCCGCCCAAGAGCGACTGCGTGTATTTCTCGTTCGTCCACACGTCTTCGCGATGGCCGAGACTCATGTGCAGCACCTTGCCGTCGCCATAGTTCTTGACCCACGCGATTGGCACCTGATACGGCTGCTTGAGCCGGGTCTTGGCCATGTTCAAGCTCATCAGCACGCGCACCTTCTCGGGCTGCCAATTCTTGAATCGATAAATCTCGTCGGTGATCTCGAATTCCGGTCCCCACGGTTTGCTCAGGGGATGGTTTTGATCGTGAACCGTGACCGTGACTTTCTCGTTCGCGTTCCAAGGATGGCCGTTGAAGGTGCCGCCGAGCATTTCCCAATAGGGCTGGTAATTGTGAAACGTATCGGCCCCCGAGTGCGCGCCGATGACGCCGTGTCCCTTCTGCTTAACCCACACGTTGAACAAGTAGTCGCGCACGTCGTCGGCGAACGGCAGATCGCCGGTGGTATAGAACATCACGATGTCGTAGTTGTCGAGTTTCTCTTTCGTGATCTCGCGGACATCTTGCGTGCAATCGACGCGGAACAAGCCGCTCGAGATACCCAGGTCGGTCATCGCCCGCTCGGCCGGGGAGAGCTTGCCGTCCTTCCGCGTGACCGAGCCGTGTTTGAAGCCCGCGCTTTGCGTGATCATCAGCATGCGGGCATTCTTTTTCGGCGCATCGTCGGCCCGCAAGCCGCCGGCCGCCAGCATCAATCCCATCGTCAGACCGAAAACCAGGGACGCTCGTCGCGTGATCACAGGATGGCTCCTTCGCCAAAAGAATGCGGGTGCGGATTGCCGAACCACCATTCAAGCATCCCGCGCGGCCTCGTGCAACCGCCGAAGTGGCCCAAATACGAGTTGGCACCAGCCGCTAGGCACTTTCGGCCCGGCCGTGGCGATAGCGAGGCGGCGGGGACTTGGCTTGCTTGTCGAGCTCCTCGTCGAACGCGTCGTCTTTCAGCTGGGCGGCGGCGTCCTCGTCAGACTCGTCGTCCGCCTCGTCCTCGTCGCCATCCTCGTCCAAATCATCGTCGTCCCGGCGCGAGTCAGTCTCTTCGTCGTCCTCTGCGTTCGAACGGTGGTCCAACTCGTTCGATTCAAAGTCGCCGTCGGCGTCTTCTTCGTCATCCTCATCGATGGGCGAGGAGCGGCGATTGCCAACGGTCAGAACGCGATTGGGTCGCGGCGGCGAGCTGGGGACGGTCGCGGCGCCGGATGACTGGCCGCTCATTTCCTCCCACTGTTCCACGGTGAGCAACACCTCGCGGGCTTGCGATCCGTTGTAGTTGCCCACGATACCGTCCTCGGCCATATAGTCGACCAAGCGCGCGGCGCGCCCGTAGCCGATGCCGAGCGCGCGCTGCAACAACGAGACGCTGCCGCGCCCCTCGCGTACGACGATGTCGACGGCCGCCTCGTAAAACTCGTCGCGGTTGGCCAGCTTGTTTCCCTCGGAGGCCGTCGGGTCGGGCGCTTTGAGCTGCACCAGTTCCTTGACGAACTGTTGTTCGGTCGTGCCGACAAAATCGACGATGCCATTGATCTCGTCATCCGTGACGTAGGTTCCCTGGCCGCGCAGCAACGTGCTCGTGCCGGGCCAGAGAAAGAGCATGTCGCCGTTGCCCAAGAGCTTGTCGGCGCCCATTTCGTCGAGTACCACACGGCTGTCGGTGCGACTGGCGACCTGGAAGGCGATGCGGGCCGGCAAGTTGGATTTGATCAGGCCCGTGATCACGTCGACCGTCGGCTTTTGCGTGGCCAACACCAGGTGGATGCCGACCGCGCGGCTCTTTTGCGCGAGGCGGATGATGTGCTGTTCGACTTCCTTGGCGGCGGTCATCATCAAGTCGGCGATTTCATCGGCCACGATCACGATGTAGGGCAACGTCGTGGGAATGTTGCGCCGCTGCTCGGCATCTTCCGGCTGCAGGCGGTCCATCAACTCTTCCTCGCCGAGCTGATTGTAAACGCCGATGTGCCGCACACCCGCCCGGGCCAACAGGGCGTACCGCTCTTCCATCTTTTCGACCGCCCAAGCCAGAATAGCTTCGGCCTTGCGCATGTCGGTTACGACCGGGTGCATCAAGTGGGGCAGTTTCTTGTAACAGCTCAATTCGACCATTTTGGGATCGATCATCAGCATCCGCACCTCGTCCGGCCGCCGCGTCATCAGCATCGACACGATGATCGAGTTCAGACACACGCTCTTGCCCGTGCCGGTGCGGCCGGCGATCAACAGGTGCGGCAAGGTGGTGAGATCGACGACCATCGCTTTGCCCGAGACGTCCTTGCCCAGGTAAATGGGAATCCGCATCTTGGCGGCTTTGTTGTTGCTCTCCTCGATCACCTCGCGCAGCCGAACCAGGTGACGTTCGGCGTTGGGCACTTCGATGCCGACCGTGTTCTTGCCCGGAATCGGGGCCACGATGCGCACGCTGGGCACGCGCAGGGCGATGGCCAGATCGTCGGCCAGGCTGGTAATTTTCGAGAGCCGCAAGCCGGCCTCGAGTTCGACCTCGAACTGCGCGATCACGGGTCCCGTTTCGATTTCCACGACTTTGACGCGGAAACCGAAGTTGAGGAACGTTTTTTCCAGGATCTTGGCCTGCCGGCGGACCTCCTTTTCGTGCTCCTCGTAGGAAATCTCCTCGCCCGCCAGCAGCAACTCGATCGAGGGCAGCTCGTAGGGTTGCGCATCCTCGGCGCGGCTGGCTGCGTCGAGCTCTTCCATCACTTCTTCGCGCTCGCTCTTGCGTGGTCGTTTCAGCCGCGGCTCGCCGGCGCGATCCGTTTCGGTCGTGCTGGCGGCTGCTTCCTGCTCGTGTTCGGCGGTCTCCTCGGACTCGACTTCGGGCGTTGCGACCGCGGCCGCATCCTTGCCGTCGTCCTCGGTGTCGTCGTGTTTGTCTTTCACGTCAATCACCGGTTTGCCGCGAATCTTGACAGCCGGGCCGCTTTCCTCGCTCGCCTGGCCGATTCGCTCGTGATCCAAGTCGGTGCGCGTGACCGGTTTCGGCTTCCCGCGTGCGGGTGGCTTTGCGGCGTTCAGACGAATGCGTGTCAGTGCCACGCTCGGCGCGGCCAACAGCCGCCCGGCCAGCCGCGGCAACATGTATTCGGTACACAACAGCAGTCCGCCCACCAGCAAGCTGGTCGTGAGGATGTAAGCGCCGGCGCTGGCGAAGTGCATTTCCAACAGTCCACGGCCGGCGGCGCCGAGATATCCGCCTGGTCCGATCACTGGGCCCGGCGACCAGCCAACAATGCACATCGACGCCAGGGTACACAGAGCGCCTAGCGAGAGTCCCCAGCCGATACCGCGCAATGGGAGACCGGCAATGGGCCTTCGCGCTAACAGCCAGACGTCGAGCACGGCCAAGGAGAAGAGCAAGTAATAAGCCCCGACGCCGAATGCCTGAAGCAGCAAGTCGGCCATGATCGCGCCGGACCGCCCGCAGGCGTTGAGCGTGTGCCCCGCCGGCGGGTACGTCATCGCGTCGAGCGAATCGGTCGGATCGTTGGTGGCGATCGCCAGGCCGATAAAAATGCTCAGCGCCAACAGTCCGAGCGCGATCAAATCGAGTTTGAGGCTCCGTGATTCGAGCATACGCGTTTGCCGGTGATTCCATTTCGCCGGCCTGTCCATCTCGGCCGGCTCAAGCGTGGGCGCGTCGGCGCCCAGACTGAACTCCATCTCGCGTCAACTAAGGTCGGTTGCCCGCGCGACGCGTATCGGCGCCGCAGCCGTGCGGCGAACGAGGCGTTTGCGGACAAAAATCGGTGGGATGCGTGCGCCTGGATGCTGTTCCATTGGGAAGTCTACCACGCTACCAGCCGCCCGAGCGGCCCGAGAGGCCCGCTCTGCACCCCAACGGGCCGGCCGTGCGCGGGTCGTCTGCAGGATAACGATTGTGCGGGCGAACGAAGCGCGCAGGGCCCGGAACCGAAGGCGTTGGGTTCGCTGCCCTCCCCCCAGCGCGAAGCGGCGAGGACGGATTGGCGGCGGCAGATGACTCGCCATCACCCCAATCCTTCCCCATCGAGAGAGAGTGAAAAACGATAGCGATGACCGAATCGGGGCTACACGCCCTGCGCGATTCAGACTCTCATCGAAAACTCATCCCGTTCTTGCCTGGCGCTCATCGTTCGCTCACATATCGGTTCTACATTACTCCTACGCAAGCTGGCCGGATCGCAAGGACCGCGACGCGGCACGTTGGAATGCGATTTGTAATCGTACGCGGGTGGCCATTTTGGAAGCCGACCACGAGCTGGCGAGGGCAGTTATTGTTTTCGCAGCAGCGCAGGTTCGGATCCGTGGAAATACTGTTTTTTGGGAGATCGTTCTAATGAGAAAATTGAGAAATTCGTTGCTGCTGGCGGTTGTCGTCGCGGCGTCGCTTGCGGGTCAGGCCTGCGCAGGCACCATCACGCAGTGGAATTTCAATGCCACGGTCGCCGCGAACAACGCACCGGCACCATCGACCGGAAGCGGCACGGCTTCGATCGTCGGCATGAACGGCGGGCCGAGTGGAGACATCCTGTTAGCCAATGCCGGCGCAACCTCCATCAGCCAGTTCTCGACCGACCCTGTGGGGACCACCACGACGGGCGACGCTTGGCGCGTGCGCGGTGTCACGACCAACGGATATTCAACGTCGAATCTTACTTC
Source organism: Planctomycetaceae bacterium (assembly GCA_003153375.1). Lineage (GTDB taxonomy): Bacteria > Planctomycetota > Planctomycetia > Pirellulales > PALSA-1355 > PALSA-1355. Next base: position 137,314 of record PLYM01000103.1, read on the forward strand.
AGGCGCCGAGTTCCTGGCATCGACCCTTGGTTTCAACAACATCACGGTCAGCTTGGACGTGTACGCCACGGGCGGCGCGCCCCGCTACGGCCAGTTTGAGTACACCCTCGACGGCACCAATTTCACGGCCCTGGGCAGCCCGACCGATCTGCGTCTGGCTGGCACGTCCCTTACGGGCAGCACCTATCCCGAAGGTTGGCAAAACGGGCTTTCGTTTAGCTTATTGTCGATTCCCGGCGCCGCCAACAATGCGAACTTCGGCTTCAAGTTCGTGACCGCGTTCAGCACCTCGACGTTCACCGATAACAATGGCGCGAACCACGCCGCCAATACGGCTTTTCAGCGTGCGGACGAAGACGCGACCAAGGCCTATGATGCCACCAAGGGCAACTTGCGCTTCGACATGGTGACCTTCAGCGGCACGACCATTGCGGCGCCCGAGCCGTCGAGCATCGTTCTGGCCGGCTTGGCGTTGCTCGGCATGGGCTTCTTGCACACACGCCGGGCACTGCGCAACCTCTCGCGATAGCCAATCATTTCGAATGGACATCCGCCGAAACCGGCTATTTGCGCCCGTGGGTAGTCGATGCAAATCGACTGCCCACGTTCTTTTGCCGGACGGACAGGCCCGCTCGGGCCCCATTCGGTCAACGACTCTTGCGGCAATGAGTTCGTGACCAAAGATTTACGACGTATCCGAAAACCGCGTTGGAGAATGGCGCAGTGCTCCGCGGTTTTCGGATCGCTTCTCAAGCCGGTATGACCGCCTCGCGCAGCCGCAGGGCAGGCATCTCGATCAGCTTCGACAAACCCATGCCGATCACGATGCTAACCACAAAATACGCCGCGCAATGCTCCCAGGTTGTGTTGGGAAACATCCAGGCCCCGACTGCGGCATGAAAAAGATAGATCGGATAAGAGAATGTGCCGACAGCCGCCAGGTAGGTCACGATCTTGTAGTCCGGCAAGCCGCCGATTGCCGACATGAGGATCGCACCGCTGCCCAGATAAAATCCGGTTAAGCCGAACGTGTAGATCGAGGGAGTCGTTTCCAGCGGCCAGATGAACGCCGGCGCCAGCAAGATCAGGCCCAGGACAGCCAGGCTACCGCGAAATCGGGCTACTCGATCGAATTTCGGCCGATGGAAGTGGTAAAAGTACGACAACAGGGTGCCAAACAACAGGGAGTCCAGCCGGACGTGCGTGGCAAATAGACTTCGTTGCACGTCGTATGAGCCATTCATGCACCGCAATGCAAGCAGGCATGCCCCGACCACGCCCACGAGCAAGGGAAGGCCGCGGAAGTTGTCACGACAGCTCGACGCCAGCAAGAGCGGCAGCAGCAAATAAAAGTGTTCCTCGACGGCCAAGGACCAGGTGTGGCCCCACATCGGCGCACCGTAGTTCTGGACAAAGAACAACTCGCTGAGCGTGCGCTTCCACTCAAACGGGCCGGCGCCGGTGAAATGATTGAATAGCAGCGTGAAAATGAGCAACAGATAGAACGCCGGATAGATTTTGAAACCTCGGCGAACCACGAAACGAGTCCAACCGATGCTTCCGGTCTTCTGAAACTCCCGAAACAGCAATCCGGAGACAAGAAAACCACTCAGAACGAAGAAAAGATCAACGCCAACCCAGCCGCCACGGTGCCAGATGTCGGTCAGAGTGGATATCGGGAAATTTGCATGACGGCCGAGAACAAGGATCACAGCGACGGCACGGAGGACATCGATTGGCTTGTTTCTCTCCATATGGAAACAATACATCAAAGCGAGCCCTTTTTTGCCCAGCAGGTCAAGTTTTCGTGCAAGGACCGGTTATTACGCAACACCCTATGAACACAAGGGTTATGGAGAAATGTCGCGGCCAGGCACGCTCACGCCAGCCTCGCCGATCGCGAGAGCGGGAGAAAGCCGAGATCCGCGCCGACGCTTAGAGGCTTGGCAAGTATTTGGCTGGCACGAACTCGTCGTCGGTCCGCCGCGTCAGAATGGCCACCAGCCGGCCGCTAGGGTCCAAGGCGGCGCATTGATGAGCGTCCGTTTCGCTCAGCGAGATCGACAGCCCGTTGGCCAGCCGGACGACGTCCCCTTCCGATACCACGGCTTCGCTCATCAGCCCGCGAACCGCCAAGACCGCCGGCAGTAAATGACCGGCAAGGTTTTCGCGGGTCACGAGCCCCGGTTCGATCGCGTTCTCGATCGTGAATCGCCCGATGGCGGTGCGCACCAGCGACGCCATCACGGCGGCCGTGCCGGCTCGCTCGGCCAAATCGCGGCCCAGCGAGCGAATGTAGGTGCCGGATCCGCACTCGACGTCAAGGCCCAGCTCGGGATACTCGTAGCGCACGATTTCCAATCGATGAATCTGAACGGCTCGGGCCGCAAGCTCGACCGGCTGGCCGGCCCGAGCCAGCGAGTAGGCCCGGCGGCCGGAAACTTTCAGCGCTGAAAATTCCGGCGGACGCTGTTCGATCTCGCCGGTCAACTCGGCGGCCGCGCGCTCGAGCGCGTCGCGCGAGGGCGGCGCGGCGTCGGGCCAGATCGTGATCGGGCCCTCGACGTCCTCGGTCGGGCTGCTGCGCCCGAGCAGGAAGCTGGCCCGATAGCGCTTAGGCAACTGTTGGACGTATTCAACTAATCGCGTGGCCTGGCCAATTCCGATCACCAGCACGCCACGGGCCAGCGGATCGAGCGTGCCGGCGTGTCCGATCTTTGCCGGTTTGACCAGCCGCTGGATCTGATTGACCACGTCGCGCGAGGTCACGCCCGATGGTTTGTTGATGTTCAACAGGCCGAACAGCATCATGATTCGTTCTTCAGCCGACAATTTCGAAATCGTAAAGATTGGCGACGTCGGCGGGGGACTTTTGAGCCAGGCCGGTAAATCGTCGATAGAGCGCGTCGACATCTTTCACCCCCAAGGCGGCCAGAGCGCGAAACTTGTGCTCGACCAGCGCCTCAAGGTTTCCGCTGCCGTTGCGGGCGTGTCCTTCGGGATACATCACCAAACCGCTCGACAGCCGCCCCAGCTCGGCATGTNNTCGGGATATTTTTCGTCGTATTCCCGCCCGCCATGTCGAAACTCGATCCGTTCCATGATTTGCCGCGTCCGCGGATCGAACAAGCTCGCCTGGTCGTAGTCGGCGGGCAGCAGCATCAGTTCCCGCCAGCCGGATTGTCGCTTTTGAAATGCCTTGCGCAGAATCGTGGCGATGATATAGACCATCGAGTGATCGGCGCTTTGNNGGATCGCGCTTGGCCGGGTCGCCGATGATGCCGAAGGCCGGCTCGTAGATCGTGATCTGCACGCTCTTGAGTTTGGCCGCGTCGTCGAGCAGTTGTGGGTGCCTGGCGAGCAGGTCCATGACGCCTTGAATGGCTCCGGCCGATTGATGTTCGTAGAGGCCGAGCTTGAAGTGCATGCCCATCACGGCAAAGTCTTCGCCGCTGGTGGAAAGCGCCAAATCGAACGGACTGCTGCCTTTTTGGGCCGGTTTTTCGAACAGGCAGAAGATGGCCTGAGGATTGCGAAAAATATCGGCCGGGCCGACGAAGCCGCCGAGCGCGCGGCGCATGCTGAGCACGGCCGCCTCGGCGCTGATGGCCGCCGACGCGCCCTTGGAATCGGACAATTGCTCGCCGGCGCGAATCGCGCGAAACGGAATGTAATGCGCCACGACCAGGCCGATGGCCGATTCGATCTGCTCGGCCGTGGCGCCCATCACGGCGCCATACGTCGCGGCCGAACCGATCGCGCCGTGAACGACGTGGTCGATCTTATAATCCTTCAGCGCAAACACTTCGGCCAGCCGCCCGCGAATCTCGTCCAGCAGGATCATGGCCTTGAGCGTCTGCCGGCCGTCCAGCCCGCGCATCTGGGCCGCCGCCACGGCCACCGGATAGAAATCGTTGTGCCCGAACTCGCCGCGCGTGGCTCCGCGTGCGGGGTTATAGCCGAAGTTCGTGCCGTTGGCGTCCCATTCACGCACCGCCGAGCTGTTGGCCACGACCGCCTTTTCCGGCATCACCCGGATGCGCGAGCCGAACAAAGGCGCGCCCGCGCCGGGATCGTGCGGAACGTATTCGAGCGCTTCTTGCCGCAGGACCTTGGGAGCATTCGCCCCGCAGGCCAAGGCCGACACGCCGCAGGCAATCGAATCCAAATGGAATTGCTCCACTTTTTGGAACACGCTCTCGGTCGGATCGCCCCACCTGCCGGCCAGAAAGTCGATCGCATAGCGGCCGATTCCGCAGGCCTGATTTTCGGTGCGAGATAAAACGACGCTTGGATTCGACACGTGGGCACTCCCTCCAAATGACAACCGAAGTCAACCAGGTCTACCAATCGGACACTGGGGGCAATCTACCGGCCACGCTACTGGATTGTAAGCCCGCTTAGGCCGCCCGGTTTGCTGGCAGCCTCTTGTCACCGATGTTACGATGGATTTTGCCGCGCGATGCGTGCCGCGACACTTCGCGTGCCGCGACACTTCGGTCTCGAGCCAGAAGAAGCACGCTAATCATGCAATTCGAGCAACTCGGACCCTATCGGCTGGGAAAGAAACTTGGCCAAGGCGGCATGGGCACCGTCTATGCCGGGATCGACAGCGAATCGGGTGAGGCGGCGGCCATCAAAGTGCTTGCCTCCGGCCTGGCGGCCGAGGAGGGCTTTCGCGCCCGCTTCGAGGCCGAGATCGAATCGCTCAAGAAACTGCGCCATCCCAATATCGTGCGGCTCTACGGCTATGGCGAACAGTCGGGAACCTTGTTTTACGCCATGGAGCAGGTCAACGGCACCAGTTTGGAAGAAGAACTGCGGGCCGGACGCCGTTTTGATTGGCGCGAGGTCACGCAAATCGCCATCAAGCTTTGCCGAGCACTCAAACACGCGCACGATCACGGCGTGATTCATCGCGACTTGAAGCCGGCCAACTTGTTGATGACCAGCGACGGAGAGATCAAACTTTCGGACTTTGGCATTGCCCGGCTGTTCGGCAATACGCGCATGACCTCCGACGGCGGCGTGCTGGGAACGGCCGAGTACATGGCCCCCGAACAGGCCGACGGGCGCACCGTGAACGACCGCTGCGATCAGTACAGCCTGGGCGGAGTGCTGTATGCGCTCTTGGCCGGGCGGCCACCGTTCAGGGCCAAAACGCTCATGGAAATGCTGCAATTGCAGCGCTATGCCGACCCCGAGCCCGTCACGCGC
>PLYM01000177.1 GCA_003153375.1 Planctomycetaceae bacterium
GGTAGAAGTACGACCACTTGGCCGGACCCAGCAGCTGGGTGATGTCCCATGAGCCGAGCTCACGTTGAACCGCCGGGCCACGTCGCTCGTGGTTTCACCCATGGCGAGCGTCTTCGCGATCCGGCGGCTTCTCGGGGAGAGCGAACGAAGCCAGGCCGCCACGTCGATCCGCGCTGCAGCGATGTCAGCCGGCGTGGCATGTCGGTCTTCAACTAGAACCTGACGCCACTGGCACTGCTGTTCGCATGGCTTGGCAAATTCTCGTGGACGAGAGCGGAAAACCGCGGTACTATAGAGATATGAATCAGAGCGTTGAAGCCATCTACGAGAACGGAGTCCTCAAGCCCCTAGAACCTCTTTCGCTTCGCGAACAAGAGCGGGTGAAGGTCACGATCTCTAAGCCAGAGAGCATGAAGGGGAACCTTCTTGACTCCGAATTCATGGCGTCGTGCGGAAAGCATGTAGAGAACGCCCCGAGCCTTGAGGAAGTCCGCAAGGCCCTCTCCGTCATTCCGGGATCGCTCACGGAAGATTTTCGTCTTGAGAGAGATGAAGATTAGATGGCGAGCTACTTCCTGGACTCCAGTGCTCTAGCCAAGCACTACCATCCCGAAGTGGGCACCCCTCGCGTCGACGCCATCCTAGCAGAAGCAGGTGCTACGCACTTCATCTCGCGACTTTGCGTTACCGAGGTGCATTCGGTGTTTGCGAAGAAGGTGCGAGAGGGCGTGCTTCCGGCGAACTCGCTTGCGGGGCTCCTGCAGCGATTTCTGGCTGACGTCGCACAAGGCAAATACCTGGTGGTCGCGATCTCGGCTTTGCAATTCAATGATGCGGACAGGCTTCTTTCGGTATACGGTCCGTCTGCGAATTTACGGACCCTGGACGCTCTTCAGCTCGCCGCAGCCGCGGCCGTACAAGCAGTGCAGCCGCTCGACCACTTCGTGACCCCCGATAAGAGACTTCAGTTTGTCGCTGCTGCCGAAGGCCACTCAGTCATTGACCCGGAGCAACCTTGAAGCGAAACGAGCCAAGCCTTCAGGTGCCTGTGCAGGCAACCGGCAAGCCGGTGCATTTTGGGAAGCGAGCGGATGGTCCCCGATATTCATTTCTCGCCTAGAAGTTTTTGGGTTCCCTGCTTCAGTTTCCCCACGATGCGATCGGCGATGGCAGCAAGCAGCTCCGGCAGGTCGACTTGAATTTGCACTGAGTCGGCCAGGACATCCAGCCGACCGCTGATTCTCTGACCGAGAGCACCACCTTCAAAATGCAAGCGGTCGCCCTTGCGTAATGCCCAGTCTCGAACGAGCTCGGACCACCGCAAGCCGCCAAGTCCCAGTACCGACAACCGACGAGCAGCGTGTTTGGTCTTTTACGCCAAAAGCGCTCGCACGACATCGCCGTGTGGGATAATGTGCATCGGACGGTTGAGCCGGTCGGGGACCGTGGTCTGGTGGGGGTCGAAACCCAGCAAATAGTACATAGTAGCCAGAACGTCTTGAGGGTCGGTCGGACAGCTCGTCGGATAGCCTCCTTCGCGGTCGGTCGAACCGATCACCTGGCCGGTCTTGATGCCGGCTCCAAAAAACATTCCCCAGTAGGCGCCCAACCAATGTTCGCGCGCTCCGCCAGGCGAGTTGCCCAACGTTGGCGTGCGGCCATGCTCGCTGATGACCATCACCAGGGTTTCGTCTAATAGACCACGCTGGTCCATGTCATCGAGAAACGCCGGCAAAATCTGGTCGAGCTTCGGACATAGCCCGTCCTTGAGCCGCGGATGATGATTGTGGTGCGTGTCCCAGGCGGCGTTGTTGTCGGTCCATGTGTCCCAAAAGACCGTGACGATTTTCACACCCGCCTCGACAAGCCGCCGCGCCGTCCACGCCGATTGGCTGAACAACGTGTAGCCGTACTTCTCGCGAATTGACACCTGCTCGCGCGTTACGTCTAGGCGGCCCGCGACGCTCAGCGGGCATCGCGGACCGCCTTTCCGACTTGCAGAGTAAACCGCTCGGGCTAGCGGGCAATCGTCTCGCGGCTCGCCCGTGCGTTGTGCCTCTCAGGATGCGGACCGCCTTCGTGGAACCTTTGCCAACTTGTCTTGAGCTCATTGCGCAGCTGACTGATTCTTGCTGAGCTCAACTTGAACCTCTCGGCCGCCTCACTCGTCGTTGCGCCCATTGCCAAGGTGATGGCAATCCGGCGGCTTCTGCACGACAGCGAACGAAGCCACGCCGCCACGTCGATCCGTGCTGCCGCGATCTCCGCCGGCGTGGCGCGTCGATCTTCGACTAGGGCGGCGCGCCACTCCCCGTGATCGTGATCAAATTCGTCCAACCGTTCGACAACGATTTCGCCGGACGACTGGGCCTGCGGCGAGAGGACGTCACGCAGGTTCGGCCTGGTGCCGACTTGTCGACCGGCCAGAACCTGACGGATCGCAAAGTTGGCCAGCGGCGTGGCATAGGCGGAGTCGGCTTTGCCTCGGTCAACTAATGCGACAAAACTGCAGTAGGCGTTGGCCATCACTTCTTGAACCAGCTCCTCCTTGCATTCGGGTCGGAACCGGCAGAAAGCCCGGCTCGCTTGCTGGCGAATTCGGGGCAGCATTCGGACAAACCGCTCGTTCTTTTCAAGCGTAATGTCCTCGCGGAGCGACATGGGTGTCGTGATCATGCGCGCGACCTCCTTTGAAAAAGAGACCGCCCCCAGTGGGGCGGTCGTGTGGAAAACACAACCGCCCCGGCAACGCGCCTGGGCGAGCAGAGACGCCCCGTCACAGGGGCGTCATGAGCGCAAGGAAAAGGCCGTCAAGTCAGTGCCTGACCTGAAGGCCTTTCGAGCGACGGGCATCCGCTAAATGCTAGCTGGGACCGCCGTTAAATATTCCACGAATTTGGCCGTTATTAAGTGTTCGAGGGCATCAACAAGATCAACCATAGCGCCACTGCAACCATTAGGTAGCTGGACCGCGCAATTACCTGATGCACGCCGTAAAGAAAAGCCTGGCGACCACGAAGGCCAAGACATCCAAGCGAGTGGCCCGGGTACGGCATCACACTGACCGATTATCTCACAACGCTGTACCCCGTCACGTCGCCGCGATTTCTTGACCACCGTGGCGGCCAGCATTCACTCGTGCCCGATATTAAAGCCACTGCTTTGCTGCCGTCAGCTGTATGGCCCTAGACACGGTGAGCGTGCTAGTCTCTTCCCCTGAACGGCTGTTGGGCCACGCGGAACTGCGATTGTACTTTGATCCGAAATGGTGTGGCGGAACGTGGTTTGTCATCGATGTGCATCGAGAAGACGGCGAAGTTATCAACCTCGACCAGCGTGGCGACTTGATGCCGTCTTCGCCGACCACTACGACTACGCCGCCGCCGCATCCTGATCCGAAGTGAACTTGCGTGCCGCGGGACAGCGGCAAGGATAGGCTGCGTTTCCTGGAACGCGATGCCTTTCACGGTTCTCGCCAATTCGACACGACCAGTCCGCCGATCCAGGCGAAGTGCCGTGGGTTTGCCGTTACCAAAGGCAAACCGTCCACCAGTGCAGTGGCGGCAATGATCAAATCGCTGTCGTCCACCGTGATCCCTTGGCGCTGTCCTTCGGCCCAAAGTGATGCGGCCCGGTCGAGTACCGCGAAGCTCACACTCACCAATTCCGATCGATCGCAAAACAGCTCGAACTTCTGGAGCTGACTGATCGCGTTCTTCTTACGCAGGCCGCGCAACACTTCGTAGCAGGAGATTTCAGAAAACGTGAGGCGGCCGTGCGCCGCCAGGTATTGCTTGAGATGGCCTGCCACGAGCGGCGAGCGCTTGGCAGTCGGCCGGATGACATCCGACAGCGTACTGGTATCGAGGAGGCTGCGGTCCATCGCTTAGGCGGGGCGGGCCAGGCGCACGGGCTCATTGAGCGTCGCGTCGAACTCCGCCAGGTCCTCATCAGATAGGCCGTCCAGGACATTACACCAACTCGGCAGTTCGTCGCCAGCCGTCAACGGGCTGGTCGGCGCGGCGTCCATCGTCTTGAGAATCAAGACGATATTGCCAGCGGCTTCCAGTCGCTGACCGAAGACGCGTTCCACGACCGCGCGATCACGGGGATCGATGTCGCTGATTTTCTTGATCGTTTCCATGTTCTAAGTATACCACGAACCAGGCACTCGTTGCACGCCGGATCGGCATCGGGTAGTGGGCCAGTTTGAAATTGAGATTCAGAGCGAAAATCCTGCCCGAGATTCGCGCGGCACGCGCGGCCGCCTCAGCCCACTATCGTCTGTCTAATGGTTTTTCGCGCTTTGCAGATGATCAGGCCGATGAGACCAATTGCCGACAAGATCAGCATGGACGGTTCGGGAACTGGACTGATCGTCAATGTGTAGCCAGCAGTCAGGTCGGTCCATAGGCCGTTCTTGTTCGGATTTTGACCGGGAGATTCCGAGTCAAACTGATCAATGTGTAGGCTCAGCGAAGATACGGTCGCCCCTTGGATGCTAACTGGCTGTCCGCTTGGATCGTGAAAATCTGACTTCAAAATTGTATTCCCGGAGCCGATTAATCCGCCAGTCCCGTAGGGGGAGAATCCAGCGAGCACTTGTATCAGAACCATCGAATTGCTGCCATCGGTCAGAGCGCTGACGAAGTTCGAGAAGTTTGGAATTTCCGGAGTCAACAGGAAGATCAGGCCATCGCTCGTCGAGCCATTTATCGCTGTTTGCAAAATCAGTGTGTCTGGCACGTACTGACCGCTTTGTCGGTCCTCCATATACACCTGAAACAAGTAATCCGTGGTCACATAACCGCCGCCGGTTTGCCCCACTGAGGTGCTGCCCGAGGCCGTCAGCGGACCTGCGCAGGCAATTTGGGCGTGAGCGAGCAGCGACAGAAGCAATGCTATCGACATAGCCTTTCTATGGAGCACCCCGGGCAGCTTCCCAACGATTCCGATCGACTTTACCATTGTGGAACTCTCCTTGACTGAATGTGGGGCCGCGACATAATGAGACCATGCCCAAGCGCTCACGCAAACCACCCCAGCGGGATTTCAATCAAATGGCGCGCTCTGTCGTGGATCAGGCCACGGGCGCCAAGCCGCCCAAGAAGAAGCGCCCGGTCAAGAAGCGCGTCATCAAGAAGCGAGACGCGGCAGACGTTGCTAGGGCCGATTCAGAGGGCATGGCCCAGCCCCAGGGCATGCGTCCTCCCAAGAAAGACCCGGCCGCTGTTGCGCTGGGTCGAAAGGGTGGCTTGAAGGGTGGCCCCGCTCGGGCTGCGAAGCTCACGAAGGAGCAGTTGAGCGAAAGCGCCCGCAAGGCTGCCCAGGCGCGGTGGGCACCCAAAAACGCCTAGCGTGGTTTGGGTGCTTTCCCTGTCGGCGATTCAGCGACCTTCTCGACGGCCTGTGGTGCGGGAGCATCGTCAAGGAAGTCAAACAAAAACTTCTCTTCATGCCCTTTTACGTTTGGGTTGTTGTCGAGAACGCTTTGCAAATCTCTGGTCGCGGAACGCTTTTGTTTTGTGATGTTGCCGTCACGTTGATCGAATGCCAAAAGGGCATGGTCAACAGTCATTGAATGGATGTGATCGTAGACAACTTCAAGATACATTTGCCCGTTCGCATCGAAAAACGGAACCTTTGCGGGCAACATCTCTCGTACGATCCGGTCTTGCGGATCAGTGATCTTGATCTCGCGGGCCGCACGTTTGATGTTCCGAACAAGGATCGCCTTGGGATTCACTTTTGGAATGTCGGCCAATCCGTTTTCGATTGCCCAATTAACGACATCTATTGGGCGGAACGCCCCCGGATTGGTTCGCTGGTATTCTCTCCAAATGAACTGCCACGATTCTGCGCTGTTCTTAGCCGGACTTGCCATTGACATGGTCTGAAAGCTCCTTCTCAAGTTTGGTTATGTTACTCCGAAGGCTTCGCAATAGGGTCAAGGCGAAGTCCGTCTTTGCACCGTCCCAATCAGCCCGCTCGACCATTGATGATATGCTGCCGTATTCCGTTTTCATCGTAGTCAGCATGCCGCTTAAACTCTGCTCCCAGGCAATGAACTTGTCCGACGCGAGGAATTTCTGCTTCATTCGACTATTCCCAATCAACCCGAGCTATCAATTCGTGAAATTTGTGCCGTGGCACTAACTCGTCGTGATGCAATCGTCCAACGACAATTCCTGGCGCGACACCAATATCGCTCGCGAACTTTCTGACGCGGGCATTGTTGGTTAAATGCGGGAGATGCTTTTCAAACTCGGGAGGAATAAGCATGTTCCTGGCAAACGCGTTTGCTTCTTTCTCCAAGGGATCATCTTCGCAAAAACCATAATCCACGAAGAGGTCTTTCTTGCCGTGATTGAGAATGTGGCCCGCTTCATGGAAGAACGAAAACCAGATCTGATCGTCAGACTTATATTTAAGGCTCAATTGAATTAGAGCCTTGTCCTTCGTCAGCCATCTTGCCGACCCGCTCACGCTCGCGCGCGGAATTTCCTTCGTAAGAACCACACAAACACCGGCTTTTGCGCAAATGGAAGTCAATTCCGTAAACCATGTTTTCGCATGCCGCGTCGTTAACGATCGAACCAAATCGAGAGCCTTGTAAAACTCTTGAGCGTCAAACGGTTCGGTTTGAATTTCCTGCGCCTGCAATACTCCGATCCTGCGCCATGCGGCGACATATCCAGGGTATTTGGAGTGCGATCGGCCACCGCGAAATTGAATGGCTGAACCGGCCAAAACTCCTCTCCATGCCTCGACGCTGCTAACACCGAAGAATTCCAGAAGTCGTCGGACCAGAACGGCCTTGTCGTTAGTGGGCTCTATGAGGCGGCGCTCGACAAGCTCCTTAACCGGAACTTCTTTCAGCCAAGAAACATCAGCGTTCAGCTTTTGCGTCTCGTCAGCCAACGTCAGACGTTCACGATAGGCCAATTCCAGCCGATTCCAAAAGCTCGCCGCAATCCCAAGCACTAGCTCCAGCTTATAGGCCGTGTCGAAACTAATCGGCGCGATGCCGTTGATGATCTGGCTGATCGTCTTGTCGGCCATGCCCATTCGTGTTGCCAATTCAGCCTGCGAAATCCCCCGTGACTCCAAAACTTCTTTTAGCGTTGCGCCAGGAGGAATCGCGTAATCTGGATTAAACGCATATCGTTCTGCGGTTGCCATTGATGACCCCCGTTTCTAGTGATAGTCGCCGATGCCCTCGATGACTATTTTGGTGACAAGATTACAATTGAGACCACCGCTTGGCAGTTGTGGCAGAGGCTCGTGATCTGGCCGAAAGGCCATGCGTTCCTTGCCTTCTAGGCTGATTGCAAACAGGCCGTTAAGGTTCTGCGTCAGGGGATGACAATGGCCCGGCAGCCCCTTCATCATCTCCAATGTCTCGGCAGCGCTAAGCTGCCCGAGGCGTAGCTGGATCAACTTGGCCATCACAGGCCCGTATTTCCCGCGCAGCTTCCCCTCTGAATTGCACAGCTTAGCCAGCCTGGCGTTCGTGAACCCTATTTCCATGATCGGGTGTCCCTGTAATTATCTTTTACCTTTTAGGTAAAACGAATGCAAGCCCCGATCGGAAATTATTTTTACCTGCAAGGTAAAGGCATATTGACAATGCGTGACCGCTCACGCATAATAATGGCATGAACATTCTCACCACAGAAAAGCGCGCCGCGGTTGTCACGGCCCTGGTTGAAGGATGCTCGATCCGGTCGACTTGCCGACTGAGCGGCGTGGCCAAGGACACCGTTCTGAAGCTCTTGAAGCAAGTCGGCGAAGCCTGTCTCGACTATCAAGACAACGTGCTTCGCAACCTGCCCTGCAAGCGGCTGGAGTTGGATGAAATCTGGTGCTTTTGTTATGCCAAGGATAAGAACCTGCCCAAGGAAATGCAGGGCATGCCGGGTGTCGGCAGCATGTGGACTTGGACCGCGCTCGATGCCGAAACCAAGCTGGTGCCCTCATGGCGGCTCGGGGCGCGTGACGCGGCCAATGCTCACGCCTTCATTTCGGACCTGTCCAGCCGCCTAGCGAACCGCGTACAACTCACCAGCGACGGCAACCGGGTCTACGTCGATGCCGTTGAAGAATATCCTTCGCCGCGAAGCGGCGTTTTGCGACGAGATGTCGCGAGCGCCACACGGACATGGGCGGCGAAGTGGACTATGCGATGCTCATCAAGCAGTACGGCCAGACCGAGACGGCCGAGCGGTCCTACTCGCCTGCCAAGTGCTTAGGCACCAAGAAGCGCCAAGTTGACGGCAACCCCGATATGGACTTGGTTTCGACCAGCTACGCCGAACGCCAGAACCTAAACATCCGCATGAAGAATCGGCGGTTCACCCGATTGACCAACGCCTTCAGCAAGAAGGCCGAGAACCTCGCCTACTCAATCGCCTTGGACTTCATGCACCACAACTTTTGCCGCAAGCACATGACGATCAAGACCACCCCGGCACGCGCCGCCGGGATTGCCAATCGGACCTGGACGATCAAAGATATTGTGGGACTGTTGCCAGCCGCGTGCCATTCGACCAAATTCTAGGAATCAAACTGGCCCACTACCCGGCATCGTGTTCTCGGGCACGCGTGCCGGCATGAGCGCTTCCGAAAGCAGCTATTTTTCGGGGCCTATTTCTTGGACCTCTTGGCATCGGGAGCCGTCGTACTGCGGTTCATCGGAAGCGGAAGTCTAGTTTGAAGTCGTAGAGCCACGGAATCGAAGGGCTGACGCCTTCGGCTGCGAGCTTTTCGGGCAGGTTCTCGAAGCTTTGACGAAGCAAGTCCGCATCGGGCGCGTTGTCATAGGTGACGACGATCGTATCGTCGACGACACGCAGGTCGCCTGCGAGTCCCGCCAGGATGGCGGTGGC
>PLYM01000223.1 GCA_003153375.1 Planctomycetaceae bacterium
AATCAGGCTGTGACAGAGCACTAGAGTCTTGAAAATCAGGCGCGAGTTGGCCGAGTCCGGTGCCAGCGACCGCCTGCTCAAGCGCCCAGCGCGGCTGGGACGGCATGGAAAAAATGCGCGTTTCCGCAATCATCCAATAATTGCAGTGGCGAGGGCTGCTGTGTTATAAATGCCATCGCAGACCTATTGAATCCGGGGGTGTTCACCCTTATCTCACCGGGGGATCGTATGTCCATGTGGCATCCAATAGGTTCGCGCGCTCGTCGTCAGTCGCGCAAGACTGCAAAGAGCAATTCAACGCGACGCTCGTTGAGTCGCGGTGCCCGCCGAATCGAGGTGCTGGAGGGTCGGCAGTTGCTCACCGGGTTGGCCTGGTCGGCCGGCGCGGTATTGCCCGCGGCGCGCGGCAACGCGGCAGCCGTGGCGACCGGCGATGGGGTTTTGCTGTTCGGCGGCGCCACGAACGCAAACGGCAATACGACGCCGAGCAGCGTTTACCAGTACGACCCCTTCAACAACGTCTGGACCACGACGGGCGCGGCCGACCGTGGACGCAATGGCTTGGGCGTCGGGGCCACGGGCAGCAATGGCCCGGTCGGCAGCGATGGTTACAAGTATCTCAGCGACATCTTCTTGTTCGGTGGCGCCACGCAAGGAACGCCCACCGCATCGGTGGCGAACTATTGGACGCAAGGCGACACCATCACGGCTCCGGCCATGTCGACGGCTCGCTACCGCCTGGCGTCGGCGACCGACCCGGCCACGGGAGACTTGTATGCCATCGGTGGGCTGAACTCGACCAATCACGCGCTAGCGAGCGTCGAGCAATACGATCCCCAGGCCGATGCCTGGTCAACGGTCGCGCCGTTGCCACAAGCGATCTACGGCGCGTCGGCCGCCAGCGACGGCGCGGGGCATATCCTCGTCTTTGGCGGTTACAACACGAGCGGCACGCCGGTCAACACGGTTTACTCGTACACGATCGTCTCGAATCAATGGTCCACGGCCGGCGCCATGCCCAAGGCTTTGGCAGGCACGGCCGCGGTGTTCGGCGCCTACGGGCAGATCTACTTGATTGGCGGTCGCACGGCCAGTAGCGCCGTCTCGGACGTTTCCATCTATAACCCGGTCACCGACGAATGGACCGCCGATACCCCGCTGCCTTCGGCAGAGTGGGGCGCCGCCGCGACCATCGATGCCAACGGCACCCTGGACGTGATGGGCGGATTCAACACGGCCGGAGCGGCTGTGGCCACGCTCTATCAGTCGGCTCCGCTGCCGGCGCCCGAAGGGTTGCCGACGGTTCCCCAGATCGCGTTTGACAATACCTGGGCGACGTACGACGCGAATTCCCATGCCGTGACCGCGACGGCCTATGCATCCGACGGCTCGACGCCGGTGGATGGAGACTTCGCAATCACCTATAACGGCTCGTCGACGCCACCGGTGGCGGCGGGAACCTACAACGTGCTGGCCACGTTCACAAGCAACGACGCGAACTACGTCGACACTGTCGCGACCACTTCGCTGACGATCGATCCGGCGGTGCCCACGATCGCGCTCGCGGGCGGGGGGACGATCTCCTACGACGGTTTGCCTCATGGTATCACCGCCACGGCAACCGGCGTCGACGGTTCGACGCCCGTCAATGGACAGATGACGTACACGTACAACGGCTTGACGTCGGTCCCGGTCAATCCGGGAACCTACACGGCGGTGGCAACCTTCGCCAGCCTTGACTCGAACTACACCGGCGTCACGGCGTCGACCACGATCACGATTCCCGATCCGACGATCCCGACCGGGGTCACCGCCGCCGGCGCTTCGACCAACTCAATTCAAGTATCCTGGAACGCAGTATCGGGCGCCGCCTACTACAATGTTTATGAACGGCGCGTCCTGCACGATCCCAAGGGCAGCGGATCCACGATCATTTATGCCTTGGTGTCGGGCGCCGTGTCGGGAACGTCGGCCGTCATTACCGTGCCTCAACTGACGGGTTACACATTCTATGTGACCAGCGTCAGCGGGACGGGCGTGGAATCGCCGCGATCGGCGCCGGCTTCGGCCGAGCCACTGTTTGCGCCATCGCTATACAGCATGCTCTGGAATGGCGCGGTTACTTCCTACGCATCGGTGCCCAGCGGGCAAACGCTGCAAGTCACGCTGTTGGGATATGGCAACGAACCGCCGACCTATGCGTTGCTCAGCGGACCTTCGACGATGAGCGTCAATCCGACGACCGGGGTGGTCACCTACACGCCCGGGCCAACCGAAGGAGGCTGGATTAGCGCCACGTTCCAGGCCAGCAACAGTCTCGGCACGGCCTCGACGACTCTGCAGTTCGACGTCCTGGCGCCGCCGGTCGTCGACTTGAACGGCGCGAGCAACTCCGGCAGCGATTTCACCGCCACCTGGAGCAACGCCGGCGCGGTCCACATCACGGATCCCACGGCAACGCTGACCGATCTCGAAAGCGCGAACCTGACTTCGGTCGTCGTGGCCCTGACCGCGCCGCAGGCAGCGGATGTGCTGGCGGCCAACACCAGTGGGACCAGCATTGCGCAGTCCTTTAGCGGCGGCGCGCTGACCCTGTCGGGCAGCGATACGCTGGCCGACTATCAGCAGGTGTTGCGCAGCATTACCTACAACAACACATCGGGTGGCCCCGGCGCCGACTCCTTGACGATCCGCGTCGTGGCCAATGACGGCACGTTGGCCAGCAACACGGCCGTCGCAACGATTAACATTCCGCCCGTGATCAGCCTGGCCGCCGGTGCCGGTTCGGGTGCGCCGAACTTTACCACGACCTGGTACAACCAGGGCACGGTGCCGATCGAGAGCAATATTCTGGCCACGGTCGGCGCGCCGTCAGGTGTGACAAGCTTGCAATCGTTGACGGTCACCCTGGCCACGTTTCACACCGGCGACGTGCTGGGCCTGGCACCGTTGGGCGGCGTCAGCCTGGCGCTGACCAGCAGCTATTCGGCCGGTACGCTGACTTTAAGTGGCACCGACACGGTGGGTCACTACCAGCAAGCTCTGCGATTCATCAACTACAACAACACCGCGGGCGGCCCGGTCACTTCGCCCATCACGGCCACCTTCGTGGCCAACGACGGCACGCTATCGAGCACGCCGGTCACCGCGACGATCAATGTCAACGTGGCCAGCGGCCAGGTGTTGGGCAACCGGCTATTCTACAACAACTCAAAATACGACGGCAACAACGGGGCCGTCAACGCCAGCGATGACGCCGCGATCGCTTCGGACAAGACCGGCTACACCGGCACCGGCACGGCGACGTTCGCGAACGTGAGCTCCTTCAACAAGGGCATCACCGGCATCATGGTCGACTTGCAAAGCGGGATCGGCACGCACTCGGCGATCAATCTGACCAGCGGCGACATCACGTTCAAGGTCTCGCCGGCCGCTTTCGTCACCACGACCTACAACCAGCTGAGCACCTGGAGCGCGGCTTCAACGCCATCGGCGATCTCGGTGCGGTTAGGTTCGGGCTCGGGCGGCTCAGACCGTTTGGAGATCACCTGGGCGACCGGCGCGATCAAGAACACCTGGCTGGAAGTGGATGTGCATGCCGGTGGTAATACGGGTTTGAGCACCGATGACGTCTTCTACTTTGGTAGCGCCGTGGGCGACTCGGGCGCGGCCGACACGCCGCTATTGGCCAAGACCGACGGCAACGACTACAACGTGCCGTTAAACAATATCGTCGGCCGGACCACTCCCGTGTGGAACCTCGCCGACTATACGAAGGACGGCAAGGTGGACGGCAGTGATGCCTCGGTGGCGATGGGTGGCGTGTTCACGTTGCACTACCTGGCCAACCCCACCGGCCCGTTCGCTCCCAACGGCGGCGGATCGGCCGCCGCTTCGCCCACGGCCAGTGTCGTGTCGCCCACGCCGTCCCCCTCAGTCGCCGGCGCGATCTCGAGCGGCCTGAGCATTTTGGGCAGCAGTTCGAGCAACACCCCCTCGCTCCGTAACACCCTCGAGCACGTGCTCACCAGCCCACCGGTGACCAAGGCCATCCAAACCGCCTTGCACGACCCCCAACTCCTGCAAGCCGTCGAGCAATTCGCCAGCCAATTCAACGCCCACGATGACGCGCTGGATGGCCTGTTGGCGGATTTGGGCTTGGAGTAGCCCCGGGCAGCACAACGTCTTACCCGCTCAATCCCTCTGCTTACCGCCTCCGCTGCGGCTCACAGGACGAAACGCGACAGCGCGCGAGACTACGAAGCACCGGGCAATCTCTACATCGGCATGACGATCAATGAACGACTGCGTAAAGCGGACCGCTATGGCGCGTGGGCCGGTCAGGAACGCACGAAACCGCCAGGAAATGATTGGCCTTTTTTAGAGGTTCACATCTCCGAACTACACGCGGACCAAATTGTGGAATTGATCTTCGCCTGCCCGGAGATAGATGGCTTCTAGCCACTCCCTCAGTCCACTGTTCTACACTTGACGGCGCAGTTCTGCTTCGGAGACTTTCGCGGCAGGCCGCATAAGCCTTCTCGACTCGCCGCTGGATGTCGTCAGCGTCATTGCTGCAGGTCTCGTCGAACTCGATTTCGATCTGGCACGAGACTTCGAGCAAGCCACGATCGATCGAGCCGAGCTTCTTGCTGACTCCTCCAATGAATTTCCATGTCATATTTGGCTCCATTCCTTGCGTTGATAAAGGGGGGTCGGCCCGCGACACCGACCTGGCATCGCGGACCGCCGGGTCATGTTGCATCGAGAGCTACTTGTGCTACCCGCTGACGGCAACCTGGCCATGCCGACAGGCTCCTCCGGCTTGATGCTGACCCCGATCGTGGAAGCTCTCCCAGCTACTCTTCAATTCCTCGCGCAGCTGGCTGATCCGGGCTGGGCTCACTTTGAACTGCCGGGCCACACCGCTGGTCGATTCGCCCATCGCCAGCGTCATGGCGATCCGGCGGCTTCTGTTCGAGAGTGATTGAAGCCAGGCCGCCACGTCGATCCGTGCTGCGGCCGTGTCAGCCGGCGTAGCCCGTCGGTCTTCGATGAGTGCCGCACGCAGCTCACCTTGCTCGTGGTCAAACTCGTCCAGCCGTTCAACCGTGATCTCACCGGCGGCATGAGCCTGTGGCGAGAGGACGTCACGAAGGTTTGGCTTTGTGCCGACCTGACGACCGGCAGTGACTTGCCAAATTGCAAACTTGGCTAGCGGCGTGGCGTAGGCGACGTCGGCCTTGCCCCGGTCGACCAACCTTACAAACGCGCAGTACGCATTGGCGACTACCTCCTGAATCAACTCGTCCTTACGGTCACGTCGCAGCCGGCGAAACGCCACGGAGGCTTGTCGGCGAATTCGAGGCAGCATTTCGAGAAAGCGATGGTTCTCTTGTGCCTTGACGTCTTCGTGAAGCGGTTTGGCAATCGTGATCATGAGAGCGACCTCCGTTGAAAAGAGACCGCCCCACGCGGGGCGGTCGAGTGGAGAAACACAACCGCCCCGGCACC
>PLYM01000257.1 GCA_003153375.1 Planctomycetaceae bacterium
CCTGCCCAAAAAAGGCCCGTCGCGAATAAACAGCCAAACACTATTTCACCAACGCGAAACCAATCGGTGGTGGTGAAGTGGCGCATTGAGAGCTTAAGTGGCAAGACGACGACCGACACTATGCCTATGAAGGCATCGTACAACGCTAGGAAAAAAGCACCCATTCCTGCCGCGCGCCGCAGCAACTCGACCCGGGATCGGTAAATTGGCTCGGTCAGTGGGCTCTCAAAAGGATCCTCAATGGGCTGGCGCATGGGACCCAGTATAGGTCGGGAGGGGAACGGCAAGAAGAAAGCCGCCGAAAAACCGGCAGGTCCATTGGGTGAATCGCTCAGGCACATCGGCTAACCGACCTCGGCGGCGTGTGTAAGCTTGTTCAGCAATTCCTCAATCTGCGTTTCTTCAACTTCCAGGTCATGGCGCATCTCTCGCGAGAACTCGGTGCGGCGTACTTCAACCCGCTTTTCCTTCACCGCGGCGCTTAGCATACGCACCAGCAAATCACGCTCGCTTGGCAAGGTCGCAACTCGCACTTCTCGGGTGGCAGCACACTGAAATGTAACGGGTTACGTCGTTTGCTGGCGCGAAGATGAAGAAGGGGGCCTCCGCGGGTAGAACGAATGGTGCTAGCGAATCGTTCACACCCCGACAGGAGACCCAGCCATGATGATGACCCAGGAGCGTGCGTTTCTCAAGGCGCAGCGGCAGTTACTGGAAATCGAGCAGTTTGTGGAAGTGGCCGTGACCGACCGCCAGCGCATCGACCTGGTTGAGCGGGGCTTGATGGCTCAGCTGTTGGAAATCGGACGGACGATGCTGGAAGGCTTCGTGGCCGCACAGGGAGACGGCGACGCGGGGAAGGAACTGCCGGCCGGCGAACACACGGTTCGCCGTCTCGATGAGCCGCACACCCGCCGTTATCTGTCGATCTTCGGCGAACTGCGGATTCGGCGGTGCGTCTATGCAGTGCGTGCGGGCCAGAAAGTCGAGCGCTGCCCGTTGGACGAGCAGTTAGGTCTGCCGGCTGGCGAATTTTCGTACGTGCTGGAAGATTGGTTGCAACGGCTGTGCGTGAAGGAGTCGTTTCAGGAGGCGACGAGCGACCTGCGGCACCTGTTAGGATTGGCGCCCAGCCAGCGAGCGGCCGAACAGATGAACCAGCAGATGGCCGAACACGCCGAGAGTTTCACCCTCCAGCATCCGGCCCCACCACCGGATGAAGAAGCCGAACTCCTTGTGGCCACGGCCGACGGCAAAGGTGTGCCCATGCGCCGTCCGCTAGAAGAACGGGTGCGACGCGGCCCCCGACGCGGCAAAGGTGAAAAGGCCAATAAGAAGCAGATGGCCTACGTCGGCGCGGTATACAGCATCGACCGCTTCCGCCGCACGGCCGACGAGGTGGTGAATGAGATCGCGCGCAAAGAGTGCGCTGTCGACCGGCCGGTGCCGCAACATAAACAGGTCTGGGCCGAGATGACACGAATGGCGGAAGGCGATTCATGTACCGGCCGTGAATGCGTGTTTATCGAGATGGCGATCGCCTGTCACGAGCGCGACCGACAGCGCAAGAAGACCTTGGTCTGTCTGATGGATGGCGAGGTGGCGCTGTGGAACGTGCAGCACGAGTGGCTCTCGCGGGCCGTGGGCATTCTGGATTTGTTCCACGTCTTGGAACGATTGTGGGATGTGGCCCACATGTTTCACCGTGAAGGGAGTAGCCAGGCTGCTGAGTTCGTCAACCACCACCTGCGCTTGTTGCTGGAGGGGAAGGTGGGCTACGTGATCGGCCGCTTCAAACGGCTGTGCGACGAACACGCCTTGCGCGGAGCGCGGCGACGCACTGTATCGGCCGTGATCGGCTACTACAAGAACAACCGACAGCACATGCGGTACGACGAATACCTGGCGGCGGGCTACCCGATCGGCAGCGGCGTGGCCGAGGGCGCCTGCCGGCACGTGGTGAAAGACCGGCTCGAACAAACCGGCATGCGCTGGATGGTTGAGGGCGCCCAGGCCATGCTCCACCTACGGGCTATCTACCTCAACGGCCAATGGGAAGAATTCGTGAACTACCGCATCGAAGCTGAACAAGCTGCGCTATATCGGCGCCCTGCGGCATAGAGAAGTGCGAGTTGCGACCCTTGGCAACAGCTCCAGGTGGACCTCCGACATCGCACTTCTCCTGCCGGTAAAACCGGTCTGAATCGAGGACAACGCGTTAGCGGTACTCGTTGACCGTCGCGCGTCTATTGGTCGAATCGACTTCGCAAGGCCACCCTGTGCAATTGGCGCACCAGTCAAGCTTTTTGACAGACCCGAGTCCTCGAATTGCATTCAATGCATGAGGCATTACCGACACTCGCCGCCTGCGTGTGTGGTTTCAATGGGCCCGAGGCTGTCGCTGGTCGCTAGCCCACAGACCGAAGCCTGTGCGCGGCGTGCGTTCTTGCTCGCAATGCGCGCTCTAAGGCACAAGTCGCACTCGATTCAATGGAACGGAAACCAGCAAGCCAAAAGGTAGTCCCGACCTGGGTCACGATATGGCTTCTAGTTCGAAGCGTCGGGCGTGACTTGCGGGAAACGCTATAAATCGCCCGGTTTCTGC
>PLYM01000152.1 GCA_003153375.1 Planctomycetaceae bacterium
GTGCGGACTAGCGCTGTAGTGCTAACTACCCGGTGGGAATTGCGGTGGCCGGATCGAACTCAGCGGTTTGACTCCGATTGTCCACGTTTGGGGGCCGTTGATATAGGGAGGCGGCCGCGACACCGACTAGGCATCGCGGACCGCCGGGTAACGTTGCATCGAGAGCCACTCGGGCTACACGATGACGGCTGCCTGGCCATGCGGACAGGCTCCTCCGGCTTGATGCTGCCCCCGATCGTGGAAGCTCTCCCAGCTCGTCTTCAATTCTTCCCGAAGCTGGCTGATCCTGGCCGAGCTCAAGTTGAACTGCCGCGCCACGCCGCTGGTCGATTCGCCCATCGCCAGCGTCATGGCGATCCGGCGGCTCCTGTTCGAGAGCGAGCGGGGCCAGGCCGCCACATCGATCCGTGCTGCCGCTGTGTCAGCCGGCGTAGCCCGTCGGTCTTCGATCAGTGCGGCACGCAACTCGCCCTGTTCGTAGTCAAACTCGTCCAGTCGTTCGACCGTAATCCCTCCCGCGGCATGTGCCTGTGGCGACAAGACGTCGCGAAGGCTCTGCTTTGTGCCGACCTGGCGGCCGGCAGTGACTTGCCAAATTGCGAACTTGGCCAGCGGCGTGGCGTAGGCAAGGTCGGCTTTGCCCTGGTCGACCAATCTGACAAACGCGCAGTAGGCGTTGGCCACTACCTCCTGAATCAACTCGTCCTTGCGGTCAGGCCGCAGCCGGCGAAACGCCACGGAGGCTTGGCGGCGAATTCGGGGCAGCATTGCAACAAAGCGATGGTTCTCGTGTGCCTTGACGTCTTCGTGGAGCGGCTTGGCAATCGTGATCATGGAAGCGACCTCCTCTGATAGAGAGACCGCCCCCAGCGGGGCGGTCGTGTGGAGAAACACAACCGCCCCGGCACCACGCCTGGGCGAACAGAGACGCCCGTCACAGGGGCGTCATGAGCGCAGCGAAAAAGCGCTCAGGTTAGCGATTGGCTGCGTTCTGAGGGCTTTGAAACCGACTGTTGTCGGCTAGATGTTAAAGTTGGTCGTCATGAAGATAGAGGATATGAGTACCGTATGGCACGGATGGGTGACTATGAGCGCGCTTCATCGAATCGGCGCAGCCGACCAACGATAGATAAACTCTCCTATCCCATATGCCATGAAAACTGCCGCTTATTTAGGTCGCAATCGACGATGTCAGACGGAGTTGTGAGCTGGAGCTCACGTCGTGCGAAGGAGGTCGGCGGCTCCGTCCGCCGACCAGGGCACTCGTTGCCGCTCCTGGACCCAAGCTAGCCCCTTCTCATGCTCGCTGGAAATCCCGCTCGGTGGCCTGACAGGCGATTATGGGTGCCCGGAATTCGGCTAGAGTTGAGCTGGTACCGCTCGCGAGAACGAGCCGCAAAGCAAGCTCGGCAAGGTCAGACTCATGTTGCAATTTCATCGGAGGAGTCTCGCGCGCCGACGATTACCCACTTCTAATAATCGGCGCCAAGTTTTCTGACTTTGTGGAACGATAGTACGTCTGCTCGCTGATCCCCAACTGTTTGCAGACCTCGGGAACCTTCTCCCCTTTCCCCAAGGCCACGTCCGCTTGACGCAGCAGCCCTACGATCTGTTCTGCACTATGTCGCTTCTTCATGATGAATCCTTTCCGGCCCAACGGGCCGGCTGGATTCTCTCATATTCCCTGGATCAGTTTTCGGGAAGGGGGTCACCCGGACTAAACCTACGCGATGTGCGTCGCCTGCCCGTCCCCCTCGCACCGTTGTCCGAGCAGGATGCCTTGGCCACCGCAATCGATCAGTTTCTGGGATCCGTCACAACGCTTACGGAGTGTTTTCGCGAAGCATACGACTCGCTCGATCAGCTCGACCAAACAATCCTCGCGAAAGCCTTCCGCGGTGAACTTGTTCCGCAAGACCCAAGCGACGAGCCTGCGGCGATACTGCTGGAACGCCTGCGGGAAGAATGGCAAGCGGCGGCAATTCACAACGGAAAGACAAAGCTGAAGCGCGATCGCCGAACTGTACAGAAAGACCGTCAATGAAACACATCTTTGTCTCTCACGCCGGGGCAGATAAGGCGATCGCCACCATACTTGCCTCTGATTTGCGCGACGCGGGGCACGAGACCAAGGTCGACACGAAGGAGTTGACACTTGGCACCGATTCGATCGATTTCATGAATCAAGCGATTGCCGACGCGCACACAGTCATCATTCTATTCTCTCGGCATACCGAAAATGCCCGCTGGCAGCAGCTGGAGATAAATGCGTCGCTTTGGAACGAAGTTGCTCAGGATGCCGATTGGCGCATAAAGAATGCAGCGGCGACGAGCGGCTATACTGGGGAACACACCCCATCAAGGAGACTCAATGGTTTATATGAATGTCCGGGACCGCGAGAGCATTCAGGAAGCGGTCCGACGATTCCGCAAATTGGTCGAGCGGAGCGGCGTGAAACGAGAAATGCGGAAACGCGAATACTACGTGAAGCCAAGCGAGACGATTCGCCATGATCGGCAGCGGGCGATCCGTCGTGCCAAGGCGGCAAAGCTTGAAGGCGGCTAGCAAACGCGCCAAGCCCGCCGCGAAGCACTCTTGCAGCGCGTCAAGACTTTTCTGGTCCCCGGGTCAAAGCTGTTGAAGGAAATCGAGCGCACCACTTTCCCGTCGAAGCCGGCCTTGGGGTGCGGTGGCACGCGAAATATATGGCGCTGGGGCGAAGACAGATCCTCAGGATGGTCGACTACGCAAGCCAGCCGGGTAGCGCGGCGGCTTGTTTCACCCACGTCGCCATCTGCGCCTCGTCGAGCGGGTCGCCTTCGCGAATGTCGATCCAGCGTGCTTCCTTGCCCGTGCCGCCGGGTGGGGCCGGTCGCAGCGACGTGCCGCGGAAGAAGCTCACCTTGACGTAGCGGGTGAAGACGTGGAACGCCAGGAACCAGCCCTGGCCCTCGATGCCGTAAAATGGCGAGTTCCACTTCACGGCCTTGCGCACGTTGGGCACTTTGCGCACGATGAGCGCGTCGAGCTGCTTGCCGAGGTCGCGCTTCCAGCCGGGCATCGCGGCGATGTACGCCTGCACTGGGACGTCGCCGTCGGCTTTCGCGATTTGCGGGTTGCCGCCCGGGAGGAGGACAACGGCAGCCTTCTCGCCTTTTCGCGACTTGGTCGGCTTGGCCTCTTTGACGCCTGGCTTGGCCTTTTTCGACGGCGAGCCATACTGGGCGACCGCGGCCTTGATGAGCGCCTTGAACGCGCCCGCGTCGACCTTCTCTCCTTCGTGGATGTCGATCGCCCTGCGCGTGTTGCCTTCCAAGCTGGAATTGAAGAGCCGCGCTGGGTCTGGGATGCTGGCCCCGCGGGCAAACGTGAGCTTCACGACCTTCGTGTACGACTCCCCGGTGCAGACAATCCCGTGGTGCGACCAGACCGGAGTGCCCATCCACTTCCACTCCTCGGTCATCTCGGGGTCGGCTTCCAGGATCAGTGCCCGCATGCGGGCCAGAGTCTCGCCGCGCCATCCCTCCAGGTCGCGGATCCGCTGGTCGATGAGCCGGGAAGCGGCTTTGCCGGTTGCTTGCTCATGGCCTGCAGGGCGTTTCGACGGCTTGGCCTTACCTGCACCGCGCTTGGCTTTGTCGCCCGCCTTCCGCGCGGAGTTGAACTTGGCCGCCGACTTGCCTGGCTTGCTCCCGCGCGACGTGCCCTTCACCTTCACCTTGCTCTCAGTCATCGCTCGTCCCTTGTTGTTCGATGTATCTCAAGTCGCTCTCGTTGTCATCCCAGAACCGCTCATTGTACGCCAAGCACGCTCTTGTCAGCGCTACGTTGTCGCCACCAGCAGCTCCTCTGAATGATCGGGCGGCCGAAGGCCATCCGTTCGGCCCGCGAAATAGCGCTGTGCGAGAGCGGCTGACGACACGTGCTGGACGTCTCGGAAGCCGGCTTCGCAGGCCACCGCGAGCATCTCGGTCGGCGTGAAAAAGCTGATGAACGGTGTGCCGCTTGCTCGCGCTCCCTCCGCCGCTCGCTCAATCCCGGAGCGCACCTCTGGGTCCGCCATTTCGATCGGAAGCATGAACGACATGGCGAGTGTGGAGCCCGGTGCGAGCGCCGCGACTTGGCGCAGCGTCGCCGCGATCGCTTCGGTGGTCAGTTACATGCTGACACCGGTGGATGCCACGACCGCCGGCCGACCGGCGTCGAAGCCCGATGCCGACGCCTTGGCCTTGAACATCTATGTGACCAATTCTACCCTGGCCGGTAACGCGGCCGCATCGTACGGCTTTGCAGTGTCCAGCACCGGCCTGGGAGGCTCGACCGCCAACGTCGGCGCGGGCGGCGCCGCCTTCGGCATCAACGACAACACCGTGATGACGATCACGGAACTCCTGTCACGAGCCAACGCCCGCGCTCGCAAAGGGACCCTCTGGGATGCCAACGCCGACGGCAGCCTGAATTCCGCCGAGACCATCCTGCGCAATCAGGTCTATTCCCTGTTCGAGACAATCAACAACGCCTAATCCGACGCAGTCGACCACGGTGACTAGCAGGCTGGGGCCTATCGGCTTACACTTCACTCCGATGCCCGGGGCCCAGAGGCCAATCGTCAACAATAAGTTGCCGAGCAATCCTATCGTTCGGGCATGATAAGGGCTTATCCCGACGGGGGTTGGGGCGATCTTTGTTTGCCGGTCTCGCGACAATTCGGCACTGCGGCGCTGCGGTGCTGCTATAGTCTGGAGACCTTTCAACGCGTGCAAGCACTTGCTTGGCTTGTTGGGCAGGCTGAGCGCCGCGTGAAGACGAATGCTGTACTGTCGCGCAATTTCGTGGTCCCCGGAGTGAGTTATGTCGAAAAGACGATCGCAGTCGCCCCTTGCCGAAACGGAGTATCGAGAACACAACGGAATCTCCTTCCGCCTTGACGGTCGATCCCAGGGAAAAGCCTACGTAGCGACCTGGACCTGCCCGCAATGTGGCCAGATCGGGCCGAAGCTGCAGGACTCAACCATGCAGGGCGCGATTTTTCGTGCCGGCGGCAACTGCAACGATCATAAGTGCAAGGACCCTCGACCCGATTATCCAGTCATATCCGCGCCGCCGACGAGCGCATGCTAACGCCTGCCAAGTCGTCGGTCGCTGCTCGTGACCAGTGGATCGCCCTTCCCGCAAGAATTGGATCCTTGCAATTCGGTAATCTCGCGTAACATCGGCCGCACTCTCACGGAAAGTGAGTCAGTGCAAGGCCGCGCGTCAATGCAAGGCTTGCTCGGCATCCGATTGCCCTGGCTGCAGCCGCCGTGCCAGTGGCCACCGGCAAACACCGCATGAGGAGCCATCAGACCAGGGCTTCGTCGCTTCCGGGCCATCCTATGCAATTCTGCGTCGGTACGAGTGGGTATAGCTTAGCAACAAGGAATGGAAGGGCGGCTTCTATCCTGAAAAATTGCTGGCGAGGGAAATGCTCGCTTACTATGCCCAGCGGTTCTCGACGGTCGAAATCAACAACACCTTCTATCGCATGCCCGAGGCGAGCGTTCTGGAACTCTGGACCAGCCAGGTGCCGGAGGAGTTTCGATTTGCGATCAAGGCGCCGCAAACGATCACGCACCGCAAGCGGCTGATTCATGTTGCCGAGGAATTCGACCGCCTTCTCGACACGACGGCGGTATTGGGAAAGCGGCGAGGTCCCGTGTTGTTTCAATTGCCGCCCAATTTCAAGAAAGACATGCCGCGGCTCGAAGACTTTTTGCAACTCATCAAGGGCCGAGTGCCGGTGGCGTTCGAGTTCCGGCATGCGAGCTGGTTGGACGACGAAATCTTCGCCTGCCTGCGAAAAGCCTCGGCGGCCTTGTGCCTGGCCGACGTCGACGACGCTCCGAGCCCCGAGCTAATCGATACCGCGGGCTGGGGTTACTTGCGGCTGCGGCGCGAACGCTACACGGCCAAAGATCTTGCAGGCTGGATCGCACGGGCCACTTCCACCGGCTGGAAGCACGCCTACGTGTTCTTCAAGCACGAAGACACTGGCACCGGCCCCAAGCTGGCAAAGAGATTTCTTAAGCTGACGGGCTAAGCCACAGGAGCTGACCGCCTTGCCCTTGAGCCGGCTATAATGCGACCGAGCCCATTGGGAGCGCAAGGCAAAATGACAAAGCCCACAAATCAGCAGATTACGGTCGAACAGAGCGGAGCCTTCGTCGAAACGTTCTCGTTGGCCGCGACGTCCCGCGGCCCGCTCGACGGGCTGCGGTTTGCCGTCAAGGATTTGATCGACGTCGCCGGCCACAACACGGGGTGTGGCAACCCCAGTTGGCGGGACACGCATCCGCGAGCTGAGTTGCACGCGGTTTGTGTCGAACAGGTGCTGGCCGCCGGCGGCGAGTGCGTCGGAAAAACCATCACCGACGAAATGGCCTTCAGCCTCATCGGCGAAAACCATTTCTATGGCACGCCGCTCAACCCCGCGGCGCCCGATCGCGTGCCCGGCGGATCGTCGAGCGGTTCAGCCTCGGCCGTGGCGTGTGGGTTGGCCGATTTTGCCCTGGGCAGCGACACGGGTGGCTCCGTACGCGTGCCGGCCAGCAATTGTGGCCTTTGGGGATTGCGCCCTTCGCACGGCGCCATCTCGGTGGCGGGCGTGATGCCCTTCGCGCCGAGCTTCGATACCATCGGCTTTTTTGCCAACGATTCCGAGATTCTAGAACGCGTGGGTTCGGTGCTGCTGGCCCGCGATCCGATCAGCGAGCCGACACAACCGACCATTCACCTGCTCGACGAGGCGTTTTCGCTCATTGATTCCGAAGTGCGCGTGGCGCTCGACCCGGTGCTCGATGAGTTGCGGGTTTTGTTTCCTGGACGGCTGCGGAAAGCATCGCTCGACGCCTGGTGCGGCGTCGCTGCCGGTGGTGGTTTGGAGCCCTGGGTCGACTCCTTCTATACGCTGCAATTCGCCGAGATTCAAAGCTCTCTCAGCGCTTGGATTGCCGATGCACGCCCGACGTTCGGGCCGGCCACGGCCGCCAGCTTCGAGCTGGCACGCAGCCTCGACCGGCGGACGATCGGCGCCGCGGCCCGCCGCCGCGAAGCGTACGACCACTGCCTGGCAGCCGCGATGGGGCCCGGCGATCTGCTGTGCATTCCGACCGTTCCCGCACCAGCGCCGCTGAAGGCGACCAATGCCCAGAATCGCAAGGGGCACTATTATCGCCGTGCCTTGTCGTTAACGTCGATCGCCGGCCTGGCACGGTTGCCCCAGGTTTCCCTGCCGTTGGCTGTAACCGCGGCCTCGCCCGTCGGCCTTTCGCTCATCGCGGCCCGAGGTCAGGACATGCATCTGCTCGCTACCGTCCGGAAGATTGCCGCCGCGCTGGTGTCGAGTCGCTCCGGCTGACCGGCAATCGCCGCGGCACTTGACAGGCAGACGACGGGGCGGTCACTTGAGCAGTGCAAGTAGGGTGCTGGCTCGCGCGGGCGAGCGCGCCGGGGTTCGATTGAAAGTCCCAGGGGTGCAGATCATGACTCGTAATCTCGCGGCGGCCGTGATGTTCGCGTTAGTTCTCGGTGGTTCGATTGTGGCAGCTTGGGCGGCGGATGAGACCAAGAGTGCCGAAGATGCCGCGACGAAGATGTTGGGCCACAATATCTTTTTTTCTCTCAAGGAACCGTCGGACGAAAACAAGGCGAAACTGATCGAGGCCTGCAAATCGCGGCTATCGCAGCACCCGGGCATCGTTTTCTTCGCGGTCGGCACGCGCGACGAGCGGATCAATGGCGGCTTCAACGATAAGAATTACGACGTCGCCTTGCACATGATCTTCACCGGTCGCGACGCCTTGGGCGCCTATGCCCGCACGCCCGACCATCAAAAATTCGTCGCCGAATCGACGCCATTGCTCAAGAACGTGCGGATCTTTGATTCGGCCGTTGAGACGATCGAGAACAAGTCGGTTGCCGCGAAATAGCGTTTATCCAACCCACTCGTCCTTCCAACGCGCGCGACCAATTGGCCAACGCGGCCGATATCACGCCGGGAGTTTTTCGATGAAGAAATTCGCCAGTGCCACGGTGGCGTGCGTCGCAATCGCCTTGTTAGGAGCCAATAACCTGATCACGCAGGATGAAGCCCTGGTGTCGTCAGTCCTCACGGCCCTCAAATTCAAGTCCGTTGCCGGCAAACCGGGCGTCGTGGGCGCGCCGCCGAAATTCGAGGTCACGAAGCAGACGATCGATCACCTGGAGAAAATGCTGAAAGAAGGCAAGGTCATCGAAGTTCAAGGCAATGGATCCCTGAAGATCATCGAAGCAAAGAGGTAGCCCGCGCGAGTCCTCCGGTTGAGAAAGGGCGCGCGGATGCCCTGTTGACAGCCCGTGGAAGCGTCCAGCGGATTGCTAGTCCACGCGACTCACCGGCGGCACTTTCCAGCTTCCGTCGAGCATGGCCTCTTTCGGCCAAAAGCATCGCATGACGAGGTGGAATGGTTTTTTGGGCGCCGGCAACCAGTTGGATTTGTTTTTTCCGGCCGGCGGATCGCTTTGGATGTAAAGATCAAGCGAACCGTCCTCGTTGTACGTCAACTTGGTGCTCCCGCCGATGGCATAACGCTTGATCGAGTTCTCGAACAGGCTTAGCTCTTTGGTATACAAGGTCAGCGACCAGAACCCATTGACCGGCGGAGTCTGGCCTTTGTCGAAGTGCATCACATAGCGGTGTGAACCGGTGAAGTCTCGGTTCTTGTCGTCCGCCTTGCTTCGCGGCCAGATCGCATCCTGACGCAGCAGCGTGCCCAGGTTCGATTGGGCAGTGTAGGCCCGGGAAATGTAATCGGTGCCCCAGCTCCCCACGCCGCTGCGCGGTAGCGTCCAGCCGTTTTCGAATCGCGTCGTCGAGCTTCCCGGCCGCGTTCTGACCCGGTTGAGTCCAGCTTTGACCGCCCGGTCCATCGCTTTTTTCATCGACTCGTCCCATGCGCTGACATCGAGTTCCTTGCCGGGCACGATTCCCAGCACAGCCAGTCGTTTGACGGTTTTCTCGTCGGCGCTGGCCGGAGGATTGGTAATCAGGAGTTTGGCGAACGTCTGAAAGAACGTCGCGCCATCCATGCTTTCGACCTGTTTCATCGGCGGCGGCATTTCCGGCTCCGACTTGCGCGTGTTAAGAAATCCGCCCGGCGAGGCGGACTCGGGTTCGGGCTCTTCCTTGCCCAATTGCGAAAGCGGTGTCAACGTGAGCTGTCGTTGCAGAGTGTGAACCTCCGGGAAGTCGGCAGGGCTGTTGGTCTGCACCTGGCCCACGACCCAAACCATGCTCGTCGGCGCCTTGACCTCCTTCACGCCGCCGGGCAGCTTGCCCTTCCAGCCCGGGCCGGTGATTGCGAACTTGGCTTCCTTGGTGCCGGTGGTTCGTTTGCCGATCGAGGCGAACATGTTGGTCCAAGCATCCATCAACGGCAACACGTAGTAACGGCCGGCCGTGTCGGGAACGTGCATCACGACTGGCTCTTCCGACAAATCGAGCCAGGCCATCGAGAACAGGGCGTCCACGACTGGCATGACGCCGTAACGGTCCGTGGGCTTGGGGAACGTTCCGACGTGGGCAAACCGGTTGGTGGGAGCACTGAGCCCGGGAATCTTCGAGACCGTCATCAACTGCTCCGTCGCATCCATCAACACCAGCGGAAACGCGTAAACATAGGCTTCGACCGCCGCCTGGTACGCTTCTTCCACCTTTGCCGCGTCGGCGGCCCGGGCCCAATTGCCGTAGAAGGCCGCGCTGCCCATAAGGCAGCCCAACAGCCAGCGCACCATAACTTGCCGCAAGATCATCGCTACTCCAAATTCTGAAAAGTCGTCACGGTCCAGCCGTTACACGGCCGTCGATTCGCGCCGGCGGCATCCAGTTTCCGCTCGAGTCACGGTTCGAACTCTCCATTGTTACCGAAAAAGCAAAAAACGAAAACGCTCCCAGCACGCTCGATCGATTATGATGATTCGGTGAGGGGTTTTCTGGCCTTCCAAAACCGTGCCGCACCGCGATGAACGTGAGCCCAAGTACGTCTCAGCCCCCGCCCCTTCTACGTTGGAACCCCGCGGGGCGTTTGCTTGTTTTCATTTTGTCGTCGACGTCGATTTGGTGCTTGCTGGCCGAATTCTACGGCCTATGCTCGATGCGGCAGTTCACTTTGGCGATTTTGCTGCCCGCGACCGTCGCGCTGATTGTCCTGGCCGTCGTCGACCATGCTCGGGGCGACGGCGTGCTGGCGCGAGCGGTTGTCGTGGGGGCGATCGCCGGTTTCGTGGCCGCTTGCGCCTATGACGTGTTTCGCCTGCCGTTCGTTTTTTCGCAGGCCTGGCGACTGTCGGCGGTGGTGCCGCCCATGAACCTGTTCAAGGTGTTTCCCCGTTTCGGAGCGATGATTCTCGGCGAGCCTCTCGAGCAGCCGACGTATTCGCTGGCCGCGCACTTCATCGGTTGGACCTATCATTTTTCCAACGGCATCACGTTTGGAGTCATGTATCTGGCGATGATCGGCGATGCGTTGCGCCGCAGGTGGTGGTGGGGAGTCGTGCTGGCCGCGGGCCTCGAATTGGCCATGCTGTTCACTCCATATACCGGGTTCTTCGGCATTCACTTGACCGCGCTGTTCGTGGCCGTGACTTTGGCTGCGCACATCGTTTTCGGCGCAGCCTTAGGGCTGTTTGCCCGCCATTTGGCTGGTCGGGCATCGTCACCATTGCCGGCTTGAGGCGGTGGACTACGACGGCTTCGGCGCCGTTTCCTGCTGCTGTCGAGCGGCCGAGGGGCCGGAAAACGGTTCAAGGTGCACCAAAACATCGCGCAATACCGTGAATCGCTCCAGCAGCCGGTCCTTGACCAGGTGTCCAATCGCATGTCCCTCGGCGACCGTCAGATGTGGATCGACCTCGATGTGGATATCGGCGAAGTATTCCAGTCCCGACTTACGGACCCACAGAGTTTCCACCCCTTTCACGCGCGGCACCGAGGCCGCGGCCCGGCGGACTTCGGCCACCAGCAGTGGCGGGGCTTGCACGTCCATCAACTCGCTGGCGCTCGAGCGAAATAGCTTGACCCCCGACCAGACGATCACCGCCACGACGATCAAGGCGGCCCCGGCATCGGCCCAGCTCAAACGCTCCGGTTCCCAGCGCACAGCCGTCAGGCCGATGAGCACCGCCAACGACGACAGGGCGTCGCTGCGGTGGTCCCAGGCATTGGCCATGATGGCACCCGACCCCGTGCGCCGTGCCACGCGCACCTTGTAGCGGTACAGCGTCTCCTTGATCAACACGTTCGCGCCGGCAATCCATAACGTCCAAACGGGGGGCACGGCGGCCGGTTCTCGCAACCCCTGGATCGCTTCCCAGCCCACGGCCAACGCCGAGAGTCCGATCAGCAGGGCCACGTTCGACCCCGCGATCGCCTCGGCCCGGGAGTGGCCGTAAGGATGTTCGGCATCGGGAGGACGTTGCGCCACGCGCAGTGCGATCACGATAATCAGTGAAGTGAATACGTCGCCCAGTGAGTTAACCGCGTCAGAGACCAGGGCGATCGAGCCACTGAGCAGACCACCGGTCAGCTTCACGACCCCCAGCGCGGCATTGATCCCCAACCCCAGCAGGGCCGCGGCCGTGACCTCTCGATAGATTGCGGCGGCGGAGGCGCGTGAGTTCATGGTCGCTTCGAGGGCTGGCGGAGTCATCGGTTCGATTCTACGGGGTCAACCGATTGCCGCAAGTCGCCTGGCAGACTCCCTGGCCAGCAGACGGCGATCGCGATGGGCCACGAACCGATCGATCGCGCTGACCGTATTGTCTTGCAAAGCGATCGGAACGTCGGCGCTAGCAATGCCTTCGATTCGCGCACGCGCTACGTGGATAACCTTGCCGGTCGTGCCGCTGGGATGATTCGAACTCCGCGCAAGGGAGCGTCGCGGCGAATCTTTTCGCGCGCAGTTGCTAGTCAGCTTTCGGCCCAGCGTGTAAGATTCAAAAACGCTCCGCGCTCAAGAGGGGCTGCACGGATGTCAGCACGATGGCATTGAGGCTCCCTCGTTCGAGGCCCGCATGAAACTCAACCGCTCGGTTAGTTACGCGGTCGGAATTTTGCTACAGATCCACGATCTGGCCGGCGAGGGCTATGTCACCGCCAGCACGATCGCCCGCGGCTGCCGGTTCCCACCACGTTTTCTCTATCGCATCCTGCGGAGGTTGGTGGCCGCTGGGTTGTTGCGCGGAACGTCGGGCCCCGGTGGCGGCTATGCGTTGGCCGCTCCACCCAAACGGATCACGCTGCTCGAAATCGTCGTGGGCGTCGAAGCCGGCCTGGAGCCGAGCGTGCTCGAACCGGTGAGTGCCAAACAGCGCGCGGCAATCGACGAGATCAATCGCCTCTGCGAGCAAAACTCCCGCCGTTTCGTCGCGGACCTCAAGCGAGTGAAGCTTGCCGATCTGAGTCGTCAGAAAAAGTCCGCTGGCAAATCCTCACGCCGGCCAAAAAAGAAGAGCCGGTCGCGAAAGGCTTAACTGACGGTGCCTCGGCCCGATTGGGGTCCTGACACGACGGCGCTTCGCGGCGCGGCGATTTCTAGCACGGGGATCTTGCTGCGTCCGCGCAGCAAGCCGGCCGCTCGTCCAGACTCGCTCACGCGCGGGACATTTGCATGTCAGACGTGAGTCGTGTCTGGCCGAGCGGCCGTCTTTGCAGTCGCGAAACCGGGCCTGAGATCAGACCATGTCCTTGAGGTTCTTCAAGGCACGGACCTTGACCTTCACGCTGGCCGGCTTGGCCGGTTGATCCATCAGCTCACCGGGCTTGAAGGGATTGGGCACTCCCTTGCGGGCCGGACGGGCCGGGACCTTCTTCTTTTCGATCTTTACCAGCCCGGGAACGGCGAACACGCCGGGACCTTTGTTCGAGAGGTTCTTTTTGATTTCGCTGGCCAACGCATCGAGCACGGAGCTCACTTGCTTCTTCGACAAGCCAGTGGCTTCGGCGATGTTATTGGTGACCTCGGACTTCGACGGCGCCTTCTTCGCTGGGGCTGCTGCGGCTTTCGCCATAGTTTTTGACCCTCCCTGTGGGTTTGCTGAAATGGAAAAGTTCGTCCGTCCCGCATAAGGGACGCGATGATTAAAATCGTTACCATCAAAATTGCAAGCCACAAAACCCGTATTTTCGCGGAAAAGGTGCGAAAAATCGCGGTTTGCAGCGTACAGTCGACCACGTCAACCATAGGTTCTATTCCAAGATCGCGCCGCCGGCTGTTCCGAATTTTCCGCCAGGACGACCGCCTCGCCGCGTCATCTGGC
Source organism: Planctomycetaceae bacterium (assembly GCA_003153375.1). Classification (GTDB taxonomy): domain Bacteria; phylum Planctomycetota; class Planctomycetia; order Pirellulales; family PALSA-1355; genus PALSA-1355. The sequence goes on from PLYM01000152.1 coordinate 13,334, forward strand.
TCCCACGGCAAGCTTGGCACGCGACATCCGACGGCCCGACCATCGCGCCCCGAGGCGCTCCTGGGCTTGTTGCCACGAGCCACCGTGCCGACCTGCCCTGTGTGGCGTCTGGCACCCCCGCCGCAAGCGAGCCCCAACCGATGCAGCGACGCTTTTAACTTACACGCTGGCCAATACTTGTGAAAATTAAGCCTAGAGACTAAGATAAACCGTATCGATTGTTCGCCATCTGCTGGCGAGTGGCACTTCAGCGCGGTGGTAGGGAACAAGCGACAGAACCTGTGATCAGCCCCCCGGGATCAGATACGCTCCCGCGATCGGCAAGGTTGGCATCGCCGGAGCGAACGGGCCCTGCCCGGTGCCGATGAACGGTGTAGACCGGCAAATCAACGAGACAGCGTTGCCCCGGGGCAACCGAGCGACCGTGGTGGAAGGATTCGCCGCTTCAAGTGGCCGCGGGGATGCAAAGGTGAGGGAAACACCCATGGAGCGACCGAGAGCGCACAGTCGTTTGGCGGCCGGCTGGGCATTCTGGCTGGTCATGCTCTGGCCGGCGCTAGTGTTTGCCGATCCACCCAAACAGACCGATCCGCCGAAGCAGGCCGATCCCCCAAAACCCGCCGCGCCCGCCCCCGCGCCACGCGCCCCACGGCCTCCGCGTGCGCCGCGCGTGGTTCCCGCCGAGGTCCGTGGCGATGATGACCTTTCGCTCGATGGCGTCTTTCTGCCTCCCGATCGCACGGCCAAACGCCGCTTGGAGACAGCCCAGCAACTGCTCGAGGAGCGCCGCTTTGGCGAAGGCGTGCGGCTGTTGGGATCGCTGCTGGAGAACGCGGAAGACTTCTTCTTCAAACCCAACCCCGATCAACCCGTCTATCGCAGCCTCAAGGCCGAGGCGGGGCGCTTGATCGGGCAACTGCCCGCCGAAGGACGCCAGTCGTATGAACTGCAGTTTGGCGCCCGCGCCCAGCAGATGCTCAAGCAAGCCACGGCCACGGGCAGCCTGGCCGAGATTGCCGAAGTGTCGCGGCGCTTCTTTTTCACCGAGGCCGGACAAGACGCCACATTCCTTTTGGCCCGGCACCATCTGGATCATCACCGGCCGCTGGCCGCCGCGCTTTCGCTCGAGCGGCTGCGCGAGACTCCCAGCGCGCGAGCGCGACTGGACCCCGTTCTTTCGCTGATGCTGGCCGCCAGTTGGCTGCGCTCGGGCGAACCCGACAAGGCCAAGGAAACCCTGGTACGTCTGAAACGGGCTCACTCGGATAGCGAAGTCCTGCTGGCTGGCAAGCCGGTCAAGTTGTTCACGCACGACAACCAGGCGCTGGCTTGGATGGAAGAACACGTCGGCACGCCGCACGTCGAGCGTGCCAGCGAAACCGAGCAGTGGACACTCTATCGGGGCGACGAAAGTCGCAACGCCTTCAGTTCCGGCGGACAACCGTTGCTCAACGTTCGCTGGCGGCAGCGGACCGCCGACGATAGCGCCGTCGAAAAGTTCATCGGCAAGGTGCGGCGCGATTTGCTGAATCAAGAAGTCGTGGCGCTGCCCAGCCTGCATCCCCTGGCCGTCGGCGACGTGATCATCATGCGAACGGCGTTCGCGCTGCAGGCTGTCGATTTTCAAAACGGCAAACTGATTTGGAAGTATCCGGCCACGGACGATTCGCTCGAACAGTTCCTCAAGGCCGGCACCGCGCAACAGCCGGTACAGGGCACGCAGCAACTGTTCGCGGGGCTCGACCAGCGGATGTGGGATGACGCCACCTACGGCACGCTCAGCAGCGATGGTTCGCAGGTCTATTACATCGAGGATTTGGGGCTCGCCGGTCTGAATTACAATTCGCGAATGACCGTAATGCCCAACGGCCATCGCAATTACAGCCCCAACTCCCGCGGCACGAATCGCCTGGCCGCCCGCGAACTGCGCACGCAGGGCAAGCTCAAATGGGAGGTGGGCGGGCTGACGGGCGAGGACGAGCCCAAGTTAGCCGGCGCCTTTTTCCTGGGCCCCCCGCTGCCGCTGTTGGGTCATCTCTATGCGCTGGCCGAAATGAAGGGTCAGGAAATCCGCCTCGTGGTCTTGTCGGCCTCGACCGGGGCGCTCGAATGGTCGCAACAACTGGCCGTGGTCGAGCAGAGCGTGGTCGCCGACGGCTTCCGCCGCAATGCCGGAGCCGCGCCCAGCTTCGCCGATGGCGTGCTGGTTTGTCCCACCGCGGCCGGCGCGATCGTGGCCATCGATCTGACAACCCGCTCGCTCTTGTGGGGCTATCAATATCCGCGAGCGCAGCAGTATCCTTCGGATCGCTTCAATGCCGTGCGGCCCACGTTCTATGTGGCCGGCGACCGCCGCGCGAACGAACGCTGGTTCGACGGCAGCGTCACGATTTCCGACGGCCGCGTGCTGGTCACGCCGCTCGAAGCCGACATGATGTACTGCCTGAACCTGGCCGATGGCAAGGAGCTGTGGAAGCAGAGCCGCGGTCCCGGTTTGTACGTGGCCTGCGTGCACCACGGCAACATCGTGTTCGTCGGCCGCAACTCGGTCACCGCCCTGCGCCTGGCCGATGGCGACAAGGCTTGGGCCGATCTCGAGCTTCCGCCCGGCAGCATGCCCAGCGGTCGAGGATTCGCGAGCGGCGATTACTATTACCTGCCGCTTTCGAGTGCCGAGGTTGCCAAAGTCAATTTGGCGTCCGGCCGCATCGAGCAACGATCGCGATCGCGCAGTGGCAGCATCCCGGGCAATATGGTTTGCTATCGCGGCAGCATCATTTCGCAGGGCGTTGACTATGTCGACGCCTACTATCAGCTCGATTCCCTCAAGGAGCAGATCGCCAAAACGCTGGCCGATCATCCTGACGATCCGCGGGCCCTGGCGGGCTTGGGAGAAGTGAAGCTCGATCAGGGCGCGCTGGCCGAGGCCGTCGACCTGTTCCGCCGCAGCTACCGGCTGAAAAACGAGGATAGCACGCGGCAGCAACTCGTCGACAGCCTGCTCGAAAGTTTGCGTGTTGATTTCGCGGCCAATCGCGGCAGTCTTGACGAGCTCGATGGGCTAATCGAACAGCCGCAGCATCGTCTGACATTCCTGCGGCTCAAGGCCCTCGGCCTGCAAGCCGCGGGCGACGTCACGCCCGCCTTCGAAACGTATATGAAGCTTGTCGACGAGCATTCGCCCTTGGCGCTGGACACGATTGACGGTCAGGTCACCGTGCGCCGCGACCGCTGGGTCCGCGCTCAACTCGGTTTGCTGCGCGAGGCGGCCAATGCCGAACAGCGAGAGCACATCGACGCGGTCGTGTCGACACGCATGCAAACCGCTCTGGCCGCCAAGAATGCCGATGCGCTGCGCGGCTTCCTGGGCCTGTTTGGCGCCCATCCGTTGGCCGAGACGGTCCGCGACGCGCTGGTGACCATGCTCTCGAACGACGATCTGCTCGAACGAAACCTGCTGATGCGGCCTCGCGAACGCTCGGGCGACCTGGCGCAGTCGGCCGCGACCACCGCCCGCATGGCCCAAATGCTGCGCGAGGCCGGCCGCGTCGATTTGGCCGTGGTCTACTACCGTCAACTGGCGGGTCGCCTGGCCAAGGTGCCCTGTCAGGACGGTAAAACAGGCGAACAGCTGGTGGCTGATTTGCCCGCCGAGGATCCGGTGCGTAAGGGCCTCGCGACGTTGCGCCCCTGGCCCGCTGGCAAGGTGGTGGCCAAGGAAGACAAGGCGCCGCCGCGCGCCGGCTCCCAGCCCCGCGTTGCCCGGCCGATCGATCTGGAAGTCGCCGGAAACGGGGGGCCGTTCTTCGACGATGTTACGGTCTCCTACGATGCGCAGCAGCAGGCCTTGTCCGCGCACGATGGCCTCGGCGGCAAACGCTTCCGCCTGGCACTGAACGAACAGGGCACGCGGCGTTTCTTGACTCGTAACGGTTACAACGCCCTGCTGTTGAACCACGTGAATGCCGACGGTGGGCTGCTCGTGGTCTCGCTCGGCAACCAGTTGATCGCGATCGACGCTTTAGCCGCCGGAGAGGGCGCGGCCAATCGGATTCTTTGGACTCAGGATCTCAACGATCAGGTAGCCGTCTTTTCCGCGTCCCAGGGCATTGGTCCGCGGATGGTGAATCTGCCTTGGGGCGGTTCCCGCACGGTTTCGGAAGATTCGGCCGGCCGCCGACAAGGCGGTGGTGTTCTGGTCACGGCCGAGGGCATCTACTTTCAACGCCTGCACGATTTGTATTGTCTCGACCCGCTCAGTGGCAAAACCCTTTGGACGCGCAAGAACGTCGGCCTGGGCAACGACCTGTTCGGCGACGAAGAGCTGCTGTTCGTGGCCCCGACCGGCGACGGCGAGACGCTTGTGCTGCGAGCCGCCACGGGCGAGCTGCTGGGCACGCGTCGCATCGCGACGTTCAACAAGCGGATGGCAACGCTCGGCCGCTTGGTCCTTTCCTGGGATGTGCAAGGCGCCAATCAGGTCATGCAGATGCGCAATCCCTGGCTCGAGCAGGTCGTGTGGTCGCAGAAATTCGAAGCCGGCTCGAAGGCGACCGTCTTGGCTGCCGAAGCCGTCGGCGTCGTGCAACCCAATGGCGATTTTTTGCTGCTGGCCCTGGCCGATGGCAAGCAACTGATTGCCGATCATCTCGAGCCCGAAAGCTCATTGATGAACATCTACTTGCTCAAATTCCGCGACGGCTATCTGCTGGTTACCAACGGCCCGCCCCGCAACGAGCCCAACGTCAGCGTGCAGGCCGTGCCCAACGTGGCTAACAGTCCCTTGATCACGGGGAGGATCTATGCCTTTGATGCCGCGAGTGGAAAACGCCTCTGGCCGGCCCCGGCGGTCGTGGCCCAGCAAAGTCTGCTGCTGAGCCAGCCGCGCGAGTTGCCCGTGCTCGTGATGGCGCGACAAATGCACCGCTCCGGACCGCTCAATCAGCGCGAGCCAAAACTGTCCGTCTTGTGTCTCGACAAGCGGACGGGTCGTGTCGTCTATCAGAACGAACAACTGCCCGGCAGCGCGATTACCAATTTCGAACTCAACGGCGATCCGACCGCCGGCACGGTGACCGTCAGCATCGGTTCGCGGCAGATTGCCTTGGCATTGACCGACGAGCCGCTCGACGCTCAGCCGCCGCCCGCGGAAAAGCCGGCAGCCGAGAAGCCGGCCTCCGAGAAACCCGCGGCGAACGAGGCGCCACCCCAGTAATTGACAGGCCAGTAACCGACAGGTGTTCGTCATGTTCTCTCGCATTGCAATCGGCGTGCTCGTCCTGACCATCGGTCTCGTCGCGGTCGGCGCTCCAAACACCGCACGGGCCGACGCGCGCGATCCGCGGATCCAAAAACTTGTCTCGCGCGGCCTGGAGTGGATTGCCAGCACGCAATCGCGGCTGGGTCATTGGTCGGCCAACGACGGCCGGTATCCGACCGCCATGACGGCCCTGGCCGGCGTGGCGCTATTGGGCGAAGGCTCGACGACGACGCAGGGCAAGTATTCCAAGAACATTCGCATGGCGGTCGACTACCTGCTCTCGCGCAGCAGGGCCAACGGCCTGATCGGCGATCCGGGGCGCGACGATCGCTACACCTACGGCCACGGCTATTCGATGCTCTTTCTCTCCCAGGTCCTCGGCGAGGAGGAGGACGACAGCCGCCGCAAGGAATTGATTGACGTGCTCACGAGGGCCGTGATCTTCACCGGCCAGGCCCAGACGATGGCCGGCGGGTGGGGTTATGTCAGTGCCAAGGATGGCAGCGATTTTGACGAGGGCTCGACCACGATCACCCAGGTCCAGGGTCTCCGCGGCTGCCGCAACGCGGGCATACCGGTGCCCAAGGAAATCATCGACAAGGCCGTGAACTATATCCGCAAATGCACCCTCTCCGACGGCGGCGTACAATACAGTTCCAAGGGTGGCGGCGGGCGCCCCGCGATCTCGGCGGCCGCGATCGCATGTCTTTTCAACGCCGGAGATTACGACAGCGAGTACGTGCCCAAACTGCAAGACTATTGCAAGCGAAACCTGGCCGACATCTCGAATCAGGGTTTTGGCCATTGGCACTACGCACATTATTACTATGCCCAGGTTCGCTATCGCGAGGGGGGCAAGGACTGGGAGAGCTATCGCGACAAGGTCTTCGGCAAACTGGCCAGCGAGGCCACCGAAACCGGCAAATACGTCGTCTGGAACCAGGGCTACATCGGTCCGATTTACACCACGGCAATCAACTTGACCATTCTGCAACTCGAAAACGGCGCTCTGCCCATTTATCAACGCTGAGTTGTGCCCGCCGGCGCGGCCGGCCCATTCAGCGCGGTCCGCGGCGCATGCCAGAGATACAACCTGAAACGACCAACCAACCTCCAGGGATGCCGAGGTATGCGACTCAACGCGTGCGTTCCAATTCCAAAATCGTCAGCCACGGCGGAACTTCCCGCGGGTCGCGCAGTGTCTAACTGCTCGAACGCGACGGCTGGCCGTCCGAGACAACTCGATATCACAACCTGACTCCGGGAACCTCGTCATGACAGATCATGCCCATTCGCACGATTCGGCGGCCATTCACCGCCTGGGAGATGCCCGCGAAAAGATCCTGGCGCAATTGGCCCAGGTCATTGTCGGTCAGGACCAGGTGATCGAGGAGTTGTTGATTTCGCTGTTCAGCCGCGGCCACTGCCTGCTCGAGGGCGTGCCCGGCCTGGCCAAGACGCTGTTGATCAGCACCTTGGCTCGGGCCTTGAATCTCTCGTTCAGCCGCATCCAGTTCACTCCCGACCTGATGCCCGCCGACATCACGGGCACCGAGATCATCGAAGAGAATCGCAGCACCGGCACGCGCGAATTCCGTTTCCTCGAAGGCCCCTTGTTCTCGAACGTGATTCTGGCCGACGAAGTGAACCGCACCCCACCCAAGACCCAGGCCGCGCTGCTCGAGTCGATGCAAGAGCGGCAAGTCACGGTGGGCCGCGTGCGTCACAAACTTTCCGATCCGTTCTTCGTCTTGGCCACGCAGAATCCGATCGAGCANNGAAGGCACCTATCCCCTGCCCGAGGCCCAGCAAGACCGGTTCATGTTCAAGGTGTTCGTCAATTATCCGAGCTTCAGCGAAGAGTTCGAGATCGCGCGTCGCACGACCACCACGGCCACGGACCATATCGAACCGGTGTTGACCGCCGAGGAGATTCTCGATCTGCAACGGATCGTCCGCGAGGTGCCGATCACCGACCACTTGATCCGCTATGCCCTGACCTTGATCCGACAGACGCGCGTCGGCGAAGCGGGCGCGCCGGACTTTGTCGCCGACCAGTTGAGCTGGGGCGCCGGTCCGCGGGCGGTGCAGTTTCTGATCCTGGGATCGAAGGCGCGAGCCCTGCTCCACGGCCGGACACACGTCGCGACCGAGGACATCCAGGCGCTGATCAAGCCGGTGCTGCGGCATCGGCTGGTGGTGAATTTTTCGGCCGAGAGCGAGGGGGTCACGTCCGACGACATCGTCGACCGGCTGCTGGCAATTACTCCGACCAAAGAGGACGAGCTGACGAGCGATGCCCGCTTCCAAAAGATTTTTGCATCCTGAAGCGATCGGTCGCATCTCGCGGCTCGACTTGCGCGCTCGCCACATCGTGGAAGGGTTCTTGTCTGGAATCCACCGCAGTCCGTATTTCGGGCAGTCGGTCGAGTTCCTGCAGCACCGCGAGTACACGCCCGGTGACGATCTGCGCCACGTCGACTGGAAAGTCTGGGCCAAGCAGGATCGCTACTACGTCAAGCAGTTCGAGGAAGACACGAACCTGCGGGCGACGCTCTTGGTTGACGTCTCGGGCAGCATGCGTTACGGCTCGGGCCCGCTCGATAAATACGAATACGGCTGCACGATCGCCGCGTCGTTGGCCTATTTGCTGCTCAGGCAGCAGGACGCGGTCGGCTGCGTCGCGTTCGACGACGCGGTCCGCGTCAAGGTTCCGCAGCGCACCAAGCGCAGCCACTTGAACTCGATCGTGCAGGCCCTGGCAGCCAGCGAGCCGCGCGAAAAAACCGAAATGCTCTCGCTGCTGCGGGCCGCGGTCGAAGCCTATCCGCGGCGCGGCCTGATGATCCTGGTGTCCGACCTGCTGGTCGAGCGCACGGGTTTGTTCAAGGGCCTGAAGTTGTTGCGGCAGCACGGCCACGACGTGATCGTGTTTCACGTGATGGATGATCAGGAGCTCGATTTTTCATTCAACGGGCCCACGCGGTTCGAGGGCTTGGAGCTGTCCGAGCGCCTGGCCTGCAACCCGCGGGCGCTGCGAGAGGGATATTTGCAAGCTTTGGGAGCGTATCTCGACGAAGTGCGCCGGGGGTGCGCGCGAGACGGCGTCGATTACGTGCAATTGCGCACGAGCCAACCGCTCGATGCCGCGTTGGCCGCGTTTCTGAGTTCCCGGCAAGGCAGGCTACGCGACTAATCGATATGCCTAGTTTCGTCAACGAATCCTTTCTCTGGTGGGGCTTGCCGCTGGTCGGCGTGCCGGTGCTGATCCACCTCATCAACCTGATGCGCCATCGGCGCGTCCCGTGGGCCGCCATGGAGTTTCTGTTGGCGAGCCAGAAGCGGCACCAGAAATCGATTCTGTTCAAGCAATTGCTGCTGTTATTGCTGCGCATGTTGGCCGTGGCGGCCGTGGTGTTGATGGTCGCCCAGCCGCTGGTGCGCAACCAATGGGGCGCCTTATTCGGCGGCAGCAAGACGCACCATATCGTGCTCCTGGACGACAGCTTTTCGATGTCCGATCATTGGGCCGACACCAGCGCGTTCGATCAGGCCCGAGCCGTGGTCACGCGGTTGGCCGCCCAGGCCGCGCATCAGGACACCCCGCAGATTTTCACCCTGTTCCGCTTCTCTCGCGCTCGCCGCTTGTCGCGCGGCACACAGCCCGACCTGCTCGGTGTTGCTCTCGACGCGGACTTCACGGCGCATCTGGAAAAGGTGCTCGGCCCCCTGACCCCCTCGCAAACGGCAGCCGACCCGCAAGACGCTCTCGACGCGGTCGATCGTTTGCCCCCCAAGCCGGCCGACGAGGACCGCATCATTTATCTGGTTTCCGACTTTCGCGCCAACCAGTGGCAGGAACCGACCGGGCTGCGCAAGAGCTTGCACCAGCTCGACGAGGCGGGCGCCCAGATTCATCTGATCAATTGCGTTGACGCCGTCCACGAAAACCTGGCCATTGCCTCGCTGCGCCCTGGCTCGGGAACGCGCGCTGCCGGCGTGCCGCTGCTGGCCGAAGTGTCGGTGCGCAATTTCGGCGCCTCCGACGCCCGGGGCGTATCGGTATCGCTCGAGGAAGACGGCCACGCGCGACCGGCGATCGTGTTCGAGGAATTGCCCGCCGGCAAGCTGATCACACGCCGCTTTCCGGTGTTGTTTGCCACGGCCGGCGAGCACGAGATCGTGGCCCGCCTGCAAACCGATGCGGTGACCGCCGACAATGCCCGCTCGCTGGTGCTCGAAGTGCCCAAGACGGTCGACGTGTTGATCGTCGACGGCGAAGCCAAGGCCCAGGATGCGTTCTTCTTGAGCACAGCGTTGGCGCCCGGCGGAAAGGTCACCAGCGGATTGCGGCCCCAGGTCGAGTCGCCGCGCTATTTGCGAGATCATGCACTCGACGGCTTCGAATCGATCTATCTGCTCAACATCGCGCGGCTTGAGCCGGCGGAAATCGGTGCGCTCGAGAGCTACGTCAAGGCTGGCGGCGGCTTGGGAATTTTCATGGGCGAGTTGTCGCGCGCCGATTTTTTCAACGAGCAACTGTATCGCGGCGGCGAGGGGCTTTTTCCGTTGCCCCTGGCCGGCCCCGCCGAGTTGGTCGTCGATCGGCTGGAAAAAGCGCCCGACCTGGAAGTGACCGATCATCCCATCTTCGCGGTGTTCGCCGGCGAAAGGAACAGCTTTCTCAACACCGTGACGGTCAGCCGTTATTTTGCTGCACAGAAGGATTGGAACCCCGCGCCCGACTCGAGCACGCGCGTGATTGCCAGGCTGCGCAACAAGGCGCCCTTCGCTGTCGAACATAAGTTTGGCGAGGGACACGTCGTGGCAGTGCTCACGAAGGCCTCGCCGCTCGAGACGTCGCTGGGAAGCTGGAACAACTGGGGCCGCGACAATCCGAGCTACGTCGTGGCCATGCTCGAAATGCAATCGTATCTGTCCAGCTCGCGCCATCCCGATACTTCGCGCCTGGTGGGCACACCGCTCGACGTGCCGGTTGACGAAGCCAAGTTCCTTCCGCAGGTCCGCTTTGTCCTGCCACGCGATGCTGGCGGCGGCACGCTGACCGTGGACGCGACCACGACCACCAATCCAGCACAAGCGCCAGTTACTCATCCGCCAGCCGCCAACGACACCGCCACGGCACCGGTCGAGCCGCGGGCGGACCACAACGCCGTGCTGGCCGACACCGACGCCAGCGGCATCTACCAGGCGCAATTGACTGGCACCGACGGCTCCCAGCGCATCGAACGATTCGCCTTCAACGTCGTGAGCGAGGAGGGTGACCTGCACAAGCTCGACGCCGAACAGTTGGCCAGCCGTTTGGAAGGCGTTCGCTATGAGTTTCACCAGGCGGCCGACATCGACTACAACCCCCAGCAACTGGCCGGCTTCAATCTCAGCGAGAGCCTGCTCTATTGTCTGATCGCGATCCTGCTGGGCGAACAGGTGTTGGCCTATGCGTGCAGTTATCACCCCTCGGCCAAGGGGAGCACACGCTGATGGGAACCTGGCCCTTGATCGCTCAGACGACAACGCGAACCACCTATGAGCTGGCCCGGGTGCAAGCCTTTGGGGAGCGTTGGCATTACCTTGTGCTGGCCCTGATTTGCCTGGCCATCGTGGGGTTGGCCGCGTGGATGGTGCGCCGCGACAGCATCGAACTGCCGCGTGGCGTGGCGTGGCTGCTGATGCTGATGCGAGTTTCGGCGCTGCTGGGCCTGCTGGTGTTCTATCTGCACTTGGAAAAGCGGACCGAGCGCAAGGTCGTACACAATTCCCGAGTGCTGATGCTGGTCGATACCAGCTTGAGCATGGGACTGCACGATGCCACGGCATCGGCCGTGCCGGCCACTCCGAATCGCGTCGACCAGGTCGTGGCGCTGCTGGGCGAGGGTGGATTGATCGACAGGTTGCGCGGCCAGCACGAAGTCGTCGTCAATCGCTTTGATGCCGACCTGAGCCGTGTGGCATCCTTCGCCAAATCCGTGCCGCCAACCGACCAGACTCCGCCAGACGCGGCGGCCGCCACGAAGGGTCCGACAGCGAGCACGTCGGAAAAGGAAAAGTCGGCGCCCGATCTGAAAGCCGCGCTGGTTCCGCAAGGCATCGAGACCCGCTTGGGCCAGTCGCTGCGCCAGCTGATCAACGACGAGCGCTCAACGCCCGTGTCGGGCGTGGTGCTGTTCAGTGACGGCGGGCAGAACTCGGGCATCGATCCCTCGGCGGCCATCGCCACGGCCCGCGATGCCAAGATTCCAATCTTCACAGTCGGCATCGGCACCGACCGCCGGCCGGCCAATGTGCGAGTCAGCGATCTGGTGGCCCCGGCCCGGGCCTATCCGGGCGACAGCTTCAAGATCACAGGCTATCTGCAAGCCGAGGGACTGGCCGATCGCACCGTGTCGGTCGACCTGATGTCGAACGTCGCGGGCGAAGCCAGCAAAGCCCAGGACGGCAAGGTCGAGAACAGCCAACGCGTCACGCTCGGTGGCCGCGGCGAGGTGGTGGCGGTCAATTTCGACATTACACCTCCAGAGAAGGGCCGCCGCGTCTATCGATTGCGCGTCAAGGCTCCGCCTGAGGACAGCAATCCGAACGACGACCAGCAGGAAGTCGACATCGAAATCGTCGATCGCAAGACCAAGGTGCTGCTGATCGCCAGCGGGCCCACGCGCGAATACATTTTCCTGCGCAACCAATTGCAGCGCGACAAGGAAACCGTGGTCGACGTCTGGCTGCAATCGGCGCCCGAGGGGATCTCGCAGGACGCCCACAAGATTCTCACCGCCCTGCCCAGCACGCCGCAGGAATTGTTCGAATACGATTGCATCGTGGCGTTTGATCCCGATTGGAAAGAGCTCGACTCGACACAGGTCGACTTGCTCGAGCGGTGGGTAGCCGAGAAAGCCGGCGGACTGATCGTCGTGGCCGGGCCGGTGCAGATGGACCGCTGGATTCAGGATCCCAAGCTCGTCAAGTTGCGGGGGTTGTATCCGGTCGAGTTCAATCGTCGCTTGTCCGTGATGGAAGAGGGCCGCTTTGGCTCGACCGTGCCCTGGCCGGTCGACTTTTCGCGCGAAGGGCTCGAAGCTGAGTTCCTGTGGTTGGCCGACAGCGCGGCTCGCAGCCAGCAGATCTGGTTGACGTTTCCCGGCGTGTTTGGCTATTACAGCGTCCGCGGCCCGAAGCCCGGCGCTACGGTCTTCGGCCGCTATTCGGATCCCGAGGCTCAAATCGGCGAGCAGCGACCGGCTTACATGGCTGGCCAGTTTTACGGCGCCGGTCGCGTGTTCTATCTGGGCAGCGGCGAGATGTGGCGGCTGCGGGCATTGAGCGACAATTACTTCGAGCAGTTCTACACCAAGCTCATTCGCCACGTTTCGCAAGGCCGCCTGCTGCTCGGATCGAGCCGCGGTATGCTCCTGGTTGATCGCGACCGCTATTTGCTCGGCAACACCGTGGTGGTGCGGGCCCAATTGAGCAATGTGCAATTCGAGCCGCTCGATGTTCCCAGCGTGACGCTGCAAGTCATTCGGCCCGACAGCACCAGCGAAGCCTTGCAGCTCACCGCCGATCCCTCGCGCATGGGAATGTACGTCGGCCAGTTCACGGCGCTGGTCGAAGGCACCTATCGTCTCGAGATGGGCGTGCCCGACAGCGACGCTGAGCAGCTTTCGCGCCGCATTCAGGTCAAAGTGCCCGACCTGGAGCGCGAAAATCCGGAGCGCAACGATGCCCTGCTGAGTGAAATCGCCAAGCGCACCGGCGGGCTCTACTACGTCGGCGCCGAGGCCGTGCTGGGCTCGCAAGGCGTGCCGCCCCTGGCCAATCAATTGCACGATCGCACCGAAGTCACCTACCTGGCGGGCGTCACCGACCGGGAGTTCGAACACAACTGGCTGCAAGGCTTGTTGATCGTAATTTGCTCCTTGTTGTTCCTGGAGTGGTTAATCCGTCGTCTTTCGAAACTCGCTTAACCGATTTGCAGCAGCAGATAAACAACCGTTCGGCAATTTCCGCAATGGCCACGCAAGCCCCCTACAACTCGAACCACCTCGAGCCGGCCCTGGAGTCGTTGCTCGCGCGGTTGCGGCGGCGCATTCGCTCCTATATATGGGCCGATGGCCTGGCGATGGTCCTGGTCGTGTTGGCCGGCGCGTTCTGGATCAGCCTGGCGGTCGATTGGTTGTTCGAGCCGCCGCGGCTGCTGCGGATTGCCGCCCAGGTGGCCTTGGCCGGCGCGTTGGCATACGTGATCTTTCGCTTCCTGCTCGAGCGGCTGCTGGTGCGGCTCTCGAATCGCAACATGGCGCTGCTGGTCGAGCGACGTTTCGGCGCGTTCCGCGACAGTTTGCTGACGGCCGTCGAATTGACGCAAGATCCCGACCACGCCGCCGAGTTCAACGCCGACATGCTGGCCCTGACGCACCGCGACGCGTTGAACCATGCCAACGACGTCGATCTGAGCCGGATTTTCAACGTGGCTCCGTTGGCCCGCCGCGTCAGCCTGGCCGTGGCTTTGTCGGCCGCGCTGGTCGTCTTCGGCGTGGGCGCATCGAGTGCCTTTGGCACCTGGGCCCGCCGCAATCTGCTGTTGAGCGACGAGTTGTGGCCCCGCGCCACGCGGCTGTTGGTCGAAGGTTTCAACGAGCAGGGAGACGCCAAGATCGCCCGCGGATCGGACTGGAACCTGGTGGTCAAGGCCGACGCCGCCTTGGGCCGCGACATCCCCGAAATCGTCCAGGTCCGTTACACCACGCTCGACGGTGCCCGCGGACGCGAGAACATGAGTCGCGAAGGCGTGGTGGCGCCGGGCGAAGCTCCCTTCCAGAACTATTCGCACACGTTCAAAGGAGTCCTCGCGCCGCTCGACTTTTTCGTCAAGGGGGGCGACGACCGCGCGGGGCCCTTCCATCTCGAGGTGGTCGACAGCCCCACGATCAGCCGCATGACGTTGCACTGCGAGTATCCCCCTTACATGCACCGTGGCCCGCGCGACTTGCCCGTGGCTGGGTTGATGCAGTTGCCGCGCGGTACTGAGATCACGATCCTGGCCGAAGCCAACAAGCCGTTGGTCTCAGTGCAGATCGACGACATGGCCGACGAGAATTCGCCGCTGACCCACCAGCTGAACTTTGCCAACGAGCCCGCCGGCGCGCAGCAGAGCTTCAGCTTCAGTGTGCCGCGATTGGCCGGCGACAAAACGCTGTTGTTCACTTTGCGCGACGTCGACGGCATTCGCAGTCGCGAGGCGGTGCGGCTATCGCTCTCGGCGATTGTCGACGAACCGCCGCAAGTGAACGTGCAGCTCAAGGGCATCGGCACCGCGATCACGGCCCAGGCGCGGCTCCCCGCCGCCGGCGAGGTGTCGGACGACTATGGCGTTGAGAAAATCTGGTTCGATTATCACGTCGACGAATCGCCCGCCCGGCAGCAACCGTTCGCCGCCGAGCCCGACGGGGTCGAAAAGCTGGCCGTGGCCGACGCCCTGGAAGTGCGCGATTTGAAGCTGGAACCGAAACAAAAGCTGCACTGGGCCGTGCAGGCCGCCGACACGTTCGCTCTCGACGGAGGCCCGAACGTCGGCACGAGTCAGCGCTATGTGCTCGACGTCGTGACACCCGAGCAGTTGCGGTCGATGCTCGAGGCCCGCGAGTTGATGCTTCGCCGCCGGTTCGAAACCATCGTCGAAGAACTGACCGAAACCCGCGGACTGCTGGCCAGCGTGGTCACCGGCCCCGTGAAAAAGCCCGAGGGGGGCGACGGCAAGCCGGCAACGGAGCCGGGCGATACCGAAGCCAGGCCCGGGGGCATCCAGCCGTCGGTGCAAGTCGAACGCGTACGGCAAAATGGCGAACGCAGCGCCCACGAGACGCTCCAGGTGGCGGTGGCGTTCGACGAGATTCGCGAGGAAATGATCAATAATCGGATCGACACCGAAGAGCTGAAGACGCGGCTCAAGGAAGGCGTCGCCGGCCCCCTCAAACGGATCGCCTCGACGATGTTCCCCAAGTGGGAGGAACAACTGAAACAATTGGCCACGCAATTGGCCGACCCGCAGGCCGCCCCTGCCACTCAGGCCGCCGCCTTGGCCCAGGCGGACGCAATTCTCATCGAAATGAGGCAGGTGCTTGATAAAATGTTGGAATTGGAGACGTTCAACGAAGTGTTGGACATGCTGCGGCAAGTCATCAGTGCGCAAGAGAAGGTGAACTCCGAAACCAAACAAAAGCAGAAGCAGAAGTTGCGCGACCTGACCGAATGACGGAGCTGGGTCTGGCCTGTGTTGGGCCGAAGCCCGCGGGAGACCGAAAAGTGTTGGAGAAAGGTCTGATGTCGAAAACCTGGCTCACGGCGATCGTGGTTGCCGGCCTGGCGCTGGTCCTCTGCACGAGCGCGCTGGCACAGCCAGTTCCGGCCCCTGCTGCGGAGGTCGCGGACGATGACGCTGTCCCGGTCGCAAAAGCGCCCGCTCCGGCCGAGAAGGACTCGTCAGAAGCCAAACCATCCGCCAAGCCCGAGAGAGAGGGCCTGGCCGACCATCAACAGCAAGTGGCCGAGCGGTTCCGCGAGCTCGAACGGCTGCTGTTGCGCATGGCCGAACTGACCGCCCCCACCGACCCCCGCCGCGCTGCCCTGCTGCGTCAGGCCGTGGCCCAGAGCAAGCAGCGCGACATCGACCATCAATTCGAACAGTTGGTCGAGCTGCTCAAGCAAGAACGCCTGGCCGTGGTGGTGAAAGGCCAAAGCGAGGTGCAGCAAGATCTGGCCCGGCTGCTCGAACTCCTGATGAGCGAGGACCGCACCAAACGAATCGAATCGGAAAAAGAGCAGGTGCGGGAATATCTCAAGCGGGTCAACAAGATCATCAAGGAGCAAAAAGGCATTCAAGGCGAGACCGGCCGCGGCGGCGACCCGCGCAAACTCGCCGACCAACAAAGCGACCTGTCCGACAAGACGGGCGAATTGGCCAAGGATCTGGACGACGATCCGTCGAAGCAAGCCCAGGCTCACGACAAACCCCAGGAGGATCCGCAGCCCCAGGAGGATCGGCAGAAGAAGCCCAAGGACGACGACTCGAAAGAAGGCGAGCAGAAAAAGCCCGGCGACAAAGGTCAGGCAGAGGACAAGGATCAGCCGGAGGATCAAGGCAAACCGGATGACAAGTCGAAGGATGGTGGCCCCGGTGCCAAGCCGGGCGAAAAGGACAACGAGAAGAGCAAACCGAAACCCAAACCCCCGGGCGACCAGCCCGACAGTGAGCAACCGCAGGGCCAGAAAGATGACCAAGAGAAGAAGCAGCGGCAGAAGCCGCAGGATTCGCCGCCGGGCGACCAGCGAGACAAGGACTCGAAAGACCAAGACCAGCCGTCGCAGGGCAAGCCGGCGGACCAACCGCCGGGCGGCGACGTAAGTCCGCCCAGCGACGAGCCCCCCGCCAGCGAAAGTCCCGCGCAAAAGCGGCTCGAGCAGGCACAGCAGCGCATGAAAGAAGCCCAGCAGAAGCTGGAAGAGGCCAAACGCTCGGACGCCCAGGAAAAACAGGCCGAGGCCATCAAGGAACTCGAGCAAGCCAAGGCCGACCTGGAAGAGATCCTGCGTCAGTTGCGCGAGGAGGAAGTGTCGCGCACCTTGGCCATGCTCGAAGGCCGCTTTCGCAAGATGCTCGATCAGCAGGTCGAAGTGTACGAAGGCACGAAACGCCTCGACAAGGTGCCCCAGCCCGAACGCGACCGCGACGACGAAATCGAAGCCGGTCGCCTGAGCGGCAAGGAACGGCAGATCGCCACCGAAGCCGACAAGGCCCTGGAAGTGTTGCGCGAGGAAGGTTCGGCCGTGTCGTTTCCCGAGGCGGTCATTGAAATGCGCGACGACATGGAATCCGTGATCAAGCGACTGGCCGAAGCCAAGGTCGGCGAACTGACGCAGGGCATCGAGAAAGACATCATCGCCGCGTTGGAAGAAATGATCGCGGCCTTGCAAAAGGCCCAGAAGGAAATGGAGAACAAGGACAAACAGGGCGAACCCCAGCAAGGCGGTCAGGAAGAGTCGCCGCTGGTCGACACGCTCTCGGAATTGAAAATGATTCGCGCCCTGCAAATGAGGGTCAACACGCGCACCGAGCGCTATGCGGCCCTCTCCAAGAACGAGCAGACCGACACGCCCGAGTTGCTCGAAGCGCTCAAGCGTCTGGCCGAGCGCGAAGAGCGCATTCACAAGGTCACCCGCGACATCGTTTTAGGGAGGAACCGATGAGTGTACCGCGTTCTCTGGCTTCGCTGATCGTGCTGGCGGCGCTGTGTGCCGCGCCGGCCGTGGCTTTCGACAACAAACCGAACGGCGACTTTGCCCAGAAGGCCAGTTGGAAGATTCCCACGGCCGAAAGCGTGCGTGAACAGGCCCTGGCCTGGCTGGCCGATCGGCCGATCGACGCCCCGGCGCGCGCGCAGGTCGAAGCCCTGTGGTCCAGCGCCACGCTGCCCGGCGGCAAGGACCACTTGCTCGACGTTCTCTGCGCCACATTTGCCGCGGCCGATCCGCAAGCGCGCGATCTGGTGACGTTGTGCTCGCAGCCCCGGCGTCAGGTCACTCTGCCCGATGTCACCTGGCTGGTCGATGGCAAGACGGCCGCCATCGAGCGGCAGAATTTGCGACTGCTCTACGGCCGCTGGCTCGTGCAAGAGACGCTCTATGACGAAGCGACTGGGCAGCTGGATGGCCTGCAGCCGGAAGACGTCGCCGATCCGGCGGGGTTGTTGTTCTATCAAGCCGTGGTGCAGCAGCGCACGCTGAAGCGCGACGCCGGCCTGTCGTCGATCGCGCGGCTACTGGAAAATGAAGCCAACTTGCCCAAGCGATTCACTTCGGTGGCCCGGCTGATGCAGGCCGATCTCGATGCCCTCAAGGACGAATCGCTCGACCACATCGCGCGCCGCATGGACGACGTGCGCCGCCGACTCGACCTGGGTCGGGCCGGGCCCAAGGTGCGCGAAGTCGAGGATGGCGTGATCGCATCGCTCGACAAGCTGATCAAAGAGATGGAACAACAGCAGCAAGCGGCCGCCGCGGCTGCCGCCGCCGCCGGACGTGGCGGCACTCGCTCCACGCAGCCCGCGCGCGACAGCGTGCCGATGGAAGGCAAGGGCGCGGGCGAAGTGGCTAAGAAACCTCTCGGCGGCGAAGGCGGTTGGGGCGACTTGCCTCCCCGCCAGCGCCAGGAAGCCTTGCAGCAGATTGGCAAGGATTTTCCCGCTCACTATCGCGACGTCATCGAACAGTACTTCCGCAAACTGGCCAGTGAAAGCACTGAGCAGAGCGATAAATAGGTGGCAGAGCGATAAATAAACGAGCCAAACGACAGATAAAGGAACCGTGCTTGTGTTGATGTGGAATCTACTGCTGAGCGTGGCGCTCGTGGGAGCGGCCGCGGACTTCGAGGCTCAATCGCTCGACGGCCAGACGGTCGCCGGTCAGATCGCTTCGTTGGACGCCCGCCAGGTGGTGCTGCGCTCCGATGACGGTGACACAACCTTGGCTCTCGGTTCGCTGGCGGCGCTCGCGCGTCGAGACCCCAACACCGACGCCCGACGCAAAGCCAAGCTGTGGGTCGAACTGGTCGACGGCTCGGGCCTGGCGGCTGTCGACTACGCGGTCAAAGGCGACACGGCCCGGCTCACGCTCTGCTCGGGCGTCGCGGCCGAAATGCCGTCACGCAACGTGCAGTGGGTCCGCTTCAGTGCTCCAACGGCCGACGACGAGAAGCTCGACAAGCAGTGGACCGACATTATCGCCACCAAAGCCACGGCCGACTTGTTGGTCGTTCGCAAGAGCGGCGCCCTCGATTATCTCGAAGGCGTGCAAGGCGACGTCGACGCCGACACGTGCAGCTTTGAGCTCGATAAGGAAGTCATTCCGGTCAAGCGGCCGAAGGTCGAGGGGATCAACTACTTCCGCCGTACCGGGGCCCAACTGCCCGAGGCCGTCGGGCAATTGGCGACAGCCGATGGCAGCCGACTGGCGCTGCGTGCGATCGAACTGAAGGAAGACGCCGTGCATCTGACAACACCGGGCGGCGTCGCGTTCGACGTGCCGTTGTCCGAAGTGGTACGATTCGATTTTTCCTTGGGCAAGATCGCATTCCTCAGTGACCTGACGGTCGAGAGCGCGACCACGGTGCCCTACCTGGATTTCAAGGAACCGCCCGCGGCGATCGCGGCCTCCTATCAATTTCGCCGCGACGCGTCGTTCGAAGGCAATCCGCTGCGGTTGGATGGCAAGGTTTATCGCAAGGGGCTGTCGCTGCAAAGCCGCAGCGTGCTCGCCTACAAGTTGCCCGGCAAGTTTCGGCTCTTCAAGTCCGTGGTTGGCATCGACGACAGCGTGCGCGAAACCGGGGACGTGCACGTCGTGATCAAAGGAGACGGCAAAGTCCTCTGGCAAGGTGACATCACGAGCGCCGATGCCGCCCAAGAGTTGGAAGTCGACGTCGCCGGCGTCAAGCGGTTGGAACTCGTGGTCGACTATGGTGAGGATTCAAGTTTTGGCGATTGGCTCGATTTCGCTGACGCACGAGTGACCAAATAAGGTTAAACCATGCGGTTCCTGGATCATTTATTCTTGCCGGCCACGCGCGGAGCACGTCGCACGACGACGTGCGCCCCGCTTTGCGGCCTGGCCCTGGCCATTGTGTGCAGCCTGCCGGCGACGCTTTGCGCCGCGGTCGATGCGGACGTTCTCCAGGCCGAAGCGGCCCGCGTCGCGGTGGTCGATGCGGCCTGTCGTTCCACGGTGGCGATCTTTGCCAAAGGGGGCCAAGGGGGCGGATCGGGGGTCGTGATCAGCGCCGACGGCTATGCGCTCAGCAACTTCCACGTCACGCACGAGGCCGGCACCGCGATGAAGTGCGGCATGGCCGACGGTAAGCTGTACGACGCCGTGATCGTGGGCCTCGACCCGACGGGCGACGTGGCCCTCATCAAACTGCTCGGACGCGACGATTTTCCGCACGCCGAGATGGCCGATAGCGACAAGGTGCAAGTCGGCGATTGGTGCTTTGCCATCGGCAATCCGTTCCTGCTGGCCACCGACTTTCACCCGACCGTGAGTTACGGCGTGATCTCGGGCGTACACCGCTATCAATATCCGGCCGGCTCGATCCTGGAGTACAGCGACTGCCTGCAAGCCGACGCGGCCATCAACCCGGGCAACTCGGGCGGGCCGATGTTTGACGCGGCGGGGCAACTGATCGGCATCAACGGCCGCGGCTCGTTCGAAAAGCGAGGCCGCGTGAACGTCGGCGTCGGCTATGCGATCTCGATCAATCAGATCAAGAACTTCCTCGGCCACCTGAAAAGTGGCCGATTGGTTGACCATGCCACGCTGGGAGCCAGCGTGCGCAGCGACGAGAATCGCCGCGTGATCGTCGACGACGTGCTCGAAGAGTCCGACGCCTTTCGCCGCGGCCTGCGCTATGGCGACGAGCTGGTCAGCTTCGCCGGACGTCCGGTCAATACCGCCAACGGGTTCAAGAACGTGCTGGGCATCTATCCCAAGGGTTGGCGCGTGGCGGTTTCCTACCGTCGCAAGACCGAGGCCTTTGATGTGCCGGTGCGGCTGCGCGGCGTGCATCGCGATGGCGAGCTGGCCCAGCTCGTGCAATCGGCCCCGCAGGGCGAAGGCGATGAGCCGCCCAAGCCCAAGGGGGGCGAACCGCCGAAACGCGGATCGAAGCCGAAAATGAAGGCCCACGCGCATGCCAAGCCGGAGCCCATGCCTGAAATCGTCAAACAGCATTTCGTCGACAAGCCCGGCTACGTCAACTACTACTTCAACGAGTTGAACCGCGACCGGGTTTGGAAAGCCCTGGTGGCGCGGGGCGACTACAGTGCCTGGCAAGGCGCTTGGACGTTGACGGGTCAGAACTCGACGGCCGAGGAGTTCAAGCTCGAATTCTCTGACAAGCAAGCGTCGATCAAGTTGCCCAGTGGCGAATTGGCGATCGAACTCGGCGGCGAGCTGGCTAATCATCTCGAGCCGCCAGGTAGCGGCGGGTTGCTCGTGGCCTTGGCCATCTGGCGGCGGCTGCTGGTGCAGGGGCCCGCCAATTTCGGGGACGTTTACTATCTGGGCACGGCCCCGCTCGAAGGTCGCGAGAAGCTGGTCGACGTGCTCGTGGGCGGCCACGGCGACGTCGAGTGCAACTTCCAGTTCGACCCTGATAGCGGACACCTGGTAGCGATGGAATTGATTCCCGAGGAGGACACCGATCCTTGTGAGCTGTACTTCAGCGAGTATCGCGAAGTCGAGGGCCGCATGTTGCCGGGACGAATCGAAGTGCATCACGGCGACGAGTTCAAGGAAGTCTTTCAGTGCAAACAGTACACCTTCGCGGCCCCGCCCGAGAAGCAGCCATGAGTTTTTGCTCGCATCGGTTTTCCATTCGACGGTTGGCCGTGTCGCCGGCGGCGCGGCTCGGTGCGTGCGCGCTGCTGAGCGTCTCGCTGCTTTGTGTGGCGCTCGAGGAGTCACTATCGGCGGCCGATTCGTTCGCGGCCGTGATTGCCGAAACGCAGCCCAAGATGGTCAAGATTTATGGCGCCGGCGGACCGCGCGGGCTGGAATCATATCAAAGCGGCTTCTTGATTTCCGACCAGGGACATATTGTCACCGTCTGGAGCTACGTCCTCGACACCGACTACATCACGGCCACGCTCGACGACGGGCGAAAGTTCGAGGCCAAGCTGCTGGGCGCCGATCCGCGGCTCGACCTGGCCGTGTTGAAAGTCGAAGCCAGGGAATTGCCCCACTTCGAGCTCGCCGCCGGCGTGCCGGGCGAGGCCGGCAATCGGGTACTGGCGTTCAGCAACTTGTTTGGCGTCGCCACGGGCGACGAACCGGCCAGCGTGCAGCATGGAATCATCGCCGTCAAAACGCGGCTGGATGCCCGTCGCGGCACTTTTGAAACACCCTATCACGGCTCGGTCTATGTGCTCGACGCCATGACGAACAATCCTGGCGCCGCGGGCGGAGCCCTGACGAACCTCCACGGCGAATTGCTGGCGATGCTCGGCAAGGAACTGCGCAGTGCGCAAAACAACATCTGGCTGAACTACTCTCTGCCGATCGAGGAGTTACGCTCGTCGATCGAGCAAATCCTGCAAGGAAAATTCCGTCCTGGCGAGGACAAGACTACCACCAAGCCGGTCGACGCCATCGACCTGGCTCAGCTTGGGCTGGTGCTGGTGCCCGACGTGCTCGATCGCACGCCCCCCTACGTCGACCTGGTCCGCGCCGACTCACCCGCCGGCCTGGCGGGGGTCAAGTCCGACGACCTCGTGGTGTTTGTCGGCGACAACCTGGTCCATTCCTGCAAGGGTTTTCGCGAGGAGCTTTCGCGCATCGAGCGCGACAGCAAGTTGCGGATTGTTTTGATGCGCGACCAGGAGTTGGTCGAAGTCGAAATTCAACCGGTCGCGGAGCAGAAGAAATGAGTGGTAGGCTGAAGGCTGAAGGCTGTAGGCTGAAGGTCGGAAATAGCGGCGCCGCTTGCTGGGCGCTGCTGGTTGCGACCTCGTTGATGATGTCGGCAGGCCACGCGCTGGCGGCGGACGAATTGCAGCGGCGCGAAGAGCAGGCCATGAAGGCGGCCGTGGCGCGGGTGGCGCCATCGGTCGTGCGCATTGAGACGGTTGGCGGCCTGGAGCGCGTGGGACAGGTGCTGATCGGCACCGGGCCGACGACGGGTCTGGTCGTGTCGGCCGAGGGGCATATCGTTTCTAGCGCGTTCAACTTCGCACAAAAGCCCGATTCGATTCTGGTCACCCTCAGCGACGGCTCGCGCCATGCCGCCAAATTGGTCGCCACGGATCACAGCCGGATGCTCGTGCTGTTGAAGATCGAGACCGAAGCCAAGCTCACCGTGCCCGAGGCGGTGCCCCTGGCTGAAATGCGCGTCGGCCAATGGTCCTTGGCCGTGGGCCGCACGTTCGACGCGGGGCAGACGAACCTTTCAGTCGGCATCGTCAGCGCGCTCGATCGAATCTGGGGCAAGGCCGTGCAAACCGACGCCAAGATTTCGCCCAATAATTACGGCGGTCCGCTCATCGATATCGCCGGCCGGGTGCTGGGCGTGCTCGTGCCCATGTCTCCCGACGGCACTGGCGAAATGGCCGGCGTTGAATGGTACGACTCGGGCATCGGCTTTGCCATTCCGCTGGCCGGCGTGGTGCAAGTGCTGCCGAAGCTTGTCCAGGGCCAGGACCTGCAACCCGGCGTGCTGGGCGTGAATCTGAAAGGCGCGGACCTGTACGGCCAGGCCACGACGCTCGCGGCCGTTCGAGCCACGGGGCCGGCGTACAAGGCCGGCTTCCGGGCAGGCGACGTGATCGTCGAGGCCGGCGGCCAACCGGTCACGCGTCCCGCCGAATTGAAACATCAGTTGGGCCGTCTCTACGCCGGCGAGAAGATCAAGCTCGTGGCCCGTCGCGGCGACGGGCGCATCGATCGCGAAGTCGAGTTGGCGGACAAGATCGAGCCGTTTGATTTTCCCTTTCTGGGCATCCTGCCGATGCGTCCGCTGGCCGGCGAAAAGGCGGCCGGACTCGTCGTGCGTTACGTCTATCCCGACAGCCCTGCGGCGACGGTTGGCATCAAGGCCGGCGATCGCATTCAAGCCGTCGGCGGAACCGAGGTTGAATCGGCCGACTCACTCGCGCAAAAGCTGCAAAACCTGGCGCCTGGCGAGCCGGTGCAAATCGAAGTCCGCCGTGGCAGCGAGACTTTGCTGCTGCGACCCATCTTGGGCCGACTGCCCGAAAGCCTCGTCGATGAATTGCCGCCAGCGCACGCCGCCGTCGAGCCGCCCGTCGCGCCCGACAAGCCAGGCGAAACTGAGCCCGAGCAGCCCCAGGTGGGCGTGGTCGCGCTCAAGATTCCCGAATTTCAAAACGAGTGCCTGGCCTACGTGCCCGAGTCCTATGATCCGCGGGTCGCGTACGGCGTTGTGGTCTGGCTCCACGCGCCCGGAGGTCTCAAGCAGGATGAATTGATCGAGCTTTGGAAGCCGCTTTGCCAACAGCACGATTTCATTCTCGTGGCGCCCAAGGCGACCGATCGCACCAAGTGGCAACCGACCGAGGGGCGTTTCGTGCGCCGAGCGCTCGACGACGTGATGAAAAATTATACGACCGACCCTTCGCGCATCGTACTGCTGGGTCAGGAGGGGGGCGGAGCGATGGCCTACCTGGTTGGGTTGGCGAGTCCCGACGTGGTGCGAGCCGTGGCCGTGGTCGACTCTCCCATGCCCCGCCTGGTGCAGGTGCCAGAAACCGAGCCGGTGCATCGCCTGGCATTCTTCACCACGCTGGCCACGAAGAGCGAAACGACCGCGGCGGTCGAAGCGGGCATCAAACGCCTGCGGGCGATGAAGTACCCCGTCACCGTCAAGGAAGTCGGGGAGCAAGGTCGCTCGCTGTTGACCGACGAGCTCGAAGCCCTGGTCCGCTGGTTCGATGCTCTCGACCGGCTGTGATTCGTCCGGATCGGTCGTGACGTGTCGGTGCCACGCCTTGTGCCGCGCCAAGGGTCGCGAGCATAATCGACCGTCATGCACCGACCGACCATCGCGCTGATCACCGTTGTCCTGTTGGCCGTCGGCGTCTACGCGCACTCGCAAACCGATTCGGGCCTGTCGGCCGCCTGCCTGCGGGTCGGCACGGTGATGGCCATCCTCTGGTTCGCCCAACCGCAACTCCAAAACGTCCCCCGTTGGCTCATCGGAGTCGTGGGCGTCGCGCTGCTTATCGCGACCCGCTGGCCCAAAGTCTTGCTCCTTGCCCTGCCCGTGGGCTTCGTGCTGTGGATCCTGAGCCCCGGGAAGAAGAAGGATGAAGGATGAAAACAAAGGAAGGACGGGACGTTCCGGCTGACGCGGCCTGGCGGCTTGCTCGTTTCCTTCAGTCTTCAGCCTTCCGCCTTCAGCCTGCTCTTAACATCCCTCAGCAGCTTCAGCGCTCTGCCGATTTCGGCTTTCTGGCGCACTGGATCCTGGGGAATTTCGCGCTCGATGGTGAGTGGACCGTGGTAGCCGATTTTGTCGAGGGTGCGCAGATACAGCTCCATGTTCACGTCGCCGTCACCGAGAGCAACTTCAGAGCCCCACTCCTGTCCCACTCGGGCGGCCCACTTGGCGTCCTTGCAGTGCACGCTGCGCACGTAGCGGCCCAGTTGCTCGAGGGCCTCGATCGGCTGGCCCGAGCCGTAGAGGATCATGTTGGCCGGGTCAAAGTTGATGAACAGATTGTTGCGCTCGGTGTCGCCGATGAACCGCAACAGCGCGTCGGCCGGCTCCTGCCCGGTTTCCAGGTGCAAGGCCTGTCCCTGGGCGCGGCAATGGTCGCAAATGTCGCGGGTCACGCCCAGCACCTCACGATACAAGGGGTCGCCGCTGTCGTGCGGCACGAAGCCCAGGTGCAAAGCCACGACGTCGACGCCCAGCAATCGGGCAAAGTCGGCAATCTCTTTCATTTCGCGCGTCCGCTCGGCGCGCGTGGCCGGCGGCACGAGGCCCACGGTGCGCGTCACAGTCGGAATGTCGGCATAGCTCTCACCCTCGAAGCCGCCGAACACGGCCGTAATGCGAATGCCCATCGTCGCCAGCCGATCCAGGAAGCGTCGAGCGTGCTCGGGCGTGCGCGTGGCCTTGGCCGGGGCGTGCAGTTGAATGGTCGGAACGCCCAGCTCATGGGCCACTTCCAGCTTCACCCCCAAACCCGCGTCGCTGCTGGCGAATACGCCGAGAGGCCATTTTTCCACGCTGAAGCTCCGGGAGGGAATAGGCTGAAGGCTGAAGACTGAAGACTGAAGGTGCGTAATGCAACGGGGCAGGCGCGAAAATGGGCGCGCTGCCCGATCACAGTGGGCTCATGATAGGGCAGAGTGCGGCCGAGGTTCAAGCGTTGTAGCGAGAGAGATCGGGCTTGACGCCTTCGGGCGTTTCATCGCTATCGATCTCGAACCACTCGTGCTTGAACTCGATGCGGCGGTTCTCGCGGATGGCGATGTTGGTCGTCAGCGCGATCACGGCATCGCCCAACGCCACCTTGGGTTGGCAGCGCGGCATGTTCTTGGGGTCGGGATTGCGGATGCACCAGGCCCAATGCTCGATTTCCTCGGTATAGCCACGGCTTACCGGACCTTCGAGGGCCTTCTTGCCGATGGCCGCCGCTTCGCCGCCGCCACTTTGGGTCGTGTCGAGCGCTGGTCCCTTGCCCTTGGTCGAAACCGTGATGCTGGTCGTGGCCGGAGCACTGTTGCTGAACAGCATCACTTCCTGCTCGCGCTCCAGGATCAACGTTCCCTTGGTGCCCATCACGTTCTCGCCGTAGCCGCCAAAGCCGTTGCCATTGATCGACGAGTAGGTGACGCCGATTTTCTTGTTGGGGTCCTGCTCATAGCCCGGGCCGGGGAACTCATAGACGCAGTAGACGTGGTCCTCGCAATCGCGATCCAACGGGAACAGCGAGCGGATGCCGACGGCCGACACGGTCAGCGGCAGGGCCTTCTGGCCGTCCTCGCGCAAGCCGCTGATGAAGATGCCCGCGGCGTCCATCTGATGGCTGCCCAGTTCGGCCATCAAGCCGCCGCCCGTGCGATTCCACAGCCGCCAGCGAACGAGCTCTTCCATCGCCGAGCGTTTCTTGCCGTCGGCCAACGTGATGTCCTGATAGCCATAGTTCTCGGCCTTGACCGTGCTGTCCAGATATTGCAGCGTGAGCTGATTGATCTCGTGTTCCAACCCGGCCATGGCGTCGGCGCGGGCCGCTTCATAGTCCCGTTTCAGCGAAGCCAGTTTGACGATCTCCTTGTTCAGCTTGTCGATTGCCAGGCCCTTGGCGGTTTCCAGGTCTTTTTGCAGGCGAGCCAGGCGTTGTCCCATCTTGTCGTCGGGCAACGGCTGCGACCAGCTGTCGTGGCCCGGCAGATTGTCGCGGTGCCACTGGGCGCGAATGCTGTGGATGTCGCCGATCAAACCGCGGCGGATCGTGTCGACGGCGTTGTCATACAGAATGCTGTAATGCCGCTGGTGGCCCGTGGCCAGAATCTTGTTGAACTGTTGCGAGAAACGGGCCATCTCCTTGCACTCGTGTACGCTGTGCCCCATCAGCTTCTCGGTCAGCACGTGCTTGCCGGCCCGCATGGCCTCGACGGCCACCGGGGCGTGCAGGTGCAGCGGCAGCGCGATGATCACGGCCTCGACGTCCGGATCCTTCAGCAGATCGTGGTAGTCCTGGTCATAAACCTTGACGTGCTTGCGCGCTTCGTCCTCGGTCTGCCAGCCATATTTCTTCATCAACCCGCAGCGAACCTTGAGCGTGTTTTCCGAGGCATGATCGCCGTGGAACGCGCGGTGAATGTTATAGGGCCGGATGTCGGCGATGGCCATGACCTGCACATAGCTGGGCGTGACGGCTCCCAGCAGCACGTTACCTTCGTCGCCGGTGCCGATCACGCCCACGCGCAGCGGATTGCCGACGGCCGCTTCGTAGCCGAAGTAGGCGGCGCCCAGGCCCGCGCCCGAAACGGCGCCGGCGGCGATGCTGGTCTTCAAAAAGTCGCGCCGCGTGACGCCGATGGCGTTTTGGAAATTTGCCTGGCCGACGGCTTTTTCTTCAGGTTTTAGGTACATCGGTCTGACCTTTCGTCGAAGACGACCCCCAGAATAGATTTGTCAGAAAGAAATCGAGCCCGGCCCAGCGGCCCACCGGAGTGGTGGCCAGGGTGAGCAGCGCGAACATCTCGACCCATTGGTTATACGTAGGCACCGCGTCGCTGACCCAAAACGGCTGCATCATCACGACCGACGCCAGAAACAGGGCCCCGGCCACGCAGGCCAATCGCGTGAACAGCCCCAGCAGCAACAGTCCGCCAATGGCCAGAATACCATAAGTCATGGCCACATCGACCGCCTCGATTGACTTGGGGCGACGCGGAAACGGCCGCTCGGTGCGGGCTTCTTCGCCAACCAGGTCGTTCAGCGAATCCTCGAATTTCCGCTCCATCGTCTTCAGTTCGGCTGACCAGCCGTTGGCCTCGCCGGTCAGCTGGCCCTGCCTTTCCGCGGTCCGCTTCTTTTGAAACGGCATATCACTGGACGGCACCTGGCGGCCGGCTTCCTTGCGCTGCCACTGGTGGATGTGCGTGGCCACGGCTTCTTCGTTCGCGGCCACCCAACTGTTGAGCTTGGTTTTATAATCTTCCAGCGCCTGGTTGGCTTGGTGCTGCTGCTCTTCGCTCAAGCTGAAGTGTCGGCCAAATTCCTGGCGCTCCGCATCCCAATCCTTCTGGACGGTCTTGTTCCAATTCTCCAGCGGATGCGAGTCACCCGCGACGCCATCGCCGTGCAGGAGCCGCTCAAAGCCGTGAAAGTCGGACAAATAGGCGTGGTACATCGGCGCCAGCGGGCCGCGCGCCGCCCGCAACACCGGCTCCGAGGTCCATTGCGGATCGGCGTAGTGCTTCACGCCTTCGCTGAAAAAATGCCAGCCAATGTTCACCCGCAACAGCACAAGCATCACCACCGTGGCGACGCCAATGGAAAATCGATGAGGCACCCTTCGAGATCTCCGGGAATGGCAGGCGGGCAGTTAGTCGAATCGCGGGCAATCGTGTGCGGATCAGGCGGGGCCAGCCAGCGGGCGGCCCCAGGGCCCAAACCCCCATTCTAAACTGCGACGGCGGAGCCAAGCTAGCCTCCCCCCGCCGACATTTCTGGCAACTAGGCCATGGTCGCGCTAGTCCTCTGCTCGAGTTGAAGTTTCCCGCCGATTGGCCAGACGATACGATTGACCCAGCGAACCTCTTCAGGCGGCACCTTGGCGGATCTCCATGCGAATTGTTCTTTGCTACCCGGTCGAAAAGCGGCACTACGATCAGATTGCCGCCGTGGCTCCCCAAGCGGAACTGATCGATGCTGGCCAACATCGGATCGCCGAGGAGATTATGGCGGCCGACATTTTCTGCGGCCACGCCAAGGTGCCCATGGATTGGCCGGCCGTGGTGCGAGCCGGGCGGTTGCGATGGATTCAGTCCTCGGCCGCGGGGCTCGATCACTGCCTGGTCCCCTCGGTCGTCGAGTCGGACATCACAGTCACCAGCGCTTCGGGCGTCCTAGCCGACCAGGTTGCCGAACACGCCATGGCACTGATCTGCGGAATCACGCGCAGCTTGCCTGTCTTTTTTCGGGCCCAACAAGCCCGCGAGTTTGTTCGCCGCCCCACGCGCGACCTGCACCATGCAACCGTCGGTATCGTGGGCTTGGGCGGAGTGGGCCGTCGGATCGCCGAGGTCGTGAGTCCCTTCAAGACGCGTATCCTGGCGGTCGATGTCTTTCCGGTCGACAAGCCGTCGCACGTCGAGGAGCTATGGCCCGTCGAACGCCTGGACGAAATGCTCCGCCAGGTGGAGGTGCTGTTCCTCGCGGCGCCGCTAACCCCCTGGTCTCGCGGCATGATCGACGCCGCGAAGCTGGCCCTGCTTCCGCCCGGCGCGATTCTGATCAACGTTGCGCGGGGACCACTGGTAGTCGAGGCCGACCTGGTGGCGGCGTTGCGCGCCGGTCATCTGGCCGCCGCGGGCTTGGACGTCACGGAAGAAGAGCCGCTGCCGACCGTGAGCCCGCTTTGGGATTTCGAGAATGTCATCATCACACCGCACGTTGGCGGTCAGAGCCGGCTGCGCATCGATCAAATGACCGATTTTTTCTGCGCCAATTTAGCGCGCTACCTGGCGGGCCAACCGTTGGCAAATCTGGTCGATAAGCGGCTCGGATTTCCGATCCGCGTGGCGAAGACGGCGCGCTAGCTCGGTGCCGCGACGGGAGCGTGCTAGCGCCCCCCTCGCCTGAGTATAGGGCTGGACGTGTCAAGTGAAATCGGCCTAAGATGGATCGCGCCACCGAAGTCGTCACCTTCAGGATGTAGGAGGCAGCACGTATGTCGACCACGACGTTTCAGCAGGGCACGCCGACCCTGACTTACGAGGGGCAGCCCGCGGCCCATTGCTCGGACGAGTTGCTCGAGCGCTACGAAGGCTTGATTGCCGCACAGCGGATGAGTTGGACCGAGCACTTGCACCTGACCCGGCGGCTCGGCTCGGGCGGACAGGGCGTCGTTTACCTCAGCGAGCGGCGCGGCACCGACAATTTCACGCTGCCGGTTGCGCTCAAAATCTTCTCGCCCGCCCGCTACGAAGATGCGCGGAGCTACGACGAGGCCATGGCGCGGATCGCGCAGGTCGCGGCCCGCGTGGCCCAGATTCAGCAGGATAACTTGCTGGATGTTCACAACTTCGTCGATCGCGATCGCATTCGCATCATGGAGATGGAGTGGATCGACGGCTACGACCTTGGCCGGCTGTTAACGCGCGAAATGCTCGAGCGCAGCCGTGAACGCGTCAGCAATCGCCGCTGGGAGCACTTAAACGACGTGATCGTCACGGCCGGTCCCGTGCAGCCGCGTTTGAAACCCGGTATCGCCATTTCGATCGTTCGCGAGTGCCTGGCGGGGCTGGCGGCGCTGCACCGCGAGGGGATCGTGCACGGCGACCTCAAGCCATCGAACATTATGCTCAAGCGAACGGGCAACGCGAAGATCGTCGACATCGGCTCGGCCTTCGAAATGACCAACGCGCCCGTCCAGCGCACCTGCACGCCGACTTACTCGGCCCCCGAAGTGCTGGATCGTGGCGATTGTTCGCCGCGCTCCGATCTGGCCAGCCTGGGCTACGTGCTGATCGAGATTCTGGCCGGCCGCCCGGCGTTTCCCGGCCGACCGTCGTTCCACGAGCTTCTGGAAGCCAAGCGCAACCTGGCCAAT
This sequence comes from Planctomycetaceae bacterium, assembly GCA_003153375.1. Classification (GTDB taxonomy): domain Bacteria; phylum Planctomycetota; class Planctomycetia; order Pirellulales; family PALSA-1355; genus PALSA-1355. The sequence goes on from PLYM01000152.1 coordinate 44,468, forward strand.
CGCTTGCACGAGATTCTGCCGCGAGAGGTCGTCTGCAACGAACTGTTGATGAATTTCTGCCGTGGTCTGATCGCTCCCGATCCGATGCGCCGCTTCCCCAGTGCCGAGGCCGCCGAAATGGTCAAGGAAGGCGCTGCCAGCTTCCATCGCCAGCTGATCAAGGGCGACCTGGCAAGCGAATACGAAAACGAAATTCGTCTCTGGTTGGAAGAGCTCGAATAGCGACGCGCCGCCCGATCGCGACGACTGCTGGGGCGTCTACTGCGCTTCGAGCGAAATGCGGCAGCCTTCCGCGTGGCTGCGATGCGCCTGTTGCACGATCTGCATCGCCCGATAGGCGTCTTCCAAGCCGCTGGTGTTGCGCACCAGGCTGGTGACCGACCGGTGGAAGTGCGACAGCATTTGCTCGCCCACGGGTCGTTCGCTGTCGAGCGACTCCATGTGCCGTCCTGCTTTGTCGAACCAGACCAAGGTTGACGGCAGATCGATGAACGCGATGCCCTCCTCGCAGGCAACTTGCAGCGCTGCCGGCGGGCGATAGGCCACGGCCTCGGGCCAGCAGGCCGGCATATAGCGACCCGAGCTGATTTGGGCCGTGATCCGTGTGCCGGGGCCACTGGGACCGGAAAAGTCGAGACTCATCATCTCGTAGTCGATTTCTTCCGGGTCTGCCTGCGTCACATGCGATAGGCCCAGCACCGAAGTCGGTTCGCCCCCCACGACATATCGGCACCAGTCGACCAGCTCGACCAGGTCGTGCGTGCGCGAAACGCCGGCTTTTGGCAGCGTGCGCGGACCCGATTGGCCTTCGGTGGGCACGCGTTGGTGACAAAACAGCAGCCGGGGACTTCCCAGCCGAGTGGCGATCAACTCCTTGAGCCTGAGCGTGGCCGGGGCCTGCCGACGCGGGAACTCGGCCATGAATGCCACGCCCGATGCCTCGACCCGTTCCTTGATTTGTCGGGCTTGTTCAGGATCGAAGTCCAGCGCCGCGGCACAGTACACCGCCTTGCCAGCATCGCAGGCTGCCAGGATTGGCAGCGCGCCGTACCATTGGCCCGAGAGCACGAGCACGATGTCTACGTCCTCGCGCTCAGTCAGCACACGAAAGCCGTCGACGGCCGTGGCACCGAAGTCCTTGGCCGCGATTTCCGCGCGGTGAGCCACCGGCTCGCAGACCGCTCGCACTTCGAAGCGATCGCTGAGCGCGCGCAGAGCGGGACGGTGTCTGACTTCCCAGGCATTGCCCAGGCCCACAAGACCGACGCGTAACTTCATGAGAAAGATTGCTTTAGAGGTGCGCCAGCACGTCAACTCCTTGCGTGCGGCCATTTTGAGACGAACCTGTGTCTCGCTCGGTCGTCGTGATTATAGCGGCGCGCAAGCCTAACTCAATTCAATTCTTGTTTGTCGCAACCAACTTCCGTCGTTTTTTGGTGCTAGAAACGGCGACTTGGGCCGCCGCGATTTCTTTCGCGTTGGCAATGGTGGGCCATCCCACCCAGTAGTATGCCACCCCAATGGGTCGTTAAGGTTTGCTCAATTTATGGTTGCATATAAAGTCGACCCAGATAGACTAAACGCTCGCTTTTGGGTATCCGCTTTTTTTCGTCCCGCCAATTCGGGGTCTAAGCCAGTTTGCCATGGAGGGTCACTCGCGACCTCTCTCCCGGGCGTGCCTGTCTTGCTCCCTCAGTGATGTGCTTGTCCCAAGCATGCACGTTATCGGCCGACGACGAGAGACCGGTGCCTAAGGCAATGGAGCAAACGGGGCAAAACGAGTCGTGATGTCTAACTTGAAGGAGCAATTCTGATGATGATGCAACTTACGCTCAGCATCCTGCTGCAATCGGCGGTCTTGACCGCGGGTGCCAATGACTACGCCAGCGCCTACAACCAATCGGTCGAAACCGGTCGCCCCCTGGTCGTGCTGCTCGGGGCCGACTGGTGCCCGGGCTGCCAGCGGATGAAGAGCGGAGCGATTCCGGAAGTGGAACGGCAAGGTGGGCTCAACAAGGTCGCCTTTGCCCAGGTCAACACCGACCATCAACGGGACTTGGCCGGCCAGCTCATGCAGGGCAGCTCGATTCCCCAACTGGTTATGTTCTATAAGACTGACACAGGTTGGAAACGTCGGCAGCTGACGGGTGCTCGCAGTGCTAGCGACATCCGGGCGTTCTTGGATCGCCCGCTGGAAGGCCAGGCGACGGCCAGCGAACTGAGCAGCAGCAACCGCTAGCCACCCCCTTTGTGAACCTCAACACGCCGTGCTCCCCGGGTGCCTTGGTGCCCGGCGGGGCTCGGCTGTGTTTTTTGGCCGGCCCCCGGTTTCGCACGCGACCTGGGCGGGGCCGTCACGGCAAGCGCCGTCACAGCAGGCTCAGTGGGTTCTCGCGAGTCTTCAGCGGCAGAGCAACCGGCCCACCCACGCGTTGGGACTCGAACACGGCGGCGACCATCTCGACGGCCGCGCGGGCGTCGTAGATGCTTCCCTCGGGCTGGCGATTCTCGCGGATGGCCTTGAGCAGCTCCAACACGGCCGCCCGGTTGCCCGCATTCTTGTCGTCGACCAGAGGCTCCTTCTTGCCGAGCCCGGCGCTAGAGACGGCCTCCCATTTGGCACCGCTTTGTCCGGGTGACCAACTGGGATCGGCCAGATACTTCACACTGGGCAGATAGCCCGTCGTGATTTCCAGGATGCCATCGGACCCCAGGATTTGCAGCGCAAAGCGAGGCCGCTTTCCAGACGTCGCCCGTTGGGAACCGAAATAGGCCGTCGCGCCCTTGGGCATGCCATACATGGCCGTGATGCCATCACCGGCCAAGGGACCATAACCCTCGTTACCCTCGGCGACATCGGCCTTGGTGATTGGCTGGCCGTCTTTGGTAACTTGGGCAAAGCACCAGGTCGGATCGCCGCCGAACAGCCGGATCAGGTCCATGATGTGCGTGCCCAGCACCCACAGATCCTCGCCGCCTCCGCGCGTGTCCTCTTTGCCGCGCCCGCGCAGTTCCAGGATGCGGCCGATCTTGCCGCTGGCCAGCATCTCCTTCATGGGAGCAATGCGGGGGCTATAGCGCGTCGTGTGGGCGATGGCCAGCTTGGCGTGCGTGGCCTCGCAGGCCGCCACCATGGCATCGGCTTCGGCCAAGGTGCGACAGAGCGGCTTCTCCAGATACATGTGAATGCCGCGTTGGGCTGCCTCGACGACCACCTCGCGGTGCTGATCGACCCAGCGGGGCGCGATGCAGACGACCTCGGGCTTCACTTCGTCGAGCATTTGCCGATAGTCGGCAAACGCCTTGTCGACTTTGAGCTTTTTGGCGGCCGCCGCGAGGCCCGTTTTGTTGTCGTCGGCCACGGCGACGAGCTCCACGCCCTCGACCGTGCCCCACACATCGTCCAGGCCGTGGCCATAATCGCCCCGCCCCGTGCGTCCAATGACCGCCACTCGCACATTCGCCATCGCAACCCTCCCCGATTGATCCCCGCTGCGGCACCATCGCCGTGCGTGGACTTAGTCTAACGCGCGCGGAAACGCCGGGCGACAGTCGGGAGCGGAATGGCCGAGCGGTGAAACGCGTCAAGGCGCGGCGCGACGGCGCTCTTCGACCAGCTCGTAGCGGCGAATCTTGCGATCGAGCGTCGTCCGCTCGATGCCCAGCAGGGCCGCCGTCTGGCTCTTGTTCCAGTTGGTGCTGTTCAACGTGGCCAGGATATGCTGCCGCTCCATGTCCGCTAGCGAAGTGGGCCGGAACTGGGGTTGCGGCGTGACCGCTTCGCCCGTGTCGCCGGCCGTCGCCAATTGCGACAGCGTCAGGTCCTCGCGTTCGATGAACTCACCGCGAGCCAGCACCACGGCCCGCTCGACGACATTCTTCAACTCGCGCACGTTGCCCGGCCAGCGATACTTTCGCATCTGCTCCATCGCGGTCGGCGAGTAGCCGCGCAGCTTGCGGCCGGTCTCGGCGTTGAACTTCTGCAGAAAGTGATGCGCCAACTCGGGAATGTCCTCAATCCGTTTGCGCAGCGGCGGCACGAGGATCTCGAGCACGCGCAGTCGAAAATACAAGTCGCGGCGAAAGCGGCCTTCCGAGACGTCCCGCTCCAAGTCGCGGTTCGTGGCCGCGATCACGCGCACGTCGACCCTCACCGTTTCGGTGCCACCGACCCGCTCGAACGGATGGCCTTCCAAAACCCGCAGAAACTTGGCCTGAATCGCCGGGCTCATTTCGCCGATTTCGTCCAGCATCAACGTGCCGGTGTTCGACGCCTCGAATTTGCCGATCTTGCGTTGCGTTGCGCCAGTGAAAGCGCCCTGCTCGTGGCCAAACAACTCGCTGGCCAACAAGCTGCGCGACAAGGCCGCGCAGTTGAGGCACACGAACGGTCCCTTGCGGCGCGGGCTCGAATAATGGGCCGCGCGGGCCACCAGTTCCTTGCCGACCCCGCTTTCGCCGCGGATCAGCACCGTGGCGCGGCTCGGGGCCGCGCGAGCGATTTCTTGCGCCACCTTGGCCATCGCGATGCTGCTGCCGACGATCTCGCTCTGCACGCCCAGCCGCTCGCGCAATTGCAAGTTCTCGTCCTGGATCTGACTCAGGTTCTCGGCCAACTCTTCACGGCGGCCCAGATTATCGAGCGCCACGGCCAACGTGTCGGCCACGGCCAGCGTGTATTCGAGATCGTCGGGATCGGGCACGCGATTGTCGTTGGTCGAGTACAAGTGCAGGATGCCCAACACGCGCTTGCCGCGGCGAATCGGCGCGCAGATCACACTCGTTGCATCGACCACGCCTTTGCTGTCGCGGCTGCCCAGGGTGCTGTCGCCCATCACATTGCGGGCCAACACGGCTTCGCCTTCGCGAAGCACGGTCTGGGCCAAAAAGTTCGAAACCCGGTGATAGGGCAGCGAAGAGCCGGTGCGGGCCGCCACCATTTCAAGATCGATCGAGTTGGGCTCGCCCTCATAATTTCGGGGCAGCACCAACAGCGCCCCCGAATCGACCTGCGTGGCCTCGAACACGCCGGCCAACGCCAGGTCGGCGATCGTCACGATGTCCGGCGCCTGCGCCAACTCGAAGGCCAGACGACACAAGTTGGCCGCGGCGCGGCCCAGCTTGGGCAGCGAGGTCTCGTCGGGCTCGTGGGGTTCGAGAAATCGTGTCTGCCCACGACGATGCGTGATCGTGGCCGGCTCGTGCATCGACAGCACGCTCGAGTCGTCGAGGTTGCCGGAAAAGGCTTCGTCGTCGCCCAGTTCGTCGGTGATCGCCGGCAGGTTTTGTTCGGTGAAGGCTTTTGACAGATCGTGCACGAACCGCAACTGCGATTGGCCGATGCGCACGATGTCGCCCGGGTTGAGCGAATAATCACCGCGGACGCGCGTCTTGCCGACCGCCGTGCCGTTGCGACTGTCCAGGTCGCGCAGGATCCATTGCTCTTCGGAAAAGAAGATTTCAGCGTGGCAGCGGCTGCAGCGCTCGTCCTTGATGACGATCTGGTTCGTGGGTGCGCGACCGATGGTCACGGCTTGGCCGGGGACCAGGCGGAAGACATCGGCCCATTTCGAGCCTTCGCGAATTACCAGATATGCCAGCATTGGCCGAAGCCCTTTGTGCCGCCCGAGCGGCCAGCCCCGCGACCGGATCGTGGCGGGGCGAAGACGTGTTTGCGAATTCGCTCTCTTCCACCTTATCGTGGCTCGGGGGCCAACCGCAAGATGCGGTGCCGGGGCGATCGCTTCGCCGCCCCCTACGCCTTCCTCAACCTGCCTCGGCGGGTCCGGTTATACCCATAAATCCGGAATTCCGGGGGCTTGGGCACTTCACCCGCCGCCGTGCTCCTAGACGGCAGCCAGCATCTCGGCGAGCAGTTCCAGCGGCAGCCCAACGACGTTCGACTCACTTCCCTCGACAATGTGCAGCCAACCGGCGCGGTCCTGGTAGCCGAACGCCCCGGCTTTGGCCTCCCACAAATCGCTGTCGAGATAGTCTTCGATCTGGGCCGCGTCGAGCGGATCCATGCGCAGGGTCGTGCGCGCCACGCGCACCTGGCGCTCGCCCGCGGACAAGGGCCAGACACAAAGTCCGCTATAGACCCGGTGCTCCTGTCCGCTCAGCGACCGCAGCATCTGCCGGGCATGCTCGCGATTGCTGGGCTTGCCGAGCACCTGCCCCTGGCATTCACAAACGGTGTCGCAGGCCACGAGGATCTCGCCGCCAGGCGGCCCGTTGGGTTCGGTCTGCAGGCGACTCAGCACGTCGGCGGCCTTTTGGCGGGCCAGCCGAGCCACCATTTCGCCCGGTGACTCGCGGCTGCAAACGCCACACTCGGCCCCCGGATCGGGGACGAGAACTCGAAACCGGTAGCCGGCTTCCTCGAGCAGGAGCTTGCGCTGGGGCGAGCCGCTGGCCAGAATAAGGCTGTATTCGCGATCGTGCATGATCTCAGGCGGCCCGTTCCCGTGTCTCTCGTCGTCCCGCGCGGTACACTAGCTCCATGTACAGCGGCCCCTTTCCCATCTTGTACGAGGACAATCACCTGCTGGCCGTCAACAAGCCCGCGGGCTTGCCGACGATGGGCGTTGCGCCCGACGAGCCCAGCGTGGTCTCGCTCGCCCGGCAGTATATCAAACACCGCTATCAAAAGCCGGGCAACGTCTACCTCGGCGTCGTCAGCCGGCTCGACGCCTCCACTTCAGGCGTGTTGCTGTTGGCGCGCACCTCGAAGGCCGCCGCCCGCCTGACCGCTCAATTTCGCGGACGCGAGGTCGAGAAAACCTATTGGGCGATCGTCTCTGGCCGCCTCGAACCGCCTACCGGCGAATTGACCGATTGGGTCCGCAAGGACGAAGCCCAGCAGCGGATGGTGCTGGCCTCCCCGGGTAGCGCGGCGGCCAAAGAGGCACGACTTCGCTATCGCCGTTTGCGCTTCCTTGGCCAGGGTTCGCTGGTCGAGATTGAACTGCTGACCGGTCGGAAACATCAAATTCGCTTGCAGTTCGCCGAGCGGGGCTTTCCGCTATGGGGTGAACGCAAATATGGGCGTGGTCAGCCGTTTGCAGCGGGGACCGCCTTGCACTCCCTCCGGCTCAGCTTGACGCATCCGGTACGCCAGGAGCGGATTGACCTGTTTGCGCCTCTCGGCAAAGCATGGCAAGACCTGGGCGTGGATGGCTGATTTTTCCGGCCGAAACGGTCGCGACGTCCAGTCCGAGAATGGACGATCTTAGCGGCGGGGAGTATGCTTGGGAGAGCGCTCCAGGTTGCCGGAATCCAATCGTTTGCCGTCGATTTGGCAATAAAATCGTTGAACGTTAGCGAATCTGATTCTTCAGAGCCCTGCTGGATCGTTTCGCGTCGGAGTTTTCGTGGATCGTCTGCCGCTCACCGTCTTTCGCCGTTCGGCGCTGGCCAGTGGTTTGCTCACCGTCGAGCAAATTCTCGAGGCCGAGGCTGAACTGCGCGCCGCCGGTGGCGGGGCCGTGGGCACCTGGACCGGGGTGGGTGACGAACGGCTGGCGGCCAAATTGGTCGAGAGAGGTCAGCTCAATCGTTGGCAGGCCGAGCAGCTGAAAGTCGGCCGCTCGAAATTCACGCTCGGACCCTATGTGGTCATCGATTCGATCGGCCAGGGCGGCATGGGGCAGGTCTTCAAGGCCGAGCACCGGCTGATGGGCCGCGTCGTGGCCGTCAAGGTGTTGCCGCGGCACCGCTCGACGCCCGAGGCCATCGCCAGCTTCACGCGCGAAATTCGTGCCCAAGCGCAATTCGATCACGACAACCTCGTGCGGGCGTATGACGCCGGCCATGAGGGCAAAGTCTATTTTCTGGTCACCGAGTTCGTGCCCGGAACCGATCTGCGCAAGCTCGTGCGGGCCCGGGGCAAATTGTCGATGCAGGATGCGGCCACGATCATCTCGCAGGCTGCACGCGGACTGGGTCATGCCCACAGCCGCGGACTCGTACACCGCGACGTCAAACCCGGCAACCTGCTCGTGACTCCCACCGGGCAGACCAAGGTATCGGATCTCGGTCTGGCCGGCTTTCTGGGCGTCGAAGATCCCGACGACCCGCGGGCCGGGCGCATCGTGGGCACGGCCGATTACTTATCGCCTGAACATATCATGACGCCGTCGAAGCTGACGGCGGCCAGCGACATCTATTCTCTCGGTTGTTCGCTCTATTACGCCGTGACCGGCAAAGTGCCGTTCCCCGGCGGCACCAGCCGCGACAAGGCTCGCCGCCATTGTGAAGACACGCCGCTCAATCCGCGGCGTTTCAATCTGGAATTGACCGACGACTTCATCGACGTCATTGCCCTGATGATGGACAAGGAACCCGCGCGGCGGCTGCAAACCGCCACGCAGGTCATCACGCGGCTGGCTCCCTGGGCGACCGACGCGGTGCCGACCGATGACCTGTCGCCCCCGACCGCCGCCGGCGGACCGTTGCGGCCGATCCTGCCCTCGCTCAGCGATACGCAGCCCGGGCTGTTCGACGATCTGCCCTTGGGACACGACGACAGCGCCAGCCAGATTTCTCAGCGCACCGATCCCGTGGCCTCGTCCGGTCACGAAACCATTCCCGATCTCGTGCCGAATCTCGACGTACCCGCCAGCGAGCCGCAGTATTCGTGGCCCCTAGTAATCGCCGTGCTGGTGCCGCTGTTGGCCGCCGCGGGTCTGTTGCTGGCCAGCGTGGCACTCAAGGCGCTGGTCTGAGCCGGAGTTTCCCTCCGCCCGACGTTTCCGCGTACGACTCTTCGCGCCCGGCCCGGCAAACTGCTCTTGCCATGCCTCGAAGTTTGAGGGGTATAAGCCTCGAACTATGAGGTATCAAGCATGACAACGCGCAGAAAATCGAACCCGGCGTTTTTGAATGGCGTGCCCGAGATGCTGATCTTGCGGCTCTTGAGCCAGCGGCCAATGTACGGCTATGAGTTGGTGCAGGCGATCCGCCGCTCGACCCACGAGGGGCTGGAGTTTGGCGAGGGCTGCGTCTATCCGATCCTGCACCGCCTGGAAGCCGAGTCGCTGCTGAAGTCGCGGCGCGAGAGCGTCGCGGGCCGCGAGCGGGTGGTCTATCAGGTCACGGCCAAGGGCCGGGCCGAATTGACCGAGACCGTGGCCAGTTGGCGGCAGGTGGTCGAATCGATCAACCACGCTTTGCAAGGAGGCGAACGTGGAAATCGAGCGCTGGCTTGACCAACTGCGGCAAGAACTCGAGCGCCAGCGCGTGCCGCGGCGCTACATCAATCGACTCGTGGGGGAGTTGTCGGATCATTTCACCGATTTCATGGAGGATTCAATGAACAAGGATGTTCAAGAATCAACGTGTGTGATCGATCGTCTGGGAGAACCCGGCCCCTTGGCCGAGCGCGCGGCCGAAGAGTATCGCCGCGGTCGTTTCGCGGCCCGCCACCCCTGGCTGATGTTCGGCGCGCTGTCGCCGCTCATGCTGCTAGCGCTCTGGATCGGCTTCGTGGCGCTGGCACTGGGGTTTGCCTGGATGGCCGAAGCCTTGGGAGTCTCAATCAGCAAGCCGGCTCCACTCGGGGTAAAGCTCGTGCTCGCCACGCTGTTTTTCACGGTCTTCGAACTGCCCATTGTGCTCACGGCGGCGCACGTTTGCCGCGCTGCCGCCAGGTCGGGCCTGAGCTGGAAATGGCCCTTGTTCGGTTGCCTGCTCGTGTCGCTGATCGCGATCCAGGTTTGTCCGCGGGCGTTCACGTCGTCCAAGGACGGGTCCTGGTTCGCTGCCGTCGCCTTTCCCTACGTGGAACTGGCCTACGCGGAATTGGCCTGGAAGCAGTTCCACCCCGAGTACGTTGCTTCGCTCAAGGCCCCCATTGGCCAGTTGGTGCAATTCTCCATGCCGCTGCTGGTGGCGACTTGGTCGCTGCAGCGACACTACTGGCCGCTGGGCTCTGCCAGTCAGTCCTGGTCGGCCGGGTGATTGTCGAACCGGCATTCGACGATAGAACGGTAGACTTGCGGAACACGGCGGCCCGGCCCAGAGTCGGCGCCGCCGTGTTCTTGCCTTATGCGGCGTCGACGATCGCCGTCAGGGCAATCTGCGACCAGGTTTCAAAGCGGGACTGGTCCTTGAGAATCTCGTCCAGTGGCCGAAAGCCGGCTTCTCTGATGTCATCTTCCATGGGGCGAACGTGCGGCTGCTCGACGTCGAACAGGTGGACCACGCCGAGGTGGACTTTGCCGACTTCGGACTCATCATCGTTGATCAGCCCCAAGCAGCGTTCGGTATAGGGCGTGTCGATGGCCACTTCCTCGGCCAATTCGCGACGCATCCCTTCCTGATAGGCGTCCGTCGCCAGGCCCTCGCCGGCAGCGCCCACGTCCTCGGCCGAGATGTGCCCGCCGATGCCGATGCTCTTCTTGCTGTGCAGCCGGTTTTCCCCCTGCCCTTTGCCGCGCGTGTATTGAAACAGATGCACGCGCCCCTGAGGATCGGTGTAGCGAAAAACGACGTAGGGAATCAGTTGCTTGAAGCCGGGGTCTTCCTCGACCTCGTGACGAGGGCGGTAACTCGTGTGCGCGGGGCTAAACAGCTCGCCCAGGTAGCGATCCATCTCGGCCGAAAAGCCTTGAAAGTGGCCCAGGCGATGGAACAACGCGGTCGGCACGACCAGCACGCACTCAGTTTGCACCTGCGTCACGGCAGAATCCTTTCTCGCTGTCTGACCGGGGAAGACCCCACGAGCCTGATTGTATCAGAGCCGTGCTAGGTGGCCAGCGGCCCCGGGCCTTCAGAGAATCAGCATCGCATCGCCGTAGCTATAGAAGCGATATTCTTCCTCGATGGCAGCCTGATAGGCGCGCCGGATGAGCGCGTCGCCGCCGAAAGCCCGCACTAACACCAGCAGGGTCGTGCGCGGCAGGTGAAAATTGGTCAGCAACCCATCGACCGCGCGAAACGTGTACGGGGGCCGGATGAATAAGTTGGTTGGACCCGTAAAGGGCGCCAGCGTGCCCGCTTGGGCGGCCGTTTCGAGCACCCGCACCGACGTCGTGCCGACGGCAATCGTGCGCCCGCCGGCCTGCTCGGCCGCCGCGATGGTCGCCACGGCCTCAGGCGTGATCTGGCACCATTCGCTGTGCATTTGGTGATCTTCCAGCACGTCGACCGTCGGCGGGCGAAACGTATCGAGACCCACGTGCAGCGTGACGCGCGCGGTGCTCACGCCGGCGGCGGCCAGTTGCTGGAGCAGCTCGTCGGTAAAGTGCAGTCCGGCCGTCGGCGCGGCGACCGCACCCGGCGACTGGGCATAAACCGTCTGATACCGCTCGCGGTCGGCGGCCACCATTTCGCCCTCGCGAATATAGGGCGGCAGCGGCACCCGGCCGACCTGATCCAACAGGGCCGGCCAGTCGCCGGTCGTTTCGGGCCGGGCGATCCAGGCTCCGTCAGGCTCCCGAAGCAGCAGGCGCAGCGAGAAGATTTCCTGCAATCGCTCGTTGAGCAATCCGATGTGCTCGCCCGGCTGGACTTTGCCGCGCGTTTTCGCGAGCAATCGCCAGTTGCCCTGCTCGTCGTCCGAAAGAAACAGGCCTTCCCAGCGTCCGCCAGTCGCGGTCCGCAGGCCGACCAGGCGGGCCGCGATCACGCGCGTATCGTTAATCACCAGGCAATCGTGCGGACGCAGCAAGCCGGGCAAATCGCGAATATGATAGTGCTGGAGGCTGCCTGAGGCTCGTTCAACCACCAACAGCCGCGCATCCGTCCTCCGCGCCGGGGGATTCTGAGCGATCAAGCCCCGCGGTAGCTCATAGTCATAGTCCGAAAGCAACGTCATGAGCCACAATTCTCAAAGGATGACTACTGCCCGCGCCTGTCTCGTGGGCGTATTCTTCGTTTCCGTCCTTCAGCCTTCAGCCTTCAGCCTTCAGCCTTGAACCTTCCCGCCCCCCGCCGCCTCGCCTTTTGCATCACCGAGCTCCATCCCGGTGGCGCCGAGCGTTGCCTCGTGGAATTGGTAACGCGGTTGGATCGCGACCGCTTCGAGCCCGTGGTCTATTGTCTCGGGCCACGCCCACTCGGCAATCCCAGCTCGCTGGCCGATGTCTTGGAAGAGGCCGGCGTTACGGTTCACTTCTTTGGCGCCCAGCGGGCCTGGTCGTTGCCCCGGATCTTGATTCAATTGCGCCGACGACTCGCGGTCGATCGTCCGTGTCTCGTGCAATCGTTCCTATTCCACGCCAACATCGTAGCGGCCGTCGCCGCGCGTCGGGCCGGCGTGGCGCACGTCGTCAGCGGCATTCGCGTCGCCGAACGCGGCCGCGGCTGGCACTTGCGAATGGCCCGCTGGACCGATCGTTGGGTCCAACGCCACGTTTGCGTCAGTCAATCGGTTTGCGATTTCAGTGCGCGCGAAGGGGGACTACCCGCGCGGAAGTTGGTGGTGATTCCCAATGGCGTCGACTCGGCGCGATTCGCAGCCGCGGTCCCCTGCCCTTTGACTGCGTTCCGCGTCGCGCCTGAGCGGAAGCTGCTGCTGTACATTGGCCGACTCGACGAGCAAAAGCAGTTGCCGTGGCTGTTCGAGTTGTTGCCGACGATTTTCGAGCGTCTTCCCAATCACGATTTGCTGGTCGTCGGCACAGGACCCCAGCGGGCGCTCCTGGAGCGCATGACCGCGGAGCGGCACCTCGCTCATCGTGTCCACTTTGCAGGCTTCCGGTCCGACGTCGCCGAGATTCTGGCGGCCAGCGAACTGCTGCTGTTGCCCTCGCGGTGGGAGGGAATGCCCAACGTGATTCTCGAAGCCATGGCCAGCGGCAAGCCGGTCGTGGCCACGGCGGTCGAAGGCGTCGTCGAACTGTTGGGGACCGACGGAGCCAGCTTACAAAGCGTCTCGCCAGGCGACTCGGAAACCTTTGTCAGTAAAGTGGTTGCGATTGCGAGTAACGGCACTCTCGCCGCCCGATTGGGGCAACAAAATCGCGATCGGGCGGTCCAGAAATTCAGCTTCGACTCGATGGTCGCAGCCTACATGGGGCTGTACGACACGCTTCTGGACGAGCGCTCCTAGCGTCGAAAAAAAATTTCTGGCGAGATGTTGTTTTGGCAAAGTCGCCTGCTCTCCAAGACTTGCGGCAAGCGCTGCGTGCCGCGTGCGACGACTCGCGAAAAAGCGCGCTTGACGCATCGGCCGAAAGGGCTATGTTTGGGTCCCAGTGGTGGTGAATGGGGATTCGTGGTGGAAACATGCTGCTGACGGGCACGTTCAGCCGAGCGGTCGACGAAAAGCAGCGGATCGCGATCCCCAAACCATTGCGTGAAACGCTGGGCGGCCTGGCAAAGGGAATCTTGTACGTCACGCCGGGCACTGACGGATCGTTGGCCATTTACACGGAGGACGCCTTAGCTCGCCTCGCCGAACGGTTGGCCTACGCGTCGCCAAACGGTCAGGATGTGCGAGCCTTCAGCCGACTCTTTTACGCCCGGGCCCAGGCCGTCGAACTCGACGCCCAAGGGCGTGTGAGAATTCCACCCGAGTTGGTGCAGTTGGCGGGATTGAACAAGGAAGCGGTCTTGATCGGAGTGCAAGATCATCTGGAGCTTTGGGACCGCTTGCGTTGGGAACAGTACGTCGCCGGAAAGCAGCAGCAGTACGACGAGATCGCGGAGTCGGCCTTCGAAAAGCCCTCGCCGTGAAACACGTGTGACCTTCCGCGGTTCTCCTGAATCAACTGACCTCGAACAACAAAACATCGTCGAAGCGTCCGTCCGATGTTCGCCCCGTGCGAAGGCTGAGCGGTCAGTCAAAGGCCACCGACTGACCGCTTTGCTTCGCAAGCCCGAAAGCAAGGATTGCCGTCGGGTTGCGAACCGCGGATCGTGGGCCCTGTACCACGACTCCGCAACCGCCGACCTAATCGGGCACAAGGAAGTGCCCGGGTAGGGCGGTTTTTTATCACGCGTCGGCTCTTTATCATGCGTTGGCGCGAACACGCCTGAAGAACGCTTCTGTGGCTCGACGGCCTGCTTGATGGAAAGATCTCCGCCGATCCACGTCCCGGTCCTGCTGACGGAAATCGTCGATTGGCTCGCCCCGGCTCCCGGCAAAGTTCTTGTCGATGGCACCCTCGGTGGTGGTGGCCACACCCGAGCTCTAGCCGAGCGCGTTGGCGCGACGGGCCTGGTCATCGCCCTCGACCGCGATCCAGTGGCCCGCGCAGCGGCCGAGCAGAATCTGGCCGGCATGAGCGTGCAGCTCGTAGCCGCCAGTTTTCGGGAATTGCCCAAGGTGCTGGAACAACTCGAAACTCCGGCAGTCGATGGCGTGGTGCTCGACCTGGGCCTCTCCAGTGATCAATTGGCCGATGCCGCGCGGGGCTTCAGCTTCGACTCCGACGGCCCGCTCGACTTGCGGTTTGACACGACCGAGGGGGAGCCGGCCTGGCGGCTGATCGAACGCTTGGACGCCACGGAACTGGCCAACTTGATTTACGAGTTTGGCGAGGAGCGGCACAGCCGGCGCATTGCCCGCAACCTGATCGCGGCCCGCGAGCAGGCGCCCGTTCGCACCGCGCGGCAAGTGGCCGAAATCGTGCGTCGCAGCGTGCCGCGCACGCGCGACAGCCAGCGCATTGACCCGGCCACGCGGACGTTTCAGGCATTGCGGATCGGGGTCAACGATGAACTGGGAGCCTTGGCCGACGCCCTGCGCGATATCCCCGGCTGTCTCAAGAACGGCGGACGGTTGGCCATCATTAGCTTTCACTCGCTGGAAGATCGGCTGGTCAAGCAAGCATTTCGCGACGATCCGCGACTGACAGCACTGACCCGCAAGCCCCAACAGCCATCAGAAGCAGAGATTCGGCGAAATCCACGGGCCCGCAGCGCCAAACTTCGGGTTGCCGAACGGGTCGCGTAACGCAAGAATAGCCACCCACCAAAACGCAACCCCGCAGCCATTGACGGCGCTTGTACCTCAAGGAGGAGGGATTCATGGGCAGAGAGATTAAAATCGGGTTGGCCTTTCTGGGCATCCTGGGCATCGTCTTCGGAGCACTGCTGTTTCGCCGGCTCACGGCGAGCGACACCGACAGCAGCAGTCCCGCCAACGAAGTGACCGCATCGATTCCGCCCGCGGCCGCCGACCATCCGCCCGGACGTGGCATCGGTATCGGCCTGAACAATCATCGGCCGGAGGCTGGCGAAGCCGCGTCACCGAAGGAGCTGCCCAAGCACCACGCCCAGCCGCCGGCCCGCCTGGCCGCGGCCATCGAGCCGACGCCGGTGGAGTCCTCGGCCGGTCCGAATCCGTTTCAGCGGGGCGCGCCCCTGGGCGACATCAACGAATCGCCCACCGAAGCCGCGCCGCCGCGCCGCTTGCGCGACCTGCAAGGCGAACCGGTTCGGCTCGATGGCCAGGACGAACAACCGCAGCCCGCCAGGCCCCGCAATCCGTTGCGTCGGGTGAGCGCCGAGGAACCCCTCGCGGAAGTGCCAACCAGCGTCGATCCGGTACCCGAGGATAACTCGATTCCCGATGCCGGCAATCTATCGAACGCTCCCGTCCAATTTGGTACGCCGACCGAGCCCGGCAGCCCTGACGAGCCTCAGCCGCGTGCCCTCGATGCCGGTCCGACCGAGGCAGTGGAAGTCTCGCCGCGCATGGTTGAAGCTCGCGAGGAAGAGGAAGCCCCGGCCGAGACGCCCCGCGAGCCCGAGCCCCGGCAGCCGATCGTGCAGGCTCAAGTGCCCCGCGATCGCTATGCCGATTCGCGACCCGTGGCGGCCGCCGTCGAGCCGGTCGTGACCGAAAACGGCAAGTACACCGTGCAGCCCGGCGACAGCCTGTCGTCGATTTCAGAAAAGGTCTATGGCAACAGCCGTTACTTCAAGGCCCTCTACGAGCACAACCGCACGAAGCTTCCGCACGCCGACCGCCTGACCGTTGGCACCGTGATCGCGACGCCGCCGGTGAGCCTGTTGGAGCAGAACTATCCGACCCTGTGCCCGAAGCAGCGGCATTCGGCACTGGTTAAGAGCCGCACGCTGCCGGCCGCGGTGCAAGCGAGCACGCGTCCGGCGTCACGCGGCGACAACGTCTATGTCGTCGAGGAAGGCGACACGTTGTTCGACATCGCCCGGCATGAGCTGGGCAAGGCTTCGCGTTGGGCCGAGATCTACTCGCTGAATCGCGAGACACTTGGCAACGACTTCGACTACTTGCAACCGGGCACCGAACTGGTGATGCCGGCCAAGGCGTCTGGCGGGGACTCGATGACCCGGCAAGCCGACGATCGCTACCAACGCTAGCGCGTCGCGGGGCCACGAACTCGAGAAACGAACAGGGCCGCCGGCATCCAGCAGGATACCGGCGGCCCTGATTTTATTGACGGTAACCCAAGCCGTTCTTAGTGGAAGCGGTAGTTGGGGTTGTTCTCGTCGAAGTCGGCGTCGGTGAAGCCGTTGTTCAACTTGATGTCGGTGTAGGTGTACTCCTCGAGCAACTGCGGAGGGCCACCCGGCTTTTCCGGCCAGTCGTACGATTCGTAACGCACCGGAATCTTCAGCTCGTCGTCCACGAAGATGCGGGCGACGTTGAAGCGGAAGTTCTTGCGGGGCACGGGGTGCACCACCTCGATGCCGGTCACCGCACGCTTGACGTTGCCGACGTTGATCTTCGCGCCGCGGAAGAATTTGACGTCGCACTCGCCGAACTTCATGTCCTGCTCGCCCACTTCGACCAACCGTCGGGTCAGCATATAGATGCCGATCTCGGTGATCGGATACCGCTGGCCGGCCATGGCCATGGCGCCGGTGGGTTGCAAGGGCACGGTGCCGGCAATTTTCTTGATGCCCACGCCGTGGCCCAGCAGGTTGCCGTTGTTCTTGCCCTCGACATACAGCACCTCCTGGCCCTTCAATTTGTCGGGGCCGAGGAAGTACATGTAGACGCTGAACGGCTCATGGCGGACCTTGATGAACATGTACTCCGGATCGTTCAGCTTGCCGCTGATCCGTTCGTGCTTGATCATCGTGGCCGAGTAGTCTTTGATGTCGTTGCGAATATGATTGATCGCCTCATAGGCCATTTGCATGGCAGGCATGAGGGGATGGGTTTGCGGAATCTCGCCCTGCGGCTGCGTCGGCAACGGATTGCCCGTATTGGCGGCCACGGCCGGCGAGCCAGCCGGTTGCTGCGCGACGCGATAGATCGGCCGCTGCAACTGGTCGCGATCGCCGCGCGCCGGACCTTGCGGTGCCTGTGCCATCAGCGGAACCGCGGCGGATGCCAGGGTTCCCAGGGCCAACGCCGTATGAGAAAGCCATCGCCGAGAGGCCATCGTGTTCTCCCTGACCGTTTGTCCGTCCCCCCGCGCGACTCCGTACCATCGGGGTCGCCGCCGCGGTGGGTAATTTCAATTCAGCAGCCCAAAAACCGTGTCGCCAGCCCAACCCCGTGCAAGGCAAGGCTCCACACGGTCACTTGAAAATGGCGTCTGGAGACGCGTTCCATCGCGGTGTTGCGGAAGGCAGGTCAGCGGTCGCACGGTTTTTCGCCGACGGCTGCGTTCTGGTTTGTTATCGCCCAAGCAAACCGGCATCGATTACAATGCTTCCTGCAAACGGCCCGGTTTGCCACACGGATCGGCCGGCCTGCCAGGAGCAGCCCGCAAAAGTTTCCCAAGTTTACTCGCTTCTACGCATTTCAGGAAAGGGGAGTTCGCTTGCACTCCGCCACTGCCCGCGTGGGCGTCGTCGTCTCAGCTCCTTTCAGCGAAAACACTTACATCGCTCACTTGGAGGGGCGCCAGGATTGCTTGGTGATCGATCCAGGCCTGGAGCCCGACGAAATTGTCCGCTATCTGGAAGAGCACGAACTGACGCCGGCGGCCATCCTGATCACGCACGGGCACAGCGATCACATC
The DNA here is from genome assembly GCA_003153375.1 of Planctomycetaceae bacterium. Lineage (GTDB taxonomy): Bacteria > Planctomycetota > Planctomycetia > Pirellulales > PALSA-1355 > PALSA-1355. The sequence goes on from PLYM01000152.1 coordinate 62,377, forward strand.
GCCGGCAATGCCTACTTGAAAGAGCGCTATCCCGACTGCCCGATCGTGGTCAGCGAGCTCGACGCTCCGAAGCTCACCGATCCGGCGCTCAACTTGTCGGCCGCTTTTGGCGTCGCGCTTTACAGCCCGCCGGGCGAGGTGATCGTGCGCGAGGGGGACACTTACAGCGCCGCCGGCTTCGATCTCGAAGTGCAAGCCATTCCCGGCCACTCGATTGGCCATGTGGTGTTCATCTGGCGCGGGGCCCAACCCATCGTCGTGTTCGGGGGCGATGTGCTGTTCTCGGGCAGCATCGGCCGTACTGATTTTCCCGACGGCAGTTTCGAGCAACTCGAGGAGGGCATCCACCACAAGCTCTTCACCCTGCCTGACAACACGCAAATCCTGCCCGGCCACGGCCCCGCCACCACCATCGGCGCCGAAAAACGCGGCAACCCCTTTGTCGGCATGCCGGCCGGATATCGACCGTAGCCGAGCGAGCGAATCGAATCATGAACCTGAATTTGATGGCGACGCTATTTCCAACGGGCTATGGCATCGTCGGCTATCACGTCTTCAAGGGCTTGTGCGATCGCGGCGTCAACGTGTCGTTGTTCATGATGGGCAACGGCGCGGTTCCCTGGGCCGACAATGCCGCCATCGACGCGGCACGCCGCAACTCGGCGCTGTTCGACCCCCAGGCCCCCTGTCTCAAGATCTGGCACCAATTCAGCCTGGCCGATCGAGTTGGCAGAGGCAAGTTCATCGCGTTTCCGATTTTCGAGCTCGATCCACTTTCGAAAGTCGACGTCCACCACATGAACAGCACCGACCAGATCCTGGTGGCTTCACACTGGGCCAAAGCGGTATGCGAGCGATCGGGCGTGACGGTGCCCATCTCCGTGGTGCCGTTGGGCGCCGACCCTGCGGTGTTCTACCCTGCCCCGCCGCGGCCGCCGGGAGGGCCGTGCATTTTTCTGAACGTTGGCAAGTGGGAAGTGCGCAAGGGGCACGACGTCCTGGTGGGGGCGTTCAACGCGACCTTCAGCGAAGCGGATCAGGTCGAATTGTGGCTGCTACCCGAGAATTTTCCGCACTCTGCGCAAGAAAAAAACGCCTGGCGCGATCTTTACTTGAACTCGAAGTTGGGCCGGGCCGGCAAGATCAAGATTTGCAATCCCGCCGAATCGCACGTCGGCCTGGCCGACATCATGCGCCAGGCCACCTGTGGCGTGTTTCCATCGCGAGCCGAAGGTTTCAACCTGGGTTTGCTCGAGATGATGGCTTGCGGCAAGCCGGTCATCGCCACGAACTACTCGGCGCACACTGAGTATTGCGACGCCAAGAATTGTCTGTTGATTGAAGGCTCGCGCCTGGTGCCGGCCAAGGACGGCCGCTGGTTCGACGGCACGCGGGGCAATTGGCTCGCCTGGGAGGATGCCCAAACGCAGCAGCTCTGCCAGCACATGCGGCATGTCTACGATCACCGCCAAACCGGCGAAAACATCAACCAAGCCGGCATTGCAACCGCCCGCCGCCTGACGTGGGATCAGACCGTCGCGACCATCATCCAAGCGGCGCTGGCTTGAGGACGACGGCGGTCGGCGGCCTATCGACCCCGAGCGGAGCAAGCGAGTCGAACGATGAACCTGAACTTGATGGCCACGCTCTGTCCGACGGGTTACGGGATCTTTGGCTACCACGTCTTCAAGGGCTTGTACGACCGCGGCATCAACCTGTCGCTGTTCATGATGGGCGAGGACGCGGTCCCTTGGGTCGACCAGGCGGCCGTGCTGGCAGCGCGGCGCAACACGAGGTTCTTCGACCCCCAGGCCCCGTGTCTCAAGATCTGGCAGCAATTCGCCCTGGCGGACCGGATTGGCCGAGGGAAGTTCGTCGCCTTTCCCATCTTCGAGCTCGATCCGCTCTCGAAGGTCGACGTGCACCACATGAACAGCACCGATCAAATCCTCGTGGCTTCGCACTGGGCGAAGGAGGTTTGCCAACGCTCAGGAGTGACCGTGCCCATCTTCGTGGTGCCGTTGGGAGTCGACCCCGCGGTGTTCTATCCCACCGCGCCCCCGCCGCAGGGCGGCCCGTGCATTTTTCTGAACGTCGGCAAGTGGGAAATGCGCAAGGGGCACGACTTGCTGCTGGCGACGTTCAACGCGACCTTTAGCGAGGCCGACCACGTCGAGTTGTGGATGATGCCCGAGCACTATCCGCACTCCCCGCAGGAAAAGAGCCTCTGGCGCGACCTGGCTCTCAACTCCAAATTGGGCCGCGCCGGCAAGATCAAGATTCTCGATCCCGTCGAGTCGCACGTGGCTCTGGCCCAGATCATGCGCCAGGTCACCTGCGGCGTCTTCCCCTCCCGCGCTGAAGGCTTTAATTTGGGATTGCTCGAGATGATGGCCTGCGGCAAACCGGTCATCGCCACCAACTACTCAGCGCACACCGAATTCTGCAACGCGAAGAACTGCCTGCTGATCGAAGGCTCCCGCCTGACACCGGCCAACGACGGCCGCTGGTTCGACGGCACCCGCGGCAATTGGCTCGCCTGGGACGACGCCCAAACCGAACAGCTTTTCCGCCACCTGCGCCACGTCTACGAACACCGCGCCAGCAGCGAAAACATCAACCACGCCGGCCTCGAAACCGCCCGGCGACTGACGTGGGAACGGACGGTCACGGCGATTATCAACACGGCGCTGGTTTGAGACGAGAATTGGGCGTTCTGCCCCCCTTTCACGCCGGAGCTTATCTGCGCGTGGCCAATTGAGAATGCGCTTGGGGAAACCACTTCTCCCCTGCGATCTTTAACTTGAACCTCTGGCAGTTACCGCAATTCTGGCATTCCAAAAACACCATTTGCTCGTCGCCAGTATTGCCCTCATCGTATCCCATGTTGCGAGACTTCATCTCACCGCTGATCCCTACCTCCTCGTATTGCCCGGTGCCGCAGAATACGCAATTGTACGTTTGTGGAACTCCTGCTAATGGCAGGCGTTCATCTATATTCTTTCGCGCCATCGCGATAAGCTCCTTAAGTATTCCGGCTTCTGTAATACGAATTGATTGATCGTCAGTAGCAGCAAGGTCGATTATTCGGGAGATACCCTCCATGTGTGGGTTGTTTAGAACAAGTCTTCAAACGTTGTT
>PLYM01000258.1 GCA_003153375.1 Planctomycetaceae bacterium
CGTTGGCCACGAACGTGGCGACGATTGGCGTGGCGCCGGGGCCGCCCACGGTGTTGTTGTAGTTGATGAACCGCAGGGCTTGCTGGTAGTGACCCACCGTGTCGGTGCCGCTCAGGGTGAGCGTGCCGGCCGAGTAGCTGCTGGTCAGCGCCAGGCTGACGCCACCCAACGGCGCCAGGGCGAGCACGTCGCCCGTGTGGAACGTGGCCAGCGTGACCTTGATCGAGCTGAGCGTGGTCACACCCGACAGGGCCGTGACCGTGGCCAGCACGTTGTTTTCGGTCGGGATCGAGCCCTGGTTGTACCAGCTCGTGGTGTAGTTCGGGGCCCCCGAACCGGCACCCGCCGTCAACGACAGCGACGGAGCGGGCATGTTGATCGTCGACGTGACGGCCGTGCTGTTGAGCGAGCCATCGTTGGCAACCACCGTGGCCGTTTCCACTGCCACGCCCGGACCATTGTTGGTGTTGTTGTACGTGACCGTCCGCAACACCGTCTGGTAATCCGCCAAGGTATCGACGCCGCTCAACGTGAGCACGCCACCGGCGAAGCTCTGCGTAATGCTGGTGCCGGTCGTGTTGGCAGCCAACACGTCACCCGTCGCCGGGCTGGCGAGCGTGACGGTCATCGAGGCCAGGTTCCCGTCGTCCACCACCGTCGCATTGGCTGCATCGGTGATCGCCACCGGCGAGCTGCCGCTCCATGACGCCGTGTAGCTGGTGCCCGCCGCGGCACCGTTCAGGTCGACGGTCGGCGCGGTGTTGGAGAGCACGGCGGATAATGGAATGCTGACAGTTTGGCCAGTCGAACCAAGTGCAGCGCCTTCATCCGTGATCAGGTTCAAGGTGGCACTATAGGTAGCAGCGGAGCCGGTTGTGCCGTCAAACTGAATATGGACTGGAGACGTGCCTCCCGCCGCAATCGTGGTACCGGGAGTAAAGCCTGTAACGCTAAAGTGTGCGGCATCAGGCCCAGAGATGCTCGCGGAAAGCAGCGTCAGGTCTGTCAGACCGCCCAGGTTACCGTCGGTGGTCGTGTTGCCGACGAGCAAATCCTGGGTGGGCGTTGCGCCGGAGACAACGTTGCCGAAGTCGACGTTGGCGGCACTTGCAAAACACGGACCGACGCCCTGACCGCTCAGATTCAGCGTCGGTGAGCCGCTGTCGCTCGTGACACTGATTGGTTCACTGCTGCTGCCATGAACCACGGGTGTAAAAGTATAGTTAACCGTCGCCGTATCGCTTCCCAACGTGGGATCCTGAAATAGTGGATCAAATGATTGATTCCCGCCGTTGAATGGACCAGTGGCGGCGGGAAAGTCCAAATTCTTGACTTTGGTATAATTTGGCCCGATGTTCGATGCCGTTACGCCGAGCGTCGACGACGTGCCAATGCGCACATGATTGAAGGCCAAACTTGCGCCGCTTAGTCCCAGAGTCGGGGTCGAAAACGCCGATAACAGAAAGTCCTGTTCGGCATGCAGCGCCAGCGTCGTGTAGCCCAGGTTATTCATGTGGATGGCGTCACCGGAACTCATCCGACTCGAAGGCGTCGGCAGGTACGGATAAAGCTCCGGCGGATAGCTTGAACCGGCTGCAAAGGTACCAAAATATCCGCTGTAGCCGCCGTAGGTGTTATCGAGGCCAAAGTTGCTGACGTGAGCCACCCGCCGGCTGGCGTCGGCGATCGCGGTCTTGCCAGTCTCGGCAGCCTTGAAGCCGTCATTGACCGCCTGATTCTGAACTGCATCAGCGGCCGGCACGCCTGTCTTGCCGACGCCTAGGTTGAAACGAATCGTGTCGCCAGACGAGCCAGTAACCTGGTCCCAAATATTGAAGTAGTCGTAGCCCATGATGACGACTTGCAGATCGGGACGATCGGCCAAGATGGCATCGACGATCGTTTGCACGTTGGTTTGGATTGCGGCATAAACGCTGGCATTGTTTGGATTGTTGACGTAAAAGCCCTGGGGAGTTCCTAGTTGCCCCAAGAGCATGTCATTGCCGCCGGCGCTCAACCAAACGATGTCGGCATCTGGGTGCGCGTTGATGCGATCGAGAATTCCGCCCGGTGTGTAGATCTGAGTAACCATCTGGGCCGCGGTGCCACCCCCGAAGGACTCGTCGTAGACCGGCACTCCCGGCTGCAGCGTGGCCATTACCGTGCCAAGCGGGTTGTTAATTCCGCTCGGTGCGGCGGGCCCACTGCCCGGCGCTCCGGCCGCGACGAGCCACGCCCAGCTATCACCGATCGTCACGATTCCCGAAAGGACGTGGCGGCACTCGAGGTCTTCAATGGATAGTTTACAGGCCCGCAATTCGCGCACAGCCACCCGTCGGATTTCCGTGGGTTGGGTTGCCGGCCTGCGCTTCGATGCAGTACGCTTTTTTTCGCGTCCCCGTCGATTGATCCAAGACCGCATGTGCGTGTTCTCGAGTAATCAAATTTCGTTACATCAAGCCGCTTTGCGGAGGGCCGTGAGTCGGCCATACCGATCGGATTCGGCCTAAAAGCCGCCTGGCAGCGTCTAGAATATCCCCGCAATCCAAAAAACGCAATAAATTAATTTGACACACCGAAGGACTTCGAAGCCGTTCATTCCAGGAGGGAGTTACGCTCAAGGCTCGATTCAAGAAGCAACGCGTATGAGCCTCGAACCGACCGATTCAAGCCTGGGCGGAGCACAGCCTGAAGTCGGCTCCAGCCAACTAGCGAAGCCGGGGGGGCGGGCTATAATCGGCATGCTGTGGATTCAGTCACCGGCGGCGGGCGGCGAATTTCCCTCAAATTAATTCCGGATCCCCATGTCCCACCACGCGACTCCCGCCGGCTCCGCGCGCTGCCACAAGGGGGATGGCGCGCGGTACACGCGGCGTGAGATTATCGAGATCGGTTATTCGTCCGCATTGGGCGCGGGTCTGGCGGCGTTTGCTGGCGAAAAGTCTCGAGCGGCCGACGCCAATGTCCCGGCGGAAACGACGCGAACGCCACGCGCCAAGAGCGTGTTGTTCATTTTTCTGTTCGGCGGGCCGAGCCATCTCGATACGTTCGATCCCAAGCCCCATGCTCCTGCCGAATATCGAGGGGATTTTCGCACAATCAGCACCGCGGTGAGCGGAGTCGCTATCTGCGAGCACTTGCCCGAAGTGGCTCGTCGCATGGATCGCCTGGCTCTCGTGCGGTCGATGACGTGCAATCCGAGCTTTGGCGACCATCGGATGGCAGTCCACGGCTTGCTGGGTGGCATCGACGAGTTGCCAGCCGGGGCGTCTCTGGCGGCTTCGCGGCGCGATTGGCCCTGCTGGTGCGCCGGCGTCGAGTACTTGCGGGGCCATGAGGGTGGCCTGCCGGCGAGCGTCGTGCTTCCGGGGGACGTCGTCGACCCGGGAACAGGACTCTATCCGGGTCAGAATGCCGGATTATTGGGCGCGAAATTTGATCCGTTTCATATTCGTGGCAATCCGGCAGACGCAAAATACCACGTTGATGACAGCTTGCGGATGCCTTCGGGCATGACTGTCGAGCGACTGGCCGATAAACAAACCCTCTTGGCCGAACTGAATCGCCAGCAAACCGGCCTGGAAGCGGCACTCGAAACAATTCCTTTTGAGAATTGCCGCCGCGAAGCGTTTGGAGTGCTCACCAGTGGCCGACTGGCGAAAGCTCTGGCCGTCGACGATGAGCCCGCGCAATCGCGAGATCGATATGGGCGGCACATGTTTGGGCAGACGATGCTGTTGGCCCGCCGACTGATCGAGGCGGGAGTGCCCATCGTGCAGGCGAACGTGAGCTATCAGGCCTTGTGGGACACGCACTACAACAATTTCGAAGGGTTGCGAAACTACTTGCCGCCGTTTGATCGCGCCGTGTCGACCTTATTGGATGACATGCAGGCCAGCGGATTATTGGATGAAACTTTGGTGGTCATCATGGGCGAGTTCGGTCGGACGCCCAAGCTCGTCCAGCCCAACGACAGTTCTCCCTACTTCAAGAGCCCCGGGCGCGATCATTGGATGAACTGTTTCTTCGGCTTGTTCGCCGGTGCGGGAGTTCGTGGCGGGCAGGTAATCGGCAAGTCAGATGCCGTGGGGGCCTACCCACTCACTCGACCCTATCATCACTCGGACGTGGGCGCCACAGTCTACACGGCACTGGGAATTGATCCGGCCACCGAGATTCGCGATCTGCAAGGTCGGTCGTTGCGACTCAACAGCGGCCATGTCATCGAGTCGTTGTACACGGGCCGCGCAAGTTGACCAGCACCCAAGACAGGGCGGTGATTGACCGTGCATGGACTTGATGGTCGCCGCATGCTCGGTTTCCGCACACCGTTTAACGTAGTGCAACCGGTATGCAGGCCCGCGAATCCCGCTGCGGGCTTCCGTTGGGTCGCATAGTGACTGGGTCCAAACATCGTTGCCACCCCACTTGCGTGCGAATTGCAAACCGAGGATAAGAGGTCCAGTGGTTCCATGCCAAGCGACCCGCGACGCCGTCTGAATGCCCCATGGCGACTGCTTTCAATACGTCTTGCGTGCTGGCAATTGATCTGGGGAGTGGCGGCCCCAAGGTAGCGCTATTCTCCGACCAGGGCACGCTCATCGGTCGGGCGAGCAGCACGATTTCGACCAAGCTCACCAGCGATGGAGGTGGCGAGCAAGACCCGGAAGAGTGGTGGAGAGCTGTCTCGCTCTGCGTGCGCCAAATCGTCGAGCAACGGATCGTGCCAGTCGAACGGATCATGGCGATTAGTTGCGCGAGCCAATGGTCAGTCACCGTGCCGGTCGACGGACACGGCCAGCACCTCATGAACGCGGTTCACTGGTCTGACGCCCGTGGCGCTGTCTATACGCAACGCCTGATGAACGGTCTCGTCAAGGTTGGTGGCTATGGCGCCTGGCGACTCTGGCAATGGATGCGGTTAACCGGCGGAGCCCCCGTCGCGGCCGGCAGTGACGCGCTGGCCCACATGCTGTTTATTCGCCACGAACGGCCGGAAGTCTATCGCCGGACGTTCAAATTCCTCGAGCCCATGGATTATCTTAACTTTCGGCTAACCGGGCGCGCCGCCGCATCGTACGCAACAATCTTTCCCTATCTGTTGACCGACAACCGCGACAGCGCGAACGTTCGATATAACGATGGCTTGATTGCCGCTGCGGGGCTGGATGCCGCCAAATTGCCCGATCTGCTTCCGGTCGGCTCCGTGCTAGGCACAATGCGGCCGGCAGTCGCCCAGGAATGGGGCTTGTCGGCGGACACCAAAGTCGTCAGTGGCACCCCGGACAGTCAAGCTGGGGCCGTTGGATCGGGAGCCGTGCGCGACTACGAAGGCCATGTGTGCGTCGGCACCACGGCCTGGCTGAGCTGCCACGTACCGTTCAAGAAAACGAACGTGTTTGACTTCGTAGCCACGATGCCATCGGCGATTCATGGCCGCAACATGGTGGCGGCCGAACAAGGGCCGGCCGGAAAATGTCTGGCCGTGTTCGTCGACAACTGGCTGTTTCCGTCTGACGACTTGACCAATCAGGCGGCGCCAACCGACGTCTATGAACGGATCGAACGATTGGCGAGCGGCGTCCCGGCCGGCAGCGACAATTTACTATTTCTTCCGTGGCTCAACGGCGCCGGGCCGCCCAGCGGCGACAGCGCGATGCGCGGCGGTTTTTTGAACCAATCGTTGCGAACTGGCCGCGCGGAGGCCGTGCGAGCGATTATGGAAGGCGTGGCTTTTAATCTACGATGGCTGAGGATGAGCGTCGAACGGTTCGTCGGGCGCCCCTTCGAAACACTTAACTTTATTGGCGGTTGCGCACGTTCGCGGCTCTGGTGTCAAATCCTGGCCGACGTCCTCGATCGACCTATCCGCCGGATCGCCGATCCCGAGATGGCGATTGCTCGTGGAGCCGCCATGGTCGCGCTCGTGGCCTTGCGTCGGTTAACCGTCGACGCAATACCGCCGGTGGTTCTCGTTGATAGCACCTATTTGCCGCAGGCCGAAAACCGCTTGCTGTATGCGGACCTGTTCGCGGAGTTCCTCAGCAGTTATAAAGCCAACAGACGCCTGTTCGGACGGCTCAACGCGCGCCCAACCACTCGACCGAAGTTAGCGTGCGGCGAAGGCAACGACCGGGCTGTCCACGACGATTCAACTTAAGCCGACTGCTTGCAATCGCTTTCCGCAGTTACCCAAGTGCTGACAAAAACACCCCGTCCAAATTCAGGAGACTCTTGCCGTGTCGTCAGAAACTGAATCCGACCTGGGAATGTTGGCGCCACTCGATGAGATGATGCATCCTTATCGGGAGCAATTCGATACCTATTCGCAATTGCCAACCGACGGACGCGATCGCAACGAGATTCTTCACGAAATGGAAACGCTACGCGATCTGGAACAAGCACGATGGAAGGAAGGGTTCGCATCAGGATCTGTTTATCACGGCGACGACGAGCACATCGCCTTCGTCAATCGTGCCTATGCAATCCAATCTCAGGCGAACCAGCTCCACACCGATTTATGGCCCAGCGCCGCGAAATTCGAGTCGGAAATCGTTTCCATGACCGCTCAGATGCTGGGAGCCGGCCAGACCGAGGCTCCTTTCGGCAGCGAACATGGCATTTGCGGCTCAGTTACCTCGGGCGGGTCGGAGAGCATCTTGCTGGCGATCAAGACCTATCGCGACTGGGCGCGCGATCGCAAGGGAATCACGGCGCCTGAACTCGTCTTGCCGGTTTCGGCCCACGCCGCGTTTCACAAGGCCGCGCAATACTTCAACATTCAGCCGCGAGTCATTGGGCTTGACGCGGACTATCGCGTGGACGTCTCGGCGCTGGCTGCCGCCGTCAACCCGAACACGATCGCCTTGGTGGGCTCGGCGGTCAATTTCCCTTACGGCACTATCGACCCCATCGACCAATTGGCGTCGATCGCGCTCGAGCGGGGCATTGGCCTCCACGTCGACGGCTGCCTGGGTGGTTTTTTTCTGCCGTGGGCCGAAAAGCTCGGGCAAAAGGTCCCTCCCTTCGACTTTCGCGTTCGTGGCGTTACTTCGATGTCTTGCGATACGCACAAGTATGGATATGCTCCGAAGGGAACATCGGTCGTGCTATATCGCGGTCAAGAGCTGCGACACTATCAGTATTTCACGATCGCCGACTGGCCGGGCGGGCTCTATTATTCGCCGACTTTCTCTGGCAGTCGTCCAGGCGGATTGAGCGCGGCCTGCTGGGCCGCCATGGTCTCAATGGGCCAGTCCGGCTACCTGGCCGCCACGAAGAGAATCCTCGAAGCCGTGTCCGTCATCCGCCGGGGCATCGAAGGAATTCCCGAACTGCACCTGCTTGGTCAACCGATCGGCCCGTTTGCTATCGCTTCGGACCAAGTCGATATGTATCAAGTGCTGGATCAGATGTCGGCACGGCGTTGGGCTCTGACCGGATTGCTCAAGCCGGCTGCCATTCATGTCAGCCCGACGTTGCGCCAATCGCAGATCGGGGTGGCCGAGCGATTTGTCAGAGACCTCACCGACTCGGTAGCTTACGTTCGAGACACGCCGGATATCGAGGGCGGAATGGCGCCCATTTATGGCCTAGCGGCCAGCATCCCCGACCGCGCAATCGTTCACGGCATGCTCAAGCAGGTCATGGACATTTACTATCGGCTTTAGGTCCTAAGCGCACATTAGCGGCCGCAGATCAATTTCCTGGGAAATCCTTCGATTTGATCGGATTTCTCGTCCTGTGGTATTGCCGATGGTGCGACGTATGACGATCGGCTCCTCGCGTCGCCGAATAAGCTAAGCTTTTTCTGGTTGATTGCGCTCAAGCCTGCAATTGTCATCCTGAGCGGTCCTTTCCGTGGCGCCCGATATCCGCGATTCCTGGCACGACTTGATCTCCCCCCAGTTGAGGCGTAACCCAAATGCATTTCGCCAGGCGAAGCGGGTTGCCGCTTTCGATGTGGCGATGTTCATTTGGGTAATCGTCTTTGCGTGCGTGTACCTGACACTGGGCGCGCCAATTTGCGCCAGCATCGTGCTCTTTGCCGGTGTCGTGTTGATCGTGATCCTGTTGTCGATCAATCGCGGTGAGTCCCCCCTGCTGTGCGGCCACTTATTCTGCGCCACGGGGTGGATCGTCTACACGGCCTTGGCCTACTTCAACGGCGGAGCGGGCACCTCCCCTACGATGTGGTATGCGTCGATTCCGGTCCTATCGCTGTTCCTATGTGGAACGCGGCCCGCAATCTTTTGGACGGCGTCCAGCGTATTGGCGATCGCGGGCTTCTCACTCCTGTCGCTGTGGGGCATCGAGTGCCCCGTGGAACTAACTCCCAATGGACAGCGGCTGATCCAGTTCGCAGGTGTCGCCGGGCTGGTGTCGTGCGTCTTTCTGTTGGTCTGGGTGCTCATCAACATGGAGCAGAATGCTCGCCAGGCGCTTCACGATGCGAATAGTCGACTCGAACAACAAGCGTCAACCGACGGGCTGACCGGGATCGCCAACCGTCGCTGTTTTGACAGCGTGCTCGCACAGGAATGGGGACGTCACCAGCGACTACAATCGCCACTTTCACTGCTCGTGATCGATGCTGATTTCTTCAAGAACTATAACGATGCCTATGGACATCTGGCCGGCGACGACTGCCTGCGATCGATTGCCAGCGTAATCCAATCCTGCTTACGTCGGCCGGGCGATCTCGTGGCCAGAATTGGCGGCGAGGAATTTGCCGTTGTTCTACCGGGCACGAGTGAGCATGGCGCCTGCATGATTGCAGACGAAATTCGCCTACAAATTAGCGCGCTGAAGATTCAGCATCCGCGTTCCGCCGTCGGCCACCACATGACGATCAGCGTGGGCGTCGCGACGGCGATTCCCGCAACGGGAGAGCCTTATTTGAGTTTCGTGGAGGTAGCGGACGGCGCGCTCTACTGCGCGAAAGAGCGGGGACGGGATTGTATCGTGCAGGCCACGCCATCGATACCCGTGGCGCGTTAGTGCGCCGCATTTGGCCGCGCGACGCTAACCACAACAGCCGGCGGACGAGGGATCAAGTGTCTCGGGAAATGCAAATTGCGAGGCACCGGCGCCCTGCTGCAGTCGATCGCGCGTAGCCGTGTCGACCATCATTCGCTGACCCCGTGGAAATACCTGGCCGCACTCGTCGGTTACCTGCGCGAAGGGGCCCTTATAAATCACACCGACGCAGGTTTCGGACTCGGCCCCACCGGGCTTCCAAGCCAACAACTCGGTTTCCCGCATCTCGATTCCATGGAAGTGGAAACAAGGGCGGTCGCCGAATTTCACGAGTTGCACGCCGACAAAGCCCGCTGCGGCAACCTCGGCCATCAATTCACGGTCGTAGGGCAGGTGACTCACGACCGCCGCCAGTCCGTTCAAGGGCGGGGCAGCCTCAAGATGTTGGTTGGTCGTGAGTGCATGAATCAGCAGCTTGCCCCCTGGCCGCAATCCCACCAGCGATTTGCTGAGCACTTCGGCCTTCGACGCGGCAAAATCTTGACTATTGAACGTGCCTTCGAGATAGACTTCGTCTAGCGTGCCAGCTGCGAGTTGTTCTGGAAACGCATCGGCCAGGCGATGCAACCAGGTGTTCCGCGACGTCAACGCCTGGCCAGCCGCCGCCGCAGTGGCTGTTGCCGAGATAGGCCGATTGAGCACGTTGAGCGCAACCTGGCCATTGCCGCGGTGTTCGATATCCGATTCCAGAACATAGACTTCCCAGAGGTTCTGGTCGGGATCGGTGACCCAGAACTTGGTTTGCCTGGCATAGCAACAATCAACCCCCTCTTCGCGATCCGTTTTTATTCCTGCCAATTCCAAACGCCTCTGGACGTCAATGAGCGCCGCGGCATCCGTGGTACGGAAGCCAAGATGATTGAGCGCGCCCAAGCCGCTGACACCTTGTTTGCTTCCCAAGTCGCCTCGCCGTGGCTCAAGCGAAAGCACGAGGGGCAACCACTCCGGCTCAAACTTGGCATAGTCAGAGTGCCATTTAACCGGTTCGCAGCCCAGAAGGATCGACAGAAACGGGACCGATCGATCGAGATCGCTGACATTTAGCGACAAATGAAATTTCATGGTTGCGTCAACGGCGACCGCGTTCATCGATTACCTCCTGCACCATCGTCTCGGTCTAGTGGCTACCGAAATTCGGATCGCGGACACCGACCGGCAATAGTACCATCCGAGTTACTGGCCACAAAAGCTTAACACCCCCACTGCCCCCCCCCGTTTTTGCCGGACTGAGCGATCAAATCCACGCGACTCTTCGGTGCCCTTCCGCCGGCCGTTTGGGTCCAGGCTTGCACTTCTACGTTGGCGACGGGCCAGTTAGAATCGCGGTGGCCAATCGGATCATCTTCTTAAGCCATGCCTGTAACTACGTTGGTTTCATGCGTTCAGTTCTGATAACTGGCGGTGCGGGATTTATCGGCAGTTGCCTCGTACGCTATATCGTCGGTCAGCAGCTGTTCCGCGTGATCAATCTCGACAAGCTGACCTACGCTGGCAACCTGGATTCGCTTTCACAAGTTCAGTCGGCTCCCCATTACACGTTCGTTCAAGGTGACATCGGCGATCGCGGATTGGTCGGCCGTTTGTTCGAGGAGCACCAGCCCACGGCAGTGATCAACCTGGCGGCCGAGTCGCACGTCGACCGGTCGATCGACTCGCCCGAGCCCTTCATCCAGACCAACG
>PLYM01000009.1:0-171 GCA_003153375.1 Planctomycetaceae bacterium
TGCCCAACCGCGAATTGCTCTATGCCAATGACCCCAGTGTCGGCGCCAACTGGGCCTTCCCCGCGCCCCAAGGCGCCGGCGAGCGACTGCTCGTGCGCAACTCCAACGGCACCAGCCCCAATAACTTCGACTTCGTCCAAAATACCGGCGTCTTCACCCTCTCCACCTTCG
>PLYM01000009.1:192-3052 GCA_003153375.1 Planctomycetaceae bacterium
ACCGGGCAACCCGATCACCTTTTACGTTACGCCGGTCACGAGTTCGACGGTCATCGCCCAGACCTCATCCACGTCGATCACCGGCGCCAACGGCAACTATCCGACCGACGCCGCCCACAATCTGGCGATTGGCGCGTCGGACATTCTGGATCGCGGCTTCTTTCAGGGGCAGATGGTCGACCAGGCGATCTACAATCGGGCCCTGTCGCCCGTTGAAATCCAGCAATTGTTCAACTTCACCACTCAGACCCAAGGCGGCCGTGGCGTGGGGCCCGTTTTTCTGAGCGGCACAAATCTCGACTATGGCGTCGTCCCTTACAATTCGACTGCGACCCAAACCTTACGAATCGTGAACGGCACAAACGACACCGGCCAAGGCAGTCCGACCAACCTGGCGGTGCTTTCGGCCACGATCTCGGGTCTCGGCGCGTCGCATTACAGCCTCCAGGGGTTCGTGCCGGGTGCGGTGGTCGCGGCCGGCGCCGCGTTGCCGATTAGCGTGAGGTTCGATCATGCCACGGGTGATCCGACCTCGGGCAACGCCCTTCTGACGCTCGTGACGGACCAGGGAGCTGCCTCGGGGTCGCCCGGCCAGACGTTTACGATTCCCCTTTCGGCGACACTCATCGACACGCTGGACCTCAACGGCACCGCATCCGGTACCAATTTTACCTCGACTTGGATCGGTGACGGGCCGGTAGGCATCGTGGATGCGGCCGACGCTACCCTGATTGACAACGCCAGCGCCAATCTCGACTCATTGACCGCCACGCTCGACGATCCGCAAACCGGCGACGTTCTGGCGGCGAATATCAGTGGAACCAACATTACGGCCGCGTTTGTCGATGGCGCGCTCAGCCTGACCGGCAGCGACACCGTGGCCAATTATCAAGCCGTGTTGCGATCGCTCACCTACACCAATACGAACGGCGGCCCCGGCGTGTTGAGCGATACGGTCCATATCGTCGCCAGCGACGGCGTCATAGCACCGGCCACGGCAGTCGCCACGATCATTATCGATTTGGCCCCGCCGATCATCAATCTGAATGGCAGCGCGACGGACGACGGATTTGCCTCGATATGGACACCCGCGGGTCCTATCCATATTGCGAATGCGGGCACGGCTACCTTGACCGACGCGGATAGCGCTAACCTGGTGTCGCTCGTTGCGGTGCTCGATAGCCCACAGGCCGGAGATCGGCTGGCCGCTGACACGAGCGGAACCAACATCACCGCTAGTTTTAATGACTCCACGCTGAGCCTTATCGGTAGTGACACCACGGCCCACTATCAGCAAGTGCTGCGCACCATCACCTATGACAATACAAATGGCGATCCAGGAGTTTCCAACGAGATCGTCGAGGTCACGGCGAGCGATGGCGCGCTCCTCAGCCCAGCGGCTACCGCGGCAATTGCGATTGACCTGCACCCGCCCATGATCGATTTAAATGGGGCGGCCGCGGCTACGAGCTACAGTACGTTTTGGACGAATCGTGGCCCGGTTCCTGTCATCGCCGAAGCCGATGCCACGATCGGCGACGCAGATAGCGCGAATCTGACATCGTTAACCGTCGTGCTCGGCACTCCGCACATCGGCGACCTACTCACGGCCGATACGAGCGGCACCGCGATTTCCGCCAGCTTCGCGGCAGGCACGCTCAGCCTAAGCGGCTGCGATACGGTGGCCCATTATCAGCAAGTGTTGCGCACGATTAGCTACGACAATTCGAGCGGTGACCCGAATGTCGCCAGTGAAACCATTCAGTTCACCGCCAGCGACGGAGCTCTCAGCAGCACCACGGCGAGCGCGACCATCACGATCGACGTCCATGCCCCGGTTGTCGACCTCAATGGACAAGACTCCGGAACAAGCAGAATCGCTACCTGGACCAACGCGGGGACTGTCGCTCTCGCCGCTCCCACCGCATCGATCACCGATTTGGACAGCACCACGCTGACGCAAATGGTGCTGACCTTTGTGGGAAGGTTTGCCGACGGCGATGTGTTGACAGCCAACACGGCAGGGAGCAGCATCACTGCGAACTTCGCCGACGGTACCCTCGTGCTGTCGGGCAGCGACACCGTGTCAGACTACCAACAAGTGCTGCGTTCCATCGCGTTCGATACAGCGGACATCATTTCAGGCTCTAGGACCGTTGAAGTGATCGCCTATGACGACGGCGCGCTCGACAGTAACTCGGCCATGGCCACGATCCATCTCGATCTGCAAGCTCCCATCTTGAGCATGAATGGGCAACCGATCGGCACGGGCGTTACGGCTACCTGGACCAATCATGGCCCGGTGGCCATCGTCGGCACGGCTGGTGCCACACTGACGGACCCTGACAGCGCGACGCTCACCTCTTTGACGGCCACGCTCGCTACGAACCGCGTGGGAGATGTGTTAACGGCTAATACGATCGGAACCGCCATCGGCGGCAGCTTTGCGAATGGCACCCTGATCCTGTCGGGGAGTGATACCGTGGCGCACTACCAGCAAGTGCTGGGCACCATCGCCTACGACAACCTCAATGGCAGTCCGAGTATCGCGTTCGAGACGATCAGCCTCTTCGCCACAGACGACGGCGGCCTGGCGACAATGGCAACTGCAACAATCCGCGTCAAACTGCCTCCGGTCATTAGCCTGGGCGGGACATCCGGCGCGGGCTCTGTCTCCAGTTGGAATGGTTCTGGTCCGGTCAACATCACTGACCCTGGCGCCACCATTTTCGACCTCGGGGTCAACGATCTGGTCTCGATGACCTTGGCGCTCAACGCGAAACATCCTGGTGACCTGTTGTCTGCCACGGCCACGGGCAACATCTCAGTCGCGTCCGATGGCGCGACGCTGACCATCAGC
>PLYM01000042.1 GCA_003153375.1 Planctomycetaceae bacterium
TTCCGTCCGGTTTCTTGAGTTTCGGAGCCTAGTAATATGGAAGCCAGTCCTTTGCACACTGATCTAAGGCCCGTCTGTGTTCCACGAATCCGACCTGGCTTCATTGCGGGTGACGCTTGCAGTCCTGCATGAAGTCGACGAAACCAAGTTGCCAGACAACCAGCAGCGAGTTTACTTGTGGCTCGTTGATGAGCTTGAGCAACTTATTGCTCGGCTTGTTCGAAAGCGAAGCCGTCCGACGACAACTCGATTGGTTCACCGGATACGCCGTCCCGCCCAGCATGACGCCCAGCGTCGAGTCGAGAGGGCTTAAGCGTGCCATCGCGGTAGCGAGCCCACAGGCGAAACAGCTCGCGTGTTTCGCGCATCAGATCCTCGGCTTTTACCATCGGCCGCGATACGGTCGGGCCGCGTTGGCACTCGACCTAATGGAGCCGTTCCGTCCGCTTATCGCCGATTCGGCCGTCCTTAGCGCGATCAATAGCGCCCGGGGCTCGCAGGCAACAAAAAAGCCCACGTGACCTAGTGGGAGATCACGTGGGCGCTATTCAGGGGATAGGGGTCAGTATCGGCTCGTGGTAGCGTCGGACAATACACGGCCGACCGCACAAACAAAGAGCCCACCCGATCTCGACCACCGCCTTCGGGGAGCTCGGGTAGGCTCTAGGACTGGATTTGCCTGCTTTATCTTATCGGCGTCGCCCCATCGAAAAGTTGAGCACAATCGGAAAGGTCGCACGCTAGCAGGATGACGACGCCAGCTTGTCGTGGATGTCGTCCAGTTCATCGAGCAGGCGATTATTGGCGCTCGCGGGTTGCTCATCCTTGTTGCCACGCTTGAACTCCTCAAGCGTCAATCGGCCGTCGCCGTTGCGATCTAATTTCTTGAAACGACGCTTGCGCTCTTCTTCATTGCCGCCAGTTCGCATCCCAGCAAACTCGCTCGACGACAGCTTGCCATCGCTATTGGTGTCGGCCATACGAAATATCATCTCAAGCGACTTCGTCTCCTTGGCGGCCACGCCGGTCCCTCCGAGGGTCAATTCGATGCCGCTGGCAGGCACCGTGTCGTTGACTGCCGTAACCTGCCACGTATTGTGGGCTCCTTGGGCCATGGCTGTCGTAGAGACCATGACGGCGGCTGACGCCAGAAGAAAAACGGCGGTTGATTTGCGCATTAGCAGACTCCCCTTGGATGGCGGCTGACTGGTCAGTCTGACCGCACTCACCCTGCGGACAGGGCTTATGGGGGCGATGAGATGGGCGTTAGCCTACTGGCAAGTAATCGCCATGTCAAAGGACCTTCCTCGGGCGGGGCTTGGCAGGGCGAAGACTCGCTTCACGAAATGGCGTTCGGCGAGCCGGTTCAATTAGTTGAACAGGCGAGTGCTGATCCCCAAACCTATTCCAGCGCCCATCAGGGTGCAAGCCATCATGATGGCGTACCGAACGAACGACCCCGGGATGGCAGGAGCCACGTAAGAGACCACTGCATATCCGATCGCAGCACCGATCATCACCAAGACGGCGCGCGTGACATTACCGCGAGGTTCGTCGCTCATAGGTAGACCTCAGGCGCGGTGGCACGCCGGCTCCGTTTCCTGAGGTCCCCTTTCAAACCGTACGTGCGAATTTCCCGCAGTGGAAGTTTCATTCGCAGTTTTGGGTGCAGCGAGAGTCACTTTGACTGCTTCGCGTGATTCGATTGGGGCGCTCCATTCGTGAATTGTAGCAGCCGGTCGCTCAGGAAAAAGCAATTCCGTTGCATCCAAATCCTTCCCCAGATTCGCTTAATCGGTCATGGCTTTATGTGTTCGTAATACTTGTCAACCTCCTTGGCCCAGTTCGGGTTCGCCACGTCGGGCCAATGGTTTTTGCCGAACCCCGGAGCGTTCTTGAGCTGTTCTTTGCTGATGTTTAGCACGAGATGCCGGTCAGCTCGAACGCCACTGCCTTCGACGCATGTAAACGAGTTCCAAGGCACGGCGAACAATTTGTCGCCTACGCCAAACAATCCGCCAAAGTCGAGCGCGGCATACTGGATTTTTCCGCTATTGAAATCGATGACGAGATCTTTGATTTTGCCAATGTCTTCGCCGGCGGTGTTTCGAACTTTCATGCTCTCGATCTTGCTCGCGCGGAAATGGCGTGATGGTGCGTTAGCCGAGCTACTGGTAACGGGATCGGCCGCGACCGTATTGGCGGCAAGCCAGCCTGCCGCCGCCACAGTCAACGCAATGCGTCCTAGTGCAGTGTGCATAACTCTACCCTCCATCGAAAAGTGAATGCAGCCACGAGTAGTTGTCGCAGCCCGTGCCGACTGCCGCCACCGTCACCACCACGAACAGCGTCAGCAACGAAAATCGGAACCAGCGGCGTTTTGGCGCGTCGATCATTTGTGATGTGATGCAAGAAAATGATCGACCCGTTTTCTTTCCGGATCGGTGAGCCTTTTCGTCTTGGCGAATACTTCAATCAGTTTGTTGAAGTAACTTGCCGCTCCGCCCGTCAAACCTGCGGAGGCGAGTTCCTTCAGTTTCGCCATCCTATCAGCGTCAGAATTGGTTTCGCTCATTGGTTCGACCTAGCTTCGACATGAGCTGCAACGACCACTGCCCGGGTCCGCAAGAAATCATTCTGACTCCTTGACCTTGTCGGTGTGTCCACCGGTTTTGTCCTTCACCTTTTGCATGAGTTCTTGGACCTCTTCCTTTGCCCTTTGTTCATCCTGCTGAATATTGTCTGGATTTGCGGTAAACCAACCCCGATAAAACCCGAAGCCAACAATTCCTACCACGAGGGCCAAGAGCCCGATAAAGAGCCTTTTCATGACATTTCCTTCCCCGAGCATTTTAGTTTGCACGACGCGCCGAACCTGACCTCGCTGCATAACGCTGCCAGCCGACGTACTACTGCCGTTCTTTGTCGCCGCAACTCGTCCAGTTCTTCAGCACTCATTGGTGGACCTTAGACGCGGCGCCCCGGCTCCGTTTTCTGGGCCGCAGCGACTATTGGAACCAGCGGCGTTTAGGGGTGAATGGCACACGGATAAGGAAAGCCATCGTGTTTAGGATTTCATCCCCTCGCTGCTTCGCGGCTGAACCTTGGTCAATTTTGGTGCGTCGCGCCTCAATTGGAGGTGTGACGTGGCTTCGAATTCCTTAACCGTGTGCCATTCGCGTTTAGGGGTGAATGGCACACGGTTAAGGAATCCTAAGTTTGTGACGCCAACCGCCGGTGCGATTTGTGGCGCGGGATCGTCATGTAAATCTGCCATGCTGGCCTCCGTTTCTTGTATCGCGGCTCTAATCGTCCGGGCCGATTGCCAACACGGTGAGCCGACACCGTTGCCAGGAACGCATCGTAGATCGCTTGGTTGCCGTCTATCGCCATCATTGGGGCGGTGAAACTTTCGACGGCTTGCATCGTTCCTTTGACGCTCAACTGGCGGGGAGTGATTTCATTCTGCTTAGCCGACGCGACCATGACGCCGCGAATCAAGTTGTACGCCAACAGGTGGCACCAGATTTCCTTGCGGACCATCGACGGCGTTTTGGCTCGCAACACGTCCATGTGGAGAGAATGCTTGAGCGAGCGAAAATCCAGTTCGCAATTCCATCGCCGCCAGTACAGGTCCGACAGTTCCTTTTGCGGAACGCTCTCATCAGTGATCGTGCCAACGACAATGGCTTCCTCTTTGCCGCCGTCTCGTCCCTCTATTTCTATTGCAAATTCGCGTACCAGAATTGTATCTGGCAATGCGTTGTAATCTTGCAAGCTGGTCCGTCCGTTACGCGCCGGTTTTTGCCAAGCAACGATATGATCCTTTGGGCCAAGTTGCTGGCCTTGCGAGAAAACGACTTCTCTGGAAACGTGACTCAGTGAAACCAAATCGACGCCGCGATCCTTGAGCGCTACTATCGTTCCGAACGATGGAAACAGCTTGTCCGCGACCAGCACGCTACCCGGTTGCATATTCCCAATCATGCTGCGAAGTAGCGTTCCCTCGCCAGTTCCTTTGCCCGCGTGCTTGGCGAAAGCCATATCAACCACAGCGCCCGTCGCGAGCGAAATCAGGCCCACGGCTCGCATGACAGGGAAGCCAAGACCAGGGCGTCCCTGGACAGGCTGCGGATACTCAAGCTGATTCTCCGGGGTGTCGGGCATCGAGAAGCCGGTGCCGTCGACCAAGAACACTTCCCGGCCGTGCCAGTTCCAAGAGCCGTCGGCGCTGTCGTGAATCTCGCGGCCAATTTCCTTTGCCAGACGAGTCATAACTGCTTCGGGAAAGCGAATACGCGCTTCGCTATAGCTGGACGATGTGGCCGCACAAGCTGGCAGACCAATCGACACGCGGTGCGCCAGAATCCTGGACACCGCCTCATTCAACGACTTATCTTGCGATAGGCATTGCGACAACCAACCCCACAATGTGACCAGTGGGCAGAACACCCGCGAGCGATATTGGTGGCCTTCGCCTTCCAACACGCTTAGGACGTATTCGCGGCTCAGCAGGCGACCGAACGGCAGGCCGTTGTCGCGGGCGAACTTGTCTCGAACGGTCGTAAAATCCTTGCGTGCCATAACCGTTACTGTACACACAATAACGCTTCTGTCAAGCCTTGCACAAAAGATTTCTGTGTGTACAATCAGCCGAATGGTCAGACCTAAAAAACCACCCAATGAAGTGGCCTCGGAACGCATCGACTTGCGAGTGACGCCGGGCGAGCGAGACAAGTACGACCAATCCGCACAGGACAAGGGCATGACCTTATCCCAGTGGATTCGGTGGCACTTGAATCTCGCCAGCAAGGGCAAGCGCAAGCGATAACGGAAGGCGGGGGAATCGAACCCAGCCGGCGCATGCCGGTCCCTAGGGTCGCTTATAAGGCGATTGCGCCGCCAAGACGCGGGCCGCTCTCCAGGCAGGATTTCGCGGGCTGCGGATTTAGGTGGCGCTATTCTCTTGATTCGGATACATGCAATGCAGCGGAGGTTCGTCATGGAGCCATCACTTAGGACCGCCCGAAGAATAACTTCGG
>PLYM01000069.1 GCA_003153375.1 Planctomycetaceae bacterium
ACGACGGCGGCACGGCGGACGGTGGCCAAAACACTTCTCTTGCGCAGTCGTTTACGATCAACATTGGCGCCGGACCGAACGTTGCTCCGTCATTTACAAAAGGGGCAAATCAGGTCGTGTTAGAAGACAGTGGTTCGCAGTCGATTCCTAATTGGGCGACAGGCATCTCACCTGGACCGGCAAGCGAAGCGAATCAGACGTTGACCTTTCTGGTTTCCAATGATAATTCAGCGCTCTTCACGGCGCAGCCTCAGGTAACTTCCAACGGAACGTTGTCCTACGCACTCGCGCCGAACGCCAACGGGTCCGCGACCGTAACTGTGCGGCTAAAAGATAGCGGCGGCACGGCGAATGGCGGCAGCGACACATCGGCGCCGCAGACGTTTACCATTACAGCGACCCCGGTGAACGATGCCCCGTCCTTTGCAAAGGGCCCCGATCAGACCGTGCTCGAAGACGCCGCGGCACAAACTGTGACAGGGTGGGCGACGGCGATTTCGCCCGGACCCGCTAACGAATCCTCGCAGACGGTCAGTTTTGTCGTGACGAATGACAACGCGGCGATCTTCGCGACGCCTCCTCAGATCGCCGCCAACGGAACGTTGTCCTACGCGCTCGCGCCGAACGCCAACGGGTCCGCGACCGTTACTGTGCGGCTAAAAGATAGCGGTGGCACGGCGAGTGGCGGCAGCGACACATCGGCGCCGCAGACGTTTACCATTACAGCGACGCCCGTGAATGACGCGCCTACATTTTCTAAAGGGGTCGACCAATTGGTCAACGCGGCCGATGGGGCTGTCTCCGTGCCGGGTTGGGCGACCGCCATTTCAGCGGGGCCCAGTAACGAAGCGGGCCAATCCGTGTCGTTCCTCGTTCAAGCGGTCGACCCAAGTTTGTTCAGCGTTCAGCCTGCGGTGGCGCCGGACGGCACACTCACGTTTACTCCCGCCGCCGGCGGTGGCACGACCACCGTTTCCGTAAAACTGATGGACAGTGGTGGAACCGCAAACGGCGGTCAGAATCTGTCCGCGGTCTCGCAGTTTGTGATCACGATTTCGCCAGCCGTCGCCGGCCCGATTATTGACGCGGCGCTGCTGAATGACACCGCGCCAGGCGGACAGACTAATAGCGATGGAATCACCTCGGACCCCACAGTTTCTGGCACGCTGTTTGATACGCTGGACGTGGTTTCTCTCACCGCTTCGATTGACCGTGGCGCCGCGGCGGCCGTCTCAATCAACTCGGACGGCAGTTTTGTTTATAATCCGCCGCTTGCCCGCGACGGTTCGGCGGATGGCAATCATATCGCCCATCTTGTGGCTCAGAATTCTGCGGGAGGTTTGAGCAAGTACGACTTATCGTTCACGCTGGATACAACGGCTCCTTTGGCCCCGTCATTAATTTTGTCGGCCGCCTCGGGAGTCGTTAGTTCGCAAACGTCCAATGCAAGTCGCGTCACGCTGATAGGCACGACGGACCCGGGCGATACTGTGTTACTGAATCCGACGGCCGGGAATGCGCTTGCCAATAACGTCGGCAATTTTGAGTTTTCGTCGATTCCTTTGAACTTGGGCGATAATGTCTTCACGACGCAAATTTCGGACGCGGCCGGGAACGTAGGACAAGCGACAACGACAATTCGACGCGTTAGCACGACTGCGGGAATGGACCCCGTGTTACTCTGGAACCAAACGGTCTTGCAAGCCGTCCGCGTAGATGCAAGCAATCCGACTTTTGCTTCTCGTGACATCGCCATGGTTCAGGCAGCCGTTTACGATGTGGTTAATGCAATCGAGGGGCGCACGGGTTACTACGTGACGCTGGCTGCTCCCAGTGGCGCGTCCCTTGAAGCTTCGATCTCTGGGGCCGCGCACGAGGTCTTAAGTTATTTATTTCCGGCGCAACATGCGTTATTCGATTCTGTTCTCGCGACATCACTTTCTCATGTAACGGATGGAACTGCCAAAACAAATAGTGTCAGTTTCGGCCGACAGATTGGAGATGCCATCATTGCGCTGCGCGCGAACGATGGCTCTCAAGATTTCGTCGATCCAGTGCAAGGCACGCAGCCGGGCCAATGGCAACCCACGGCACCGCTATACGCTGTCGCGCTCGACCCCCAATGGGCGAATGTGCAACCCTGGGTCATGACCTCGCCGGACCAGTTTTTGCCGCCTGGCCCTCCTGACCTCACGAGCCAGGCCTGGGCGAACGCTTACAACGACGTGATGACGTTGGGGGCAGCGAATAGCACCGTGCGAACGGCCGATCAGACGCAGATTGCCCGATTTTGGGCGGATGGCGCCGGCACTTCCACGCCTGTAGGTCATTGGAATTTAGTCGCTGAGCAGATCGCTTCGGCCACAGGGAATAGCATCGCCGAAAACGCTCGACTTTTTGCGATGCTCGATTTCTCATTGGCCGACGCCGGGATCGTCGCATTCAACGCTAAGTATACTGATAATTTTTGGCGACCCATCACGGCGATTCAAAACGGCGACTCGGATGGCAATGGTCTAACGACGGCGGACCCGACCTGGCAACCACTTTTGGTGACGCCAGCGTTTCCAGAATACGTTTCCGGGCACAGTACATTCAGCGGCGCGGCGGCGGCTGTGTTGACCGCGGAATTCGGCGACAATTACGCGTTTACGACAACTTCCGAAGGGCTAGCGGGGGTCACGCGCTCCTTCACCAGTTTTGACGCCGCGGCGGCCGAAGCGGGCCGAAGTCGGGTTTATGGCGGGATCCATTATGAATTTTCTAACGAGGATGGCCTAGCCGCTGGAAAGTCGCTCGCGAGTTACGTGCTCACCACGTTCGACACCTCCTCGGATACCATCGCGCCGCGCGTGCTCATTGACACCAACACAAATCTTGCGGTCGCGGCGAATGCTTCGATCACCGGCCATGTTCTGGACAATCTATCGGGCGTGGCTTCCTTGACCGCATCCGTTGACGGTGGTCCTGCCATTCCGGTCACGTATGACGCTCTCGGGCATTTTGTGTTCACTACCTCGCTGCCTGTCGATGGGAGCGGCGACGGATCGCACACCGTTTTGTTTACCGCCACGGACGCCAGTGGCAATGTTAGCGCGCCGGCGCCATTTACGTTTACGCTCGATACGACTGCGCCCACATTCGCGATTCAGTCGCCGACCACCGGCGGAAGCGTGGACAACTCCACCTTGCTCACGGGGTCCGTGAGCACATCTGGGGCCGCAATTGTGTCGCTGAGCTACCGTTTCAGTGGCCAGACCGCCATGCCGCTCACGTTCGACGCACAAACCGGCAATTTCAGCACGCCGCTGGACGTCTCGAAACTCAGTCCTGGCGCGACCACTCTGACCATTACCGCGCGCGACGCCGCCGGGAATACCAGTGCATCAGTCCTAAATCTTAATCTGGCCACACGGGCGCCCTTCACCATTAGCAGCTTTACTCCGCTGAACGGCGCCGTCGATGTGGGCACGACGTACCACCCGCAAGTCTTCTTTTCGCGGCCCGTGAATCCAGCGTCACTGACCTCGGCCAATTTTTATGCAACCGATCCTTCGGGGGCGAAGCTCGCGGCCAATATTGTGCCGTCGGGAGATGGCACGTTCGCTTGGCTGTTCTTCACTTCGCCGATGCCAAGCAGTTCGGAGATCACCGTGCATCTCGACGGCTCGACGATTGCTGCTGCCGCGGACGGCGCGATGTTGGACGCCGACAATAACGGCACGGCGGGCGGGCAGTTCACATTCCAATTCAGCACCGTTAGCCTTACACCACTGCTGGGGACGTCGCTGTCCGGCAAGGTGCTAGATGTGGGGCCCGATCTCAAGCCCATGACGTTTGATGATGTCCGCGTCGGGCCGGATGGGATCATGCACACGGCGGACGATGTGTTTCTGTTGCCGATTGCTGGCGTCAAGGTTCATATTGTCGGGCTCGACAGCCAGTTTGTACTTACGGACGCCAACGGCAATTTTCATTTCGACTCGGTACCGGCCGGCGACGTAAAACTCTCGATTGACGGCCGCACGGCGACCAACGCACCGACCGGGGTCTTCTTCCCGGAAATGGTGATGGACCTCACCATCGAGGCTGGCCGCGCCAACACCGTGATGGGGACGATGGGCTCGGCCGAGGAAGAAGCCGCCAATCGCAACCGCCAAGAAGTCTACCTACCCCGCCTGCAAATGTCGATTTTGCAACCTGTAAGTAACACGACCGCGACGACGATCACTGTCAACGCGGACGCGGCGGCAAATCTGACGCCAGAGCAACGCTCGATGCTCACGCTCACCGTTCCGGCCGGCAGCCTGCGCGATCAAAACGGCAATCCGGTGGCGTCGGGCCAAGTCGGCATCAGCACCGTGCCGTCCAGCTTGGTGCAGGAAATGCTTCCGCTCGGACTCTTGCAGCACACGTTCGATATCACCATTCAAGCGCCGGGGATCACGGCCTTTTCGACCCCCGCGCCAATCACGTTTCCCAATGTGTTCGGCGCCAAGCCGGGCGAGAAGCTGAGTTTTCTTTCGTTCGATCACACGACCGGGCGATTGGTCATTGAAGGCTCGGCGACCGTTTCGGCCGACGGACTTTCGGTCTCTACCGATCCCGGCACGGGCGTGACCCATCCCGGTTGGCACGGCCTAGCGCCGAATGGCAGCCCCACCAGCCCCGGCAATCCCACCGCCGCGAGTGATGGCACGGACTTTAGTTATGCAATCACGACCGATATCGAATCCGACCGTTCGGTGCCCCTCGCCGCCGCCGCGACCAAGGCGGCTAGCCCGCGCGCGGGACTGGTTCAAGCTGCCTCGGTGTCGGTGAAAAATGTTAACGACTACCTGCTCACGGGTAGTGACGAGAGCATTCGGTTTTCGGTTACGAACACTACCAATCCGAGTAAGAGTGACGGATCGTATGTGCAAGTAAAGTTCATCATCGACCCGGCCATTGCCAATAAATACCTCGACGGTCTGAAGAATACCAGTTTCAAACTCTATCCGGGGAGTGCGGCCAAGTTTGATTTCACCATCAAAACAGACAGCCTGTTAAAACTTACGAACGACCAGCTCATTGGCGTGAAGTATACGCTTCAAGTTACGAAAGTATCCAAAACGGGCGTTAAGACGGTGCTGCCGGAATCAGGGGACTACTTTGCCTATCGCTATGTCGATGCGATGGATGACAACCCTAACGACGGAATTCTTAAGTTTGCGCCGACATCGGCGGATGGCGCGAACGGTGCTGTTCGGAGTCGACAAGTTGACTATCTCGGCGATCCCGCGGCGATTCCGACCCTTACGTTTCCGACGATCGCTCCCAGTACATTTTCTTTCAGTACCTCGGTCGTACCCCAGAATACAGGACTACCAACTTTTTTCTTGGACTTTGATCCTAAGCAACTTGGCGACAACATCTCGGCCACGCTCGTGATTACGACGCCCGGCACTTCGCCCCGTGACGTCCATGGTTATGCCGGCGGATCACCTTACGAAATAATAGCCTCGGGTGATAGCGTGGGCCCTCAAACCATTTACCTGGACGAGGCTGGGTTTATTGCCTCATTCACGCAGTTGGCGTCGGGCATTAGTCCGGTCAAATTCGAACTCACGTATCCCACGAGCTATTTAACCGCCACGCCGCGAAAAACGTTTCAATTGACGACGCCGGAAATAGGGCAGGGCATTTTCACGGATCCGATACCACTCGGCGCGTCGCCCGCCGACGTGCAACGGGCCTTAGAAAACCTGGCCATTTCCGTCCCCGGCAAAATCAACGTGACCGGAACGGAGGTTTTGATTCCAGCTACGAAAACCAGCCCGGAAATGTGGAAAGACGTGTATACGATCACTCCGCTGAACGGATTCAATTTTGAGAGTGAGGTCGACGTCGTTGTCAGGAGTAGCACTGGGGGGCCCTTAACCACGGCAAACGCCTATCGCGTGGTCTCCAATTCGAACATCACGAAGGACGAACTTGCTTATCTGCAGCCCGGTAATCTGGCTACGATTTTTACGAGTATCCTGGTGCAATTGAATCAATACTATGCCCCGGTCTCGCCGACCGGTTTCCCGACCGTCGTTTTTAGCGCGGCGACCTCCACACAGGCCGGACAATATTCGTTCAGTTGGAAGATTGACACCGATAATTCAGACAACGATACAGTCGCTTCCTTTTCGTCCGCGTGGGAGAAGTCGCTGATCGTATTGATTCAGTCTTTCGCAAGTAAGAAGTCGCCCCCCAACGCGCCGCAGGCGGCGTATAACATCGCGGAATCGATGAGCCAAGCGCTACGCGAGCCGGGCTTCGACCACTCCGGCCGGGCCTATATCGAGCGGTTTTTTGATCCCGCTACGTCGGATAAATCGAACCTCTCGCAATCCGATTTCGTGCAATTAGTCTCCAGTGTCGTCGCACACGAAGTCGGACATGGCCTGGGGCTGCAACACACGGCGTTTGCACAGGGTGAATCTAACGCCATCAATGAGACGCAGCAATTGTTCATTGATCCACTCGCGACCACCTTTACGCTTTCTTATGCGGGGGATACTACATCTACAACCCATCCCCTCCCCATTTCCACCGACAGTAGCACGGTCCAACACCAATTGCAGACGCTGCACGGTTTGCAGAATACGGACCTCGTTGTCACCGGCAATCCCGGGGGACCCTTCACGATTCAGTTTGGAACCACACCCACACCCAATCAATTCGATGCATCGGCTGGCGTGGATTTCGCGCAGATCACCGGTGATCACATCCAGCCCAGCACCAAGGTAGACGGTTCATCAGGTGTCTTGGATTATCCGTTCGGGAAACAAGTGGTCGTCGCCAAGTATTTCGGACGGGATGACCTCATGAGAAGTTCCACTACGCTGGACGCCTTGACCTTTTCACCCGGGATTAGCCAAATCCTCCTGAAAATGGGGCTGGGTGACAATTGGACCTCGGCAGAGGGTTTCACTGCAAAATATATCCTCATTCAGCAATTGGCTATCAACAGCAATTTTGCCGCTATTTCCGCTGGTGTCGATCTGACGAACGACCCTGACAGTTTCATCTATAGCGGCCCCGGCGTGGCGCTGATGAATGCGGACGGGGCAATTGCCGATCAGCAAACGCTCGATTTTGGCAAGGTCCAACCTGGCGCACCCGCGACACAGACCTTGTCACTAGTCAATTTTGGCGGCGAACCGGTGGTCATTCGCAGCATCGCCGTGACGCAAGGATTTGACCAATTCTCCGTTCCGCAGTTTCCTGTCACCACCTTGCAGCCGGGCGAGTCCCTGCAAATTCCGGTCACCTTTAATTCTGTTTTGAATCTCCTGTCCACCGGCCAACTCGTGGTCGATTCGGACAGCGGAGTTATTGGTGGGATGGTTGAACTGAGCGGTACCGGACAACTCACCAATCGTCCGCAGATTCAGCTCAGCTTCTACAACAATTTGGGGGGTGTCCAAGTCGGCACGCTTACCAATTTCGCGGGCGTGGGCGAGGATAATAATCCGAAGCTCACCAATACCGGCTCGGGCCCCCTCACGATCACCGATTATCGCGTTGCGGCGGGGCAAGGATCGGATGAATGGACCACGACCCATCTCGTCACGCCCATCGTGCTGGCCCCGGGCGAGTCGACGTTCATTCCTCTTTCATTCCGCGCCAGTAAAGTGGGATTGCGACCCGGCACGATTGAAGTTTTAAGTGACGATCCCCAGACGCCCCTGCTCCGCGTGTCGGTGGTTGCAACCGGGGTGATTACCAACGATGACTACGCTTCTTTTCTCGGCGCCGACATCGGCAACGACTATGTCGCTGTGAGCAACAACCTCAGCTACGAACAGAACTTGCCAGTCCTGCGCACACGCAGCGACGATCAAGGTAACTGGCAGTTCTTTCTGCCACCAGACACCGGGATTCAGGTCACCATTTACGATCCCGTGAGTGGGCTGGTTCAGCACGCGTCCGCCTTTACCAATGCAGCCGGAGTAACCACCCTGGTCAGCCGCGGCGATTTCGCCCCCAGTGTCGCTCCCGACACCGACGGCGATGGCCTTCCCGACGATGTCGAATTTGCGATTGGGACGAATCCCAACCGGGTCGATACCGACGGCGACGGCAAGAGTGATTTCGCCGAGCTCGATGGCGGGCAAAACCCGCTCGACGATCGGCCCGCCGTCACGGGCATTACCTCTTCGCTTTCCGTGGGTGACGCCGCCCATGACATTCAACTTCTCCCCGATTTCCGCGACGCTTCCCGCACGCTCGCCTATGTTGCTTCCGGAACGAGCGGTTTGACTGTCGTCGATGTTACCGATTTTAACCATCCGATCACCATCGCGCAGCTTCCGCTCCCAGGCACAGTCGACCATATTTCGATCGACGCCTCGCGGAAGTTGCTCTCTGCTTCGAGTCCCACTGGTGGGGCATTTGTGGTCGATATATCGGATCCTTCCCAGCCCCTCTTGTTGCTATCGATCCCCATTTCCGGCACGGACCTGACGGCGACTACCGTGCTATTCGACGGCTTGCTGTATGACGCCGTGGGTACAAAGATTCGCACGTTTGACGCCAGGACCGGAAACTTTAGCGATGAAGTCTCTCTGGGCGATCAGAGCGTGCTGGGCATGAAGCAAAGTAACAGCAATTTGTACGTGACCGTGTTTGACAATGCTTCCAGTCAACCGATGCTGCGGATTTTTAGTATCACCTCGACGGGTCTTGCGTCATTGAGCTCGGTAGCCATTCCGCAGCCAGTGCCCGCCGGTACGGTAGAAGTCGGAACCCCGTTTATTGCTGAGGGAGTGGCGTGGATCCCGGCGGGAGATCGTGTCGTGACGATCGATGTGAGCGATCCGCTCCATCCCAGCGTTATCAGCGGTTCGCAAACGATTGTCCAAGGGACGACGACAAACTCGGTGGGCATCCATGATCTGCAGTTGAATGGATCGGGCCTGGGCGTGGCGGCCGCACGACTAT
Source organism: Planctomycetaceae bacterium (assembly GCA_003153375.1). Taxonomy (GTDB): domain Bacteria; phylum Planctomycetota; class Planctomycetia; order Pirellulales; family PALSA-1355; genus PALSA-1355. The sequence continues at coordinate 8,974 of PLYM01000069.1, forward strand.
TTTCAAATGGTGGCACGGTGACTGTTCTGCAAACACCCAACGCGACGACGACGAATAGTGTCTTTACCCAAATCGTACTGCCGACGATCGCGGAACGATTGGCGCTGGCGTCGGGCTTGGCCTATGTTGCCGACGGTACCGGCGGATTGCAGCTAGTGAGCTATCTGCAATTCGACACGGGCAGCACTCCGCCGACGATCAGTCTCGATCCCCTGGCGGGCGATGTCGACCCGGTCATGCCGGGTGTGCAGTTGTACGAAGGAAGCACACTCAGCATTGGCAACCACATTACCGACGATGTCCAGGTGCGGAGTGTCGAACTGCTGGTCAACGGGGTGGTCACGCTCAAAGACCTTTCTTATCCGTATGACCTCACCACGGTCCTACCGAAGATTGCGACCGCGGGGAATCAAGTTACGCTCCAAGTCCGCGCGACCGATACTGGCGGCAACGTTCAGCTTTCCAGCCCAATCGTGGTTGACCTCGTGGCGGATACGACGCCGCCCACGATTACGTCAATCACTCCGGCCAACGGCAGTACCCAGCCTGTTTCACAACGACAGGTCAGCATTCAGTTTTCTAAGCCGCTCGATCCTACATCGGTCGTGGTCGCGAATTTCGTTTTGCATGGGCCAAGCGGCGATGTCGCGCCCCTTTCGCTCGATCTCAGGCAACACGATACGCTTGTTGTCGCCGTCTATCCGCCACTCGCCCAAGGTAGTTATACGATCGCGGTCCACGCCGCGGCCGTGAAAGACCGTGTTGGGAATGTGCTCGGAACGACCGATATCACTTCCACGTTCAGCATTGGCGCCGTGGCGGTGCAGCCGACGATTCGCTGGGTGAATACGGCGGGCGGAGACTGGAACAATCCGAACAACTGGATCGATGTGGCGACCAATTTGCCCCGCGTGCCCACCGCGACGGATGACGTGCTGATCGACGTGCCGACCGATGCCCTGGTGACCTTGACCACCGGTAACGTCACGGTGAATAGCATTGTCTCGAACGAGCGAATTCTCATCAACTCGGGTCTGACGCAACAGGGAACGTTGGCGCCTGGCCCCCATTTGACCGTGGTGACGACCATGCAGGTCAACAACACCTTCACGTTGGACGGCATGAATACCAACAGCCCGGCCACGTTTAGTGGAACGCTCCGCCGCGGAACCGGGGGCCAGGGACTCACCATCGCCGGCGAAGCTCGCTTGGACGGGGCGACGATTCAAACTGACATCCTGGCGAATCAAAGCTTGACCCATCTGTGGGTCACCAACGGCCTGACGTTGCAGGGGACGTTCACCGACTCCGCGCCCAGCGTTTCCATTTATGCGGAAGGGACGCAGACTTGGGATTCGGGAATGTTCATAACGACCGGCGCCACCCCGGCGTCGGCGCTGCTGACGATTGGTTCGGTCGGTACCAGTATCCTGACGCTCGGCGCGAATGTGACGTTTCAGGCCCAAGTCCTGTTTGCGACGGCCACGGGCCCAGCCGGCGGTTCCGGCCCCACCAAGCTGTCGTTAATCAACCGCGGCACGATCACGGCTCTGGCGTCGTCGAACACCACCGGTTTGTTTGGGGCGTTTACACGCACGGAATCGCTTACGAACTACGGGATCATAAACACCCAGGCAGGTGGAACGTTGTCGCTCGAGGACAAAGTCTGGACGAATGCCGCGACCGGTCACATCACCGTGATGAGCGCGCAATTCCCCAATTTTGTCGAAGGAACGCTTGGAAAATCCGCCTCGACGACGAGCTGGACCAACGCGGGTACCATCGAGTTGATTAACACCCGAGTCAATTTTTACGACTTTTCCACCAATCCGGTCGGCCATGCTTGGTCCAATACGGGTACGATAATTAACAATAAGTCGCTCCTGGCTCTGCAAGGTTCCTTTACCAGTGACGACGTGGTGAATGTACGCAACACCGGGGCAGTGTCGATTGCTGGCCTGATGGACAATACGGGCCGAACCTTCACGTTTACCAGCGATACCAACAGCTATTACTTGGCTACCGGCGGTACGATTCGAGGTGGGACTGTGGTCACGAGTGGGCTGACCCAGCGTCTGGAGTTTTCCGGTGGAACGCTGGATGGCGTGACGATTCAAGGGGACGTGGCACTCGGCGACGCTATTACGGACCCAATCTCTGGAAATATATCATTTACTTCGGGGGCGGTCGCGGTCATCAACGGCCTGACCTTGAAGGGTACGTTTACGATTTACAGTGGCTTTAATGTGTCGGAGTTGGATTTTAACGGTGCACAGACCGTGTCCGGGGGAACGTTCCAATTCTTGCAGCAACCATTGGCCAACCAATTCAATGCTACCTATATCAAAGCACACAATGGCGGACCCGTCACCTTTGATTCCACGGTTACGCTGCGCAACCCCCAAATTTCCGGCAACTTCATTAGCAATGCCAACATTATCATTGATGCTAACATGACTGCCCTGCTCGACGGTTTTACAACTGCTTTAAACCAAGCCGATGCCGGACCGTTTGTCAATCGTGGTACCGTAACCGTGCCTAGTACGCGGACGCTGACCACGGGTGACGGTTTCGTCAACAACGGACAAATCGTTGTGAGCGGCGGCACGGTGATTGCAGATCTTGCCGTGCCGATGTGGCAGAACACGGGCACGCTTGACTTGACTGGCGGTGGCCAATTAACCTTTGAAAAATTATCTGGTACCGCGTCGCTACCGATCGTCAAAACGGCCGACCTGGGGAATATTACCGACTCGGGCGGAATCGTATTCTTTGATAATAGTGTCCTGCTCGATAATACGAACGCGACATTGACCTTACACGGCGCCGCAAAATGGGTGCTCTCCACCGGGACTGTCTTAGGCGGCGCCATCGTAGTCCCGTCAACGGCTACTTTTGCCATCGGCCAAAATGGAGCTGGCGGTATCCTGAAAGATGTCACGGTGAACGGCAATGTCACCATGCAGGGGTTCAGCACGCTGGTTTTGGTGGGTAATCTTACCTTCAATGGCTCCGTGAGTTCTCCCGGGTTCAGCTTGCCGACGATTGTTTTCGGTGATCCGACGGATTACCCAAATGTGCCAGTTCATATTCTAGCAGGAACGATTGATTTGGACTCGTTTTCGAACAGCACCCTTTCCGGTTCCAGTTCGACCCCGAGCGTCACGCTCGATCCGGGCGTGGTGCTCCGCGGCCGCAAGGTGAGTGCGACCCTATCCACGCCAATCACTAATCTAGGGACGATCGTCGCCGATCAGCAATTCACGACGAGCTCCGGCGATGTCTTTAGCTTCACCGCAGCCCCGATTACCAACCAAGGAACCTTGTCCGCGGTCAATAAATCGATTTTGCGGATTGCGAATTTGGCTTCGCCAAGCACGGGAATCGTTTCGGCTGCCGTGGGAAGTTCGGTGGCGTTTACGGGCGCCTTTTCACAAACCGCGACTGCGACGACCCATGTCGACATTGCTGGCACGACGTCCGACAAATTCGGCTTGGTGGCCGTTATCGGCGCCGCAACCCTCGCCGGGACACTCGATATTGCATTCGCCAGCGGCTACACGCCGGCCGTCGGCGATACCTACCAAGTACTCACCTATGGTTCGGAATCCGGCACATTTACTATGGTACATGTCACCGGCTTGGCCAGTGGACTTGTCGTCACGCCGCAGTACAACGGCACGAATATGACGCTGATCGTCAGCGCCGGTCAGGCATTGCAAGCGAACTCCTTCGTGCTGTCGGACTTCGGCACTCCGCAATCGCAGGCACCGGTTATGGGGCCTGCCCCACCGGCCCTGTCGCAGCCACTCTCCGCGTCGGCCTTGACTCCGTTGTCGCTTCGTCTGGACCCGGCAGTGTTGTTCTCTGCCGACGCCATGGATTCTATCAGCAGTGATGCTAGAGCGGCGCTGACTGAGTTGCAACTATCCACCAAACCCACCAGCAACAAAACACATTCCGCCGCGATTGACGCCGCCTTCGCCAGCTTGGAAGACGACTTGCTCTTGAGCCCTGTTTAATCCACGCCGATGTGACTTCTATCCACGAGCCCGGATGAACTGAGCAAGATTGCCGTACCTGTTCGCAACTCGGCGACATGAAAACAGCCACGAGCAAGACCGTTCAAGAAACTTGGTGTTTCTTGGGCGCGTAGTAGGTATTTGACGAGCATGAACGTTGCACTCCTTGCAAATCAGAGCAATGCTGCCGACGAATACTCCTCACGAACTCAAAATCGAATAATAGCAACATCTTGCGGGCTCAAATCCCACCTTCCTTATATTTTCCACAGCAACGAGGACAGCACGGGCGGCGCGGTAGGACTTTTTGACGGTCGCACAATCACAGCCTTCAACTTGTCAGGTTCTGACTTGCAAATGGGCGACATCTGTGCGGCATATCAGGATCGCACGAGCGTTATTGATTAGGGCGCAAGTTGCATCCCGCTCG
>PLYM01000214.1:0-16885 GCA_003153375.1 Planctomycetaceae bacterium
GCATCAGCGCGAGATCGTCGTCCAGAACGAATTGGAGGACGTCTTGGTCATCAAGAAGGGTGTTGGTACGGAGGACAAGATCGTACTCGAGGGGATCCGACAGGTTCGCGACGGCGAAAAGGTGGAATGCGAGGATCGTCGCCCCGAAGATGTTGTTGCACAACTCAAATACCACGCGGAATAACAACCGTTTCCAGCACTGAAATTCGGAAGCCAGCCAGATTCTCTCTGAACCATGTTCTCAAACATCTTGCATCGCCCGGCCTTGGCGATCGTCATCTCGATCATCATCTTGTTCCTGGGAGGGTTGTCCATCAAAACCCTGCCGATATCCCAGTTCCCCAACGTCGCGCCCCCGAGCGTCGTGGTCACAGTTGCCTTCCCCGGCGCCAGTGCCAACGTCTTGGTCGATTCGGTCCTGGTCATCTTGGAGCAGGCGATCAATGGCGTAGCGGACATGCGCTACATGGCCTCCGCTGCAACCAGTGCCGGTGAAGCAACGATTATGATCATCTTCGAGCCCGGCACGGACCCAAACGTGGCGGTCTTGAACGTGCAAAACCGGATCCAAACCGTGAAGAACAGGCTCCCTCCGCTGGTCGAGCGAGAGGGGATCATCGTCATGCAGGCCATGACGAGCATGCTGATGTATGTGAACATCTACAGTACGGATGAAGGCCACGATCAGAATTTTCTTTACAACTACTCCTTCGTCAACCTCCTGCCCGAGATCAAACGGGTTCGGGGCGTCGGCAGCGCCACGATTCTCGGCAGCCGCCAGTATGCCATGCGGGTCTGGCTGAATCTCGACCGCATGCGCGCCTACAATGTGTCCTCCGATGACATCATGAAGGCTGTGGGAGAACAGAGCATGATTGGTTCGCCCGGGCGACTCGGCCAGGCGACGGGCAGGACGTCGCAAACAGTCGAGTACGTGCTGACCTGGGTGGGGCGCTACAACAAGCCGGAGCAGTATGAAAACATCGTTCTGAAGGCGAATCCCGATGGTGAGATCCTGCGGCTGAAGGACGTTGCCGAAGTTGAGCTGGGCCCTTCGTACTACAACATTTACTCGGACATCGACGGCCATCCCTCGGCTGCCATCGTTCTCAAGCAACTTCCCGGCACCAACGCCGCAGTCGTCATTGAGGAGGTCAAGAAGAAGCTCGAGCAGATCAAGGAGGACTCGTTCCCTCCAGGCATGACGTTTGAGGTCAGCTACGACGTTTCCAGCTTCCTGGAGGCCTCGATTGAGCAGGTGCTCCACACTCTGTTCGAGGCCTTCGTGTTGGTCTCTCTGGTGGTCTTCCTGTTCCTCGGTGATTGGCGCTCCACGCTGATTCCGACCCTGGCGGTTCCGGTGTCCCTGATCGGAACCTTCTTTTTCCTGCAGTTGCTCGGCCTATCGATCAACCTGATCACCCTCTTCGCGCTGGTGTTGGCGATCGGGGTCGTGGTGGACGACGCGATCGTGGTGGTCGAAGCGGTGCACGCCAAAATGGCCGAGAAGCACCTCTCACCCTATCTGGCGACCAAGGAGGTTGTTAGCGAGATCAGCGGTGCGATCATCGCCNNTCACGATGGCCACGTCCATCGTTCTTTCCGGTGTGGTGGCCCTGACGCTCACGCCGGTTCTCTGTGCGATGATTCTCAAACCCCACACCGGCGTGAAAAAACGTGGTCCGCTGGCCAGGCTGCTGCATCTTTTTGACCGTGCCGTCGAGAAGGTCACGGGTGGTTACGCTGCGTTCCTGCGTCCGGTCGTCACGCGCCGCGCGCTGACCATGTTCGTCATCATGGGCTTTGGCGTCGGCATTTTCCTCGTGAACACGGTGCTTCCGACCGGCTTTATCCCGCTCGAGGACCAGGGCATGATCTATGGGATCCTCCAGACTCCTCCGGGCTCGACGATCGAGTACACCAACGCCAAGTCCCACGAGCTGCAGGAGATCGCCAAACGTATCGACGGAGTCAACTCGGTCTCCTCGTTGGCCGGTTATGAGGTTCTGACGGAAGGCCGCGGCTCGAACGCGGGAACTTGTCTCATCAATCTGAAGCCCTGGTCTGAACGCAAGCTGACGTCGAAACAGATTATTCAGGAGCTCGAACATGATTGCCGTACGATGTCCAATGTTAAGCTCGAGTTCTTTGAGCCGCCCGCAGTTCCGGGTTTTGGCGCGGCCGGGGGTTTCTCCACGCGCGTCTTGGACAAGACGAACACGATGAACTACAAGCAGCTCGGAGAAGTGACCGACAAGTTCATGGACGCCTTGTCGAAACGCAAGGAGGTGAAGGGCCTGTTCACCTTCTTTGCCAGCAACTATCCGCAGTATGAAGTGGTCATCAACAACGACGTGGCCGTGCAGAAGGGTGTGTCGATCGCAAAAGCGATGGACAACCTATCCATCGTCATTGGCAGCACTTGGGAGCAAGGCTTCATCCGCTTCGGCCAGTTCTACAAGGTCTTTGTCCAGGCCGCGCCGGAGTTCCGGCGGTACCCCGAGGATTTGGAAAATATGTTCGTCAAGAACGATCAGGGGGACATGGTTCCCTACTCCTCGTTCTCGACGATCAATAAGCAGCAGGGTTTGAACGAGATCAACCGCTACAATCTGTATCCCTCCGCCGCCATTCAAGGTGCACCGGCTCCCGGCTACAGCAGCGGTGAAGCCATCAAGGCGATCCAGGAGGTCGCCGCCGAGACGCTGCCTCGCGGTTACGGCCTCGGNNGATCGTCGTCGTCTTCGTCTATCTGGTACTGGTTGGGCAATACGAGAGTTTCATCCTGCCGCTGGCCGTGATCCTGTCGCTGCCGGTCGGGATCTTCGGATCCTTCCTGTTCCTGCAGGCAATGGGCTTGGCCAACGACGTCTACGCCCAGATCGGTCTGGTCATGTTGGTCGGTCTGTTGGGCAAGAATGCAATCCTGATCGTCGAATTCGCGGTGCAGCGGCACCACGAGGGAGTGAGCATCAAGGATTCGGCCATCGAGGGAGGGAAACTGCGCTTCCGGCCGATTCTGATGACCTCCTTCGCTTTCATCGCCGGTTTGGTTCCGTTGCTGCGTGCCACCGGCCCCGGGGCGATCGGAAACCGCACGATTGGCACCACCGCAGTCGGCGGGATGCTCCTGGGCACAATCATCGGAGTCTTGGTGATTCCCGGCCTTTACTACGTGTTCGGTGTGATGTCCGGCGACCGCAAACTCCTTCAGGACGAGACGGATCAACCTCTGAGTGAGATCGTCGAGCACTAAATCGTTCCAGTTGCGGAAGGCTTCCTTCTTTGCCGACTCGAGGATGTGCCAACGTGCCAGGTCGAAGAGCACGATTACATTGTTCCATCGGCGATCATTGCCGAAAACGTGGCTGGCCATGTTGACCTCGGCCTCGACACCGCACTTGTTGACCTGGAAACTGCGGGATACACCGCTTGGCCGTTCATTATTCCAGTTTGTGCCGTCGGGGCGCCTCATCGGCGGGACCGAGTATGGATTATTGCCCACGCCAGCACCGTCCCCGGTGACAATGCGCATTGTCTGCTAGCAGAAATTGGGTTCGAGGCCTGCGCAGCGTGCCTGCTCCGGTTGGACGAGATGAACCGTCGCGGCGTTCAGGGCTGTAAGGACACACGCGCCGAAATCATTGGCTGGTTTCGGGAGGCCGAGAAACAGGCTGGCTGGGTCGCGAAGTGCTCCCTGTTGGACTTGAACCAACAACCCTCTGATTAAGAGTCGTTAACTACGGCCAGTCACCCTTCGCTTGCCCTTCAGATAGCCGTTTTTCAGAAACTCAATTCGAGTCTGCCGAGCGGTAGTGGCGTCCTATTACTCCAACACGGTTGTGGCGACACAGAAGAATCCGAAATGACCACTGTTCGTTCTTCAATCAGCGGCGTAATCTTGCTTTGTCGGCCGACGCCGACCTGCCTGTCCTTCAGGCTGAGGCAAACGCGTATAGCTGCTCTGGCAGTCGCCTAGATGCCAGCGAATTGGCAATGAGTGCGCCTACGGTGTTCAATTGTCAAACCATCGGAGGGCAAAGTCCATGGTCAACACGGTCTTGGGGATGGTTCGAACGTCGACCAACGACGACGACGCGTTGGAGGCTGAATGCGCGACACAAAGGCGGAAGGCATCCGAGGCGGGGCTTGTCCTCGATCGGATCGTGGCATTCACAAAGACAGCGCCAGCCGCAACCGAATTGGCGAAATTTCTCGCCAGTAAACAGCCCGTGACCGTGGTGGTGACGAGCCGCGACCGGATAACCAGAAATCCTGCGGAGCTGCCAGCATTATTCAAGGCAGGGGTCGACCTTATCATCCTTGATGAACTGGCTTAGATCAACGCCTCAAACTGGACCTCGCCAATGCCACGCCGGTGGCCTTGCGTCGCAATATCTCGACAGCCGTTTCATGGCTGCTTGAAAGGGCAGAAACGACGTGGCCAAAGGTGGACCGGGATTCTAGCGTTGGCCAATTCACCAGTCGATGCGGTGCGCTAATCATCGAACCCCGAGGTAAGGCACCAAGTGCGGGCTAGCCTAAATCGTTCAGGTCGGCGGACGCGTCCCTCGATACTCGTGCACGAAGAGCGATGTCCTTCAACCGCGCCGCAGCACGAATCGACCGCCAGCTTAATAACTCGCGTATTTCGGGCATATGAGATGGGGACCCGCCTAGCTTTTCGGCGCCCCAGGTCTCGTCGTCACTGGAACAATGCGCGCTCATAGTCGCCCATTCGTGCCGGCCGGCATGCGCCCTCGCACTTTGGACGGTCCAGCGTGTGGGGACTCCCCGAATCTCGATGGCAAAGGACGCCCTCACCAACTGCGAGTCATGCCCGTTGCTGCAAATGAGCCGCTGAATTCAGCCTGATCGGACGACTCACGAGGTAATGGAGTGCGAACGCCAACGGCGCTTCCATTCAATCAAATTGACACAAATCAAAATCGTCGCCGACAAACATAAGCTCCACGACGATGGCTCGGGAACGATGGTGATAGTCCCGTCAGTGCTTGTGAACGGGAAAAACGTTGCCCCGCTGTCAGAGAAACCAGTGAAGCCACTGATTCCGTTGCTCCCGCCGTCGGCGGAGGGAATCAAACTCACGGTGAAAGTGTCGCCGGGCACTGGTGGAAGCGTCTGACTGGTTGTTATGGGAAGGTATGCCAGCAGTGCACCTGCGAGGGGACCTAAGATGTCGGTACCATCCGCGGTGAGGTCGCCGCCGAAGAAGGTATCGTTAGGCACGTTTGTAGTCGACGCCGTTCCCAGCGAGATGTTGAACGCTTGGTCACCGCTATTGCCGGCGAACGCGTACCCTGGGGCGGCAAACGTTGGGTCCGACGACGGATCTGGTGAACTGGCGAATTCAAGCCGAGTCGGGCCGGATGTCGTGATGAGGAATTCAAAGTTCGTATTGGCGAGCGCCTGACCCGTTGTACTGGAAACAATCACGGGCAAGAGCCCGGCTGCATTTGGCTGAAGTACAAGGTCGCCAATGGTAACGACGAAGTCGGCCCGGGCACCATTGGTAATCAGGCCGACGAGCAGCATGAAAAGGTAGAGCGGTTTTCTAGGATTCATCGAGTTCTTCCGGGTGTTTGTCTTGCTGAGGTCGGAATAGATTGAAGCCGACTCGGTTCCCCGTGTTCGCCACTCAAACGGCACGTTTGGGCAATTGGAGGAGCAACGTCGTACAGTCGAGGCGCTAATGCGACGAACTGCAGAGGTCAGCCGCCAGGATGACGCAACAAGTCGACGATACGAACGGTCAACTCAAGCGTTGCGCCTGGGAGATCGGATTCACTAGCATTAAATCCAGAAAAGCGCGGGGGCACCTTGGCGCGACTTCGCAAGCGCCGTAACTAAGTTCACTCTACCGATTGTCACACTGCCGCGTGGTTTGCTAATTTCAGAAAACACCTGCCTGCAACTCGCGGCATTCTAATCACGCCTACCCCCCATTGCAAATATTTTCACTGTGCGGTGCAACCGGTGGTGCCATATCTACGGCCTACCTAAAACCTACAATTGAAATCATTTTCAGTCATCCAAATGTAGGCCACTGGCCAAGCTTCGGCCCGCGGAGAGCGACTTGGCCACCAAAATACGGTCGTTTGCCGTCACGGACCCCGCTCCGTTGACATCGGCGTTCAATAAGGGGTTCTGGCTGCTTGCTGTCTGACCGAGGGCAGAGGCAATGGCGTTCAAATCATTATTGGTCACCGCGCCAATCACGTTAGAGCTGCCTGAGACGGGACCGGTTACCGTGGGACCTCTGGTCACGTTTCCGATTACGTCGCCGAACAATCGATAAAAGTCCTCTTCGATCGGATGAGTTCCCGTGCCGTCTGGGTCGATGAGCAACTTGTAATAACCGTCATCAGCAACGAGCGCATTCCAATTCGCCAGCGTATTCGCTAGGTTTTCGTTACCACCGATTCCGCCGGCGCCAAAGTCGATCTCCATCACGTGATCGATGAGGTGGATTTTTCCCGTGAGATCGATGTTGCGCAGGAAGGTCGTGCCGTCGAGCCCGTACTCTTTCAGGATGACGTGAGTCGTGTCCAGAGTCAGCTGCGATATAGGTTCATTGAACGTCACGTCCAAATAGCGAATGTAGGATCTCTCCGAGAGTCCCTTCTCGACAATGAAGCCGGTGGCTTGAGGAACGACCGGAGTCTGGAAAGTCGCCATGACCGTCGATCCGATGTGCCCCGCTTCTTGCACACCGTTTCCATTGGTTCCCTGAATGGAGAACAAATATGTGTGAGAGTTGCCATCGGTAATCCCCTGGTAAGTGGCCTGACCTGGGTAGACACCCGCCGTTGGATCACCGGGCATGAACTGCCCGATCTGCACGATCGGTCCATTATCGACCCGGACCGACAAAAGGATGGACTTGACTCCACTGCCGCCGGGGCTCCTGCCGGAGAAGGAAATCGAAATGGCGCCAGCAGCACTTGGCACCGCCGAGGTGATCTGCGTGACAGGAGGCGTCAGATCGGGCACGTACGTGCTGGCCTCGATAACGCCACCGCCCTTCATTTCCACATTGCTGGCACTGTCATGCGCGATGCTGTGAAAGGCATACGTGGTATTGCTTTGAGCGGTGAACATGGCCATGGGAGTTGCGGCCGGAATAGTGGTCCACAGCACAAACGGCCCGCCGTTGGTCGACACATAGAGATCGTACGAACCGACCCCCGAGCCTCCCGTTCCATCGCTGCCGCTGGCGCTCACCGAAAAGCTTAGCGAATTCTGCCGCTGCGGGAGCGGGCTCACTTTGCTGGTTGGCGGCGCAAAGTCGGAAAGCCAGCTTGTGCTCTGGCCGGCGGCCAGCGAATTGCCGGCCTCGTCGCCAATCCCCGCCGATAAAAGCGTCAGTGTGTAGTTGCCGCTCGCGAGGGTCAGCCCGGTGAGATTGCCGAGCGTCCAAGTCATGCCATTGTCGCTCGTGGTTAGCGACTGCGATCCGGTCAGCAGATTGACTCCTCCGTTGAGGTTTAGTTGCAGATTGGTCAAACTGAAGCCCCCAATGGGCTCGCTAAACGTGATGGAGAGTTGATCGATGGCAGTGTTGCGAATGCTCGGGCTCACCGCGGCAATCTGTGCCGTGGGTTGAATGGTATCGATCACCAAATTGGGAAACATGGCGTCCGACATCGGGCTGTGCGAATCGCCGGCGTCGACCTGGTCGGCGGTGATCGTATAGGTGCCCGACCCCAAGGGCGCGCTCAGTTGCATTGAATAGTGTCCGGTGTCGTCGATCGGCCCCTGCGCAATCAAATTCCCATTGGCGAAGATTTCGATCTGATCGCCGGCCACGCCCGAACCGTTAAATTTCGGGCGGCTGTCGGAGGTGAGGTGGTCGGCATTCGAAACGCCGAGGTCCGAACCTAGCGACAATTCAGGTGCGGCAGGAGTCAGCACGCCAATGACCGTCTGCGCGTCGGCCGTTGTATGAGCCGCTTCTACGTTGCCGACACCGTCGGTCGACTGGCTATAGAACGCATACGTATTGCCGAAGACGCCAAGGTACTCGGCATTGGTCAGCGTCGTATGGTCGAGCCACAGAGAAAACGGGCCGCCGTTGGTGCTGACGTAGACGTTGTAGCTCGCGAGGCCTGAACCGATGTCGCCGTCACCGCCTGACCAGTCGACCTGGAAGCGCTGGTCATCCTCGCTGGGGGGCAACGTAGCAACCGCCGACGTCGGGCTGGTCGCGTCGAGCGTATTGGTCACCGTCGGGGTGTTGAGCGACGGGTTATTGTCGAACACGATCGTCGCTTGCGCGCCAATGTGGTCGCCCGTCGCGGCCGATTGTTTCGTCCGCACCGAGTAGTCGGCATACCCTTCCCCCTCGGGATTGGTCACGTTCACCGGCAGCAGGCCGATGGATTTGTCGGTTGGTATTTCACCCGTCGCGGGATCGATTGATGTGAATTGCCAGAAGACGGAACTGGTGGCGATGTCGACGCCGGCGGCGACGTCGACGTAGATGCCAAGCGTGGATGTCAGATCGAGTCGCGTCGAATAAAACGCCTGATTGTCCGGCACTGCAACGACAATGTTACCCAGCGCAAAGTCGCCCAGCCGGAAGGTGCGCGGATCGAGATCGGGATCGAGCGTTTCGGTGATACGAATCTGCTGTGCCGGCCCAGTGGCAATCGCCGGATCGTTCTCGAATTGGATCTCATAGTTCAAGGGCGCGCTGGCCGAGACCCACTGCTCGTCACCAAGGCCCGTCGGGCCGACGAGATTGTTGGGATCCCCGGAATGCGGGGGAACGGTAACGCGAGGGGTAAACGACGGCTCGGAAGTACCGGGAGGAGTCTCGGGCGGGTCAATGGGTTCAGGCAAAGGGGGCAGGTCGGGAGGAATCGGGGGTGGCTCAACGGGGCTAGGCTCGGGCTCAATGGGTTGAGGGTTGTCGGGCGGTCCGCCTCCGCCGATCAAGAGATAGGGGGGCGAAAACACCAGGTGGTTGTCGACGACTCGGTAGCTGGACCAGGGGCCGATCGCATACGTATTGGCGTTGCCGGTGTCGACGTCCACGATCGTCACGTTGCCGCCGAATGAGGAGGGGGCAAAGATCAAGTCGTTGTTGACGGCCTGGTAAGAGAATGCTCGGCTGATCGCATAGGTCTTCAAGCCGCTGCCGCCGAGATCGATAACCGTGACGGTGCCGTTGCCGCCACTAGCGGGCAAGAACACCAGATGGTTGTCGACGACTTCAGAGGAGTAGAACCCGGCGCCGAGCTCGTAGTTGCTGGCGGTGTTGGTTGTGAGGTCCACGATCGTTACCGGGCCACCGAAGTTGGAGGGGCCGAAAATCAAATCGTCGTTGGAGACCTGGAAGGAGTATAGCCGGCTGACCTGATAGGTGTTCACACCGCCGCCGTTGAGATCGACAACCGTGACGATGCCGTTGCCGCCGTCGATGGGCAAGAATACCAAGTGGTTATCGACAACTTGTTCGGTACTCCAGGAACCGATCGCGTAGGCACTCTTGTCGCCGGTGCTGAGGTCCACGACAGTCACGTCGCCGGAGAAATTGGGCAAGAACACCAAATATCTGTTGTTGAGGACACTTTCCGAGCCCCAGGCACCAATCGCGTAGGTGCTCTCGGTATCGGTATCGAGATTCACGACCGTTACTTTGCCGCCGCCGCCGAAAAGGGGCAAATAGACCAGGTCGTTGCCAACGACTTGTAAGGTGGACGACGGGTCGATCTGATATTTCTTGGCAGTGCCATCAGCGAGTTTGATAACAGCCGTGTTGCCCTCCCCGCCAAACGTGACTGAGAAGGTGTTGCCGATCTGAGACAGACTGGCAAACTGGAAGGCGGTATCAGAGGTGACGGTGGTAATATTGCCGAGAGGATCCCGGACTTGGTTGATTACCCCCTGGGCACCGTAGTATAGCGCAGTGGTACCGGCGCTGTCGGTAATGCTCACGCGCCCGGCATCGTATGCAAACGTCGCCAGGACGGGGTCCGTATCGTCCGCTTCCGAGCAACTGGAGAGACGCCCGAAATCGTCATAGGTGAAAGATTCCGTGACGCCGCCCGAGTTGATCGAGAGGAGAGCGCCCAGCGTCTGCTCGGTACCGGTCGTTTGGTAGGTATAGGATGTCGTAATGCCGTCGGGCGTGGTGACAGCGAGGAGATACGTGGTGGTCGAATCGTAGGTGTATGTGGTGACACGACCGGTAGAGTCCGTGACACTGGCGATCAGGCCGGCAGCGTTGTACAAGATATTGAGGAATTGACCATTGCTGTGAACGAGGCTTGTGAGCTGACCGGCTGTATAGACGGCGGAAATCCGGTTCCCGTCCGAGTCCTGTTCGTAATCGATCCGTCCATCGGCACGGAAAACGGTAATGGTCCCGTTGGACTCTGTGATCTGCCACGCACCATTAGTAAAAGTAAGCAAGCCAGTGTCGCCTGCTTCAGCGGTAAAAGTGTTGCGGTTGGCAACTGGTGTGAACTGGCGCAGCACTCCGGAGGGGCTGTTAATGTCCACGGTGCCACCGGCGGCAACTGAAAGATAAGTATCCCAGGCGGTTGACCAACCGATTCCGAACGAGCCTGTGGAGTTGCGGTCCACGAGACTGCTGCCAAAGGAGCGGTCCACCTCCAGTGAGAGGCCGGGCGTGGAGACAAACGCATCGACTGCGCTGGCGAGATTCTGGACGGGTCCCAGCTTGTCCATCGCCTGTTGGATTTCAAAGCTCCAAAGTGTGGATAGGTCGCTCACACGCTGGCCGAGTTCACTCAGATACGTGGCATTCTGGTTGAGCATGACGACGTAGTCGCCCCAGGTGTGGATGTGCGACGTGATGTTCGCGAAAATGGGTGACCAGGCGTCGGGGGAGATGTTCGAGGGGCGCAAGGACTCCCCGAGCGAGTCCCAGTCGATGGGTGTGGTGTCGTCGGCGGTGATGACGCTCAAGTCGACGCCCACGCTAAAATTGTTGGCTCGATAAAAGAAATGGAACATGCTGGAATCCTGCGGGGCGTAGATGCCCGCAGGACCAGTGTTCTTGATGCCCAGAAACTGAATGGACTGGGCGCTGAGGTTGCCGGGCGACGTGCCGATCGGCGTGCCGGCCCGCGTAGAGCTGACCGTAATCAGCGGAGCATACCCGTCCGAGTCGCCCGAGTTGCCGACCTGTACGTCGACCGAATATGTGCCGCCGATCAACACTGTAGAGGCGCCGGCGAAACTGGCCGTTACCTGCGCGCCTCGGCCCGCGACGACGTGCAGCGAGGACAGCACGGTCACCGATCCGCCGACGGGATCGCTCACCCGCAGATCGTAGTCGCCGAGTGTGGCGCCACGAAGGTCGAATGTCGCAAAGAGAGTCGAGGAATCGGTCGACCAGTAATCCTCGGCCGGGATCGTCGTTCCACCCAGTACAAGCTGCGCGGTCGTCTGGCCGGTAAACTTGGCCCCCGTGATTTGAATGGTCGTGCTACCGGCATTGCCGGCCTGGCCGAAATCGGAGTCGAGCACGCCGAAGCCGACGGTTCGCGCAGTGATCGAGAACGCCGTGCTTGTGGGGGCGTTGGCCCCATACGCGAGAATGTAGTAGATGCCGGCACGGGCGACGGGGACGACAATGCGCTGGTTTTCCTTGAAGGGAGCAATTGCCGAGTAGTCCGCCAGGCTGCGGCTGGGCATGGTGCCAAAACTGGCATACAACTCGGACGAGGTCGATGAGCTTGCGGTGCTCAAGTCGATCACTAGCGTGTCGCCCGACTGCACGTTGACCTGATAATAGACGGCACCATTGGTGCTGAGCGTCGTCGACGCGGGTGTTCCAAGAGTCAGGCTCGGTACGTCGACGGTGAACGAATCGAGGCTGGCAGCGAGGTTGTTGTTCTCGTTGCTCTCGACGAGATTATTGCGGATATCGGAGCGAACGATCACCTTGTAATCGCCGGGAAGAATGCCGGGCAGCGGCGCCGTCAGCGTGCTGGTGTAGCTGGCGCCGGCAGCGACGTCGCCGGTATGTGTCACGCGGCCGAAGAGAGCGTCGCCGATGTCCCAAGTGTCGTCGCTGGAGATATAGAGGGCATCGGTCCACGAGCCGCTGGCAGGGTTCTGGCCGTTATTGTTGATCGTGAAAGTGATCGTGGCATTCTGACCAGGAGAGCCATTGGCTGGAATCGTGATGTCACCGACGACCAGGTCCGCGGGCGGGATGTGCACCACATTGACCGGTTGAGGGGCGTAGCCCGAGTTATTGTTCTCGGCATTTCGCTCATGCACCGTGTTGCTTGAGTCGGTGACGACAAACACGTAGTAATTGCCACCGAGCGCGGCCGGAACGTTGAAGCTGCTGGTTGACGTGTATTGTTGCCCCGTACCGAGGTCGCCCGCGCGGTCGAAATGGCCCAAATAGATATCGGTCGAAGGATCGAAGACCTGGTCAAGCGAAAGATAAACGCTGTCAGACCACGCACCCGTCGCCGAGCCCGCTCCGGCATTCGTGACCGTCCAGGAAAGATCGAAGGAGCGTCCTGACGAAATCTGTGCCGGGGGCGACACGTTTGTGACTTGCAGATCCGCCGTCGGACTGAGCGTGATCATCGTATACGGCGAACTAGACGTGGAATTGTTGTTCTCGCCGGCTCCCTCGAAGACCACATTGTTGGAATCGGTTTGGACGATGACTGTGTAGGAGCCGGAGAGGTCGATCCCCAACGGGAAATCGGCCGTGCGCGAGTACGACTGCCCAGGATCGAGAGGCGCCGAGCGGGTAAAAGCTCCCAGCTTGATCGAGTTGCTGTCCACCACGCCGTTGGATGACAGCCACAGCGTGTCTGTCCAAGTTGAGGCGCTGGTGCGGGCGTCGCCGTTGTTCGTCACAGTCCAGCCCACGTGCAGATTAGTGCCGGACTGTGCCGTCGACGGTGCCGTGACCGTGGTGACTTGCAAATCCGCAACACCGAATCCACTTGGAGGATTCCTGGTGATCGTGATGGGGACGGCGGCGGAGATATTGTTGGTTTCGTCGCTTTCAGTAATGGTGTTGTCCGCGTCGGCCACGAGGAAGAGATTGTACGAGCCCGCCGGAGTGGCGAGTGGGATCGCAAAATTGACGCTCGATTGAAGGAAGCTGGCGCCGGCGGCCAACGCCCCAGTCCCAGAGTATGAACCGAGTATGATGTCGTCGGCATTGCCAACGACGCTGTCCTGTGAAAGTACCAGCTGGTTCGTCCACGAACTGCCCGAGGTCGGTCCGACGCCTTTGTTGTCGATGCGATAATCGAAGGCCAGCGACGTGCCGACGAGGATCGGATCGGCCCCTACGTGTGGCGTGAAGGCTCCGACCTGCAGATCGGGTGCGCCATCTGTGATGGTGACGGGGATGGCCTCGACGTTGTTGGCCTTGTTCGATTCGAACACCGCATTGCCGCTGTCGACGACGACGATCAAGTAATATGGCCCCGCCATGTCGGCCGGGAGTTGGAAGGTGGCGGTGCGCGATTCCGACTGCCCCGGCAAGAGAATACCGGTGCGCACCACTTGGCTCAGCGGGATGTCGGCGGCGTCAAGCGTGGAATTCGACGAGAGATAGACGCTATCTGTCCAGGAATTCACCGGCGTGGGAACCTGACCTGCATTGGTCTCTGTATAGGAGACCGAGAGCGATTTCCCTTCAATCGCCGGAGCACTGATCGCGCCACCGCCCACCACAAGATCAGGGGGTGTTTGGGCCACGGACAATTGAATAGATGAGGCGGCGACGTTGTTCGACTTGTCGAGTTCGAATACCTGGTTTCCCCTGTCGCTTTGCACAATCACGTAATAAGTGCCGGTGAGGGTGTTGGGCAGGCTGAAGCTATACGACTGCGTCTCGGACTGTCCGGCGGCGAGCACGCCATTGCGAATCCGCACACCCAGCAGCAAATCCGTCGCCGGACTCAGCGTTTGATCGGTTGACAGATAGATCGCGTCCGACCAGGAGGAATTCGGCGTGGCCGTCGAACCTTCATTCGCGACGGAATAGGTGACGGTGAGTGGCTGACCTGCGACAGCAGTTCCGCCGGTCGTGATTGAATTGACGGCCAGATCGGGGGGCGGCGTCAGCAACACATTCGTCGATGAGGATTCGGCGGTGACGTTGTTCGTCTCAAACGCATATTCGAACACCTGATTGCCGCTATCAGTGCGCACGATGAAGTATGCCGGCCCGCTGATTCCGACCGGCAACGTCACATCGACGCCGGTGGCAGAATAGCTGGCCCCGCTGACGAGTTCACCGGAATGATTCACTGTCGCCAGCAGCTGCGAACTGGCGTCCAACTGAGGACCATCAAATGACACGTACACCTGATCGGACCACGAAGAGGCCATGGTGCCGCCGAGGCCTTGATTCACCACCGTCCAACCCAATTGCAAGTGCTGGCCGGAGAAAACCTGCGTCGGAGCGGAAACGGTGCTGACGACCAAGTCCGGCGGCGGCGTTAGATTGACGACCGTGATCGCGCTGGCCAGCACGTTATCGTTTTCGCCCCCCGGTTCGCTGACATTACCGCCAGCGTCGGTCACCACGATGAAGCGATAGTTGCCGCTGACCCCTTGTGGCAAAGTTGCGGTGAGCGTGCTGTTGTAACTGTCGCCCGCATTGAGGTAGCTGGGATTCGGAACCGTGCCCAGCAGAACGTCGTTGTTATCCAATGTCGCGTCGAGCGAGAGGTAGACCCGATCGATCCAGCCGGCGGTGTTGGTCGAGCCGGTGCCGATGTTCTGCACGACCCAGTTGACTGTTACGTTCTGGCCGGAGAACGCCGTAGCGGGCGCGGTAACAGAACCGAGCGTCAGGTTAGGCGAGTCGGGCGCGACGACATTCAACGATTGAGCGCTGACGGTCGTGTTGTTTCCTTCGCCGGTCAACTCGAACACGTTGTTGTTGGCATCGGTACTGACGATGACGTTCCGCAATCCTGTGGCGGAGAGCGGAATAGTAATCGGTTGTGTGCGGGTAACGGACTCACCAGGTTGCAACGTGCCGCTGAAGTTAAATTGACCCAACGAAGGTCCGGAGCCAATTCCACCTGGGCCCGAGAGTTGCACCGTGTCGGTCCAAGGCCCATTCGCCGGCGCGTCCCCTTGATTCTGGATTGTCCAAGTGATGGGAATCGCCTGGCCAGCGATGGCGGAGGCGACGTTCGAGATCCCAGAGACCACCAGGTCGGGAAGGGGCGGATACGAAATGCCTAATGGGGAGCTTGCTCCCACATTGTTATTCTCGTTGACTTCGAATTGTTGATTGAGCGCGTCCGTGACGACCAGGATCTGGTACTGACCGGCGAGCAGCTGTGCGCTCAATGGGAGCTGAACTGTGGTGGACTGCGTGTAACTTGTCCCCGCCGCCAAGGGCACAAAGCCACCGGCAGGCACGGTCGCCA
Source organism: Planctomycetaceae bacterium (assembly GCA_003153375.1). GTDB lineage: Bacteria > Planctomycetota > Planctomycetia > Pirellulales > PALSA-1355 > PALSA-1355. The sequence goes on from PLYM01000214.1 coordinate 15,429, forward strand.
GCAAAGCATCACCGCCGTCAAGGAGCCCGTCCGACGAGAGATAAATGTCGTCGCTGATCGGAATACTTAGTGGAGCATTTCCCGAATTCTGCACGGTCCAGGAAACGGGAATCACACTATTGAAGGTTCCGCTGGTCGGGGCCGTGACCAAGGTCACGGACAATTCCGGGTAGGGACCGAGCGTCGATTGCCCGGTGCCCGACGCGGTATTGTTCGTTTCGCCTGTCCCTGACGAGTTGAACTCCGCCACCTGGTTCCCAGCGTCGACCGTCACTGTTACTGACAACTGGCCGACGCCGGCAGTGCCATCCGGCACCTGGAAGGTGAAGAACCTCGGCGCCGAGAACGAACTGCTTGTCAGCGCACCATTGGCCAACGCGTCATAAGGAACGTCACCGGTGGCGATCGTCTGACCTGTGCTGGTGTTCACGACCGTAACGTGATCGCTCCAACTACTCGTGGTGGGCGCGGTTCCAGTGTTTGCGTCATTCCAGATGACGGTAGCGTTCTGGCCGGTCTGGATGGTGGGCGATGTGAAAAGAACTCCGGACGGCTGCAGGTCGGGATAGTTAGCCAGCGTCGCTGTTAGCGTCCTCGCCGAAGTGTTGTTACTTTCTCCGACATTGCCCGGGTAGAACTCGGCAATCGCATTGAAATAATCGACAGTGACCGACACTTGCAGATTGCCGGCACCGGCCGAACCGTCGGGAAGTTGAAAACTGTACGACTGGCTAGCGCTCGCGCCCGAGGAGAGATTGCCGCGTGTAGCAGAATCATAGGCAACATCCGCCGTCGCAAGTGTTTGACCCGTCGTGGTGTTGACGATCACAACCCGATCCGACCAGGCGGCGGACGTGGCTCCGTTCCCGGCGTTCGCGTCCGTCCAATTCACCGTGATTGTCTGGCCGGATTGCGGGCTCGTTGGACTGACAAGAAGACCTGTGGCGCGGAGGTCAGGCGCAATAGTTGACGAGGTGACAGTCGTCAGCGTGACGTCGGCCGGATCATACGCCGGCTGCAATACGATGTTGCCTGGAAACGTAAGGCCGGTGTAGTTCGTGAACTGGCCACTGCTGGACGCGAACGTGAGGAACTTGAATAGGTTGCCAGTACCTGGGGTGAAACCGTTTGCCTCGCTGACCGTCAAGCTTCCCGAAAGCGCGACCGTGCCGCTGACATTGACATGACCGTACTGATTGGTCGCCGCTCCGCCGACGATAACTTCAAAGTTGCCCACAGAGGACTGTGCGAACGACCCGGAAATGCCTAGCGTTCCCGTGGGGCCAACAGAAATCGTGCCATTGTTCATCATTCCCGATCCGCCGGGTGAGACACTAACTGTGCCCAGGCTGGCACTGATGCTCCCGGGATTGGCAAATATCCCGCCGGAACCGCTAATTGTGATCGAGCTCCCCGCAACGTCGGCTTGAATGGTGCCTTGGTTGACAACGGCGACG
>PLYM01000214.1:16978-17173 GCA_003153375.1 Planctomycetaceae bacterium
TCGATCGTCACGCCGTCCAGAGTGCCGCTCGCAATGCCGGCGCCACTTTGGGTTGTGATGGTGCCACCGGCAATCGTGCCGCCCGGCGCCATCGTGCTAGTGGCGTCAACATCGATCGTACCAGCGTTGGTAAGGGTTCCTGGAATAAGGATATTACCGCCGCTCGACCACTGGACGGTGCCTTGGTTGACAACG
>PLYM01000214.1:17244-22005 GCA_003153375.1 Planctomycetaceae bacterium
CCACTTGCCAGTCGCCATCGATCGTTGTGCCATCGAGCGTACCGCTGGTCGGATTAAATGAGCCGCCTAATCCGACCGTGATTGTTCCGCCGACAACGTCTCCTCCCTGCAAATTGAAGGTGCTGTCGGCTTCAAATGTGCTGGCGACCTGCAGGGTGCCCGCACCAAATGAAAATGGCACGCTCGACAAAATGCTGTTGACAGCATCGGTCTGATTCACCGAGTGAGTAACCGAATAGCTGCCGGCCGGGAGGACCGCATCCTCAGTCGCGGTGGGAACGTGCCCGAGAGTCCAGTGGGCAGCGGTATCCCAATCCCCGCTCCCGCCAATCCAAGAGTTCATCGACAAAAGCCGTCGATCCTCCAGTGGTTCACCCCGGAAATGCGTTGATCGAAAGCTCTGCGAAATTCGCGCCGTCCTCGTTGACCGGCTCCTCGTCCGCAAACCCTTTCGGCGAATCCTGAACATTAGTCGTTCTCGCTTGATTGAGTGATTCGCAAACGTACCGCGCAGCACCGCACCTCCCGCCAAAATGTGCTCAAATTAACCCTTGATCGATGCATCCGGCCAGGAGTGGGGTGCCGGATTATGGCGGTCGGATGCGTTCAAAGTCAAATGGTGGAAGGGAAAACTCGGCGCATGCGCAACGATGCGATTTCGGACAATCCTTACCAACACTTCCCAAGTGGGACAGCAGTTCGCCGCAATTTATAGTCTCATCACAAGTTGCTTGTGCGCAGTGAGAATATAGGATGGAGAGCACTTAGCTTTTCGGCTAGCCAAGTTTTGGCCGCTTGAATCAAGCGCGCTCATAGTCACCTATTCGTAACGGCTGGCTTGGCCCGCCGCACCTAGCACGATTTACAATGCCGGGCTCTCGGAATCTCGACGGCTGAGGCTCACGCCCTCACGAACGACTTTATTCCGCCGACGGCAAACGGGAACAGTCGGGCACCGGGGTGCCCCGGTCAAACCAATCGGTGGGCCCGGGAGAAAAGTTTTGGACCTAAAGCCGGTTGCGTTCGCAAATCGCAGTACGAAAGGCGACTAACGACACCTACCTCAGCCCCGAGCACTTCGCCAAACTTTACCGCCACGCCGACGCGGCACGCTGGCCCAACGACGGGCCTTTCGAGACGGCCGACTGGTGGCGAGCTATGCTAGTCACGGCCTACATGACTGGCTGGCGAATCGGTTCGCTGTTGGCGTTGCGGGAGGACGTGGACCTCGAAACCGGCTTTGCATTGAGCCGAGCGGCCGAGCGGACAGGCTTCTCTGGCCCACTGCGATCCTCTAAATTGCTGGTTGCGAGAGCCAGTCACGGGGAACGCCATTCATGGAACGAATCAACCTCAGTGTTCAGCGCGATCATATTCTAGCGCTCACGAAGTTCCGTACCCCGATCGTCGCGATCGAAGAGTTGATTTGGAACGCGCTGGACGCAAACGCCACGAAGGTTGAAGTCAAGCTAGCTCTGAATTCCCTGGACCGCCTGGACCGAATTACGGTCATCGACAACGGCGATGGAATCCCGCTCAGCGAGTCCCGAATTGCGTTCAAGAATATTGGCGGCTCTCCCAAGCTCGATGCGAAGCCAACTCGCTTGGGCCGTAGACCGCATGGCAAGTCTGGACGTGGACGCCTAAAGGCGTTCGGCCTGGGGCATACCGTCAAATGGACGAGCCAATGCGGGTGGTTCTTTCTTAGGGAGGAATTGCCATGCAAGCCTATTCGATGGACCTGCGTGTGCGGGTCATGGCCGATGTCGATCTGGGGTTGGGCACCAAGGCGGCGGCGGAGAAGTATCGCGTGAGCCCGGATTGGGTCCGCAAGCTCAAGCGTTTTCGGCGGCAGACCGGCAGCTTTGCGGCTCGGCAACAACGCGTGTCGCACGCCACGAAGCTCGATGCCGAATTGCCTCGCTTGGAACGGTTGGTGCAAGAGCTGCCGGATGCCACGCTCAGAGAGTTGCGGGAGGCCTTGGGCGTCAAGGTGGCGTTAGGAACGGTGTGGCGAGCCTTGAAGTGTCTGCAGATCACCTTCAAAAAAAAGTGATCCATGCCGCGGAGCAACAGCGACCCGACGTCCAAATCCGCCGTGCTGCTTGGACCGTGGAGCGACGCGGTTGGGAGCCCAATCACCTGGTCTTCATCGATGAGAGTGGCGCGCGGACCAATCTGGTTCGCCAGTATGGACGTTGCCTGCGCGGACGGCGGCTGGTGGCATACGCTCCGCACGGTCACTGGAAAACCACAACCTTCGTCGTCGCCCTGCGCGAAGCGGGCCTGACGGCGCCGATGGTTCTCGATGGCGCGATGAACGGCAAGGCCTTCTTGGCCTAGGTTCGCCAAGTGCTGGTGCCCACACTCGAACCGGGCGATCTGGTCGTGCTGGATAACCTCAGCAGCCACAAAGCTGCCGGCGTGCGTGAAGCCATCGAACAGGCTGGCGCCCGACTGCTGTACTTGCCGCCCTACAGTCCCGACCTGAACCCCATCGAATTGGCATTTAGCAAACTCAAATGGCTCTTGCGATCGGCCGCCGAACGGACCGTCGACGCGCTCTGGTCCCGCCTCGGACAACTGCTCGACGCCTTCCCGCCCCACCAGTGCCAAAACTACTTCCGTCACTGCGGATATCCCGTGTCACCCGCGTAGAAAGCGCTCTAGTCCACTGAAACGCACGAGGAACGTGGCCGCAACGCGTCCCACGGCTTTCGGCCGGAAGGGGTAATCATTTTTGAGCAGGCGGCACGGCCGACCCGGCGCAGCACCGGTCTGCTGTTAAATGCGTTGCTCGCAGGCCGTGTTGATGGTCTCACGGCCAGTGAGCTTGTGGTGCGCACCGTCGCCACGGTAAATCACTTCGACGCCGAGGGGGCGGCAGAAGCAACTGCGCCCGAGGACGCGACATTGCTCGCAGAAGCCTCGTTATCGGTGGTTTGCCGTCTATCACCCGCTGGCTTGTGAAATGCAGCCACGCGGGTTCCGAGGGTGCGTTTGAGTTCTGGCGGGACGCGATCGAGAATCCTCTCAAGCAGGGGGATTGCCGCGTTGCCCCAGCCCCTCGCGGCTCCGCCGATGAAGCACGTCTCTACGATCTCCTCAAGTATCATCGGCCGGGCTTTGCCCCCGCCCTCGCCGTTGACGAAAGCCAGGAGCGCATCGATGGCCATTTGCCGGCGTGGGTTCTGCACGGCGCTCGCTACTTCGACCAGGGATCGGGCCGTACCGTAGAGAACCCACCGGTACTCGTCCGTCGCGAGGACGTTCGACAGAAAGTCCAAATTGTCGCCGCTGGGGTGCATGCCAAGGGCGTGGACGACCCTCCATCGCACGCTTCGCCGACCGGCCCCATCCAGGTGGCTCGCGTAGATGGCCCGCAGTCGCTCCTCGCCGGCAAGTGAGAGTTGCCCGCGCCTGACGAAATTGGCGGTTGTCCAGCCGATCAGAGGGTTCGGTGAGCCGACCAAGTCGATGTCAGCGTCACTGACCTGTGCCCCGGAAGGCTGACAGTACAGCCGCTGCCACACGGCCAAATCGCCTTCGGTTTGAAGGTGGCGGACCCTCTCGACCATTTCCTCGCGCGACCTCGCCTCAAGGTACGGCTTCGCGAAAGGGTATCGGGCCAAAAGGCGCCCCGTGCGGTCCCTTGTTCGCTCGACCGCGTCGAACCGTTTCTCGGCGACGACCGCAATGATTGCTTCCCGAACTATCTCGGGCACGCGCCGTTCTGCCTCCTCGCTTTGGCCCGATTTGTCGATGCATTCGAGAGCGGCCCCGTAGTTCCAGTCGTAAACGGCGTTGACGAATGCCACCTTCTGCTCACCGTTCGGGAGCTGTTCGACGACCATCGTCAGGCACTCGACCGACGTCCCGAATGTGGAGGCGGCGTCGAAGGCGTCCTCGGTCCACCGGTCGGGATCCAAGGTGAGCGCCCGCGCCACCAGATAATCCCGCCAGAGATGGTGCTCAAAGCCTGCTTGGTCAACAACGCCGACCTGCGCCGCCGCAAGCTTGTGCCAGAATTCGGCCCTAACAGCGGCCCTGAGTTCATCGATCTTCAGTTTTCCGTCGGCTCCGATGGCGTCGCGCGTGGCCCGGCTCAGTTGGTTCAACTGTTCGTCCGAAATCGCAAGGTGTTCCTTGAAGAACTCGCTGAAGATTCCGCTCCAGAGCCGCCTCGTCGTGAAGGCCCTTCCGGAGCGGATGGCCAGATCGAGGAAGAAGGGACGTCGGTAGATCGCCTGCAACCTGTCGCCCAGATTGCGAAAGGCACCCTGACCGAACCTGTCGTCGAAGTGGCGCTCGGCAACTTCCTCCGGGACTCCTTCGAGCGTGGCGTGGTAAGGGGCCGGACGCAGGTTCTCGATCTGCATCAAGCGATTTGCCCAGACGGCGTAACAGCCCGGCCCGCGGCGCAACTCCTGGCAGAAGACAAGGACAGAGGCGAGCGCTGTCTTCGAGACCTCGTTCACCCCGTCGATCAGCAGGGCGAGTTTGCCCTGGCCGGCCAACTGCTCGATTTCCTGGGTGGTTCGGCGTGGGGTGGTCGAGACGTTCAGGATGGAATCGATATCTTCGGCACCGCCGAAGCCATACTCCTGCGAGTAGCTCTTGAGGTCGATCTGGACGGGCGTGTAGCCCGCCGCGAGCAATTTGCCGAAAAGTCTGTGCATTACCGTCGTCTTGCCGGCACCGCCGCCGTCGCAGAGCGCAACATTCCGGTGCAGGTCACTAGTTCTACTGTCCGAAGCCGCA
>PLYM01000033.1 GCA_003153375.1 Planctomycetaceae bacterium
CATCGACCTAATCTCGCAACCGGGTGCCGGCAACGACGCCTACATCACTGCCTACAATTCCGAAATCTTGAAGCGCTTCGAGTGCTGCACGAGGACATGGGGTTCCCGGAAAAGTTCCTGTCTCCCAGCGCCGCCCAACCGAACGGCATGATGTGGATCGGGCCGGCCGGCACGTTCACGTCGCTCCACCACGACCTGACCAACAATTTCATTGCTCAGGTCGTCGGGCGCAAACGCCTGAAGCTGCTCCCCGCGGCTGAAGTGGGCCGGCTCTACAACGAAAGGCACGTCTTTAGCGACGTCCCCGACATTGATGACGCCACCCTCGATCGCACGCGCTATCCCCGTCTGGCCGGTGCGCGCTCCTACGAAGGGCTGCTGGAACCGGGTGAAATCATCTTCATGCCGCTCGCCTGGTGGCACCAGGTGAAGTCGCTCGATTTCAGCGTCACCGTTACCTATACCAATTTCCTGTGGCCAAACGATGCTTACGAGACCTACCCCACAGGGTGAGGTCCCTGCGGCTCGGCGTTATTCTCCGCGCCTCTACGTGGGTCACGCCCGCGGTAGGGTCGAATCGGTAGGGGTAACTTTAGGGGTAACTCGTTCGCCGGAAAGTGCGAACTTGAGTCGTTTCAATGGCTTAGGTCGAAAGTGTGTTTCCGACTTTCAAGTATCAATCCGGCGAGATCGACCGAACCGGTGGGATATCGCGGTGCGGCGACGAGATGATGCGGGCGATGCTCTGCGAAGCGGCTCATATCATGCTGGTGCGGGTGGCGAACTGGCGCTGGCTCAAGGCGTGGGCCATGAAGATTGCCAGGCTGCTGGCCGAGGCGATGCTGGACAACGTGATGCTGAAGGATATCGCGACAAAAAATGGTGACGTCCGCGGCGAAGCGGGAAGCTGCGGCGCACCTGTGTAGCGTGCATGGGGTGAGCCAGCGGCGGGCGTGTCTCGCGATCGGGGTGGAGCGGATCTCGATCCGTTATCGGGGCCGTCGTCCGGATGATGGCGCGGTGGCACTGGAGTGGCGCGCTCCCAGCGAAGACTCCGTCGGACTCTTATGTCGGATTTCTACCACTAGGAGAGTCTTCTGATCGGATGCGCCCCTTACACCCACGCATGAGCAACTACCCGGCCCATCCTGCGGCCTGCAATCGTCCAATTAGTGATACTTCCATCAACCGACGAAAACTCAACGCGTGAAAAGCCAATTTCCTTGAGCATTCTATCGAGGCAAAGAATGTTGGGCGCCCAGAAGTTCGTTGGGTCATTGTTCAACTCTTTTCCGGGATAAAATCGCAGTACCGGTTCAGGTACGTCGAGCGCATCCACGTGGGTTTCGATAATCGCCAATTGGTTCGTCATGCTGTAGACGAGTTCCAACGCGCCATAAGGGTTGGTCAAATGGTAGAGTACGCCAAGAAACAATACTGCATCGAACTTTCCGAACTTCTGTGGCGAGAGATCGAAAACATCTACATCTGTCGAAAGCACTCTTGACCCTAGTTTGCCATGAACAAGGTCAAATCCGGCTTTCGTTCCCCAGCCGGGGCCCGACCAACAAAAGTGATCGGTCGCATGAACAAGAGCCGCTCCTCTTTTTTCCGCCTCAAAACTGAAATAGCCATCCCACGCACCGATATCGAGAACACTCTTGCCACTAACCGGCTCCCTAAATATGAGATCAGCTTCAGCCTTCAATCGAGACATCTCGCGAAGTCCTTTGATTTCGGTGCCATCGTTGAACTCAAAGGAGTGAAACCAGCTTACCGCTGTCTGCATCGAAGGTCCCCCATATGCCATTAAATGAGCAATTATCACATTCCTAGGATCAAAAGATTTTCTTATTGGCCTTCGCCAACACTTTTTCTCGTCGCTTGAACCACTACTCTATTTTCTTAGAGTCACACGCGTGCTGCGGTTGCCGTCCGGAATTAGAACTCCTAGAGAAATGTGACCCGCGCTTCTCTACCTACCACTTGCGGCATGCTCGCGGGATCATCGAGCTCGATCTCGACCTGCACGACGCGGTCGTCGGTCGAATTGGCTTCGTCTAATTGGTTTCGTTGCTTAAGTTTTGTGGCGGGCGACATACGTGTGATTCTGCCGCGGTAGGCGGTCGAGTCGCCCCGGAATTTAACCTCGACCGCGCCGGCCAGAACAACGCGACCGAGGTGCAGGACGTCGACGTCGGTGAACACGCGAAGCTGGTGCAGGTCGACCACTTTGGCGATGCCAACGGGATTCACACTTTCGCCCTGGCGGGCACGAATATCTACTACGACTCCGTCGATAGGCGAGCGTACTAACGCCTGCGCCACCGAAGCCCGCGCAATATCAAGCGACGCCACGTCGAGTGCAATCAGAGCATCCAAGCCGGCCAGGTCACTTTCCAGTCTTTTCTGCATGACATGAAGAATAGCCTCAGCCTTTTCGAGACGAACTTGCAAAGTGCCAAGTTCGATTTCCTTCCGTGCAGGTGTGTGGTCTGACCGAGCGACCTCCAGTGCTTTGACCTTGTTCGTCGCGATCGTTGACTGGACATTGATTTGCTGCAGCGAGAGTTCAGTGACGCGGAAACCAGACACCATATCCACCCGCTGAAGCTTCAGCTTTTCGAGCTGCGCCTCTGCACTCCGGACCTCGGACTGGGCCCGTGGGAAGTTAGACAGTACAGCGATAATTTCGTCTCGCTTGACCTTTTGACCGTCGCTAACGCGCATTTCGAGCACGACGCCTCCACCACCAGGGTCGCCTCCAATCATCACAGTACCGGTTGGAGCGTCAGTATAGCCGCGCGAGATCAATGGCTTCGAAGGCCGAGCTGTGTCCTGCCCGCCTGCGGTCTGGCCGTTGCGGGCCAGCCACAGTACTAGAACGGCCATGATCGCCATTGCCGTCGATCCTGTTGCCCTCCATGTGAGAATTCTCGCTCGTGTCATCAGAATTCATTCCAAATGTTCATTCAGACCAATCGAACCAGAATCAGAACACTGTCATCAATGTTGAAAAAGCTACTCCGTTTCGAACACCGATAACCGAGAAAGTCCGGATAAGCCGAAGATGTTCAAAAGTCGGAGCAGAGGAGGAAGCTGCTATTCTGTTAAACTCAATATCAGATCCAAGTGCGAAAAAGAAAGGCTTCAGTGCCCGAGATTGCCGCCCTAATGCGGCCATTTTGCAGCGAGCCACACCCCTGAAGTGACGCCGATCTGAGAGTTAGAAATCCATCTGTTTTGGGCTTCGCCAAGAGCACGACATGGCACGAAAGGACGACACGGCAGAGCGGGTGATCGGGATGCTGAGAAAAGCCGTGGGACGGCTGTGCGAATGGCCATTGCGAGAGCTTCACGACGCTCCGCGAGGCCCAGGTGCTGATCGT
>PLYM01000234.1 GCA_003153375.1 Planctomycetaceae bacterium
GCACGTTGATCGTACCGGCGTTGGTTAACGTGCCGCTGGTCACGTTCAGCGTGGAACTCCATACTGTGCTGGGCGCCGCGCTGGTCAGTTCCAGCGTGCCACTATTGGTGAAGCCGTTGGCCGCCGTCAAGGTGCTGTCGCGAGCCGTGCCGTCCCCCTGCACCCGCAAGGTGGCGCCTGAGGCGTTAATTAAGGACTTGTTGATGCTGCTCGTTCCCCGAACCGTCAAACCCCCCTGGTTCGCGATATCGACGTTTGCAACGGTTCCGGTCATCAAAAGCGAACCACTGGCCCCGACAAAGATTACGCCCTCACCGGCCAGCGAGCCACTACTTATCGACATTTGACCGTTGATGGTGAACTGATCAGCTGTTGTTAAGACGGCCGATCCGCTCAAACTAACATTACCATGGCTGGAGATCATGCTTGCGCTTGCAAGGGTCACATTCTTGCTGGACGAAAGGGTTTGACTGCCCGTTTCCGCCCCGAGCGTGAGCGAACCTACATTGATGTTTGTCGTCGCGTTGATTGAGTAGGTTCCCGCCGCGTCAATGGTCACGTTGTCGAGAGGACCTGGCACTACGCCCCGGCTCCAATTGGCTGGATTCTCCCAGTTTTGATTTCCACTTGTGGGACCGATCCAGCTATTTGATAGGTTGGTCAACTGGAAGTGTGTTGTGAGATCGGTTGCACCCAACGCGTTTCCAGCCCGGTCCGTGACCGCCCCGGAATGGACGATAAACGAATAGTCTCCTTCGCTCAGGGGATTGAATGTGAGAACCACCGTCCTGTCGTTGTTGCGCAATTCCACTGCAATAGGGACGATTGCCGTCCCAAGTGGATCATCCAATTCAAAATTGGCAGCTGTCACGGTGGCGGTCGCCAACGGCTCGGAAAACTGGAACTGCACTTGACGCAAGTCGCGATTGGCCAGGGCACCGTCGGCCGGACTCATCGAGACAATGGCCGGTGGAAACGTATCGGGCACCACGGTGAAGGTCAGCGTGGGCGACGTCGTGGTATTACCACCGGTGTCCGTCGCTCGGACCTGAATGTCAACGGTTGAGCTACCAGTGCCAACCGCTGGCGCAATTGCCTGCAGATCAAAGGGAAATGAAACCTCGTTGCTGACGACCTGACCGTTGACCAAAAGCTCAACATTGCGCACTTGCACGTCGTCGGAGATCATCCCGCGGATGGCGATGGTCGTTCCTCCCAACACTTGGATTCCCGGGGTGGCTGGGTCGATGTCGGTGACAGCCGACGTGATATTGATCGTGGGCGCGACGCCCTGGTTGTCGAAGGGCAGGTAGTTGACGATCTGCAATCCGCCGCTGCCATCGGCAACGAAGGCGATGCCTGCAGCGATGGCAACATCAGCAGGGGCGCCGGGCAATGTGAACTGCGTCACGACCGCGGCAGTGTTGGTTGGATCGGAGACGTCAACGATGTCGATGAAGTTACCGAGAAATTGAATACTGCCGACGCTGATCCCCACGCCCGAACCGTTAGCGACAATAGATTGCGCCGCGATGTTCGTAGCGTCCACGCCACTGAGCAATGCCAGAGCGTCGGGGTTGGCGACATTGGCTGTGGCGAATCCCCGGCCGGCTCCAACATATGCGACGCCATTACCGACAAATAGCTTGCCGCCTCCGGCCGGCATAGTAAGGGAGCCGCGCGCAATCATGACGCCGGTGCTGAGGTCGATTGCCTGCAAGACATTGGCCGAATCGAGCGTGTAGAGGAATGAGCCTTCACGGGCCAAGCCAGTGACTGTGCCTGTGCTGATCGCAAGCGATTGCAGCTTCTCGCCGGTAAGCATGTCGTAGGCGCGGAGCTCGCCGCCGACGGTGGCATAGACAATTCCGTCGATCGCCTCGACCTGATTGGCCGGAACGTTGATGGTTTGCGAGACGACCGGCTCGGTCGCGTCTGCCACATTCACAAGAATAAGTCCGCCGCTATTTGCCGCAACTGCGGCAACATTGAGTTGCGGGTCAACCGCCACATCGGTAGCCGTGCCTGACAGCTTGAGCTGGCTCAGGACGACCGGCTTGGAGAACTGCGAGGTATCGACGATCGCCAGGCCGTAAGACCCGGTAGCGACGTACGTCGTCTGATTTGACGACTGAACTGTCGAGCCGATCGACACGACGGCATTGGATTCGCCTTGAAGCGGGACGTTTGCCACGACGCCAGTTGCAAACGGACGGCTCCCTAACGGATTGATGCCTGCTTGCACTTTCGCAAAGTCGCTTACGCCATCGCCGGTGGTACTGTACTTGAGTGGGTCGGTTCCGATTACGTCCTCAGCCATGTCGACGAGACCATCGTGGTCGGAGTCAGGGTAATCACCGCCAACCGGAACCAAAAACACTCCCGGCATGCGATATTGAAAACTGTTTGTCAAAAAAGGGACTGTAACACCGACTTGGTTCGTACGTGGATCGTAGAAGGTTATCGACTCAAGTTTTTGGTTATTACCCACGAAAAGACTCAACTGGCCGCTTCCTTGCGTCATGCCTCGCACCGCAAATGGAGACCCATTGGCGGCGCGCAGATGCGCAGCATAAAAAATTGGATAAGATGGGGCGTTCCCTAACGGCACGCCGCCTCGTCCGGCCACGCTTAGTGCGGCAAGTTCTTGATCGCGCCGGGTATTATTTAGAAACGTTATTGCATCACCACCAGCCAGCGTATTCACGTCGTCCAGCAGAGCATGCACTTCATTGATGGCGACCTGTGGGTCGCCATTTCCCAGAGTTTGAAGCAAGGCGACCGCGTCTTGAATCCGCGTATGAATCGCGGTCGCAATTGTATCGTCTGCCGCGAGAGGCGCAAAAGACATGGGGAGCGACGGAGACGATGGGAAGCATTTGTCACAAGCATCTTTCCAGGGCTTGAGCGCCGCGTCCGTCGCGGCGCTGCACGCCACGAATGCGGCCGCGTACCCAAGCGCGCATTCCGCATAGACAGGCGGAAGCAAGACAAACGGCGCGCAGTTTTGTAGACCCGCCAAAAGAATTGCGTCGCACGGAACTTTCGCCGCGATCAGGTCACCGATGAATTTGCATATCGCTGAATTCAGCGAAGTGCCGGACGAGTTAGAGGCAAGAGGCATTGCAGTCGCCATTGCTGACGAACTTCCCGGTGGTGGCGAAGCAACACAGCAATCTTGGCACGGTGGTGGGCAACTATAGTTGCTGCCCGGTGGTGCTTCGCAGTGCCAACCTGGATGAATTATGCCGCTTCCCGGATCTGATACGACGGTTAACCCATCCGCCGATACGGTGCAGGTCCCGTCGAATACCAAACGACCAGTGGTATGATCGAAACTCAATAACTCAAGTTGTGTCCCCGGCGCAGCGCCATGAATATTGGGGAAGGTGATCGGCACTGGCGTGCTGAAAGTCGCAACTCCAGGCGCCTGAATGGTAATGTCGAACCCATGTTCCAAAAGTCCCGCTGGCAGCATGTCCATAACCAGCGCCGGCGGCACCGTGCTAATGCCGACCTGAACGTTCGTCATCTTCTGGCCATCCATGCCGATCGCCACATTTGGCGGGACCGTGATCGATAACTGCTGTCGTTGGTCGGGGGTCAGGTTTGGAGCCGACGAGGCGTTGACGCCGATTGTTGTCGGTTGTGTATTGCTCACCGTCGTCAAAATAGACCGCTGAAGACGAGGCAGATAGACGCCAAGGTCATTCTGCAAGGCGGCCGCCTTTTCGGGCGTTTGAGCCATGGCGGACATCACGGTGTTAACCTGCCCAGGCTGGATCTGTATGTCCATGACCATCGAGGGAAAATAAATCCCGGCCGGAGCATTGGTCGCCGTGGTACCATCAAGCTCCAGCTTGACGTCCCCGGACGGCACCGAGGTAAGCGTGAAATGGCCCTGAGCATCGGTGAATACTGCTTGATTTTCGAGACCCAGCACGTAGACCCTGACGCCCGCAATGGGGTGCAGATACACATCGTCGGCCGTGCCCAGGACGTTGTCCGACCCGCGCTTGACGTCGTCCAGTGTGCCGGGCTGTAGGTCGACACCTGGATCAGCGACGATGCCGGTAATTGTGGTGTTCGGCAAGGTCGCCAGAGAGACGGTTTGAAATTGGTAGGTGAGCTTGCTACCCGAAGTGTTACTGGAGGTGCCCATGTCCATCATGGCGTCGGCGTCCAACAGCGTGCCATCAGCCGCCCTGATGGTTGAACCATCCACAGTGACGGTGATCGTTGAGGCTCCCGGCATCGGATTGGTAAAGAAAAGCCAGGCATACGTGCCGTCGTCGGATGGCACGATTGTGGCTGGCAACTGGGTGCCGGTAGTGTCGCTGGCGTAGAAGTTGTTGCTGTTGAGCGTGGTGGTATCAACGGGGCGCGAGAAGGTAATCTTGGGCCGATACGTGCTGCCGATCTCGGAGGCACCGTTGTCCGGAGTGAAGCTGATGAGTGTCAGTGGCAGACTGTGCGGCAAATTGACCGTCAGCGATGTAGTGGTCGTGTTGCCTGCAGCGTCCTGAGCCGAAACCATCAACTGATGCGCACCTAGCGTCAGTCGCGAGAGGTCGAGGGGCACAGAAAAGCTACTTGTGCTCGTGTCGATCGGCATCGACTGCCCGCCGTCAAACACATACGACAGCGCGACAATTGCTGCGTTGTTGCCGGTGGCTGTGCCGGTCAGCGTAGCGCCGTCCATAAGATCACTGTTGTCGGTCGGCGCGGTGATGACCAGCGTTGGGGCTTGAGTGGCCAAGGAGAACGTGTAGACCAAGGGCGCGGTGACGTTGCCCGCCGCGTCCGTGGCTTTGAAGGTGAGGGTGTGTTGGCCGTCGGCCGAGCCGTCCAGCAGGAACTGCGTGGTGGCGAAAAAACTCCCTTGGCTATTAAAACTGACCGGCGCAAAAGTTCCCCCATCGATCTGCAATTGCAGCGAGGCGACGCCCGAGAGATTATCCAGCACTTGCCCGGTGACGGTAATGTTCTGCTTTGTTGCCTGGCCCGGACCGTTGTCGATCAGAATCTTGGGAGGCTGCGTATCCGTCGCCGCGGAAACCGCGAACGTCCCGAGTACGTAGTTCCCCAGGGCGTGGCCCGCTGCTAGGCCGTCAAGGTTGGAAAACTCAAAATGGATGCCGCCGTAGATGCGGCTGATACCTGCTTCGTCGGCCGCTTGATCGAAACTGGTAAATGACCGCGTGACGGGGTTCCCCTGGGCGTCCTTGTAGTAGGGAGTGGTATCGCTGAAGGCGTAGTTACTCCCGAAGTATGCGTCGAGCACGGAGGCCGCGGCCGCGCTGAAGGTGCTGTGGCCCGAGATGTATTCGGGAAACGGAGGCGTGGTTAACAATGGCGTCCAGGTAGGATCTTGCGTAACCCCTGGGTTGCCGGAGTTGCCGGCGTCAATGACGGTGATGGGACGCACCGCGTTGTACGTATATTTGGCGTCCCAAGCGGTTATGGCCGCGTCTCCCAGCGCGACGTTGAGCTCCGCGAACAGCCGGGCGTTGTCGTCTAAACTCGTTCCCTGTTGCCCAGCGATCTGCTCGGCGATCTGATTCCATTGGCCCGGCGGTGTGAAACTTCCGGCGCCATCGTTCCAAAAGAGTGCGATTGCCGTCTGATCTGCTGTGCGAGTGGTGCTGTTGACGTCACCTAGGCTTTGCGTCTGATTGACAGCATCGGCCCAGGCTTGGCTGGACAGATTCGGAGGTCCCGCCGGGCGAAATTGACTGGAGCTAGTCATGGCAAACGGTGTCAGCGTCGCCCACTGCGGTAGCATTGCCGGCGCGTACATCGGCGCGGTTTCTTGCCAGTCGCCCGGTCCATTGCCCGGGACGTAGTCGACGAACTTATTCCAGCCGTCATTGGCGCGCATGGCAATGATTGCGTCGCCAAGCTGACGGCCAAGTGCCAGACCATCTGTCAAACTTTGATTGGCAGGAATCTGCGTTAGGGCAGTGGCCAGCACCGAATTAAAGATTCCCTGCTGGGCCGGATAGAGATAGTTGAGCACTTCGTCCGCTGCTCCCGAGACAGCTGCTTGAACCGAGGCGCCGGCCGGCGCGGAAAGGCTGACGTAGTAGCCTGGCTTCCCTTCGATCGAATTAACGGCGTCGTAGACTGCTGCACTGACCATCGCCAAGGACCGCGACGCGATCGGGGGTGCGGAGTCGTCGGTCACGATGGCGCCCACGGTGGTCTGATTCCAGAGCAAGACCGGGTCTTGCTGCTGAACCGTCAACGTCTGGCGCTGAATGACTCGCTGGAAGGTGGCTGAATTGCCGGCGGCGTCAGTGGCTTGGGTCGTGAAGCTATTGTTACCGAGGACCAAGGGAACCCCCGGAAACTGAAATGCTCCAGTGTTGCTCGATAATGTTGTGGCACCCGTCTGGATGAGCGTGACCGATGCACCGGGGCTAGTGGTTCCGACCAGCGTGACTTGGGCAGCGCTGCTCGTTTGCGGACTAATCACTCCCGAGCCAGCTGAAAGATCGAATTGTGGTGCAGCAGGAGGCTGGGTATCGACGGTGAACGGGAAATCGAGTATCCGCGGCCCGTTGCCAAGCAAGTCCGTGGCGCGCAAGTGGACGATGTGCGGACCGTCGCTAGACCCGTCGGTGGCCAAGCTGGTCGACAAGCTGAAGTTACCGCTCGAATCAAACGAGAGGTTCGAGTAACTTCCCGAATCTATGGCAAATTGCAACGTCGCTACGCCAGCTAAGTCGTCTGCGACGTGGCCTGTCAGTGTGATATTGTGGCTCGTCGCTACTCCAGCAGTCGGTTGCACGACGCTGATCGAGGGTGACGTCGTGTCCAACACCACGTGCAGCGTTTGCATCAGATGCTGACCGAACGAGTCACTGACGCGCACGGCCAATGTCTCCGCCCCGGCTAGCAGCGTAATCGGCAAAGAAAAATGCCCGGAGCTGTCCGCCGTCGTGGATCCAGCGCCAAAGGTTCCGGCTCCATTGACGTCCAGCGCCACTTGAGCGCCCGGCTCCGTGGTCCCTTGCAGCGTACTTGCCGCAACGTTGGTGATCAGGGTACCGTCCGTTTGTGTCAGTCCGCCTGGGCTCAGGCTGGCAGCCAGCGATAGCGGCGATATTGGAGTGCTGTCGCCGAGATTGCGCAGTGCAAAGGCGTAGTCAAGCGATGTGATGAGGCCGTCCAAATTGGAGTCGGCGCCTGAGCGGTAGCTGGGCGAGTTGGATCCGACTCCCGCCAGCGATTGAATCGACGCAGTGTCGCTCGCGGAAACTGCGTGATCTCCGTTGGCATCGCCGACCAAGAAAACGTTCAATCGGTAACCGCCGAGCGTATTGCTCAGGCCGCTGAGACTGAGGTTGTACGAATTCGCCGCAAGGCTGACCAGCACGACACTTTCCGCAGCACCGCCGACGTTTGTCCTGAGGTAGCTGGGGGTAATAGTGCTGCCAGTACTTGTCTGGATGCGCACCCCTGCTGGATTGAATGGGCTCCCCGACGTGCCTTCCAGCTCGAAGCCCATCATGACGCTGCCGGAAGGCGCCTGAATACTCGCCGGAGCGATCGTAATCGGGACCTGCTCGGTCTGATTATTGGCCGCGAGCACCCCTTGGAAAGTCGCGAAGGTTGAGCTCGGTTGGCCGGTCAAGAGCAGACGGCTTTCCAAGGGCTCAAAGGTCGACGTGCGACGGAACAGAGATGTGGGCTGAGAGTTATTGAAAGGATGACCGCGGCGGCGAAGCGAGGACCGAATGGGCATGAGGTGGAATCCTTATGAAATGCTGTACCCAGCGAATCTTCCTGATCGACAGCAAATCGCAGCATCGGAAAAAGCTGTGGGGCGACTGCACGTCACCAGGTCCGACTAGAAAGATGACTTACTTCCGAAATCGGCGGCGCGTAACGGTCGTGAAGAAGCCCATCCCTAGCATCAGGAGACTGACGCCGGATGGTTCCGGAACCGCGGTAAAATCCAAGGGCGATCCCAGTATGATGGGGGGGCTAATCAGATTGCCTGGATCGTTCGGGTCAATCTGCTGGGCGTCGGCAAAGACAAGCTGAAACGTTCCGTGGCCTAATGTCAGTGGTTGGACGACAAAGTCAAAAAAAATACCGTTGGAGGTAATGTGCGAAGTTGTGGCCGTGCTGACCGTCAAAAAAGTGGAGTCAGCCTCGCCTGGACCTGGCAGAACCGTGAAATCCAAGGGATCGGCAAGCGGGTTGGGAATGATCGCGCCGGCGCTGAGGGCTGGTGTCCCCAACTGCAACGCACTGAACTCAACTCGCGCGGACAATTCGGTTAGCTCTTCGCCGCCACCAAGACCAGCGAGAACCACGTGCATATGCAGGGCACTGCCAACTGGAAGCTGGCTGAGGTTGGGCGCGTCGGAAGCTAAAGAGAGAATTAAGTCAGCTGAACATCGCTGACAATTGAACTGGATTGACGTAAGCAAACCGGCGCAAATCACAAAGGAGCGGAATGGAAAGCTCAAGCATACTTTACGGAAATTGGGCAAGCCCCGAACGAAGGAGTCGATCATGTAGGTGTACCTCTAAATTGACGACTAGTCAGAGATCTCAAATCGAAGACGATATAGGGGGTGAAAACACGAAGTTGGCGACGGATACCTTCGTAAACGCGCTTCAAACGAGTGTCGCCCAACCGGTTTTGCCACAACGGCAGATCGCGATCAATTGATACCACGGCGGGGTTGGGATCGCGCGTCTCGATCGGTACGCGTGCCGGTATCTCAACAGGACCGTCCGGGCACACGATGTGCGCGAATCTCCCCTAGTCCCTAAAGACCGCTATTTCGGACGACCGGAAGCTTCGATCGGAAAAATAATTGGGAAACACGAAAACTTTTCGAGGCGACCGTCCAAACCCTTGGTTCGATGGCCCCGTCGGCCTAGACTGGAGCGGTCAATTCACAAATTCTTGTTCCGGTTCCTACGCCAATCGTTCTTTGGGTTCTAGGGGAAGGTTCGGAGCATGTCGCGGCTTGAACCGTACCCACCGAACCGCACTACCAATACGCCGTTGATTGGCAACGAAATCTCGCGATTTATCCATGAGGCCAGACTCGGGTCTTCCGAAGCACTCGGCCGGTTGATGGAGGGATGTCGTAAGTACCTGCTATTGATGGCGGGTCAGGAACTGGACTCGGATCTGCGTCCGAAGGGGGGGGCGTCCGATTTGGTGCAGGATACGTTTCTCGCAGCGCAGCAAGACTTTGCACACTTTGAGGGAACGACTGAACAGGAATTGCTGGCATGGCTCAAGCAGATCCTTGCGCACCGGCTGGCCAATAACGTCCGACGGTATCGTGGCACTCATAAGCGTGACGTTAATCGAGAGGAACCGTTGGATGCGGGTTTGAATCCTGACCAAATAGTTGGCGGTGATCCAGCGGTGAACCCGACGGCCATCGCCGTTGGCCGTGAGGAAGAGTGTCGATTGCACATGGCGCTAGCGCGATTGCCAAAGCATTTTCAACAGGTGCTGGCCCTGCGCACCTGGCAGCGGCTGTCGTTCGCCGAGATTGGGAATGAAATGAACAAGTCGGCCGAGTCGGTACGAAAGCTTTGGGCCCGTGCGGTCGACCAGCTCGAACGGGAACTGCGTAAAATCCCATGAATCCCGAGTCCAGCCGCCTGCGTGAAGAAATCCTTATGCGTCTGAAGGCGCAGTATGACGGATCGGGTCGTGAGGGCGGCCGCTGCCAGTGGCGCTAAGTTGAACGTCGCTCGCTTGGTTTGGGGATCAGTTGCCATCTGCATTCGATATCGGCATCGACGATCAGGCGAAGGCGGTTGCCAATCTCCCTTCGGCGAAATTGAATCCGAAGCCGCCGATCGAAAACGATGGAATGATCACGAGCGCGCTGCGAAAATAGAAGCGCTGGCGGCACTGTTTGCTGTGAAGCTCAAGGTGGCCGACATTCCCGCGGGATAAGTTTGGCAGGGCGAGCGGATTGCCCGAGGCGTGCGTGCTCCTGCTCGGGCTCCCGTCGTGGAGCTGCTTGCGTGAGCAGCGCCGACGACTTGCTCGTGCGTTTTCAAAAACGACGTGGCGGAAGAAGGTGAGATCCGTGCTAGCACTTTTTGGCCTGTCCAAGGCGATTCCTGAGGACGCCAGGCTCAGAGGCACAGTTCCCCTGCCGAGCCGTCAAGCGAACCAACAGGGTGCTAGCATGGCAGAGCTCGCAGCTAGCTCTGCTCATTGATTCCAGGAGCATCCTCTGTGGGCCTCAGTGGCGCTCACTAACCCTCGTTCGCACCTACGCCATCCCTGAGACTGGTCTGGGCTCTCAAGTTCGCTAACGGGATCCGGGGAGCTCTCAGGAGTGCTAGCATTGATCGAGCCGAAACCAAGGACGAGGCATGCTAGCAGCCGGCGCCAGCATGGCTACATATGCTGGGCCGACCGGGCGGCAGCAGTGTGCTAGCAGGCAAGTCGCTTCGAGCCGAGGCCCCAGGTGCATCCCATCGTTCTCCAGCCTTCGACCTGGGCGCTGCTGGCGATGGAGGCCGGTGCCTTGCTCTTCGGTCGTAGACGGCGGTGCCTTGCCCGCGTTTTGACGACGCCGGTGATCGTCGGACCGGTTACGCGTCGCTGGCCCCATTCGCAGACGTCCCAGAAGCATCAGCCGGCTCGCGTTGCGCCACCGCACACTTTGAAAACTCTCCCGCAAAACCCGTTCTAGGTTCGCTTGTTCAAGGGCTAGAAGCCATATATTTCGGGACACACGAAGATCACGTTCACGATTTGGT
>PLYM01000114.1 GCA_003153375.1 Planctomycetaceae bacterium
AACACCGATCGAGTTGCTTTCGACCAGCATGACTTTGCCTTGGTCGGTGTCGAACGCCAACCCATGACTTCCGTAGCGAAACAGACTGTAGGCTCCGGCAGTTCCAACTTGAGGAACGGTCAGCGAGTCAATTTGGAGCATGGTTGTCATGTCGAAGATGCGAATCGTCTGGCCGCGAAGCAAATAGACTTTGTTGGCTGCCGCATCGACGGCCACGCCACCAGAGTTTTCGCCGCCGGAGAAGATACCCGCGGCCGTAAAGGGTGTCGTGTTCGTGGCGCGAGCTTGCGTGCTCACGACTAGATTGCCGCCAAAGGCGATTCCGGGATCGGACTGGCCCAAGGGGGGACCATATTGCGCGCTCAAAGAATCACCCGGGCCAAGGGTCACCTGGGCGAGCGTAGCGCCGCTCGTGGCGTAGAACGTACTCGGATTATTTGAGTAGACGAGATTGACCGCTCCGATGCCCACCGGACCATTGGTTGTGAAGTTTGTTCCGTCGAAATGCCAGACTCCAATTCCAACGTAGATCGGACTACCTGAACGCAAGACGGAGCCGACAAAAGTATCTGGATGGGTCGGAACCACAGCCAGAGAGCCGATCATGTAGTTGTTCGCTACCGGCACCTGCGGACCGGCCGAAAGCGTGGCCGGATTGAATTCGCGAATCTGATATGAACCGGAAAGAGAGACGTACATTTGCGAGCCGTCCGACGAAATGGCCATTGCGGTCGGCTGACTTCCGATGAAAGTCGAATCGAGAATGGTCTTGGCGGCCAGGTCGATGCGCGTGATCGAATTTCCGACGCCCACGCCCGCGCTCGCAGGGACTGTCGCGTAGAGGATGTCGCGCACCGGGTCGACAAGTAAGCCATTCACCGGCAGGTTGAAGACCGTGGTGGAAGTAACAGTTCCTGCCATCGCCGGCGTCGAGGCCACGGCAACAACAGTTGCCATCAGCGCGGATCGCCAGCGCGGTCCTGCGATGGTGCGGTATTTGTGAATCATTAGCGTACTCCTTACTTGAACGCCACCACATCTCTGCAACGCTGCAAACGACCGAGAATACGACCTCAGTTTTGCATCACGCGGACCTGCTAGTCAATCGTCGGTACAGCCGCTCCAGCGAACGAAATTGCATGCCTTCCTGCACATGCCCTTCCCCGAGCCCTCGACCTGGGCGCTGCTGGCGATGGGGGGCGGTGCCTTGCTCTTGCTTCGCAGACGCGGGTGATGGACGCTTGAGCGTTACCTCGTTCCATGATCTTGCGGCGTGACTGGCTCGTCGTTCATCGCTGCCGACCGCTTTGTTCTGTGTCGTCGTCGAACGCAACTTGCGCAGCCGCTTACTAGTTGAACGGCAATTCAGAACGCGCGGCAGAGCAGGCTCCGCGGAGCTACCTCGCGCGTGACGGCGCGGTTTAGTGTTGGCGTCGACGCCAGCCCCAAGCCAGCAAGCCGACGATACCCAGGCCGGCGAGTACAACGCTGCTGGGCTCGGGCACGACGGCGATCGCACGCGACAACGCCAAACTTGTTGGTGAGTTCGATGATAGGTCGTCAACGAGCAGTAATAAGTCGAGCGCGCTGACATTGCCGTCGCCGTTGATGTCGAAGAAGGGATTGGAGTCACGGGCAGTTCCAGCGATCGAGTATGGGCCCTTCGTGGCAAGTTCATTAACGAGCAGCAGTACATCCTGAGCGGAGACATTGCCCGAATTGTTCACATCCAGTCGATTGGTTGGATTCTGCCACGCCAACTCGGGCACGACCACAATGCCTGCCGGGCTAAATTGCCCAGTAACCAATGCGGAATTTATCACATCCCCCGACATTGTGTATTCGCCAATCGTGCCACTGGCACCGTTCGCGACAAGCAGATTCGTTCCATAAACGGTGATGGCTTCTGGGCCACCCAAGCCTGTGACCAGAGCGGGATTCACGGGAACCCCTGCGGTTGTATATTCACCAATCGTGCCGCTATTGCCAACGACGCCGTTACTAAAGCTCGTAACGAATAGATTCCCTCCGGATACCGCGATGCCGGTCGGCATACTCAATCCTGTGATTAACGCGGGGTTTACTGATACCCCCGCAGTTGTGTACTCGGCAACCGTGCCGTTGTAACTCGTGACGAATAGGTTCCCTCCAGATACAGCGATGGCGGTCGGAGAATTCAACCCCGTAACCAAAGCGGAATTCACTGGCACTCCAGCGGTCGTGTATTCACCGATGCTGCCTGGACCGTCTTGCATCGCGACAAACAGATTCGTTCCGGAAATAGCTACGCCGATTGGACCTGCGTTTAATCCCGTAATCAGTGAGGAGTTCACCGTCGTGCCCGTCGCGGAGAATTCGCCAATTGTGTTGCTGCTCAGATTCGCGACGAACAAATTCGTTCCAGAGGCAGCGATGCCCCATGGGCCATTTACTGCGGTGATTAGCGAGGCATTCACCGTCGCGCCCGACGTTGTGTATTCACCTACCGTGATCTCGTGACTCGCGTTGTACTGGGGATTGGTGACAAAGATTTGCCCGTGAGCGGTGGTGGGCATTGCCCACAGGGGCGTGGTAACTGCAACTGCCGCCAGCAGAAGAGCCGCGATGGGTCTGTTCATTAGCGTTCCCCTGGCCAAACTGTCACATCGCACCACCAGGATGACCGGGCGGTAATCAATTGTCAAATAATAGCCAATCGCCGCAATACGCATTCAAGACGTGAGATGGTCAGCTCCTTGCGCATCCCGCCATACGTACCAACGGCAATGCCAAAAACCCGCGCTCGAAAAGATAGGTGGCCAGCCCCGAATCGTCGCCGCGTGGTCGAAGCTCACGGAGCCCATTCGCCGCGCGATGCTCACGCTGATTGGCTAGGCCCGTTTGCGTCGGCAGCCCCAGGCTACTAGGCCGATCAGGCCAAAGCCGGCGAGGATCATGCTGCTGGGTTCGGGCACCATGGCGACGCGGAAGCCGACATCATAGTTCCAACCGTTGGCACTGCCCCGGCCCACGGCGGCTAATCGTTGAGCACGCTCAATCTCCAGGCGAGGTTCCGACCGTCTTCGGCATTTTCGCGGGCACCGACCATGGCCGGAGCACAAGCTTGCCATCGTTATCCTTTGAGACTTCCATGATTCTGGTGAACTTAACCGTGGCGCCCACTAGCAGTGCGGCTGCGCCAAGTACGGCCGTTTGCCTGGAGATTTCCTCGGCAACGATAGATTCGCTGTAATGACGCGGAGCGGTAAATCTCCCCGAGCCAGGGCGATTGCACGATAAGTCA
>PLYM01000021.1 GCA_003153375.1 Planctomycetaceae bacterium
GGTCCAGTCAACGGGGTCCACTACCTAATGGGCGAGATTCTTCAGGTCCGGGATAGCGGTTCCAGCGTGAAGTGGTCGGGCATTTATCCGGGCCAAGTCTTCCAAGCCCGGGGCGTCCCGTTTACCTACGACGAGTTGCGGGGCATCGGAAATGGCCAGCATCGGATGGCCGCAAAAAACCCATCGAAAGATTAGAAAACGGATTGTCCAGGAAGTTCAGGAAATAGCTGCGTCGTAATCTCTATCTGGCGAGATGGCACTTTCCCTTGGCCGCCCACTTCAAGCCCAACTCTTGGCTAGAACCGTTCAGAGATCGCTCGCAGGCAGCAAGGCTTTCACTTTTCCCCTCAAGGCTTTGAGCCGATCCTGACGGGATTGCTCATCGGTCGGGCGATCAAGGCAGACCTGGGCAGTTTTCTTTGCCGGTGCCTTGGGAAATCCTCGGGACGCAATCTTGGCGTTCCCTTTGGCGAATCCCCTTGAGGCAATCTTGCGTTGTGACTTGGGAAACTTTCTCGATGGAATCTTCTTCTTGGCCGTTGAGAATTTCCTCGCCGGAATCTTCGCCATGGCAGTCACCTAAATGAAAAATGGCCCGCCGCCCAGAGAGCGGCGAGCCTATTTCAGGCCGAAACGCAGTGGGAAGGCATTAGGTGCGAGGGGCTGCATTCGACCCTCGGTATTGGTTGCGTCTCGTGAGTTGCATACTTCGCCAGCACCAACGGCAAGATGTCCGCAATGTGCTGGACGTGGCTGGAGCGATCAAGACGGTCATCGTTTACTGCCAAGCTCGTGAACATGGCAACCTCCCCAGGGACCACCCTCGAATGCCCAGCCATGATCGAATTCTAACGAGTAGTGTACGGTTGGCAACTATGTCGTTTTCGAAGTTTTCTTGACTTTGGTGCCGTCGAGTTCATCTGAAAGCGGGTTTTCGATTGGCGGGCTGGAACAAGAAACGGTGGTCGCCTCGTCCGCTTGGCCCAGTCACTGTTGTGCCAGAATGAGCCCAAGCATTAGCGTTGGCTTGGTTTCCTCGAACCACATCTTGTCGGCGCTCCTAGAAGAATTCACACTTACCGAATGCAACCGCTCGAACCCATCATCATCTCGAACGAGTTATTTCAGGAACTCGATGCCGAGTTGCTGACCCTACTTCGCAGCCTCGGTGATCACCAGCAGAGGGGCGAAGCTTGCCAGGGAGCCGGGTATTTTCGTGCCGCATCGTGATCGTCGCACGAAGAGGAAAATGTATCGGGAACTCGACGACCTGACCTACACGGCCAATCAGCTAGATAGAGACGTAGTTGCCGAAAACCAGATTCGGCTCGTGATTCGCACCTTCAAAGACAAGCTGCCGGAAATCTTTCCTGGCCGTACGGAGGTGCCAAAGACGTTGGTGTTCGCCAAGACTGACCTCCATGCCGAAGACATCGTTCGCATCATGCGGGAAGAGTTCGGCAAGGGAAATGACTTTTGCCAAAAGATTACGTCCAAAAGCACGGGCAAGAAGCCCGATGAACTGCTGGCCGAGTTCCGCACGATGTACTACCCTCGCATCGCCGTGACCGTGGACATGATCGCCACCGGCACCGACGTGAAACCGCTTGAATGCCTGCTGTTCATGCGCAATATTCGTTCCTTGTCATATTTCGAACAGATGAAGGGGCGTGGCTGCCGGATCATCGATTCTGATGCGCTGCAAAGCGTCACGCCCGATGCCAAGCACAAGACGCATTTCGTCATCGTCGATGCCGTTGGCGTCTGCGAGGGCGAGAAGACTGCCACCAAGCCGCTCGACCGTAAGCCCTCCGTCCCGCTCGAT
Organism: Planctomycetaceae bacterium; assembly: GCA_003153375.1. Lineage (GTDB taxonomy): Bacteria > Planctomycetota > Planctomycetia > Pirellulales > PALSA-1355 > PALSA-1355. The sequence goes on from PLYM01000021.1 coordinate 1,826, forward strand.
AAGATTTTGAACCTTGTTGCAGTCGGCGCCGCCGATGCCGATCTTGTCTCGACCATCCGCGCTACGTCCTGGAGGGCCATCGTCGTGTTGATGTCCCTTCCCGCACCGAGTGTGTTTGCCTACACGAAGCCCGCGGACATGCGAAAAAGTTTTTCGGGTTTGGTGGGCATCATCGAGCAGGAGTTGAAGCAAACGGTCGAGAGTGGCCATCTGTTCCTGTTTTTCAATCGCCGCAGCAATTGCGTGAAGGTGCTGTACTTCGTGGGTGACGGTCTGGTGATTTTTTACAAACGGCTTGAACTCGGGACCTTTGAAATGCCCCAAGCGCTGCACACGGCCGACGGTGTAGCGGGCATCGAGATGCGGCTCAGCGAATTGACGCTGATCCTCGAAGGCATCGAACTCTCCAGTGTGCGGCGTCGCAAGCGCTGGCGACGTGAAGTTCAGCCGGCCTGAAACTTTTGCGACAATATTCTCGTCGCGCTGAAACTTGTCTGGCCCTTCCTGTGTATTACTCGGCATGGAACACGGACGTTCTGCCGCCGACTTCAACGACCTTTCGCGACAAGTGCGCCAGCTCATCGCGCTGGTCGCTGAGCAACAGGCGACGATCGCCCAGCAACAGGCCACTATCGCGGCACAGCACGAAGCCCTGGCCCGGGCCAACGAGCAATTGACGCTGCGGATGAAGGCGCTGTTCTCACCACGGCGAGAACGTTACGTGCCTTCTCCCGACCAGAAACTGCTGTTTGCTGCCGAGTTACCCGACGCACCGCCAACTGAGATTTCGCCAGCCTCGTCCGCTGCGCGGCCCACGTCGAAGTCCAAGCATCGCCGCAAGTTCGTGATCCCAGAATTCCTGCCGCAGCAACGTATCGAACCCGCGTTGCCCCAGAACGAACGTTCCTGCGGCTGCTGTGGGGAAGAACGCGTCATCATCAGCGAGCATGTCACTCGCCAGATCGAGTTGACCCCGGCGCAAGCCCATGTCGAAGTCCACGTACGTTACACCTACGCCTGTAAGCACTGTCGGAGCGGTGAACAAGTCGTCACGACCTCGAAGCCGCCGGCCCCGATCGAAAAGAGTCCATTCGGCGCCAGCCTGCTGGCCTGGATCATCTCGTCCAAGTTCGAGCGGCACCGTGTGCAAGGAGAAGCTGTTTCCA
>PLYM01000250.1 GCA_003153375.1 Planctomycetaceae bacterium
CTAACGGCTTAACTTCGTGCCATTCACTCCCGTCCCCTTTTAGTTAGATCGCGATTTCCAGCCCGCGGCAGATCGTTTCGATCTGCTTCAAGAGCGACGGCTCGACCGCGATGCCCTCGCGCAGCCGCTGCTCGCGCCGCACCGTTTCGACCTCGCCGGGCACGTAGATGCGATCGACCCCCTCGGCCGTCGGCGAGCTTTTTACATGGGCGGCCAACTGGGCCACGCGGTTCTGAAAATCGGCCAGCGGGCCAAACTGCCGCACATCGATCGCGATCGCCAACATGCCGTCGCCGGGCGTGGTGGGCCCAGGCTGGCAGGAGCCGGCCCCGGTCAGGGCGCCTGCCAGCACGTCGATCATGAACCCCAGGGCAAAACCCTTGTGGCCGGCCGAGCCACCCAAAGGAAGCAACGCGCCGGAGGGGGTGCCATAAAAACGATTGGGGTCCGTCGTCGGATTTCCCTCGGCGTCGATCGTCCAGCCGGCCGGCAGTTGCTTGCCCGCCTGATAATAGGTGCGCACCTTGCCTTCGGGCGCAATGCTCGAAGACATGTCGAGCACCACCGGAAACGGCCCGCCGGTGGGAGCCGCGATCGAAATCGGATTGGTCGAGAGCCGCCGTGCCGTGCCGCCGAACGGCGCGACCAGTTGCCCGCCACCGCCCGAGTTGACCATCGCCAGACCGACCAGCCCCGCTTCGGCCGCCATCTGGGTGTACGTGCCAATGCGACCCGTGTGATGACAATTGCGCACCGTGACCGCGCCGATGGCGCCCGACTGGGCGATCTTGATTGCCAGCAACATCGCGTCGCGACCGATCACCTGTCCAAAGCCCGCGTTGCCGTCGACCATCGCCGCCGAGCCCATCTCGCGCGTGACGTGCATCGCGCCGGCCGGCTTCAACTTGCCCTCGCGAATCAATTCGACATACTGCGGCACGCGAATCACCCCATGCGAATCGTGCCCCGCCAAATTCGCCTCCACCAGATGCTCTGCCACCGTGGCCGCGTGCTCGCGCGGAGCGCCCAGGCGCTCGAAGATCGTGACGGTGAGTTGTTCGAGCTGCGGTGCTGGAAGAGTGGGCATTGTGTGTAGTGGTCAGTGGTTGGTGGTTGGTGACGGGGACTATGATATCGAGGTGCTGCGGCCCGCGAAAGCGACGTTCGCGAACGCGGCAGGGCGAGTGAAACCGGCTTTCAGGCCAGCAGCTTTTCGATGACGTTGCCGTGGACGTCGGTGAGGCGGAAGTCGCGGCCTTGGAAGCGATAGGTGAGTCGCTTGTGATCGAGGCCCAGCAGATGCAGGATCGTGGCTTGCAGGTCGTGGATGTGAAACGAATCGCTCGTGGCGGCGCAGCCGAACTCGTCGGTCGTGCCGATTGTCTGCCCGGCTTTGACGCCGCCGCCGGCCAGCCACATCGTGAAGGCGGCGATATTGTGGTCGCGGCCCACATTCGCATCCTTCGGCCCCTGGGCCACCGAGCTGCGGCCAAACTCACCGCCCCACACCACCAACGTGTCGTCCAGCAGCCCGCGCGCGGCCAGGTCGGCCACCAGGGCCGCCGAGGGCTGGTCGGTTTGCCGGCATTGATTCGGCAAGCCGGTGCCCAGGTGCGAGTGATGGTCCCAATCGCCGTGGAACAATTGCACGAATCGCACGCCGCGTTCGACCAGCCGGCGGGCCAATAGGCAATTGCGGGCGAATGACGGCTGCGACCGATCGGCAATGCCATATTGCGAAAGCGTCGCCTCGGTCTCGCCCGACAGATCGAGCAGTTCTGGCGCGCTGGCCTGCATGCGAAACGCCATTTCATAGGCCGCGATGCGGGCGGCAATCTCGGGATCGCCGGTTTCCTCCAGTCGACGGGTGTTCAGCGCGTTAACCGCGTCGATCGTGCGCCGTTGCCGCTGGGGCGAAAAGCCGGCCGGCGAAGTGAGATTCAAAATCGGCTCGCCGCCCGAACGCAGCGGCACGCCTTGATAGGCCGATGGCAGAAAGCCCGTGGCATAGTTCGCGCTTTTTGCCCGCGGCGGCATGCCCGAGAGCAACACGGTGAAGCCCGGCAGATCGCGCGACTCGCTGCCCAGGCCATAGGCGACCCACGAGCCCATGCTCGGCCGGCCAAACTGCCGCCAGCCGGTGTTGATCTGCAACTCGGCGAACAGATGGTTCGTATCGTCCGAGCGAAACGTCTTGACGATCGACAGGCGATCGACAATTCCCGCCGTGTGCGGCAGCAGCTCCGAAACGTCGAGGCCCGACTGGCCGCGCCGGGCGAACTTCCAGGGGCTGCCCATCAGCCGCGGCTGCTTCTCCTGAATCTGCGCAAACTTGACCCCCTTCAAGAACGACTCTGGAATCGGCTCGCCGTCATGCTTCGCCAATTCCGTTTTGGGCTCGAACAGATCGAGCTGGCTGGGGCCGCCCAGCATATAGAGAAAGATCACCCGCTTGGCCCGCGAAGCGAAATGCGGCATGCGCGCCCCCGTCGGGCTTTCGATCGCTGGCAAACCGCCCTGCGCGCTCGTCCCGCCCAGCGCCTCGCCCCCCACCGCCTCATCATCCAGCAGCGAGGCCAGCGCCAGCGGCGCCAGTCCGACGCCACAGCGGCCGAAGAACTGCCGCCGCGTCGCACGCGATTCATTGTGGTCATCGCGCATCGCGGCTACTCCCGGGTGACAAATTCATCGAGACTCAAAATCGCCCGGCAGACGACCGTCCAGGCGGCATGATTGACGGTCCCAATATCGGCCGGACCTTCGCCCCCCACGATCTTGCGCGCGTCCTCGCCGCTGGCCAACTCGGCCCGCTGTTCGGCGAGCAATCGCAGCAACTCATCGGCCTCGGCGTCGGCCGGCTGGCGGCTCAGGCAAATCGCAAACGCGCGGGCCAGTCGGGCCCGGTCGCCGGTTTCAGTTTCAACGGTCGAGGCTTCGATCGCCCGCAGCGCTAACGCGCGGGCACATTCCACAAATGTCGGATCGTTTAGCAGCGTCAACGCCTGCACGGGCGTGTTCGAGCGATCGCGGCGCGTGCAGGCCATCGTCGCGTCGGGCGCGTCGAACAAGGGCAACATCGGATGCGGCGTGAGTCGCCAGGTCCAGGTATACAACCCGCGACGAAAACGGTCGTCGCCGGCGCTGGTGGTCCAGGTCGCCTTGCCGGCGCGGCCGTCGAGCACGCCCTCGGGCTGATAGGGATAGACGCCGGGGCCGCCCAGCCGCGGGGCCAGCAAGCCGCCCGCCGAAAGCGACAGATCGCGAATGATCTCGGCCTCGACGCGCAGCCGCCGCTGGCGAGCCAGCAGCCGGTTGGCCGGGTCGATCGCCTGCAACTGGGGCCGCGCATTCGCCGATTGTCGATAGGTGGCCGAGCAGACGATCAGCCGATGCATGGCTTTCACGCTCCACCTACTGGCGATGAACTCCGTGGCCAGCCAGTCCAGCAGTTCTTGCTGCACTGGCGCCGGCGTCTGCACGCCGAAATCGTTCACCGGTTCGACCAGCCCCAGGCCGAAATAGCGCTGCCAGATGTGATTGACCGCCACGCGCGCCACCAGCGGGTTTTCGGGGGCCACGAGCCACCGGACGAAGTCGAGCCGCGTCGGCCGCGTGGAGTTCGCATTACTGAGCGGCGGCAAGAACGCGGGCACACCGGGCGCCACTTCGTCGCCAGGCCGCTCGGGGTTGCCGCGCACGAACAATCGCGTGGTGCGCGACTCGGCGCGCATTGCCAACGTCGCTGGCAGCTTGGGCACTTGTTGGGCGAGCTCGTCAATGGCTCGCGACATCGCCTGATGCTCGGCATCGGTGCTCGCTCGTGCGGCCACGAGTTGCGAAACCTGATCGGGCGAACGATTCGTGGTCGACAGTACCGCCAGGGCTGGCGCGGGCAACTTGGCGCGCTCCTCAGCACTCAGTCCTTGCTCCCAGGCGGCCAACGACTCCTTGAGGGTGGCTTCATAGTCGGTGCGCCGCTTCTTCAACACGTCAACGCCGGCTTGCGCCGCATCGCGGGTCGCCTTTTCGGCGGGCGTGGCCAGCTCGAAATCGCCGATCGTGGCACTGTCGAAAAACGCGTAGAGCCCATAGTACTCGCGCTGCGTGAGCGGATCGTACTTGTGGCTATGGCACTGGGCACAGCCGACGGTCAGGCCCAGGAACACCGTGCCGGTTGTGTTCACCTGATCGAGCACCGCCTCCCAGCGCAGGTTCGGGTCGAGCATCGCGTTGCAATGAAACCCGGTGGCGATCGTGGCCTCTGTCGAAGCGCACGGCAACAGGTCGCCGGCAAGCTGCTCGATCACGAATCGATCGAACGGCAGATCGCGGTTCAGCGCGGCGACCACCCAATCGCGATAGCGTCACACGCTGCGCGGCGCGTCGAATTCATAGCCGCTGCTGTCGGCATAACGGGCCAGGTCGAGCCAGTGCCGGGCCCAGCGCTCGCCGAAATGGGGGGAATCGAGCATCCGATCGACCAGCCGATCGTACGAGTCCGCCGCCGGGTCCGCGACAAACCGCGCCACGTCCTCGGCGCTCGGCGGCAGCCCAGTGAGATCCAACGACAGCCGGCGAATCAGCGTGCGGCGATCAGCCTCCGGCGCCGGCGCAATTTTTTGTTCCCCGAGCTTCGCCGCCACGAAGGCATCAATTGGGTTGCGCACCCAGGCGTCATTCTTCGTCGCCGGGATGCCCGGTCGCTGGGGCCGTTTGAACGCCCAATGATCGGCCGCCTTGCTTTTCGCGACGGAAGTCTCGGGCCAGGCCGCCCCCGCATCGATCCACGCCCGCAACACGCCGATCTCGTCGGCCGACAGCCGCTCGCCCTCAGTCGGCATCACGATCTGCTTTTCATTCACGCCGGCCACGAACTGCACCAGCCGGCTGCCCGCGCCATCGCCCGGCCTGATGGCCGGCCCACTCTTCCCGCCCGCCAGCGCCGCCTCCTTGCGATCCAGCCGCAGCCCACCCTCCTGCAAATCCTCGCCATGACACGCATAACAATGCCGCGCCAACAACGGCTGCACGTCGAAGGCAAAGTCCACGGCCCACGCATCAACGCAGGAAATTACCCACCACGGCCAGATCAGCGCCAGCGCGCCGCAAGCTCTCCACCGATCACGATGACGGCGAAACCCCATGGGCAACATTCTCTGCAAAGCGCGAAACGGCAGGCATCAAGGCAGGGACAAATCAGCAGGCGGGCAGCGAAATCAGGCTAACGCAGGGCGCGGGGTGTGTCAAACTTGCAGACGGGCGGGCAGTAAGTCAGTTTGGAGATGAAACTCATGCCCTCATTGGGCATCGCTCGGTGATGGCTCTGCCGCTGGAAGTTGAGCTAGGATTTTCTGATTGATGCCGGCAAGCCAAATGAATTGCCGGTCGGCACAGACGACGCGCATCGGCCTTTTCTTCAACAGCCCGTAAATCACCCCGGCAACAATTCCGCCGAACGCGACCGTTGCAAAGAGCACGTCCCCGACTGAATTGGGCTTTATCCCAACCAGCCCAGGAATCGCGCCGATAGTTAAACCGCCGAGCACCAGAAGGAGAGTAATGAGAGTTGCCCGAGACTCGCCGCGCAAATGATTGGCACACAGGCCAACATTGACGCGAGCGGTTGGCATAAAAAGCGCGAAGGCGCCCAAAATCGCTATCGGCGCTTTTCGCATCGAAAAAGTCTTACGGCCACTTTCTGGCGCGCCGCAGATCACGCACCCGCCGGGCAGTTGAGTGCCTGGAAACCGAACTGCCAAATTGGATCCGTCCCGAAATGCTGTTGGCAACGCCTCTGGGCTATTAGCGCCTGCAGTGTGTGGCGATTCGTACGGGTTCGTGGGCTGCATATTCCGAGGACTCGGTTCTTGGCGCTTCATGTTACCGGGGAGAACTGAACTACTACCGGCTGAAGCCGGTAGGTTGGAGGAGATCGTGATCTACGGACTGAAGTCCTTCGCTCACGATTCGGCAATTCGAAAATTGTCCCCACCACCGTCGGGCTCCGTGCCCTCTTGTTGGCAGGTGCTTTCCTGAATCACCCGGTAATCCACACAAAATGGCACTTCAGGTCACAATGGCTGTGCGAACTCGTTTGGTACTTTTCCACCCCCAAATTCTCGCAAAGCGAAGAACCTAAAGGTTTCGCCTGAAGGCGAGGGATTTAGACCCATCGCAAGGACATTAAAGGAGCAGCCGCCGGATCGCCGAGTAGATCAGCCCTTGGCCTGGCCTACGTGCTCCGGCACATCGTCTCGACTCACTCCAACTCATGCAAATCGCACAGCTTGCGTTCCAGCACGTCGCGGCGGGGCTCCCAGCTTTCGCGCATGCGGCCGCGGTCGATCATGCGCTTGGGCAAGTGGCCGGTGTTCATGGCTTCGCGGAGGGCGAACAGAAAGTGACCGAAGTGCAGGAAGTCGCGCAGCGGCATGGCCAGGCAGGGCGTGACGGTCATGCCGTCAATCAAGCGAAGTTCGATCTGGTCGGGCGCGACGAACTTGGCTTCGGATATGCCCGTCACCATTGCGGCTCCTTTGCAGTCAACGAAGGTCCAGAATTGGGCGCTCCGCCAAGCGCAAGAAAAGAACGCCTATCATAGCCGCTCGAAGCCCAACCCTCAAATCGGGGGCCGGGTACTCGTGGCCAGAATCTGCGAAAGGCCGCCGGCTCAGACCAGCTCGGCCAGCGGCAGCGCGCCGTCGTCGACCAGATAGTGCGGGCGACCGTTCAGATCAGGCACCGTCGTGCGGCTGGCATCGATGCCCAGGTTGTGATAGAGCGTGGCGAACAACTCGCCAAACGTGACGGGGCGCTCGACGGCTTCGCCCCCCAGGCGGTCGGTGGCGCCGATAACCTGGCCGGTTTTCATGCCACCGCCGGCCAGCAGGGCGCAGGCCACGCGCGGCCAGTGGTCGCGGCCGACGTTCTTATTGATCAGCGGCGTGCGGCCAAACTCGCCCCACACAGCCACGGTCACCTCCTTGTCCAGCCCCCGCTCGTGCAAGTCCTCGATCAGGGCCGAAAAGCCCTTGTCGAGCACGGTCAAATCTTCCTGGCAGCGATCGAAGCACGAGCCGTAGGGATGCCCGTGCCAGTCCCACTTGCTGTAGTTGAGCGTCACCACCCGGGCGCCGGCCTCGACCAGCCGCCGGGCGACCAGGAAACTTTGCGGCACCCGCGGGGCGCCGTTTTCGTCGATGTGAATCTTTTCGTCCCCCGTGCCATAGCGGGCCACGACCTTGGGATCCTCTTTCGACAGGTCGAGCGCGTCGGCCAGCCGCGACGAGGTGAGAATGTCCATCGCCTGCGCGGTGAAGGCGTCCATGCCGTGCATCTTGCCGCTGGTGTCGGTCTCGCGGCGAAAGCGATCCAAACTGGCCAGCAGCGCCTTGCGATTGCCCAGTTGATCGCCCGTGATGCCCTGCAACACCATGTCGTCGCGAGCGCGGCCCATCGGCCGAAAGCTGTCGCGCGCCACGCCCAGGAAGCCGGGACCCGGTTCGTTATAAGGTCCGTGCGTGGCCGTGTAGCACAGGCTGACGAACGGCGGCACGCTCGGATCGCGCGGGCCTTGCAACTGCGAAACCACCGAGCCCAACTGCGGCCATCCGCCCGAGGGCACGCCGATCTTGGGATGCCGCCCGGTGAAACACTGCGTGGCGTCGTGATCGTCCTGCGCGCCCACGACCGAGCGAATCGGCACCAGCTTGTCCATCATCCCGGCCAGCCGCGGCAGGTGTTCGCAGATTTCGATGCCCGGCACTTTGGTGCGAATCGGCCGGAACGGCCCGGCAATTTCGCGCGGCGCGGCTGTCTTGATGTCCAGAATGTCCTGGTGCGGCGGTCCGCCCACCAGGTAAATCAGAATGACCGACTTGTTCGACTTGCCGATGCCGGCCCGCTGCTCCGCCGCCAGCAACCGCGGCAGCGACAGCCCGCTGAGCCCCAGCCCCCCGATCTTCAAAAACTCCCGCCGGCTAACCCGATCGCAAAATCGGTTGCTGCCGCCAGAGCTTCCGAGAAGGTTGAGCATGGGAAGAGAAGGATGAAGGCGGAAGGATGAAGGATGAAAACGAGGAAACGAAAACCGGCCGCTCAGCGTGATCTTGCCCCTTGTGGTCTTCTTCTGTCCGACCTTCAGCCTACAGTCTTCAGCCTATCTCCCCCCTACTGATACACCGGGTCTAGTTTACCCGTAATGTACTCCATTGCCACCCGCCAACTTTCGGCGGGCGAGACGCGGATGGTGTCGAGGTCGTGGTTGATCCAGCCCTGATACTTGCGATCGGCCAGCATCCGCATCAGGGGCACGAAGTCAATTTGGCCGCGGCCCAGCTCGAACACCGAGTTGAAGAAGCGGCCCTCGTGCGAGTCGCCGGCAAAGCGCTGGCCGCTGGGGGCCACGTAGTCCTCGCTGGTCGGATTGCGCGTGGCGTCTTTGAAGTCGGTGTAGACGATGCGGTCGATCGACTTGGCAAACGTCGCTTGCACGTCGCAGCCGCCCAGGTGCAGATGCGCGGTGTCCCAGGCGCAGAACACGAACCGCGGATCGGTGCCCTCCAGAAACCGATCGACCTGCGACTGGTTTTCGATCAGCGAGTCGGTGTGATTGTGCAGGCCCATGCGGATGCCGTAGTCGTCGATGGCCATCTTGCCCAGCTCGTTGAGAAACTGGAACGAGCGCCGCAGAACTTCGGCCTCCTGATCGGCCGGCACCGGACCCGGCGGAAAATAGACCATGGCCTTGGCGCCAAACCGCTGGTGCGCCGCCAACGCGTCACGGGCCCGCTGGCGAATCTCGAGCTGCTTCTCGCGATTGTGATACTCGCCGCCGAAAGAGACCGTGGAGAACCGCAGCCCGCGACGGGCCATCTCCTCTCCATACTGTTCCACGGTCAGCCGGTTGCGCTCCAGGATGTCAGGAAAACCAGTCAGCCGCACGCCGTTAAAGCCCGCGGCCGCCGTCTCGTCCAATATCTGCAACAGCGGCACCGGCTGCCGGTCGGGCGCCACGCGTCCCCACGACCCCGTCGACAGGGCATAGAGGATGTTCGGCCGTTCGCGCGGTTTCGTCGGTTCGGCTGGCTTGTCCGGCTCTGCGGCGGCCAGTCGTCGCCCGTCCAATACGGAACTGGTCAGCGCGGCGGCACCCGCCAGCGTGGCCGCGGCGCCCAGGAATTCTCTGCGGGTCGATCGCATCGTGATTGGCTCCTGAAAACAAATCCTGCTCAACCGCGCTGGGCAAACGGCCACAGCCGCAAGGCCGTGCCGCCCAGAATCCAACGCCGGTCGTCGTCGTTGAAGAACTTGATCTCGTCGCGATACAGCGCCAGGGCGCGGCCATAGCCGCAATACTCTTCGACTCCGGGCCAATCGGTGCCCCACATCAACCGTCGCGGACCGAAAGCATCATACAGCCGCCGCACCTGCTCGTGCGTGTCGCGATAAGGATATTCCTGCCGCGACAGGGACCACAAATGACTGAGCTTGACGAACACCCGCGGATAGCGGGCCAAGGCCAGCAGCTTTTGCAGCTCGGCCGGCTGGTCGATCGGGCAATCGGCCATGTGATCGATGCACACATCGAGCCGCTCGGCGTGCCGCGCCACGAGGCGTTCGACGTCCGGCAGTCGTTCGGTGCCGCACAGCACGCACAGCGGAACCTTCAGCTCGGCCGCCCGCGTGCAAATCGCGTCCATCTGCTTGCGGTCGTTGATCCACTCGCCCCCCGGCCCCGCCGCCGGGCTCAGCCGCACGCCGGCCAGCCCCGCCGCGACCCAATGATCGAGATCCGCCGTGGGCGTCGCGCTCTGGGGATCGATGCGGCAGACGCCGGCGAACTGATCGCGATGCTCACTCACCACGGCCGCCGTATAGCGGCAGTCCCAGCGGTAGTAGATCACGTGTACGATCACCGTCCGTTCGACGCCGTGCTGTTGCATCAACTGCAAGAGCGTCTCCGGCAGCGCATCCCGCCCCGGCGGACTGGTCAACTCCGCCGGCCACGGAAATCGCGGATCGTTCTTCCAGACATGTACATGCGGATCAACGATCCGCACCCCCCCGCCATCCGCCATGCTTCGTCCTCCCATGGGCCCGCCGGCAGCCACCGCCGCCGCTGTCCGAGCGAGCCAAGCGCGTCGCGTGATCGAGTCGGCCGTTGCCATCGGATTCTCCGCGGCTCGCCATGCCGCGATTCATGGTGCCAGAAAGCCAGGAATCGTTTGTAGTAGTATACGAACTTCGCGCGGCCCGCTACACAATCGCCAGCGCCCGCACGGGCGAGCCGTCGCGGCCGGCGATCTTGAGCGGGGTGGCGATGAGCTCGAAAAGGTCGCCGGGGATGGCGTCGAGGTTGGTGAGGTTCTCGACGATCAAGACGCCGTTGCCCAACAGCGCCAGGTGGGCCTCGAACGGCGGGCGATCGACCGAGGGGGTGTCGACGCCCACGAGCACCACGCCCCAGTCGACCAGCAACTGCCCGGCGGCGCCAGTGATCAGAGGATGCTCGGTGAAGTAATTGTCGGCGCCCCAGCGATGATGCCAGGCCGTGTTCAACACCACGCGGCGGGCCGATCGCAATTGCGACTCATAAGCCGCCAGGTGCCGGGGCTCAATCGTCAGGCCATCGGTCGTCCACGGCAACCGGAGGTGTACGGTCGGGCCCATCGTGTGTTCCAGCAGCACGCGGTCGATCGTCAGACCGTCGCCGAAGAAATGAAACGGGGCATCCATGTGCGTGCCACAGTGCAAGCTCATCGCCAGGTGGCTACAGTTCAGGTGCCGCTCGCCGGCGGTGCTCGCTGTCGAGGTCGAATCAAAGATCGTGATCGCAACCGGCGGATCGCCCGGAAAGGCCTGCGTGGCCGCCGAGAGCGGATGGCTCAGGTCGATGATCGTGCGCTGGGAACGATCGGTCGTCGGTCGTGTGGTCATCGGTTGCGGGGTCATAGATCGGGCACTTCGATGATGCGGCCCGCGGCGAGCGACTCGCTGGCCGCCGCGGCCAATTTCATGCCGGCCAGGCCGTCGACGCCCGTCACCGGGGGCGGCGCGTCGCGGGCGATATGTTCGACAAACACCTGCACGTGCTCGACCAGTGAATCGTAGAACGCGTCGCTGCCGACGAAATGATTCGGCGCGAACGTCTGCTGCCGATCCGGGTCGCTCTCGATAAGCGAAACGCGACGGGTGACGTCCTCGACCACGATCGCGCCTGTCGTGCCGCCCAGCTCCAGCCACTCGGCCGTGCGCGTCTGGCCGTCGCGGTAGCCGGCCACGATCGTGCCGACCGCGCCGCCGGCAAATTGAAACGACAGCGAGACGCTGCGCATCAACTCGCCGGCCGGTTCGCGCCCACACACAGCCTGCACCTGGCGGATGGGTCCGCCATAAAAGCGCAGCAGGTCGAAGAAGTGGGTCAGAAAGGTCGTCAGCATCACCTGCGGATGGCGGGCCACGGCAGCCCGCGGCGTACGATCGCTGGCGCGAATCACGCAATACTTCAGTTCGCCAATCCTGCCGGCCGCTAGTAATTCCTGGGCGGTGCGATAGCCGAAGGCGAAGCGTCGGTTGTAATCGACCGCCAGGTACACGCCCCGCTCGGCGGCAGTGGTCACCACCCGCTCGGCTTCCATTGGGCTCGTGGCCAGCGGCTTTTCGCAAAACACGTGACAGCCGGCGCCCAACGCCGCGAGCGTCGGCTCGACGTGCAGGTGGTCGGGCGTGGCAATCGTGACCGCGTCGAGCGCTTCGCCGGCCAGCATTTCCTGATCGGTCGCATGGGCCCGCACGTTCCAGCGAGCCGCCGCCTGGTCACGTCGGGCAGCATCCGGATCGCACACGGCCACAAGCCGCGCATGCGGCGAACCGGAAATCGCCCGAGCGTGCAGATTGCCAATCGGCCCGCAACCGACAACCGCCATCCGCAGCTTCTTCGCGGCTGACTCGCTCACACTTGTCTCGCCGGCGCGGCTCATGGGCGTGACCCCGCGTCAGCCGCTCGTTTCCGCAACTCGGACAGCAGGCCCGCGCCGGCCGAGACGAACAGCTCGGCTTCCGACTTGAAGGTGATGCAGTCGAAGCCTTGCGCGATCTTTTCCTGCACGTCGCTCATCGAATAGGTGTTCGAGCAAGCCAGCTTGCCGTGAGCCTGGCAGGCGGCCAGCGTGCGGGCCATCGCGGCGCGGTGATCGGGGTGCCGCTCATAGTCGCTGCGCGGCAAACCCATCGACAGCGCCAGATCCGTGGGACCGATGAAACAGCCGTCGACGCCCGGCAGCGCCATGATCGCCTCGACGTTGCGCACCGACTCAATGTGCTCGACCTGCACCAATAGCAGGGTGTCGGTGTTGGCCCGTTCCGGATAGTCAGCGCCATAGTGCCGGGCCGGGTCGCCCCCCAACGAGCGATGCCCGAGCGGCGGATACTTGGCCGCCAGGGCCACGGCCTGGGCCTCGGCCAGCGAGTTGACCATCGGCACCACCACGCCGCGCGCGCCCAGATCGAGCGCCCGCTGCACTTCGCTGGGCACGCCCACGCTAACCCGCAACAGCGGTTTCGTGCCGCCAGCCCGCAACGTGTGAATGCACTCATAGGCCGTTTCGGTCGTCATGCAGCCGTGCTGCATATCGAGGATCACCCAGTCCCAACCTTGTTGGGCCAGATAGCGCGAAACCATCGGCAGCGGAAAGTTCTGCCAGATGCCCACGACCAGCGGCGCGTGACGCGAAGCGGCGGTCATCAATCTTCGATGCCTTCAAACACGACCATCTGGTGAATCAGCACCTCGGGCACGGTCACTTCGACGCGCCCACCCACCGGGCGCCAGGCCAGTTCGACTTTCGAGGGAGCCAGATAGACTTTGGTCGGCTTGCTCGGCAGCGAAACCTGGCAGCGAATGTCGCGCACCGGCGAGACGTTTTCGAGCGTATAGCGTTTGTCGCCGCGCTGCCGCTCGGCGTGAAAGTTCAGCAAGTGCAACACGCGCCGGCCGGGCTGCGCCATCAGATTCACCTCGACCGACAGCGGAGCCCGCACGTCGAGCAGCCGGTCGTCACTGGGCAACAACTGTTCGAGCACGTTGGCCATCACGTTGCGCGGCGCCAAGGTGGGCGTGCCATAGAAAACCGACAGCAGTGGCAAGCCGACATACGCAGCCTGTCCCTTGCCGTGCCGGTGCGACGTGATGGCCGGGCCCGAGGGCTTGTCCGAGGCCGGCGGGCCGGCGTGGCCATAGAAATCGACGCCAATCGGCATCACGGCGGAAAACAACGTCTCCGTTCCGGAAGTCGCGACGACGTCGCGAAACGTAGCGCCCACCAGCATGTCCATCTTCGGTAGCCCGCGCTGCATCGCCACGTTGCTGGGCCGCAGATAGCCGCTCTTGAACTTAGCGCTCGGCTCGGCCCTTTCGACACCCAGGGCGGTTTTCAGCGCGCCCGCCTCGCCGGACAGGTCGAGATCCACCGCCAGCAGACGCCCACCCTTGGCAACATAGTCGGCCAACCGTTGAACCACGGCCGGCGGTGGCGGCGGGTTGGCGCCCGGCAGAACGATCAGCCGGTAACGATCAAAATCCTCGTCCTGGTCGATGACGTCGAAGTGCTGGTGCAACTCGGTCAGGCAGGTAACCGCGCCGTAGAGGGCATTGTCGGGCTCGGCCCAGCCAAAGTATCCCAGTTGATTGGGCGCCAGCACCGCGATCTCGGGCACGCTCACCGAGCCCAGGCACCAGGGCTCGCGCTCGCGCGCGAAGGCAAACGCCTCTCCCAGCCGCTCGTAGGCCGGTCCTTCGAGCTGCACGTGGTGCGGCACCTGGTCGACCACGGTGCCGATGCCGCCGCTGGCCAACATGCTGGCCAACTCATACTCGAGCATCTGTTCGCTCTTGAGCGTGCCAAACCGGCCATAGCCGACGTCAAAGCGGTTGGTCACGCCGCCAAACGGCTGGCCCAGCGTGCGCACGTAGCGGGCGTAGGTCGGAAAATAGGTATAGTTCAACAGTGGAATCGGCGACTCGACGTTGCTCAGGTCTTCATAAGCCAAGGCCTCGCGCATGCCGAGCTTGGTCAGATGATTGAAGTGCAGCACGATCGAAGGCCGGATCTTTTTCAGCCGCCCGTGTACCTCGCGCACCACTTCGCGCACCAACTCCTCGGTGAAGTGATAGCGCTGCTCCTTGTTGTTCAGATCGACCTTTTGCTCGGTGGCTTTCGCTTGGCAGTGCTGACAGAAGCAGCGGTCCTGATAGTAGCCCATCATGTCGATCCACAATCCGTCGACCGGATAGTTCCGCACCACTTCCTCCAACTGCGGAATGAAGACCTGCTCGCGATAGGGGCTGTTGAAGCAGACGGCGCTGAAGTTGCCTTCGTTCTGCCGGCCCCCTTCGTGTACCTGTCGCCAATCGGCGTGGTGTTCATTCTGATAGGCGTCGACGTTGGCGCTGAAATAGGCGAAGCAAAAGATGCCCCGCTCGTGCAAGGCTTTCGCCTGCGCGCCGAGCAAATCGAAATTTAACTGCGGATGCCGCACGCCAGCCTTGGTCGGATAATAGGCAAAGCCGTGATGGCACTTGGCGAACACGACCGCCGAACTGCAATTGGCAGCCGCGATCGTGTCGGCAAACTGTTTGGCGTCGAACTTCTCGCCCACCTTGGCCCACTTAGGCGTGTGAAAGTCGATGTGGACGTTGCGCGCGACGCGGGGGAACCACTCAGGCGGCTGCTTGAAACGCGGCTTCGCCCGTGGCAAAAGCTCGCTGCGGCCCGCGTCCTCCGCGGCGGTCGCGGGCACGGCCATGGCGAAGAGCAGGAGGATGGTCACGATTCGAGGCAGGTTGTTCCATCGCGTGTTCATCGTCGACCCGTGCGTGTGTCCGTGAGGTGTTCAAGTCCGGTGGTGTCGAAGGCGAGTCTAAACGGCCCACAAAGCCTTGACAAGCAACGCGGCGGGGCCGAAGGTTGAGCTCTGGCGATCGTCCCCACACTCCGGCTTGCGTGCCCAGGCATGTCCGATTTATCCGTCAGCGTTCGCGCTGGCTCGATCCGTTCGCTAAGACTCCTGCTTGCGCTTGGAATCGCGCTGGCTGCGGGCTGTTCTCCGGGCTCGAGCGGCCAGGGGGCTGCGGCCAAGCCGGCGCGTGACAAGTTGCTCTTCGCCGTGGTGCCCAAGGCCACGTCGCACGAGTTCTGGAAATCGGTGCACGCCGGCGCCGAACAGGGCAAGGAGAAGGCAAATGTCGACATCATCTGGAAGGGACCGATCACCGAGAGCGATCGCGAACAGCAGATCAATCTGATCCAGGACTTCATCGCTCAGAACGTCGACGGCATCTGTTTGGCGCCCCTCGATTCCCAGGCTTTGATTCCGGTGGTTCGCGAAGCCAAATTGGCCGGCATTCCCACAGTCATCTTCGACAGCGGCCTGGACGACGAGACCGACATCGTCAGCTTCGTCGCCACCGACAACTATCACGGCGGACAGATCGCCGGTCGCCACCTGGGAAAACTCTTGGACGGCAAAGGTCGCGTGATCGTGTTGCGGCAGGCCGTCGGCAGCCAAAGCAGCGAGCGGCGCGAGCAAGGCTGCCTCGACGTGCTGGCCCAGGAGTTTCCCGCGATCGAAATCCTCTCGTCCAACGAATACGCCGGCGACACCTCGGACAAGGCGCTGGTCAAGGCGCAGCAACTGCTGCTCACCTTCGGCGATCGCGTCGACGGCATCTTCACGCCCGGCCAGCACGTCTCGACCGGCATGTTGCGGGCACTCGAAGAACAAAACCTGGCCGGCAAGGTGAAGTTCGTCGGCTTTGATTTCGGGCCCGAGCTGGTGCTGGCTCTGCGGGCCCGCAAGATGCACGGAATCGTGCTGCAAGACCCCGTGCGCATGGCCGAGTTGGCCGTCACCACGCTGGCCGATCATCTGCACGGCAAACAGGTCGAGCACCACATCGCCACCGGCGAGACGTTGGCCACGCCGGACAACATGGACGAGCCGGCGGTCAAGGCACTGCTGCATCCGCCGCTTTATGATGACTGATTGCCGGCGACTGATTTCTGGCGACTGACTACTCGCCCTTCTTTTGCAGTTGTTCCCTGGCGATCAGCATGTAGGTTGAATCGCCGAGCGCCACTTCCTTGCCGGCCGCGTCGGTCACCGTGGCCGTGGCGTGTACGATCTGCCGGCCCGCGCGCACGGTGCGCGCTTCACACAGCACGCGCCCGGCGGAGACGGGCCGCAGATACTTGAGCCGCAAGTCGATCGTCACCATGCCGCCCCCTTGCGCACGGATCGCCAGGTGCTGGGGCGTGAGCAGAATCGCCTGGGCGATCGCCGTGTCGACCAGCGAGGCCAACACGCCGCCGTGCATGATGCCGGCCGGCTGACACAAGTCCTCGCGCCAGGTGGCGGCCAGCACGGCGCGCCCCGGCTCGATGTCCACCAACTCGATGCCCATCAACTTGAAAAACGGAAAGTCCTTGAAGTACGTCATCAATTCCTGACGCGCTTTTTCGACATAGTCGGCGGCCGCGAAATAATTGGGCTCGGTCATGATGGCTCGAGGGGTTGAATCGTGAGTCGTTGCGATGGCCGTAAGCAACGTAGCAAAATTGAAACCGTTTGGGCACTCCGCGGCGCGAGCCTGAAAACCGGCTACGAGAGGGCGGATACCGCGCCCGTGACCAGTACAGCGGCGCCAGTGAGCCGGCCCAATCGCAAATCGGCCAATGCTTCGTTGGCCTGCTCGAGCGGATATGTCTTGGCTTCGACGCGCACGGGCACTTGCGGCGCCAGAGACAGAAACTCTTCTCCGTCGCGACGCGTGAGGTTGGCCACCGAGCGCACCACGCGCTCTTCCCACAACAGCCGATAGGCAAAGCTGGGAATATCGCTCATGTGAATGCCGGCGCAAACCACGGTGCCCCCTTTGGCCGTGGCCGCCAGCGCCGCGGGCACCAGGCCGCCCACCGGCGCAAAGATAATCGCGGCGTCCAACAGCTCCGGCGGCAGATCGTTCGAGCCGCCCGTCCACACGGCACCGAGTCCGCGAGCGAACTGCTGCGCCGCCGTGTCGCCATCGCGCGTGAAGGCGAACAGCCGACGGCGCTGGTACACCGCGACCTGTGCGATCAAGTGGGCTGCCGCGCCAAAGCCATACATTCCCAGCCGTCGGGCATCACCGGCCATCACCAACGAGCGATAGCCAATCAAGCCCGCGCACATCAAGGGCGCGGCGTGAACATCGTCATAGCTTTCGGGAATCGCAAAGCAGAAGCGCTGGTCGGCGGCCGTGAATTCCGCGTAGCCCCCGTCGATCGAGTAGCCCGTGAAGCGCGGGTTGTCACAGAGGTTTTCGCGTCCCGCGCAGCAGAAGGCGCACCTTCCGCAGGTGCTGCCGAGCCAGGGCACGCCCACGCGCTGTCCGACCGCAAAGCGGGTCGCATCGGCCGCGCGATCGGCGACGACTCCCACGATCTCGTGACCCGGAATGAGCGGCAATTTGGGATCGGGTAACTCGCCGTCGACGACGTGCAGATCGGTGCGACAGACTCCGCATGCATGTACACGAATCAGAATCTGTCCCGGTCCAAGTTCTGGAATTGGGACTTGGGCAATCCGCAGCGGCGCCCCCGGCCGGTCGAGGACCATGGCCAACATCGTGCGACGCCCTCCCGAAGTATGGTCTGACTCCTTGTACGTTTTACTCAAACCGCTTCCAGAATGGCAGCTGATTGACCGAGCGAGCGGTCAGCCCATGACCAGTTCGCCCAGCCGTTGTGCGGCGTTCGCACAGGGATTACGCAGAAATTGCCCTAACTCGGCCATTTCGGCCATTTATCGGTTGTTGGCACAATATTCGCTACGATTCAAGGACAAAAAGCATCGCACACCAGCAGGGAGCTAGAGGCCGACAATGATTGTGATCGCCAATCCGCAATATTTTGAGTTTCCGGTCGTCGAAGATCGGCAGCTCCACGCTGCCGCCACGGCAGCGTTGACCTCGAGCCAATATGGGGCGTTGCGGAAATTGGACTGCCAGGTCGCCGATGGGGTGGTTGAGATCTCGGGCACGGTGCCCAGCTTCTACCTGAAGCAGTTGGCCCAGGCCGCCGTGATGCACCTCTATCCCGAAGCTCAAGTGCGGAACCTCGTCGAAGTCAGCGACGAGTCGTCGGTCATCGTGGCCACGAGTTGCAATCGAACGGAGAGGCGTCGCTAAGCTCTTCGCCGCCGGCCACGGTCTATCTGCCGTGACCGCCAGCCCCACCGTGGTCATTCGGCCGCGGGAATGGGCCCTTTCGCCCGCCAATCCGGCTCACGCTTTTGCCGGTTTGTCGACGTGCTTGATCGTCAGCACCGGACACGACGCGTGCCGCATCACGAGCTCGGCCACGCTGCCCATCAGCACTCGGCTCAAACCGGTTCGGCCGTGTGTGCCCATCACGATCAGATCGGCGTGCTCTTCAGCGGCAATCCGCACGATCTCTTCCGACGCTGATCCCTGCACGAGCTTGTGCTCGTAGGGAACGCTTTTGTCCAGCGGAACGACCTTGTCGAGCAGATGGCGTATTTCAGGATTCGGATACTCCGGCTGCGGCATGTACATTTCGCCGCCCACATAGGGCAGCGGCAACTCTTCGATGTGCGTGATCAGCAGCGTCGCGCCCGAGTCGCGCGCCAACGACGTCGCATACACCAGCGCCTCGTCGCTGGTCGCCGAGAAGTCGGTCGCCACGAGAATTTTTTTCCAGTTCATGGGTCGTGCTCCTCGGTGATGAAGACAGTCGTATCAAACGGGCGCCAAGAGCAGCAGCTTGGTGAACGCTCCTCGCTTCTCAAGGCGCAACTCGTCTGCCAATCGGCGTTAATCGTTTTCTCCGCGCCACAATTCTACGCCGATTTGGCGCACTTGGCACATTTAATTCTGGGCTGCTTGGGGGCCTGAAAACCATTGTGGCCGGGTGTGGCCGGCGGATACAATGGCCGGGGTACCCGCCACGGATCCGCTAGTCCTTCCCGCCCCCAGATCCAGCCAGGTCGATCATGCTCGCAATGCGTTATGGGCTCTTGTCGGTCCTGCTGTGTGCGCTGGCCTCGGCTCCGTCATGGGCCGTCGATGCACCGGCCGCCGGCCCCACGACGGTGTTCGAACGCGACATCCGCCCGATTCTCAAGGCCAACTGCTTTCGTTGCCACGGCGGCGAGGAGGAGTCCAAAGGAGGCCTCGACCTGCGGCTGCGGCGATTCATGGTCACCGGCGGCGACTCGGGAGCCGCGATCACGCCGGGCAAACGGGACGAAAGTCTGCTGTTCGAGCGCGTTCGCAGCGGCGAAATGCCCCCCACCGACCGCAAGCTTTCGGCCGACGAAGTGGCCCGCATCGGCGTCTGGATCGACCAGGGCGCGCCGACCACGGCGGCCGAACCCGAGAAGCTCGACCCGGGCCTGGAGATCACGCCCGAAGAACGGGCCTTTTGGTCCTTCCAGCCGATTCCCACGGCAGTGCCCATTCCAGCCTTCGGTTCGGCCGATCGCGTGCGGACGCCGATCGACGCCTTCTTGGCTCAGGCCCTGCACGGCAAGGGGCTGGCCTTTTCGGCCGACGCCGACAAACGGGTGCTGTTGATTCGGGCATATCTCGACCTGATCGGCATCCCCCCCACTCGCGAAGAGCTGGCAAGCTTCCTGGCCGACTCGGATTCGGAGTCGTATGAAAAGGCGATCGACCGGCTGCTCGATTCGCCCCACTACGGCGAGCGCTGGGGCCGCTATTGGCTCGACGTGGCCGGCTACGCCGACTCCGATGGCTACACGGCCGCCGACCCGCCGCGTCCGTTCGCCTACAAGTATCGCGACTACGTGATCCGCAGCCTGAATGCCGACAAGCCGCTCGATCGCTTCGTCGCCGAACAACTGGGCGGCGATGAACTGACGGTCGGCGACCGCGCGAATCTCGCGCCCGAAGACATCGAACGGCTGGCCGCGACGGGCTTTTTGCGGATGTCGGCCGATGGCACCTCGAGCGGCGGTGTCGATGCCGACGTGGCCCGCAATCAGGTAATGGCCGACACGATCAAAATTGTCTCGACGTCGCTGTTGGGATTGAGCGTCGGCTGCGCGCAGTGCCACGACCATCGCTACGATCCGATTCCGCAAGCCGACTACTATCGTCTGCGGGCCGTGTTCGAGCCGGCCTACGACTGGAAACATTGGCGCGCGCCGGGCGAACGGCTGGTGTCGCTGTGGACTCCGGCCGATCGGGCCAAGGCGGCCGAAGTGGATGCCGAAGCGAACAAGGTCGCCGCCGAACGCCAGGCCCGCCAGGATGTGTACATGGCCGAGGCGCTCGACAAGGAACTGGAAAAGTACGACGACGAACTGCAAGGCGCGATACGTGTTGCCTTGGGCACGGCCAAGGACAAACGCATCCCGGAGCAGCAAAAGTTGCTCGACGAAAACCCGAGCGCCAGCTTCTCGCCGGGCCTTCTCTATCAATACAACCAGGCCGCGGCCGACGAGCTCAAGAAGTTCGATGCCCGCATTGCCGAAATCCAGGCCAAGAAGCCCTTTCAGGATTTCGTGCCCGTGCTCGATGAAGTGCCAGGGCAGGTTTCGCCCACCGTGCTCTTTCATCGCGGCGATCACCGCCAGCCCAAAAACGAGATCGGCCCCGGTGGCCTGACCGTCTGCGCGGAGCCCGGCGAGCGATTGCAGATCGCGCCGCAGGACCCGGCGCGCAAAACGACCGGCCGGCGATTGGCACTAGCCCAATGGCTGACGGGCGACCGGAACCCGCTCACCGCTCGCGTGCTGGTGAACCGGGTCTGGATGAATCATTTCGGGCGGGGGCTGGTCAACACCCCGAGCGACTTCGGCTCGTTGGGCGAAGCGCCCTCGCATCCGCAACTGCTCGACTGGCTGGCGCGCGACCTGATGGCCGGCGGCTGGAAGCTGAAGCGGATGCACAAAATGATCATGACCTCGACCGCCTATCGGCAAAGCTCGGCGCGCGATCCGCGACGGGCCGAGCTCGATCCCGAGGATCGCTACTACTGGCGCATGAGCGTGCGGCGTCTCGATGCCGAAACGGTCCGCGATCGCATTCTAGCCTCCAGCGGCGTGCTCAACCGCAAGCTGTTTGGCGCCAGCGTGCCCGTGAAAGAAGACACCGTGGGCCAGGTCGTCGTCGGCGTCGATCCGCCCGCGGGCAACGAGCCGCCGGTGGGCCATGAGGCGTTCCGCCGCAGCATCTACATCCAGGTGCGCCGCAGCCAGCCGTTGGCCATGCTGCACGTGTTCGATCAACCGGTGATGGAAACCAATTGCGAGCGGCGCACCGTGTCGACCGTGGCCACGCAATCGCTGATGCTGCTCAACAGCGACTTCATCTTGCAGCAATCCAACTACATGGCCACTCGCATTCGCAAGGAAGCTGCTGGCGATCCGACGGCACAGGTACACGCGGCCTGGCAATTGGCCTTCGCGCGAGCGCCGCAGCCGAAGGAACTGGAGACCGCACTGGCTTTCCTGGCCGCCCAGTCAGCCCCCACCGCCGCTCCGCCCCCGGCCACGGTGACCGCCGGCGCCGCGGGCGCCACACCGCCGGCGGCCGCACCCCCGGCCGAGCCGCCAGTCGATGCCTTGGCCAGCTTGTGCCAAATTCTGCTCAGCACGAACGAATTCCTGTATGTGGAATAGGATCGCAACGATGACCCCACTCGATTTGCGCACCCGCCGCCAGTTCTTGTCGCAACAGGCCCTCGGCTTGGGAGGCGTCGCCCTGGCGTGGCTGATGCGCGAAGAGCGACTGCTCGCCGCGCCGCACATTCCGCGCGAGATCCACGCCTTCGACATGCTGGCCAAGCCGCCCCAGACGCCGCCGCGCGCCCGGGCGATGATTTCGCTGTTCATGCACGGCGGCCCCAGTCATGTCGACCTGCTCGATCCCAAGCCCGAACTGACCAAGCGCAGTGGCAACGACTATCAGGGCGAAGTCATCTACAGCTTTGCCAACCGCGCCAGCAAGAAACTCTTTGGCAGCCCCTGGAAGTTCGAAAAGCGGGGGCAATGCGGCACCGAGGTTTCCGAATTGCTGCCTCACCTGAGCGGCATCGTCGACGACATCGCCGTGGTTCGCTCGATGCAAACCGGCTTCAACGGCCACGAATCGTCGATCTGGTACATGAACACCGGCAAGTCGCAGCCAGGCCGTCCGGCGCTGGGCTCGTGGCTCACCTATGGCCTAGGCTCCGAGAGTCAGGACCTGCCAGCCTATGTCGTGCTGAGTGATCCTGATGGTCATCCGGTCGACGGCGTCCGCAATTGGTCGAACGGTTGGCTGCCCCCGCTGTTCCAGGGCACGGTGATCCGCTCGCGCGAGCCGCGGATCTTGAATCTCGATCCTCCTGCTCACCTGCGCGGCGCGCGCCAGCAGCAAAACCTGGCCCTGCTGGGCGAGTTGAATCGCCAACACCTCGAGCGTCATCCGGGCGAAGCCGATCTCGAAGCCCGCATCGCCAGCTATGAACTGGCCGCGCGGATGCAAACGGCGGCCAAGGAAGCGCTCGACATCTCGACCGAGACCGACGCCACGAAGAAACTTTATGGACTCGACGACCCCGCCACGGCCGAATATGGCGCGCGCTGCCTGATCGCCCGACGGCTGGTCGAGCGCGGCGTGCGCTTCGTGCAATTGTTTCTGGCCGGGCAGCCCTGGGACACGCACACCAACATCCGCGAGCAGCTTCCCAAAATCTGCCGCCGCACCGATCAACCCAGCGTGGCGCTGGTCAAGGATCTCAAAGCCCGCGGGCTGCTCGACACCACGCTCGTACACTGGGGCGGTGAAATCGGCCGCCTGCCGGTCACCGAAGGCGACGGCGACAAGTGCGGCCGCGACCACAACGGCCAAGGCTTCACGATGTGGCTGGCCGGCGGCGGCATCAAGGGCGGCATCACCTATGGCCAAAGCGACGAGTTCGGCCACAAGGCGGCGGTCGACACCGTGAGCCCCAACGATTATCAGGCCACGCTCATGCACCTGTTCGGCATGAACCACGACAAGCTGGTTTATCACTACAACGGTCAGGAACAAAAACTGACCGACAATCGTCCGGCGCGCATCGTCCAAGAATTGCTGGCCTGACGCCGCGAAGACCGCAAATCCTCGAGCGCGGCGACTTCATTACGAACATGTAATGTTGCCATGATTGACGCATTTTGCCAGCCGGGCTAGGTTCCGGATGGCGACCCAAGGAATTCTCTTCATGCAATTGGATGTGCGCGCGGCAGCCGCAGCGCTGAAAATACCCGAAACCACCCTCTTTCGCTGGATCGATCAGAAGCGACTGCCGGCCACCGGCGTCGACGGCCACTATCGATTTGGACGGGCCGAGTTGCTCGAGTGGGTCGCGAGCAATCGGGCCGATCTGGCCTGCGACCTGTTTGGCGAAGACTCCTCGATCAATCAGCCGCTGTTGCTCACCCCTGCGCTGGAAGCCGGCGGCATCCATTACGACCTGCCGGCCAGCAGCAAGCAGGAAGCGCTGCGCTCGCTGACGGGTAAGATTCCGCTACCGGCCGATTGCACGGGCGAAATGCTCTATCAACTCTTGCTGGCCCGCGATGCCATCGGCATTACGGTCGTGGGTCAGGGAATCGCCATCCCACATCCCCGTTGCCCGTTGATCCTGTCCGTTCCCCGCCCGACCTTGAGCTTGTGCGCCTTTTCGCCTCCGCTCGATCTGTCGCCCACGATTCGCCACGGCCTGAAGGCCCTGTTCGTGTTGATCAGCCCCACGATTCGCGATCATCTGCAACTCGTGGCCCGGCTGATGAGCCTGGTGCGTGACGACCGCTTTGTGCAGGCGTTGGCCGCGCAAAAATCGCCCGAGGCGATGCTGGCCGAGGTCCGCCGCATCGAAAAGGCCTTCTCCCCCACCGCCGCCTCGGCGACGACCAACGGCAGCTCGAAATCCGCCGGCTCCAAGAACGGCAACGTGCCAACTGCCAAGGGGCCCAAGAAGCCCGTTAGGTCATAGCCGTCCTTCGGCTCTTCATAGCTTCCTGCGCCGTCGACATCCGGTCGCGCGCCTCCTATATTGAGTCTTCCAGGCGAGCCGGTTGAGACCACGGATTCGGCGGCAGCGCGGCGGCGAGTCGCCTGATAGAGAACCGTTGATGGCCACATCGTACGCTCAGTTGTCGCGCATTCCGCTGGCCGAGGCCGTGCGTCTGGCCGACATTCCCCGACTCCCGCTCGAGGCCTTTCGCGGCGCACTGTTCGACGAAACGAATCAGGGTAGCCGTGTCGCGGCCCTGTTTGGCCGGCCCCAATCGCCGCAGCTCGTTCGGCTCTATGCCGTGCTGACGCACGCCGTCGACGGCACGATCTCGCTGATCTCGTGCGATGTTTCCGATCGTTACGAATCGTTCACGCCGGCCTGCCCACAGGTCCATTGGTTCGAGCGCGAGATCGCCGAACAGTGGGGCGTCGTGCCCGAGGGACATCCCTGGCTCAAGCCCATTCGCTTTCATGCCTCGTATCGGCCGGGCCACGACGCCTGGTCGCGGACCGTGGGCGCCACGATCTGGCCCAGCGTCACTGACTTCTTCCAGGTCGAGGGACGCGAAGTACACGAGGTCGGCGTCGGTCCGGTGCACGCCGGCGTGATCGAGCCCGGGCACTTCCGCTTCCAGTGTCACGGCGAGCACGTGTTTCATTTGGAAATCTCGCTCGGCTTCCAGCATCGGGGCATCGAGCGGGCCCTGATCGGCGGTCCCAACAAGCGCACGATCCCCTTCATGGAGACGCTGGCCGGCGACACCTCGATCGGTCACACGACCGCCTATTGCCAGGCGATCGAAACGCTCAGCCGCCGCCAACCGCCGCTGAGAGCGCAAGCCCTGCGCGGGATCGCGCTCGAGCTCGAACGGCTGGCCAATCACACGGGCGATCTGGGCGCGCTGGCGGGCGACGTGGGCTATTTGCCAACGATGGCCTACTGCGGTCGGCTGCGCGGCGACTTCCTCAATGCCACGGCCGCGATCTGCGGCAATCGGTTTGGGCGCTCGATGGTGCGGCCCGGGGGGGTGCTGTGGGACGTCGATGCGGTTCGCGGCGAGCAACTCGCTTCGCGCTTGGCGCCGGCGTTAGTCGACGTCGACGGCGCGGCCGAGCTGCTCTGGAATTCACGCTCGGTCGTCACACGTTTCGAGGACACCGGCCGCGTGACCAAGGAAGTGGCCGAAGCCCTGGGCCTGGTCGGGCCGGCGGCTCGCGCCAGCGGCATCGATCGTGACGTGCGCCGCGACTTCCCCAGCGGCATCTATCGCTTTGCCCTGGTGCCGGCCATGCTCTGGACCACCGGCGACGTGTTTGCGCGAGCTTACGTTCGCTGGCTCGAAATTCAGCGCTCGGGCCAGTTCGTGCTCGAACAACTTCATGCCCTGCCGGCCACTGATCTGCGTGCCGAGACCGGACCTTTGGCGCCCGATTCGCTGGCCGTGTCGCTGGTCGAGGGTTGGCGCGGTGAGATCTGCCACGTGGCCATCACCGACCAGGCCGGCGCGTGTGCCCATTACAAGATCGTCGATCCCTCGTTTCACAATTGGATCGGCCTGGCCATGTCCTTGCGCGATCAGGCGATCTCCGACTTTCCGCTGTGCAACAAGAGTTTCAACCTTTCGTACTGCGGACACGATCTCTAGGAACGGTCCATGTTCAACGTCATCGCCCAGCGGCTGCAACAGGGGTTTCGCACCAGCGCCTATCCCAAGACCGAGCCGCAATTGCCCGACCGCTTTCGCGGCCTGCCGATCGTCGATGCCACGAAGTGCCCCGATGGTTGCCAAATTTGTGCCGACGCCTGCCCCACCAACGCCATGCTGACGGGCGACGGCACACTGCGCGTCGACATGGGCCGCTGTTTGTTCTGCGTCGAGTGCGCCACGGCCTGCCCCGCCGGCGCGGTGAGTTACAGCCAGGAATATCGCCTGGCCAGCCGCACGCGCGAGGGGCTGATCACCGATGGCCGCGGCTTCGAACTGGCCCAAGCGCTCGAGGGCACGACACGGCGACTCTTTGGCCGTTCGCTCAAACTGCGTCAAGTCAGCGCGGGCGGGTGCAATGGCTGCGAAGCTGACGTGAACGTGCTCAGCACCGTGGTCTTCGACCTGGCCCGCTTCGGCATCCAGTTCGTCGCCTCGCCGCGCCACGCCGACGGCCTGCTGATCACGGGCCCGGTGACCGAGAACATGCGGTTCGCGCTCGAGCAAACCTACGAAGCCACGCCCGCGCCCAAGATCGTGATTGCCGTCGGAGCCTGCGCCATCTCGGGCGGGCCTTACATCGATCTGGAACAAACCCACAACGGCGCCGACAGCGTGGTGCCGGTCGATCTCTACATTCCCGGCTGCCCGCCGCACCCTTGGACCATTCTGGATGGCCTGCTGCGGCTGCTCGGTCGGCTGGAAGAAGGTTCGCTCGAACGCCCCGCGCCCGCGGCGGCCGGCAAGTAGCCTTATTCGCATCGGCACTCGCGCGCCAGTTGCCAGTCGACTTCCACACCCAAGCCGCTCTGGTCGCTGATCGTCGTGATCGGCCCCTCGATGCGCACCGGGTTCTTGGCGACGCGAATCTCGTGATAATCGGCGCCCAACATGTCGCCCGGATATTTTTCGACCTGCATGTTCGGACACGCCGCGACCAGGTGGGCCATGGCGGCCGTGGCCACGTCGAGTTCCAGGTTGGAACCGATCGAACAGGCCACGCCGTGCGCGGCCGCAAAGTCGACGATCTGCTTCGCCTTGCGAATCCCCCCCTGCTTGCCCGGATAAACGCTGATGACGTCGCAACAATCGTTGCGCACCAGCTCCTGGGCGTGCACCAGGTTGAAGCAAATGTCGTCGGCCATGATCGGCACCCCGGTTTCACGCCGCACGCGGGCCAGCGCCGCGTAGTCCCCATCGGGCGTCGGCTGTTCCACCAGGGCCAGCTGGCAGTCGGCCAACTGTTGCACGCAGTCGATGGCGGTCTCGACGTCCCAACCGCAATTGGCGTCGATCGTCAACGCTATCTCGGGACCAATCGCCGCGCGCACCGCGCGAACGCGCTCGACGTCGGCCCGGGCGTCGCGCCCCACCTTGACTTTGATCGTCGTGAAGCCGGCCGCGACCAGCTCGCGCGCCCGCGCCTGCGCCCGCTCCGGTTCGTAGGCGCCCATGCTATAGCGGCTGCGCGTCGCCAGCGGCCGCACGGCTCCGCCCAACAGCTCGAAGACCGGCTTGCCGGCCGCCTTGCCGCGCAGATCCCAGCAGGCCATTTCGATGGCGCTCTTGGCAAACCAGTTGTGAATGCTCGAGGCGTCCATGAGCCGATCGATTTCGGCGATGTTCTCGGGATCCTGGCCGATCAACTCCGGCGCCAGCACGCGGTCGATCAGGGCCTGCGCGCCCCACACGGTCTCGCCGCTCCAGCGCGGGATGACCGTGGCCTCGCCGGCGCCCTCCAAGCCCGTATCGGTCAGCACCCGCACCAGCACGTAGCGCGAGACGGTGTGCTGTCCCAGCGCGCTGATCATCCGCCGCTCGGGTTTGACGGGAATCGTGACCGGATAGGTTTCGATGTGCGTGATTTTCATGCCAGTTGCACCGCGCGCGGACCGTCGTTATTCTGCAATTCAACCCACCTCGAGCCACGCCAATCTAGGGGCCCTGCAACGGGCCTGTCAAACATGCGGCCCTCTGACGCTTGCTTCGTTCGCTCTCTGGCCGCGCTGCTGTTGGCAATCGCCGGCTTCGCTCCGCTTGCCGCCACGGCTGCCGATGCGGTTCCCAAAAAAATCGTGCTCATTGCCGGCACCATGCACCAGGGACCGCAGGGTCATCCGGCCGGCACGCACGAATATGAGCTCACGGCGCGGTTGTTGAAGCACGCGTTGGAAACCGCGCCTAACGTGAAAGGCGTGAAGGCTGAGGTACACCTGCAAGGTTGGCCGCGCGACGAGCACACGCTCGATGACGCCGACACGATCGTCGTGATCTCCGACGGCGCCGATCGCAATGCCCAGGACCATCCGCTGTTGGTCGGCGACCGCTGGAAGACGCTGAAGCAGCAGATGGATCGCGGCTGCGGGCTGGTGGCCATTCATTGGTCGCTGTTTGTCCCCCGACAGCCGGCGGGTGACGATTTGCTGGAATGGATCGGCGGCTATTTCGACTACGAGTCGGGCAGCGGAGCGAACAAGTGGTACTCCAAGATCCAAACCACGGCCACCACGCCACGGCCCGCCTCGCCCGATCATCCAATCAGTCGCGGCCTGGCGCCGTTTCCGCTGCGCGAGGAATACTATTACGCGATTCGCTTTCGACCGCAAGATGCGCGGCTGACGCCGATTCTGAGCACGTCCATTCCCGGCGAAGCGCAAGAGCAGGTCGTGGCCTGGGCCGTCCAACGCGACGGCGGCGGGCGCGGCTTCGGATTCACCGGCGGGCACTTCTTCGAAAACTGGGGCAGCGAGTATTTCCGGCGGATGGTCTTGAATGCCCTGCTGTGGACCGCGCACGTCGACGTGCCCAGCGGCGGCGTGCAATCGGCGGTCTCAGTGAAAGGCGATCCGCCCGTGGCATCCGACGACCAGCCGATTCAGACCGTGATCGTCACCGGCCATCAACACGCCGCGCACGCCTGGCGCGAGACGACACCGGCGCTCCAGGAAGCGCTGGCGCAAGACCGTCGATTTCAAATCACCGTGGTCACCGATCCCGAATTCCTGGCCACGAAGAATCTGCTGAGCTACGACCTGGTGGTGCTCAACTACTGCAATTGGCAACGGCCGGGACTGAGTGAGGAGGCCCAGGCGAATTTCCAGAAATATCTCTCCGATGGCGGCGGGCTGACGATCATTCACTTCGCCAACGGCGCGTTCCACGCCTCGTTGCCCGAGACCCCCAATTCCGACTGGCCCGAGTATCGCAATATCTGTCGCCGCATCTGGGATCACGCGGCCGGCAAGAGCAGCCACGATCCGTTTGGCCGCTTCGAGGTATCCATCTCGAAGGATCACCCGATCACGCACGGCCTGAACTCGTTCGAGACTCTCGACGAGTTGTATTGCAACCAGCAAGGCACCGCGCCCATCGAGGTGCTGGCCACAGCCCATTCGACGATCACCGGGCGCGACGAACCGATGGCGTTTGTTTATGACTATGGGCGAGGCCGCGTGTTTCAAACGGTGTTGGGCCATGCCGCCGAGTCGATTCGCAATCCGGGCGAGGCCGCCCTGATCCGCCGCGGCAGCGTCTGGGCCGCGAATCGACCGCAACGTGCCATCGGCACGGTCGCGACTGCTCCGACCACCACCGCGCCCCAGCTGATTCCCGAGGGCCGCTTTGGCTCGGCGCTCGACCCGCGGCGCGGGCCGGCCTGGGCGGCGCGGAAGGATGCGTATGGCAAACGCCCGCTGACTGTCGAATGCTGGTGCAAACTCAACAGCAAGAGCGGCTTTAACATTCTCGTCGCCAGCGACGCCAAGGAGTCGGCCGAGCATTGGGAGCTGTACAGCTATGTTGGCGGCGGCGATTTGAGTCTCTACCTGCCCGGCTTCGCCCCGGCCGAGATTCGCTCGGGCGTCGACGTGGCCGACGGCCAGTGGCATTACGTCGCGGCCGCCTTCGACGAACAACAAGCCAGACTCTTTGTCGACGGCAAACTGGTCAAGGAAGCTGCAATGGCGCGGCAGCGGTCCGGCGGACCCACCACGTCACTTTATTTCGGCGGCTACCCGCCCCAAGCGATTGGCTGCGACGGGCTGATCGACGACGTGCGCATCAGCCGCACGTTGCGCGACCTCACGGCCGCGCCGAGTAGTCCGCTGATCGCCGACGATTCGACCATCGGGCTATGGCACTTCGATCGCATTGAAGGCACGGGAGTTGAGGATATCTCGGCCAGCAAAAATCCGGCGGTGACCGCAGGGCGACCGGATACGGCCTCGCCGCTGTTGTCGCGCCGCGTCGTCGATCCCGATTTAAAGCTGGTCACGATCGACACCTCGCCCGACGAGTCGTTCCTGTCGATTCGCACCGACACCGTGGGACGGCTATTTGTCGGAGGACGCGAAGCCCTGTTCGTCTACGAGCCCGATCCGCAGGGCGGCTATCAGCCCAAACAGCTGCTCTATCGATTTCCGCCCGACACCTGGGTCACCGACGTCGAGATTCGTGGCGACGATCTTTATGTCATGACCAATGCCGCGCTCTATCTCATTCCCGGTGGCCGGATCCAGCGCGAACGCATCTCGCCAAAGCGGTTGCTGTGGGGTTCACCGGTCGATCTGCACGTCACGTGGCACGGGCTGGCCTGGGGTCCCGAGGGCGACCTGTACTTTTCCTCCGGCGATCCGTTGCTGAACTTTGGCGATTTTCAGAATCGGCCCGACCACTGGGGTCACTGGACGATCTACGCCCACGATGGAACCAAGACCCCTTACACCGGCCAGGGCGGCTATTTCCGTTGCCGGCCCGATGGCAGCCGTTTTCAGGTCGTGGCCGGCGGCACGCGCGGCGCGGTGGGCCTGGCCTTCGATCGGCGCTGGAATTTGTTTTCGAACGACAACGATCACGAGTCGATTGCCGATCGTTATTCGCCGGCGCGGCTGCTGCACGTGACCCCGAAGGCCAATTTCTTCTGGCCGCGCGGCTGGATCGCCAGCATGTCGCCCGAGCGGTCGGATCTGCTGGAGATTGCCAACGCGTCGATGGGGCGCGAAGCGCCGGTGGGTCAATCCTATTACGACGACGCCTGGCTCGGCCCCAAGTATCGCGATAGCGTGCTGGTCGCGCGCTGGGGCCAGCGCAAGGTCGACGGCTTTGCACTGGCGCCGCGCGGGGCCAGCTTTCGCGCCCAGGAGTTTTCCATCCTCGACGGCGCCGAGTCGGCCCGGCCGGTCGGCGTGGCGGTGGGACGCGGCGGTCGCATCTTCGCGGCCCTGTCCTACATGGCCGGCAACGAGTGGTCTCCCAAGTATCCGAGCGAATTGGTGATGATCACCCGCCGCGATGATGGGCCGGCCTATCCGTTCGAGGCCTACGACGCCCCTGCCGCCACACCCCAGCGGCTGTGGCAGGAATTGTCCAACGATTCCTGGTCGCGCAGGCGTCAAGCGCACCTTGAGATCCTGCGCCGCGGCGGGCCCTTGCTTGTCGAAGCCGCACAGCGGCTGAAGGTCATCCAACCGCGCGACCCGGCGACGATGCACCTGCCGTGGCTGGCGGCGGCCGGCGAGACGCCCGCGGCTCGCGCGGCGATCCTGCCACTCGCCGGGCATGCCGATCCGAATGTGCGCGCGCAGGCCATCCGCGCCTTGTCCGAGTTTCCCGGTCTGAAAGCGGCGGATGATGTCTTTGCCAAGGCACTGGCCGACTCGAACTTGCACGTGGAGCACGCGGCGATCGTGGCGCTGTTCGATCGCCCGGCGCCATTGGCCGAAGCAGTCTTCGCGGGACCGGCACGCAGCACCGATACCTACCTGCGACAGGCGACGGCGCTGCTGATTGCCGAGCGCGGCACGCCCGAGCAGATCGAGGGGCTGCTCGAATCGAGCGACCCTCTGCGGCGATTGGCCGGCGTGTTGGCGGCCGGGTTTCGCCTGACTCTGCCGGCGGCGGTCGCGCCGTTGCCGGCCGAGTTGCCGCTGCGCTACGAATCGCAGAACGCCCAGTTCGTCATCCAATATGCCGACGAGTCGGTCGATCTGAAGAAGCTCGGCTCCATGGGCAGCTTCACGATTGCCGAGCGTTGGAAAGCCCTGCCGCATAGCACGCAAGAGCAGCAACTCTTTCAGCAATTGATCGATCGCCTGGGTGACCCGGACGGTCGGGTCGCCTATCAGGCCGGATATTTTCTGTCGCTGCTCGACGATCCGCGGAGCGAGCCGCTGGTGGCCCAGTCTCGCCGCGCGATCGCGCTAGGCCAATTGGCGTCGGCGCCCACGCGGCCGGTCACGCAGGTCTGGCAGGCCGGTCCCTGGAACGACGGCGCCGACGGCTTCGCTACGGTCCATCAACCCGAGCGCGGCGCCATCGATCTGGCAGCCCCGCTCGAAGGAACGATTAACCAAGACGCGTGGCGCATCGTGACCGGCGAGGGGCGCTTCGATTTGCCCGCACTTCCCGCGGGTGTGCCGGGCGCGTCGAGCTATGCCTACTTTCGGCTGCAATCGTTCGAGCCCCAGCGTGTCGCGCTGACCGTCGAAACGCCCACGCCATTCAAAGTGTGGCACAATGGCCGCCTGGTCGCGGGGCCAAGCCCGGTGCTGCTCATGCTCGAGCCGGGCAGCAACGACGTGCTGCTGCGCGTTGCGCATGCCGCCACGGCGGGCACCCTGTCGATCGGAGTGCAAGCTGCCGGACGGGTTGAGGCCACGCTGCCCCAGCCCCTGACCGCCGGCAGCCTGGCGGAGCGATTGAAGAACGCCGGCTCGAGTTCCAACGGAGCGCCCGGCCGCGTGCCCCGCGAGTTTCTCGACGTCGATTGGGCTAGCGCCGCGCAAACCGGCGACGCGGCCAGCGGACGACGCTTGTTTGGCGCCGACGCCTTGGGTTGCGTGAAGTGTCACGCCATCGGCGCCAGCCAAAAGGGCGGCGGCGCCCCGTCGCTGGCCGGTGCGGTCAACCGGTTCACCGTCGCGCATCTGGTCGAGTCGATTCTGGTGCCCGACAAGCAAGTCGCACCCATCTTCGGCACCACGTCGATCGTCACCACCGACGGTCAGGCGCTCTCGGGCTTGGTCGTCGAGGAAGACGAACGGCAGTTGGTGTTGCTGCTGCCTACCGCCAGACGTCAAACCGTGGCCAAGAGCGACATCGAAGAGCGCCGGTTGCAGGCCACCTCGCCCATGCCCAGCGGACTGGTAAAAACCACCGCCGAGCTGCGCGATCTGCTGGCCTATCTGTTGAGTCCGAACCCTCAAGCGCCCTAAACTAGACCGCGTCACGCCCCTCGAGCCCAGCGAGTTGAAACATGGTCAATCTCCAACGACGTCGCCTGTTGCAATCCGCCTCGCTGCTCGTCGGCAGCGGCACCATGGGGTCGCTGTTCGCCGCTGATGCCCCCAGCGCGCCCCAGTTCTCGCCGGCTCCCGGCTTCAGCCCGAAGGCCTTGTTTCTTACCTGGCAGCGCGATCCGACGACGACCATGACCATTCAATGGATTGGCACGCCCGAGGAAGGCGCCGAGCGGCCGATCTGGTTTGCCAAAGCCGGTTCGCTCGACTGGCGCCGGGCGGTCAGCACGCCGCGGCCCTACCCCATGACCAACGACCAGGTATTTCGCACCGAGTTGACCGGGCTGGACCCCGATACGACCTATCATTTTCGCGTCGGGCTCGATGCGGCGGAGCGCAAGTTTCGCACCATGCCGGCCAAGGCGACCAACACGATCGATTTCATCTCAGGGGGCGATTCGGGTATCGGCCGCGAGGCCCAGATGTCGAACCGCGTGGCGGCCACGCAGGCACCCAAGTTCGTGTTGATCGGCGGCGACCTGGCCTATGAAAACGGCGTCGACGCCAGGGTCTTCCAGCAATTCCTGCAAAACTACTCCGAGCAGGTCATCGATGATCATGGCCACATGATTCCGGTGATCACGTGCATCGGCAATCACGAGGTGCGTGGCGGCTATGAAAAGACCCGCAAGGAAGCGCCGTTCTTCTACGCGCTGTTCGACGGGCTGTTCACCGACACCGGCTACGCCGCGCTCGACTTTGGCGACTACCTGTCGATCGTGCTGCTCGACACGAACCACACCAGTCCGGTCGGCGGCGATCAGACCGATTGGCTGGCCAAAAACCTCAAGCAGCGCGAAGAGCGCGACAATCTGTTTGTCGCCTATCACGTGCCGTCCTATCCCTCCTTCCGGCCGTTCGTCGCCGATTCCGACGAGAGCGGCACGGGGCACGACAGCCGCAAGCACTGGGTGCCGCTGATGGAGCGGTATAACGTCGACGCGGTGTTCGAACACCACGACCACACCTACAAGCGCACCCAACCGCTGCTCGGGGGCCACGCCGACGCCAACGGCATTCCTTATCTCGGTGACGGGTCGTGGGGCAAGCTTCGCCGGCCCAAGACACCCGAGGAGCGCCCCTATCTGGCCGTGGTACACGAGACCTATCACCTCACGCTGCACCGCATCGAAGGCAAACAGCGCTTTCACGTGGCCTTGTCCGACAAGGGCCGGATCATGGACATCTCGACCACGAAGAAGAGAGCGCACAGCTAGCTTCTAAAGCCAGTTGCGCATCGACCAGGCGGTGCGATTCAAAAGCCGCTGCCACCACGACCGGCGCCGGCACTGAGCGGCGCTGATCCGCCGGCTGTCGCGAATCTCCTGCTGGCAGATACTCGCCAACGTCCGAGCTAGGTGCGACGAACGCACCAGCGCAAAGCACTCCAGGTTCCAGCGCAAGCTGCGGGCGTCGAGATTGCACGAGCCGATCACCGACCACTGACCGTCGACGACCAGCACCTTGCTGTGCAACATGCGGTCCTTGCGCTCATAGATGCGGATGCCCCGCTTGATCAGAAACTCGTAGACGTGACGCGTCGCCCATTGCACGGCCCTCACGTCGCTGCGGCCGGGCACGATGATCTGCACGCGCACGCCGCGTTTGCGTGCCTTGAGCAGCTCGCGCAGAATGCCGCCGGTCGGCACGAAATAGGCCATGGCCAACGTCACCTCGTGACGGGCCTGGCGAATCAACGGAATCAACAGGCGGTGCGGCCGGCGAAATTTGAATCGCGGACGCGAGTCGAAGAAATAGATCGCATCGTGCGCGGTCTGCAAAATCGATTGCACGTCCCAGGGCCGCTGCTTGGGCCGGCGCTGCCGATGCGCTCGCTTCCACAGCCAGGCAACCGACGCCGCGATCTCGGCTTGAGCGGGACCGACCAATCGCACGTGGACGTCGCGCCATCCGGCCGACGCCGGCAGGTGGCGCTGTTTGGCATCGGCTTTGGAGTGAATGCCGCTTTGGTCGACGATGTTCATGCCGCCGAAATAGGCGATCCCCTCGTCGATCACCAGCAGCTTGCGGTGGTTCCGCTGGTTGAGCACCTGCAGGAACTTCAGGCGATGAAAGATGGCCTCGCCCAAAGCGTGAAAAACGTGCACCTTGACGCCGGCGGCTCGCAGACGGTTGAACAGTGCGGTGCGCGTGCTGAAGCTTCCCCAGGCGTCGACCATCAGCCGCACGTCCACACCCGCCACGGCCCGCTCGGCCAACGCCTCGGCCACGGCCAGACCGGCCGCGTCGGCCGTAAAGATGTAGCTCTCCATCCACACCCGGCGCTTGGCCGCGCGGATGTCATCGACCATCGCCGCGATCAGCGAGTCCGAATCCTCATAGAGCGTCAGATCGTGGCCGGCCACCTCGAGCCGACCTGGCAAGTGCGGCGAGATTTCGGACAGCGATGGTGGTTCGTTTCGATGCATGGCCCCAACTCGTCGACCGCCTGACGAAAATGAGACCCCCGCCTAAGGTGAGGTCCATCGAATTGTAGCTCCCGGCTGGGCAGGCGGCGGAGCATTTCGCACAGCCCATCAGAAAGGCTCGTTTTCGCGGTGCTTTTGCCACATCCAGCAGGCCCGACTCGTGCGGGAACGCGTGCGACACCTCGGCCCGCTGGCAATCGTGGCCCTCGGGCGTCATTCGACGGCTACGAACTCCATGACTCTTCCAGATTTCGACAGGCTCACGACGTAGTAACCCTTGACTGGGTTGGTGAGTGACTTGGGAAGTCGCCACACGACGACACGCCAGTGATCGGCAAGAAACTGGAGCTGGGGTTCGAGCTGGTTCGCCGGGTGCGACGTCCGCCTGGTCACTTCGGCCAGGGCCACCTCCCGAATCTCGCTCTCAGTCAACACCGATGCCTTGAGCGTGTCGACCTCGTCACCGAGGATGTCCCGGGCCGATTCCGGGTCCCGGTTGCCGTCGAGGATTCCATGGCGCAACCCTTCTCGCCGGTTGGCATCCATGCGCCGCTCTTCGTACATGATCAGACCACACGCGATGCCCACCGCCGTGAAGGCGACAAATAAGCTCCTCAATCCGAACTGGCCCGTTTCGGCCGCCGACTCGGCCGCCGTGGCCATGAACACCCGCCGGTCGAAGACCAACCCGATCAACCAGCCCGCCAGCACGAAGGGCAAGGAATAGAACGGAATGAACAGCAGTGCGATCGAGGCCGTCGAACTCGAGGTCAGGTCGAGTATTGCGTGGTAATAGGCGGGCACGGCAAACCCCAGCACCGCCGGAAACCACACGCTCCGCACATGGCGATACGTCAGCGTCGCCAGCAGGATGCTGCCCCAACAGATGGCGTTAAAGCCACCAAAGAAGATGAACGCGTCGATTCCACTGCCCAGGTACGACGTGAACCAACTGACTCCGTGAGCGGGGATTCCCGGGATGCGCATCGCATAGGGGAGCAGGATGCCCACCAAGACTACGAGCCCGCGCGCGACGGTCATCCGCCGTCCGAAGTTAAACCAGGGCTTGCGCGCGCTCTGGGCTGAATCCATGCCGGGTATTGTAGCCGTTACGACACGACGAGGTGCAAACTAGAAGGGGGTTCAGTCCTTCGGAACCAGCTTCAACAGGTCGGCGGGGCGACACACGATTCCCCCGCGGATGACCAGTTCGATGCGGCGCGTGTGACGGATGTCGTCCAGCGGGTTGGCGGCCAGCAACACGATGTCGGCCAGTTTGCCGGGCGTGATCGAACCAAGGCGCTCCTGTTCGCGCAGGGCCGTCGCGTTGTGCAGCGTGGCCGACCGCAGAGCCGCGGCCGGCGGAAGGCCCGATTCGACCAGCATTTCGAGTTCCTGGTGCAACGAAAAACCAGGCGGCACTTGGGGCTCGGGCGCGTCGGTGCCGGCCAGCAGCAGCACGCCGGCGCGAAACAACTTGCGAGTCAGCTCCTGATACTTGGCGAACTCGCGACGGCGCTGTTCCAGCGTGCCGCCTTGCGGACAACCCGATCGTTGCAAATAGGTCGGCCAAAACTCCCGCAAGCGGCGCGGGGCCAGATCGTTGTCGGGCGAGTCGCGGACCTCGGGCACGTCGGGAAGCAAAATCATGTTGCGGAACACGGCCAGCGTGGGATCGACATACGTTTTGGAACGGACCAGTTCCGCGACCAGCGCGTCGCACAGCGGATTATCCAAATCGAGCGTCCCGCGATGGCCTGGCTGCGCGGCGACTTGCGGAGGGATCACATAATTGAACACCGACCAGATGTGCTCCAGCCCGTCGATGCCGTCGGCGACGGCCTGTTGCGCCGAGTACTTGCCCAAGTGGGCCGTCACGAACAACCCGCGGCGGTGTCCCTCGTCGATGATGGTCCGCCCCACGTCGCGGCCGGTGCCCGCGTAGATCTTGAGCGTGGTCACGTGCCACCGTTGCAGATCATCGAGCACGCCCGCGACCTGGGCCGGATCGGTCACGGCTCGACCGACATCGCGATGGATCGGTGGCTCGCCATCCAACAACGGGCTGCACGTAAAGACCCGAGGGCTGGAGGCCGGATGCGCCGCGGCGAAGCGGGCCACGAGCGTGGCGGCCACAATCTCATCGCCCGTGCTGCGCAGGCTCGTGACTCCGGCCGCCAGATAGAGCGGCAGCACCTCGTCGCCGGTGACATGGGCAAAATCCAACACATGCACCAGGTGTACGTGGGCATCGATCAGCCCCGGCAGCGCGAACTTTCCTCGACCGTCGACGTGCACCGCATCGGCCGGCACGTCCACGCCCTCGCCCAGCGCCGCGACCGCGACAATCTGCTCTCCGCGAACGACGATCGTGCGCTCCGGAAGCATCTTGCCCGACTCGGGGTCGAACACCGCGCAGCGTTCAATACACAGCGACGTTTCGCCCGCCTGTGACAGACAGGCCATGACCAGGCACAGCACGATCGGCGCGCAGGTGCGCAACGACGAACTCACCCAGTCAGTTGGCGGTCGGCTGTTTGCGAAGTTGGACAACTTTGAACTCCGGTGACGAGCGACAACTCGCGATGGCCATCTAGGATAATCGGAAAGCGCGCGAGATGCTCGGCTCGAACGCCCGGGAGCGGCCGGTGGATGCGGCGGTGAACTTCCGCTGCGCGATGATCAGAACGACCAGCAGCGGAATCGCAACGCACGCCAGGCGGGCCATGACGCGCCAGGAGGGCGCCAGCTTCCGCAGCCGGGGCAACTCGACCGTCCAGGCCCCCAGCGGCGCCAACAGCAGGCAGGCGGCCAGGCTCGTTGAAAGTGCGCCGAAAAACCGGCCCATGATCACCACCGCAAAGATGCCGATCACGCTCATTCCCAAACTGCCGCGGGTCGATGGCTGTGGCCGGGAGATGGACGAAGCCAGCGTTGCTCCTGCGATCGCTCCGGCCAGGCCCAGGCCTAGCAGTCCTCCACGGTAGTAACCGGAGAGCATGACGGTGAGGGCCGTCGCTGACGCATCGAGAGCCAGCACCCCGTGGACAGCCTGGCTCGAACTTCGCCGTTCGAGCCCACTCATTAGCGTCCAGACGATCGCCAGCAGTGCCGCCAGTCCGCACAACACAACGGTTGCCTCGGCGAGCGACCACTCGGCCGAGTCGCGACCGCTCAGGTGGGCGAGATAGACCGAGTTGTGCAACAGGATCGGCGCCGCAATGGCCGCCAGACCGAGACGCACGAGCCACGCGATGCCCCGCGACGGCAGGATCGCCGCCCAGGTCTCGACCGCCAACGTCAGCGGCAGCAGCAGCGTCAGGAATCGCGCGCGGTCCTCGAGCGCCGGCCAATGCGGCCACTGATCGGTCGCGCCACTGGCGGCCAGCACCCCGACGCCGACGGCCCAACTCCAGCACGCATCACGCCGCCAGGGAGGCGGGGTGCCGCGACAGGCCAACCCCATGATGCCTGCCGCGACAAGCGCCCCAATGAGCACTGCTTTTGCCAGCGCGACCGTTTCAAACATGCGCGTCCAACATGCGCGTCACGCATTCGCTCCAACTCAGGCCGCTCACTTGGCCGCTTCAATGCCGACTGTGATCGGAATCTCATCGCCCAGGCCGCCGAGCTCGGCGTTGACGCCAAAATCGCTGCGCACGATCGAGAACGTGGAAGTCAGGCCGATGCGCTTGATTCCCTTGGGAAACTCAACGACTTTGTCGCCCCCCTTGAGCGTGAAGGAAATCGGCTTGGTGACTCCGTGCAGGGTCAGGTCGCCGGTGACCTCAAAACCACCGTCAACCGGTTTGACCTTCGTGCTCTGAAACGTCATCGTCGGAAACTGCTTGACGTTGAAATAGTCGGGAGCGCGCAGGTGTTCATCCCGCTTGGTGTTGTTCGTGTCGATGCTCTCCACCGGAATCGACAGCGCGAACGACGACTTCGTGGGGTCGTCGCTGTTGATCGTGATCTTTCCCGAGAAGTTATTGAACCGTCCGTGAATGTTGCTGATCTTCTGGTGCGAGATCATGAACGAAATCGAGGAATGGATCGGGTCGACCAGATACGTGTCGGCCGCGCGTGCCGCATTGCCGCCAGCCACCGTGCTGCCCGCCATCAGAATCGTCGCCAAAGCCAACCGTCGAATTGCCGCCGCTGTCATATTTGCACCTTTACCCAAGGTTTCGAGGAATCAACGCCAGAGCATGATAACGCCTTGCGGTGACGAACTCCAACAAGGCGGTCAAAAGCCAGGAAGCGTCCGAAGATTGCCCAGAAAGTGAGCGCCAATCTCGCAGTCGGCGGGTCACCGGGCAACTGAGAGGGAGAATCCAGTCTCGGCGCCCCGCGGTCTTTGCGCCCTTCAGCGCCTTGACCCAAGAGACCGGGGCGCGAATGCAGCATGCACCCCGGCGATCAAAATTATTCAACTACGCCCGACAGGATTCGAACCTGTAACCCTCGGTTCCGAAGACCGATGCGCTATCCAATTGCGCCACGGGCGCGAACTCGAAACTCAGGATACGGTGTGCCGGGTGAATCGACAAGCGCTGGGCTGTTCGACCATGGCCCGCTAGCGCTGCGGGCACGACCCGGCAAAGAGGCCCACAAGCGGACCGTTTTTTTGCGCATTTCGGGCTCGGCAATTGCTCCGCACAACCCGCGAAGTGCTGGCCCGCTTGAGCGCTGAGCAAGGGCATGTTATAAGCGCAGCAGGTCGATCTCACGGCGTCCCGCCGGTTGCACATGCCGTGGGCCGCCGAAGAATCGGGGGCGGATGGGTCAAGTCTGGCGGTTCACGCCGTGGACCGAGGGCCGCCCAGATGAGCACCTGGGTATTGCAATCGTTATGGCTCAGATCAATCTTCGCGTTCTTGACGGCGCCGATCGCGGTCGTGTGTTCGACGAACTGTCGACGCCCGTGACGATCGGTCGCGAGGAAGGCAACTCGCTGCAGCTCAACGACGAGCGCGTCAGCCGATTCCACGTCA
This sequence comes from Planctomycetaceae bacterium, assembly GCA_003153375.1. Taxonomy (GTDB): domain Bacteria; phylum Planctomycetota; class Planctomycetia; order Pirellulales; family PALSA-1355; genus PALSA-1355. The sequence goes on from PLYM01000250.1 coordinate 40,495, forward strand.
AGATTCAGGAAGATCAAGACAAGATCGTGATCACGGATCTGGGCAGCACCAACGGCACCAAAGTGAACGGCGAGGATACGACCTTGCGCATCCTGCGCTATGGCGACATCATGAGCCTGGGGCGCTCGGTGCTGTTGTTCGGCTCGCGCGAACAAATCGCCGGCCGCCTGGCCGACTTGCGCGGCGAAATCTCCCCCTCGGGCACGCACAGCCGCGAAGACCCCGCGCGGTCGGGCCGCGCTGCCTCGCTCGACTTCGAGCTCAACTGGAGTGCCGATCCCGACATCCAAAGCACGCTGCACACGCTGCAAGCCCCCGAACTGCCCGATCGCATGAGCCCGGGCCAGGCCGCGCAGCTTTGCGAGCTGCTGGAGTATTTGCACATTCGCATCCGCGATCTGCTCGGCTCGGTCCACATCAAACCCGATGCCGAGCGGGTGGTGATCGAACCGCGGCAATGGCAGAACGTGATCGATCTGCAAGCCCGGCTGGCGTCGTATCTGCGCTCGATCGGACAACCGTCCGACGACGAGTAGGCGGCGACTTTTCCGTCGAATCGGGCCTCGATCGGCCACGTTTGTTCTCCCCCCTTCGTTCGCTCTGGCGAACCGGCTAGAATGCGCCGGGGACGGATCTTCTCGACGCCGGGGACATCGCGATGAGCGCGCCGCCATTTGTTCATTTGCACTGCCACAGCCACTTCAGCCTGCTGGACGGGGCGAGCCCGATCCAAGGACTCGTCGATCGAGCCAAGGCCCAGGGAATGACCGGCCTGGCGCTGACCGATCACGGCAATCTCTACGGCGCGCTCGAGTTCTATCGCAAGGCTCGCGCCGCGGGCATCAATCCGATTCTCGGCTACGAAGCCTACATCGCCCCCGGCAGCCGGTTCCAGAAAGACGCCGGCGGCATGAAGGAGGCCAGCTACCACCTGACCCTGCTGGCCCAAAACAAGACGGGCTTCAAGAACCTGATCAAGCTGGCTTCGCTGGCCTTTTTCGAGGGCTTCTATTTCAAGCCCCGCATCGACAAAGAAACGCTCCAGGCGCACAGCGAGGGGCTGATCTGCCTCAGCGGCTGCGTCTCGGGCGAGTTCAGCCGCAGCATTCTGCAGCAACATGGCGACGTCGCCGACATGAAGCAGGCCATGGAGGTGGCGGCCTGGTTTCACAAGACGTTTGGCGATCGCTACTTCATCGAGATCCAGAACAACGGGCTTGAAATCCAGCGGATCGCGCTCGAAGGCGCCGTCGACGTCGCCCGCCGGATGGGCCTGCCGATGGTGGCCACCAGCGACGCCCATTACGTGAATCGCGAGGACGCCGAGGCGCAGGACGTGCTGTTGTGCATCAACACCGGCAAGTTTCGCACCGACACCCAGCGAATGCGGATGGAGGGCGACCAGTTCTATCTCCGCAGCGGCGAGGAAATGTATGTGGCCTTGAAAGGCCACGAAGAAGCCCTGGCCCAAAGCCAGCGCATCGCCGACAGCGTTGACATCCAACTCGATCTGGGCAAGCGCCACTTTCCCAAGTATCCGCTGCCGGCGGAAAAGACCTCGCAGGACTATCTCCGCGAACTGTGCCTCGAAGGCCTGCTCGACCGCTATGTCGGCGATCCAGAGCGGATGGTCGACGGGCAACTGAACGCCGCGGTCATGGAACGGCTGGACTTCGAGTTGTCGGTCATCAACAAGTTGGGCTTCTCGAACTACTTCCTGATCGTTTGGGACTTCGTCCGTTATTCGCGGCAGCGCGACATTCCGGCTACGGCACGCGGCAGCGGCGTCGGTTCGCTCGTTTCTTACGCGCTCTATCTGAGCCATGTCTGCCCCATCCGGTTTGACTTGCTCTTCGAGCGCTTTCTCGACGAAAGCCGGCTGGAAGCGCCCGATATCGACATCGACTTTTGCAAGGACCGCCGCGGCGATGTCATTCAATACGTCAAGGACAAGTACGGCGAAGCCAACGTGGCCCAGATCGGCACGTTTGGCACGTTGGCCGCCCGCGCCGCCATTCGCGACGTGGCTCGCGCCTTGGGCTGGCCTATTCCGCGCGTTGACTCGATCGTGGCCCTGGTGCCCGAGGAGTTACACATCACGTTGCCCAAGGCGCTCGAAGCCAGCCCCGATCTGAAGAAGGCCTACGACTCGGATCCCGACGTGCGCGAGTTGTTGAACCTGGCCATGAAGATCGAGGGCCTGGCCCGCAACGTCGGCACGCACGCCGCGGCCGTGGTTATCGCCGATCAGCCGCTGGTCGAATACGTGCCCTTGGGCCGCGTGACGGGCAAGGACGAAGTCATCACGCAATGGGCCATGGGCGACGTCGAAGCCGCCGGTCTGTTGAAGATGGACTTCCTGGGCCTGCGCAACTTGACGATCCTGTCGAAGGCCGTCGACCTGATCGAACAGACCACGGGCAAGCGCGTCGATCCGCACAAGTTCCCGCTCGACGACAAGCCCACGTTCGAGCTCCTGTGCCGCGGCGAAACCAAGGGCATCTTCCAGTTGGAAAGCGGCGGCATTCGCGACCTGCTGCAGAAGATGAAGCCCGATCATTTTCGCGACATCATCGCCACCAACGCCCTCTATCGCCCCGGCCCGCTCGAAGGCGGCATGGTCGACGACTATGTGCAGGTCAAGCACGGCCGCAAGCCAGCGGTCTATCCGCACCCCGTCATGAAAGACGTGCTCGAGGAAACGCACGGCGTGATGGTCTATCAGGAACAGGTGATGCGGATCCTCAATCGGCTGGGAGGCATCGACCTGCCGAATGCCTACAGCTGCATCAAGGCCATCAGCAAGAAGAAACTGCCGCTGATCGCCAAGTATCGCGAGCAATTCGTCGAAGGCACGGTGGCCAAGGGCCTGGACAAGGCCAAGGCCATCGACCTGTTCGAGATGATCGAAAAATTCGCCGGCTACGGCTTCAACAAGAGCCATTCGACCGCCTATGCGCTGATCGCCTACATGACGGCCTATCTCAAGGCCCACTACCCGGTCGAATTCATGGCCGCGCTGCTCTCGGGCGACATCGACGGGCGCAACTTCAAGAAGAAGGATGCCCTGGTCGAGCACATGGAAGATTGCCGCCGCATGAACATCGAGGTGGTTCCACCCGACGCCAATCGGTCGGAGGCCGACTTCACCGTGGCCGACGGCAAGATTTATGTCGGGCTGTGCGCGATCAAAGGCTGTGGCGAGGGGGCCGTCGCGGCGCTGTCCAAGGCTCGTCGTGAGGGCGGAGCCTTCAAGAGCATCTTTGACATCTGCGAACGGGTCGATCCCTCACAGTTGAATCGTTCGACGATCGAAACGCTGATCAAGGCCGGCGCGCTCGACTCGCTGGGCGCCAAGCGTTCGCAAAACATGGCCGTCATCGAACGCGCCATGCAGTCGGGCGCCTCGCTGCACTCGGATCGCCGCAGCGGCCAGAAGGGATTGTTCGACGCCGTCGAAGAGCCCGCCGAGCGCGGCGCAGGCGCGGGCGGTTCGTTGCCGCAGTTGGACGAATGGGACGATCGCACCCGGCTGAATGCTGAGAAGGAGGTGCTCGGCTTTTATCTCACCAGCCATCCGCTGGCCGAATACGAACAAGCGCTCACGACCTATTGCTCGCACACGATCGCACAAGTGTCCAGCTTGCAACATCGCACCGAGGTCGTCCTGGGCGGCATGCTGTCGTCGATCAAATACTCACAAACCAAAAATCCCCGCACCCCGGGGGCCAGCACCAAGTATGCGATGTTCGACCTCGAGGATACGACCGGCGCGATGCGCTCGATCATCTGGCCCGAGGAGTTCTCGCAACACGGTCACCTGGTCGAGGCCGACGCCACGCTCGTGGTGCGCGGCTCGGTCGACCGCCGGCCCGGCAGCGAGGAAGCCAATCTGATCGTCAACGAGTTGATCCCCTTCTCGGAATTGGCCGGACGCTTCACGCGCGGCATCGTGGTGCGCCTCAACGAACAGGAACACGGCGAGCGGCGGCTCGAATCGCTGTATGAAATTCTCCGCGGCTATCCGGGCAATTGCGAGTTGCAACTGGTTCTCTGCCTGGCCGATGGCAGCCGGGTGACGATGAAAAGCGAGGGCGTGCGCGTCGAGCTGAACGGGGAAATGCGCGGCCGCGTCGACGCCCTGCTGGGGCCGGGCAACGTACGGCTGATCGCGGCGGCGCCGGTTTCCGGCGCCCCGCCCAAAAAGGCTCACGCCGGCCGGGCGCTCGCCCGCCAGTAAACCGGCCCGATTCGCCCATTTTTCCGGATAATCGGACTTTCTCCGCAATCGCCCGTCGCAGTCCCGCTCTGGGCGAGGGCCCGTCCGTTGCTTTACCCAGTTTGCCTAATTAAGATCGAGGAGTATCTTGCAGGACGCTCTGAAAACGTCCATTATCACGCTTCCACCCCTGTTTCTCACCGATTCACGGGGTGGAAGCGTATCCGGAACACGTCTTTTCGCTCGCGGAGCACTTTGGGCATGCGCTGCCATGATCGCCACGTCTTCAATCTGTCGTTGGCTGCCGCGCTCTGCCTGAGCCTTTGTACCGCGGCCGCGGCGCAAGTCGCCGGCGGTGTTGGCGGCGTCGGGGGTGTCGGGGGTGTCTCACGCCCCACGACAGGCGTAAGCAACTTCAACAGCGGTGGCGCCAGCGGCGCCAACGGCGTGATTGTTGACGCCGAAGGTGTCTTGCGATTGCAGCACTTCCCCGATCCGGGGGGCATGCTGGCCCGCAAACGCATCGCCGAAGCCAAGGCGCACCTGAACCCCCAAGTGGCCAAGACCAGTAAGCTTCGCAAGGTGTCGCTCAATCGTCTCGAGGCGGCCGTCCGTGCACGGCTCGACGCGGGCAGTCCGGCCAGCGAAGAGATGCAGTTTCTCGCCGGCCTCACGCAGCTGCGCTACGTGTTCTACTATCCCCAAACCAAAGACATCGTGCTGGCCGGCCCGGCCGAAGGTTGGGCTTCGGATCCCTCCGGCCGCATCTGCGGCATCGATTCCGGACGGCCCGCCTTGCAGTTACAGGACCTGATCGTGGCCCTGCGAGCGTTTGCCCCCGGCGAGCGCGAAGCACCGGTGATTCTCTGTTCGATCGACCCAACCCCCGAGGGCCTGGCCCGCATGCAGCAATTTCTGCGCAGCGTGGGCTCGCAAATCTCGCCGGCCGACACCGAGATGATCGTCGACGGCCTGCGCACGAACCTCGGCATGCAAAACATTCGCGTCGGCGGCGTCGCGCCCAACACGCATTTCGCCCAGGTGCTGCTCGAGTGCGACTATCGCATGAAGTTGATCGGCATCGGCTTGGAAAAACCCCCCGTGCGGATGGTCAGCTATGTCGATGCCGCCAAGCCCGGCGGCAGCCGTAACGCCCTGACCCGCTGGTACTTCATTCCCGACTACAACTGCGTGCGCGTGGCGGGCGACAAGCTGGGACTCGAACTGGTGGGCGACGTCGTCAAGCTCGTCACCGAAGACCAACTGGTCAATCGCGACGGCAGCCGTGCGGTCACCGGCAAAGCCAATCGGGCCAGCGACGTGTTCACCAAGGCCTTCACGCAAAAGTATTCGGAGCTGGCGGCCCGCGTGCCGGTGTTTGCCGAAATGCGCAATTGCATCGACCTGGCCATCGCCGCGGCGTTCATCCATCAGCAGGACTTCTACGGCCAGTCGAGCTGGCAGGCCGAGACCTTCAACAACGAACAAGCCGTCAAGGTCGAGACCTACCAGGCCCCCTTGCGCGTGCAAACGGTCTGCACGGCGGTTTGGAAAGGCAACCAGTTGATGACCCCCGTCGGCGGCGGCGTGACGATCCACCCCGACCGGGCCCTGCAAAGCAAGAACGTTCTGCCGGACGAGGACGACAAGGTCGCGGGAGTCCGCGAAGAAGTGAGTATGGAAAATATTCCGGCCGATCGTTGGTGGTGGGATTAGCCTCGCGCTGCATCAAGTGCGGGCAGCCGACAGCGGTCGAAGTGCTGGCACTGATTTTTTGATTAAATTCGCCAAGAATCTATAATTGGGATTGTTCGTTTCAGCCAAACTTCACGGTGTCGGCATGTCACTTCAGACAAGGTGCCAAGGCAGCCGTTTCCTTTCCCTACTCCCCATTCGGACGAAGCGCCGCTGGCGCCAATTTGACGGAGAAGTCTCCATGGCCCGTACATCGAAGTTGAGTCTTCTCGCCGCCGTGATGGCGTCGAGCATGCTGCTGGCAACGGCCGCCCAGGCACAGACGATCGTCGTGCCGATCGCGCAATGGCGGTTCGAGCCGGCAAATTTCTATGGCGACACGAGTGGCAATGCGAACACGCTGGTCGACGGCGCGGGTGCTAGCGTGGCAGTCCACAGCACGGCAACCATCGGACCGGCCGGCGGAACGGGCAGCGCCCAGTTCACCGGCACCGCCGTGTTGCGCACCGCGGCCACGCTCGATCTGCGCGGCGCGACCCATTTGCGCATCAGTTGGATCCAACGCAATAATGCCACGGTGCTAGTTCAACCGCGGTTCCTGTTCGAACACACGACCAACTACACGCTCTTCCGCGGGGCTTTTGCCGCCGCGGCCAATAGCGACCTGACGGGCACTACCGATCCGACGACCCAAGGCTATGTCGCGCTGCAAGGCATTGGCCTGGTTTCGGATCTGTTTCCCATGAACGCGGGCATCGTGGCGCCAGGCGGCGCCTGGCAGCAGTTCACGACCGACATCGACCTGACCACCGGGGTGCCGACTCCTATTGGGATTACCGATGTCAATGGAGTAGCGATTGGCGTGCCTTTGAACAACGGCGGCGCTCCCGCAACCTTCGTCAACGACATTTTCTACATCGGCGCGCGCGGCAACACGGCCACCAACGGGTTCATCGGCAACATCGACGAACTCACGATCGACAGCATCGTCAACGCCACCGGCGGTGGTGGTGCCGGCGGTGGTGGTGGCGCCGGCACGGGCGCAGGAACCGGCACGGGCGTGGGCACGGGAATCGTTGGCAATGGCCTGTTCGGCACCACGCCCTTCAATAGCGGCGGCGCCAGCGGCGCCAACGGCGTGATCGTCGATGCCGACGGCGTGCTGCGCATGCAACACTTTCCCGACCCGAATGGAATGCTGACCAAGCGACGCATTCTCGAATCTCGCGCCCGGCTGAATCCTCATGTGGCCCGAGCCAGCACGCTGCGCAAGATTTCGCTCAATCGCTTGGAAGCGGCCGTCCGCGCCCGCGTCGACGGCGGAAATCCGCCGACCGAGGAAATGCAATACCTCGCCGGCATCACCCGGGTCCGCTATCTCTTCTACTATCCCGATACCAAGGACATCGTGCTGGCCGGCCCGGCCGAGCCGTGGGCCGCCGACTTGTCGGGTCTCGTCCGCGGCACCGACAGCGGCCATCCGACCTTGGAATTGCAAGATCTCATCGCGGCCCTGCGTGCGTTCGCCCCCGGGCAACGCCAGGCGCCGGTGATCCTCTGCTCGATCGACCCGACCCCCGAGGGCCTGGCCCGCATGCAGCAATTCCTGCGCGGCATCGGCTCGCAAATCTCGCCGGCCGACACCGAGATGATCGTCGATGGCCTGCGCACGAACCTTGGCATGCAAAGCATTCGCGTCGGCGGAGTAGCCCCCAGCACTCATTTCGCCCAGGTGCTGCTCGAGTGCGACTATCGCATGAAGCTGATCGGCATCGGCCTGGAAAAGCCGCCGGTACGGATGGTCAGCTATGTCGATGCCGCCAAGCCCGGCGGCAGCCGTAACGCCCTGACCCGCTGGTACTTCATTCCCGACTACAACTGCGTGCGCGTGGCCGATGACAAGCTGGGCCTCGAGCTGCTGGGCGACGGCGTCAAGCTCGTCACCGAAGATCAGATCGTGGCCAATGACGGAAACCGCGCGGTGAGCGGCAAGGGCAACAAGGCCAGCGACACGTTCACCAAGAACTTCACGCAAAAGTATTCCGAGCTGGCGGCTCGCGTGCCGGTGTTTGCCGAGATGCGTAACTGCATTGACCTGGCCATCGCCGCGGCATTCATCCACCAGCAGGACTTCTACCGCAAAGCCGATTGGAACGCCGCCACCTTTAACGACGAGCAATCCCTGGCCGTCGAAACCAGCACGGCGCCCATGCAGGTCGAAACGGTCTGCACGGCGGTTTGGAAGGGCAATCACCTGATGACGCCGGTCGGTGGCGGCGTGACGATTCATGCTCAACAAGCCTTGCAGAGCAAGAACGTGCAGCCCGACAAGGACGGCGCGGTCACGGAAGCCCGCGAGGCGGTCGGCATGGACAAGATTCCGGCCGAGCGTTGGTGGTGGGACTAGATTCGCCCACGCTGACGTGAGCGCTTACTCGCGATTGACCAGCACCACGCGAACGTCGCAAACGTTCGTATGTGTGGGTCCGGTCTTCAGCAGGCCGTCGAGCGCCTCGAAGAACGAATAGGCATCGTTGCGGCGCAGATAATCGCCCGGTTCGATCCGCAGTTCCTGAGCGCGGGCCAGCAGCGAGCCATCGGCCACCGCGCCGGCCGCGTCGGTCGGGCCATCCTCGCCATCGGTGCCGCCGGAGAGGATCACCAGGTCCTGCCCTCGTGCGGCGGCGAATCGTTCGGCCTCCAAATGCTCGACCGCCGCCAAAACCAATTGTTGATTGCGCCCGCCGCGCCCGCGCTCGGCCTGGGCGATCAGCTTGACGGTCGGCTCGCCGCCGCTGATCAAACAGTCGCTGCCCCCGTCGCGCAACATGGCCAGCGCCGCGTTGGCCAGTTCGCGCCCGATCACTTCGGCTGGCCCCTCCGACTGGGGCGCTGACGAGGCCCGCGGCAAGTAGCCCAATCGACGGGCCTCGGCGGCAGCGGCCTGCACGGCCACGGCATTGTTGCCGATCACGAGGTTCGTCACCTGGCAGGACCACGTCTCGGCGGCCCGCTCGGCACGTCGTGTCAGCGATTCGAACACGCGCGGTGAAATCCCAGCTTCGCGGGCGCCATAACGTTCGAGCACGGCCAGGGCGTCGGCGGGCGTGGAACGGTCGACCACCGTGGGGCCCGAGCCGATCGTGTCGAGCGGATCGCCCAGCACGTCCGAGATCACGAGCGTCGCCAGTCGGCCGGCGCGGCAGGCCGCGGCCAGTTTGCCCCCCTTGATGCGGCTCAACTGCTTGCGGACCGTATTGAGATCCTCGATCGGCGCGCCGGCCGCGCTCAGGTGACGCGTGACGAGCAGCTTGTCGTCCAGCGACACACCCTCGATCGGATCGGGCAGCAAGGCCGATGCCCCGCCCGAGATCAACGCGATGCACAGATCGTCGCTTCCCAGCGAACCAACCAGCCGCAGGATTTCCCGCGAGCCGGCGACACCCTCGGGCGACGGCTCGTTGACGCCGGCCTCGCGCGCGGCGTGCAGATGAATGGCTTCGAACGGCACGACACAGTCGGCCGGCACGTTCACCCAACCGCTGACGCGCTTGTCGCGCACGATGCGCGGCCCCAAGGCTTCGACCAGCCCGCGCGACATGCCGGCGCCCGCCTTGCCGGCGCCGACCACCGCAATGCGGCCGACGCGTTTCAGGTCGATCGGCTGACCTCCGATTTCCAGCCGGTCGCCATCGACCACGACCGCCTGCCGCACCAGGTGGTCGGAGCGCACCGCCTCGACGCCCGCTTGCCAGATGGCTAGCGCGTCGGCCCGCAATGGCTTGGCGGAAGATGTCATGGTCGCGGTTTCGAGGGGGTCGGTTCGTGGGCGCGTCGTGATCGATTTTCCCTTCTCGCCGAGCGTCTGGGAAGAGGTTAGGCTATCGGGAGTTCGCGCTCTCTCGGTCAGGGCATTCGATGACACGCTACGCCGTTACGATCTTCTTGAGCGCGTTCTTGCTGTTCCAGGTCCAGCCGCTGGTGGGCAAGTTCATCTTGCCCTGGTTCGGTGGCACCCCGGCGGTCTGGACCACTTGCATGCTCTTCTTTCAGGTGCTGTTGCTGGGCGGCTATAGCTATGCGCACCTGTTGACGAGCACGCTGAAGATCGGGCAGCAGCGCGGCTTGCACCTGACCCTGTTGGCGGCATCGCTCGTGTTTCTGCCGATCGTGCCCAGCGAGGCCTGGAAGCCCGTCGGCGCCCAAATGCCGGTGACCGACATCCTGTTGCTGCTGCTGGCGACGATCGGCCTGCCCTACTTCCTGCTGTCTTCGACCGGGCCGCTGTTGCAAGAGAGCTTTCGCCGCGAGACCGGTAGAATCCCTTATCGGCTCTATTCGCTGTCGAACATCGGCTCGCTGCTGGCGCTGGTCACCTACCCGTTCGTGTTCGAGCCGCAACTAACGCGCCGTGCGCAGATCTATGCCTGGTCGGTCGGCTACCTGGTGTTCTTCGCCTGCTGTGCCTGGTGCGCTTGGCGCTTCGCGCCGATCGCACCGCCGAGCGATGCGCGTGGCAACGCCGACCACCGGGCCTCGCAAGAGGTAGCGGACAAGCCAAGGCGGGGGCAGATCCTGCTCTGGCTGGCGCTGGCTGCATGCGGGTCGACGATGCTGCTGGCCACCACCAATCAACTCTGCCAGGAAGTCTCGTCGGTGCCGTTTCTGTGGGTGCTGCCGCTGGCCATCTACCTGGTGACCTTCATCCTTTGTTTCGATCACGATCGCTGGTATTACCGCAATGGCTTTTTGTTTTTGTTGACCGTCGTGATCGTGTTGGCGGGCATCACCTTGGACCTGGGCCGCGCGCTGAGCCTGCGCAACCAATTGGCGGCCTACTTGCTCACGCTGTTCGTCTGCTGCATGGTCTGCCACGGAGAACTGGCCGGCGCCAAACCAGCGCCGCGCTTCGCCACGCTGTTCTATTTGATCGTCTCGGCCGGCGGCGCCGTGGGAGGCATTCTGGTGGCGATTGTCGCGCCGCTCGTCTTCTCCGGCTATTGGGAATATCAGCTCGGCCTGGTGGCCACGGTCGTGCTGGCGCTGGTGGCCACGTTTGGGTCCTCGGCGGCCCGCGCGGCAATCCCGCACCGTCAGTTCGTGATCGGCGGCACCATCGCCCTGGGCACCGGATTGGCGATCGTCTTGATCCTTCACTTTTCGTCGGAACCCTTGGGCAACGAGGAAAAGCTGGCCAGCTCGCGAAATTTCTACGGCGTGTTGCGCGTCAATCGCAGCGGCGAACTCGACCGAAACGGACCCCGCAACGAACTGATGCACGGGCAGACACAGCACGGCTTCCAACTTCTCGATTCCGACAAGCTCCGCTGGCCCACTTCCTATTATGGCAAGACGAGCGGAGTCGGCCTGGCCTTGCGCCATCATCCCCGCCGCCATGCCGCCGATGCCGAGCAGCGCACCTTGCGCATCGGCATTGTTGGCTTAGGCTGCGGCACGCTGGCCGCTTATGGCCAGCCGGGCGACACGATTCGGTTCTACGAGCTCAATCCCGAAGTCCAGCGACTGGCCGCCGAGTATTTCACCTATTGCAAGGACTCGGAGGCCACGATCGACGTCGTCCTGGGCGATGCCCGCATCAGCCTGGAACGCGAGCTGGCGGAAGGCCACGCGCCGAAATTCGACGTGCTGGTCGTCGATGCTTTCAGCAGCGATGCGATTCCGATGCACCTGCTGACCAAGGAGTGCGTCGAATTATATCGCTCTCGCCTGGAGCCCGACGGGCTGCTCTGCTTGCACATCTCGAATAGCTTCCTCGATGTCAGCGGCGTCGTCTACGGAATCGCGCAGGCCGTGGGCAGCCGTTGCGAATTCATCGAGAGCGATGGCGACCCGGCCCTGAGCACCGACATGGCCACGTGGGCCATCGTGACCGCGAACGACGATTTTCTGCGCACGCCCGAGGTGCGACGCGCCTTGACGCCCAGGTATCCGAGCCAGCATCCGCCGGTCGTTTGGACCGACGACTACAGCAGCCTGTGGCAAGTGTTGCGGCCCTAGAGCGCGCCTAGCGAGCGCCGGCCGCCATCGGCACGCCCGGTGGCAAGTCCTTGGGCGGGTTTTGCCGCGAAATGATTTGAATCGCGATGTCGTCGATCCACGCTTCACCCAGTCCGGCCAAGGCAAACGTCACGGCCATCGGACCCGAGCGCGGCACGGCCCGATAGAGCGTGAACTGCCGCCAGGCCGGCTCGAGCGTGCTTCGCAGCGCCAACGCTTCTCCCGCCAGCGAGTCGATCACGAGCAGTCCGTCGACGGTGCCCGAAATCGGCGCCGCGATTTTCAACCAGCCCTGAATTTGCACCACGTCGCCCTGTTCGACGTGAACCGGGGCACTTGTGACCCACAACGGGGATGTCTCGATCAGGCTGGGCTTATTCTTCGGATCTTCCGGGGCGGCCCACAACCGCATGCCGGTGCTGCCCCAATGGACCGCCTTGGGTGACAGGTCGACGCCGGTCTTCACGCCCTCTTGCTTGTGCTCATAGTGCTTCCAACCGGCCCGCATCATGGCTTCGAGATCTTCGCAGCCCCCTTCCGGCAGCCGGCTTTCGCCCCGAGTGGCTTTCGACATTTCGTGCGCGAAGCGATAGTGATCGGGCAACGTGATGAACGTGGCCGTCAGCGCCGACGCCAACGGCCAGGCTGTCGCGGGCACGGCCTGATCCCAGTGCGCTCGCTGCACGATTCGCAAGGACTGCTGCGCCAAGCGGGCCTGGTAATACGCCGCCTCGGGCTCGGTCTTCAGCTTTTCCTCCGACGTCGCCAGGTATTTGAGGGCCTCGTCGATACGGCGACGCGTGCCATTGCCGCGAATCGGACGGCCGATCTCGATCAATCGCTGTTCGGTGACTTCCGTGTCCACCAACTCGGCGTTCACCACCTCGCGCGTCAGCCGCGCGGCCCGTTGGCGAATATCGCCCAGCCCCATCCGCAAGCTGCGGATCACGGTCTCGTCGCGCGTGAACACGATCAGCGAGTCGCGCTCCGTAATCAGCGAGTTGCCGTCTGATTGGCCCAACATGACTTTCGTGCCCCCGGCTTTCCGCTCCGCGTGCAGCGGGCGAAAGCTGGTCAGTGACAGTTCATAGGCGTTGTCTCCCTCGGGCACGCCCGAAACCGTGAACGTCGGCTTGGGGATCACGGGGTTGCCCATTACCAACTGCGCATGCGGCGGCGAATAGATCGGCAGCATCAGCCGGCTGCGATCGGTCGCGAGCACCGCGCCCCCGACCGTTCCGTCGTTGGTCGCCGGGGCCGGCGAGGCGCCGCCCGAGGCGGGCCAGCGCTCGATCAAGTGCAGCTCCAGGTTCACCAGTTCCAGGATCGCCGCCCGGCGCTTGGTGACCGCGTCCGGGGCATCGAGCCGCGAAGAGGACGTGAAACACAGACCTAGCGCGCGCGAAGCCAACGCGGAATGAACCAACATGCGGATTTGCGACTCTTGCAATCCGAACGGCCTCGCCTGCCCGTTCGACAGCAGCTCGACCTGCCGCACCAACTCGCGCGAGGGCTCGGTTTGAATCGTGACCCACAGCGGCGTGCCGCCGCGGGCCAATTGCGATCGTTCGCGCAGCCAATCGGTGTGAGCGTTAATGGCTAAGGTCGTGCCTAGCGGATCGCGGCGAGCCACGAGAATGTTGACGAACCGGGTGTAGTCGCGCAAATCCGACTCGGCGTCGCAGACCATCGGACGCCGGCGAGGGTCGGCTCCTTGCACCAGCTTGGACCAATGCCGCGTGGCCTCCAATTCACTCGTCGCCAGCCCGTTGCCCAAGTCCCAGGCTAGCACCGGATCGAACTGCCCAGAGATCTTTAGCCCGCCCATCTCGCCGGGGCTCGCTTCCAATTGCCGCGCGGCCGGAGGGGGAGCGATCAGCCACATGCCCGAGGCCGCCGCTTCGGTCAACAGCGCCGGCGTGGGCGCTTTGAGGACCCGAACCGCGTTGAAGCCCAACGATTTGAGAAACTCCAACGGCTCGCCACGATAATCGATCGACCGCGGAAAGAACGGTTTGCCCCCCACCAACAACAACGAGCTGCGCAGCTCAACCTTGGGCACCGCATCGGCTCGCGCGCCCGTCGCCCGATCGTCGGTAGCCGGCAACGGCTGCGTGACGCGCGATGCAACGCTGGCGGTGATCTCGGTCGCTTCGCGGCCAACCACGCCGGTCACTTCCAGATCATCGATCCAGACGTTGGTCACCCCCGGCCCACCATAGAGATTGAGCACGATGCGATCGACGTAGGCCTCGCCCGCGTCGACTCCGCCATATTGCGTCCGCAACACGCGCGTTTGCCGCTCGACTAACAAAGGCAGGTTGTCGATGCGCAACTGCTGCCAGCTGCCAACCTGGCGATAGTCGCCGCCGCGGACCAGCATCGACAGCGGCTTTCCGGTCGCGGGATCCTTGCTGCGCGGCAGCACGACGTGGGCCATGATCTGCAGACCGTCGCGATCGGATTTGAGCCACAAGTGCGGCGACAGCTCGGAGATAATGCGGGCTGGCGGAATCGTGTGGCCAAAATAAACCGCCGTGCCGTTGTTGCCCGCGATGCGAATGCGTTCGCACCACCGGCCCGAGTGGGCCCCCTGCTGCACGCGCTCGTGGGCCTCGACCTTGTAGGTGGCATCGCCCCCGGCATCTCGGAAGCTTGTCTCCGGACCCTCAAAGTCGTCCCGCCCAGCGGTCTGGGCGCGGGCCACCAGCGGAGTGGCCAGCAGCATGACGATGACCGCGAGACGCCCCAGCATGCTTCTTCTCAGGTCTGAAGGTGGGAGGATGATTTGCGTGACTGGGCTTTGTGTGACGGGGCTTCGCAGGACTGGGCCGGCGGCGCGCGTTTCCCAGCGAGCCATGCCGCGAAAACGCAACGTGGGGCGGGGCCCGTCGATTTTATGTAACTCGTGCTTGTATCAGCCTTTGCGATGCGGGACCAGATCAGGTGTTTCGTTTTTCCGCCGTCGCCCGTTTTGATGACTCGACAGCCGGCGAATGCAACTGGTTATACTGAAAGGCCTTAAGGCTCACGTCTCGAATCGTCCTGGAGTTCTGGCACAGCGAGTGCTTTTAAGTCGGCTGTCCAACCCAATCCGGAGATCAACCAGCCCATGAGTCACGCTTCGCGGATCGTCAAGCGAGAAGAGCACGAATTGCCCACCGACGTCGTCGAGTTGGCCAAGGCCCTGGCCGAGCTCCCCGGCGAACACCGCCAGCGGATTGAGCCGCTGATCAAGAGCGTGTTGGAGAGCACCAAGCGGCGCCGTCGCATTCTGGGGCTGGTCCAGGACGCCCTCGGCCAGTTGCGGCTCGACATGCGGTACTTGATGTTCGATCTCGAGGCCACGCGGCGCGAGCGTGACGAGTTTCGCCGCAAACTCGAGGAGGCCAATGGCCCCTGAACCGCCGGCTCTCCCCCCACGATCGCGTTGCGAGCCCGGCGGCCGTGGAATAGTATGGGGAAACAAGCCCGAGTCAGAAGCACTTTCCCCAACGGAGGACTGGATTGGGAAAGCGTTGATAAGGTGGACGAGGGGATGGAGAACGGCGTCATATGGTCGAGCTGTCTGCTGAACAATTCGCTCAGCGCGCCTTCGACCTGAACCTGCTCGACGAGCGCCAGTTCAAGGACGTCATGGCCCAAATCGGCAGCCGCCAGCTCTCGGGCGGCGAATTCCAGCAACTGCTGTTGCGCCGAGAACTGCTCACCAACTATCAGACCGAACGGCTGCTGCGCGGCGATCGCAGCGGCTTCTTCTACGGCGCCTACAAGGTGCTGTATCTGATCGGCACCGGCACCTTCGCCCGCGTCTATCGGGCTTCTCATCGGACCAACGGGCAGATCGTGGCCCTCAAGGTGCTGCGTCGACGTTTTGCCGAGGATCCGGAGCAGGCCGACCGCTTCTATCGCGAAGGCCAGATGGGCGCCACGCTCAAGCATCCGAACATCGTGCCGATCATGGAAGTCGTGGCCGAGCGCGACACGCACTTTCTGGTGATGAAATTCATCGAGGGGCGCAATCTTCGCGAGTTCATCAAGATTCGCAAGAAGTTCTCACCCGTCGACGCCACGCGCATCGTGGCCGACGTGGCCGCGGGACTGAGCTACGCCTTCGAGCGCGGCATCTGCCATCGCGACTTGAAGATGTCGAACGTGCTCGTCTCGAGCCACGGTCAGGCGATGCTCGTCGACTTCGGCCTGGCCGCCGCCGATAAGAACCTGTCGGACGACGCGGTCGCCAATTCACCCAATCCCCGCACGATCGATTACGCCGGGCTCGAACGGGCCACCGGCGTGCGCAAGGACGACCCTCGCAGCGACATCTACTTCCTGGGCTGCATCTACTACCACATTCTCTGTGGCCAACCGCCGATCGTCGAAACCCGCGATCGTATCCAGCGCTTGAGCAAGGGACGCTTTCAAGACGTCACGCCCATTTTGAAAATTGACCCGGAGATTCCCCGGCCGATCGTGGCCGTCGTGAATCGGGCCATGGAGATGAACGTCAACAATCGCTTTCAATCGCCGGGCGAGATGCTGGCCGAAATGAAAAGCGTGATGCAGAAGCTCAACGAGCCGTACACGCCGGCCGCGGTGGAAGAAGCCCCGCCACCGGTGAAAGCGGCCGCCGATGCCCCGCCCTCGACGCCGCTGCCGTCGCTGATGTTCGTCGAATCGAACGTGGCCTTGCAAGACATTCTGCGACAGCGGCTCAAGAAGAATGGCTATCGCGTGCTGGTCACGGCCGACCCCGACCGCGCGCTCAGCCGGTTTACCGCCGATTCGCAGGCGGCCGACTGCGTGATCTTCAGCACCGGCGAGCTGGGCGTCGCCGCCCTCGAGGCGTTCAATCGCTTTGGCGAGGGCCAGCACACCGCCCGCATTCCGGCCGTGCTGCTGCTGGACGAGCATCACCTCGATTGGAAAGCCAAGGCCAAGCTGAACAAGCACCGCGTCGTGATTTCGATGCCCATCAAACTGCGCGCGCTGCGCGAAGTGTTGTCCAAGCTCGTCCCGACCACGGTCGCCGACAGCAAGATCAGTTAGCCACACGCGCGATGTGGGGCCGTGGAGCACCACGGCAAAAAAAGGCAAGGCCGCGAAGCTTCGCAGCCTTGCCCTTGGTTTTAGGCATCACCGATCGATTGCCAAGTCGTCCCGCCTATCGCGAGATGCCGCTACGCCGACGCCAGCCATAGCCCAGCACGCCGGCCAGGCCGAGGCCGAGCAGCGTCACGCTCGCGGGCTCCGGAGCCACCAGATCAACATGGGTCGGACCCTGTGAAGGAATCCAGGTGTTGCCGCCGTCGAGCGACAATTCCGTAAACACGTCAAAGAAGCTGTCGATGTGGAAATTCCCGCCGCCGATCGGGGTGATCGTCGTCTGGCCAATTGATGGCAGCGTGGGCGATTCACGAACCATGATGCCGCCGCCAAGACTCAAATCCAACTGCAACATTTCCGTGCTGAAAGTGCCCGTCGCACCCGGTGAATAGCCCGAGACCTGCACCGTGACAGGGGCCGTTCCGGCGACCGGGATCGCGGGTCCGCCGTTGATGCTCACGTCGCCCGTGACCGATGAATTGAATTGCTCCAGGTCGTCCGTACCGCCGTTGACGGGCGTATGCGTTACCGCGCCGGGAACACCGTTGCCGAACGGCTGATGGACCACGTTGGAGAGCACGACAGACAGTCCTGGCCCGTTATACATTGCATGAACGTCCGCGGGCGTTAGATAAACGCCGGCTGGCGGCAAGTCCGGATTGTTTTGATCGACGCCTCCACCAGGGAGGTATGCAGCGACGAAAGCCGCGCAGGGAGCCAACACCCCGGCGACGATGAAGAGCTCTCATACGAACCACTGAAATTGCTTGCG
>PLYM01000091.1 GCA_003153375.1 Planctomycetaceae bacterium
CCGAAGCCGATGCCCTGGCCTTGGCCTTAAACATTTATGTGACCAATTCCACCCTGGCCGGCAACACCGCGGCATCGTACGGTTTTGCCGTGTCCAGCACCGGCCTCGGAGGCTCGACCGCCAACGTCGGCGCAGGCGGCGCCGCCTTTGGCATCAACGACAACACCGTGATGACGATCACGGAACTTTTGTCGCGGGCCAATGCCCGTGCTCGCACAGGAACCCTGTGGGATGCCAATGGTGACGGCGTCCTGAACTCTGCGGAAAGCATTCTCCGAAACCAAGTGTATTCACTCTTTGATACGATCAATAATGTTTGATCAAGGCGCCGCTCAATTCATTAGCTCACAGCTCGCCGACGCCATTCGCATTGGCTCCGCGCTGCCGAGCTGACCCGCCGCGGCCGTCAATGAGCAGCAAGAGTCTACTGTGGCGCTTCTCGCAAAGCAAAACGTTGCGAGAGTAATAATTGCTTCACTAACGTGCGGCGGCAGGTCTAGTCGCACTCGCGCGAGCAAGTCAACCGCATCAGGCAACGGGTCGGAACCCGTCGAAATGAAGTTATCTGGAAGCTGAAGTGCACCAGGCTTCATCTTTGCAGCGCCCGTCTGTTCCTGTGAAGCGTCGCCAGCGAGTCTCAGAGCCCTGGAAAACAGTCGTCTATCATCGCTATTCGAAGCTGGACGTGGTCTGCGACACGAGTTGCCATTTCATTTTGTCGATTCGCGTGGGCCGGCAGGCGCTCGCTTCGCCAGTGGATTCGGGCCTGAGCTATGCTCACGACAATACCTGCGCGAAAGTTAGCGGTCCATCTCACCGACCAACGAATCGGCCTCTAAAAACAGGTGCTTCAATACGGCGCGGTCTTGCCACACCAAAGGCGCAATAGCGGGGTGTTCGTCGTCAATCACCTTGACGGCCGAGGGTTGAACGGATTGCGACCTGCCGGGAGCAACTTGCTCGGCCCCAGAATTGGCGAGTTCCGGAATTCGGTCCACGAGCCATGTTCGCGCAGTCGCAAGCAGTTGCACCGCCTCGTCCGCGTGGCCGGCCTTGGCATGAGCCATTGCCAGGAATATCCAGACGGACACATCACCACCGTGGCCGTCGATCTCGACGGATCGGTTCAAATGTTCGATCGATTCGTCGATCCGTCCAGACCTGTAAAGCGCGGCTCCCAATGCTCGCTCGAACCAAGGGTTTTGCCGATCGACAGCCACGGCCTCTTGAGCAAGTTGGACTGCTATCTCCGGGTCATCGAGCGCATCGGGCACCCACGCGCAAGTCAACGCGGTGCGGTCGGCAACCGTGGGATCGGAGGAGTGTTCGCGCGAGTCAACTAAAGCCTGGCAGGCTTCACGATAGACTGGCAAGTTGTCCTCCTGAATCGCGATCCATGACAGGCGCCATGCACTGTCCCACAAAGCACGGCCATAGAAGGCGAGATTCAACTTGTGATAGATCCGGACCTCTCTTAATGACTGGGGCAATGCTTGACGAAAATCGTCGCGCAGAACCGCCAGCGCGGAACGAACGTGCGCGAGCAGGGCGTCCGTGGCAGATTCACTTTCTTGGAATTTTGCATGAATTTTGACGGCCTCGTCGAGCAATAGTTCAGCCTCGTCGAACCTACCGCGGTCGCTCAGGAACTGCGCCAACGATTCCATGGACCTCGCGACAAATGGCCGACGGCCCAACAACTGGCGATTTGTGGCTAAGGCTTCGCGGTAAATCCGCTCGGCGGCCTGATCGTCGTGCCCGACAAGTTGTGCATCTGCCAGTTCGCACTTAAAGTAATTGGTGATGGGATGAGCGTCACCAAACAGGGCCGCGATCTCCTTCATTGCCTGCTCGAAGTATCTGGTCGCCTCGGTGGGATGGTTGAGCCGTTGCGCGGAAACCGCGCGCAGATAATAGGCCATGGCGTTGGCCGCCCGCTTGTCCCCTTCGACGCTCTCAATCGCTGTTATCGCCAAAGTCGCCTCTTGCAAGGCCAACATTGGTTTACCAGCCTTTACCAGGGCAAATGCTAGGCCAAATCGCGACAGCCCGACCGCGTGATGCGAGGCACCGAGTTGTACCAGTCGCTTCTGTAACGCCGACCGCATCAATGCTTCTGCTTCATTGCCAGAGGCGCCGGGGCGGAATAGTATCTGCCATGCCAGAGTCAGCTCGCTCAACGCGACGTCGAGGTGCTGTTCGCCGAATAGCTCAGAGCGTATTGACAATGCCTCGCGACAAAGGGCCTCGGCTCCCTCGAAATCACCTTCCAGGAAATGGAACACGGATAGGCTATGAAGACTATCCGCAACTTGTGCGTGCTTGTTTCCGAATCGTTCGCGGCGGATTTGTAGCGATTGTTTCAGCAATGGCTCGGCCGCGTCGAATTTGAACACGCTGGCATAGACATCGCCGATCGTCTGCATCAACTTGGCCTGGACCTCAGGCTGATCGCCCAGGTCCGTTTGAATCTTTTTGCTGGCTCGGTCCAGAAGTTCCAGCGCGGTTGTATTGACGTCGACTTTGTCGGTCCCGCCCAGGCGATATCCGGACAATCCGATGGGGTCGCTCCCCTGCACAATCCCGACCATGAAATTGGAAACACCTTGGGCGGTTGCTGCCTGCACTTCCGCCCGCGCTTTCTCGAAATTGGCTAGTGTCTCAGCGTTTTCTGCCCGCACCCGCTGCTTCCGCTCTTCGTTCTCGTTGCGTCCGGCAATCGCGGCGCTTTGCTCGGCTGCGGCAGCCTGGTTCCCGGCTCGGATCGCGAAATAAGTCGAGATCGCCGTGCCGCTGGCCAGCGAGAACAGTACGGTAGCCGCCAGCGCGGCCACGATGGGCTGCCTCTTGCTCCACCGCCAGAGCCGTTCAGCACGGCCCGCGGGGCGAGCGAGAATTGGTTCTCCCGCCAAACAGCGCACCAATTCGTCGGCCAACTCGCGGGCCGTGTGATAGCGCCGCCTGGGGTCCTTCTGCAGGCATTTCAGGCAGACTGTTTCGAGATCGCGCGGCACGCTGCCGTTCAGCTTGCGCGGTGGAACCGGTTCCTGCTCGAGGACTTGCTTGAGGGTGTCCAGCGTGCTGGCAGCCTGAAATGGCGGACTGCCGGTCAACATGAAGAAGAGGACGGCGCCGAGCGAATAAACGTCCGACGCGGGGCCGATCAATTCAGCCTTACCCCGCGCTTGCTCCGGCGGCACAAAACTGGGTGTGCCAATCATTTGGCCTGTGTTCGTAAGGCCGCTGTCGGCGCTGACTCGTTTTGCCAGGCCAAAATCCGTGATGTGCGGTCGGCCATGGGAATCCAACAAAATATTGGCCGGCTTCAAGTCTCGATGAATGACGCCATGCTCATGCGCGTAATGGACTGCGCGGGCAACCACGAGCAACAGTTCAGCCGCTTCACGCGACGCGAGTGAGCCGGCAGTCAGTCGACTAGCAAGGCTAACTCCATCAACAAACCCCATGGAGAAGTAACGCTGACCACTCCACTGGCCAACTTCAATGATGGGCACAATATTTGGATGATCGAGTTGTGCGGCCGCTTGGGCTTCGAGGCAGAAGCGTTCCACTTCAGCGTCCGATGCCAACTGGCCGGTCAAAATCATCTTTACCGCCACGATGCGGTCGAGCGATACTTGCCGCGCTTTGTAAACGATGCCCATGCCGCCGCGGGCAATCTCTTCGAGCAACTCATAGTCGCCGAACGCGTGGGGCAACTCAGAGGTAGCCGCACTGGCTGCGGGTTGTGGCGAATACCCTCTGGCCCTCTCTTCCGCCTCGGGAAATACGAAATCAACGAAGTGGCTATGGGTGGGAAACCGCTGGGCATATTCGGCGCGCGATGGCAGTTCGCCGGCTGCGAGGCGAAGTTCGATTTCCACAGCCAACAGTTCACTGAAGATAGCGGTGCGTTCTAAGCCGGTACTGTCTCCCAGCAGATCTTCAATGAGCGGCCTACCGCCGCCGAGCCATTGCTCTTCAAACACCGTGCAGACCTCGTCGATGAGGCGAATCGTCTCCAGGTTCAGGTCTGGACCCGCGCGCGGATCGGGATTCATCGGCACATCTCATGGCTGCTGTCAGGACGGGAATCAGCTCTCCAAAGACTTAGTCGCATTTTAACGCCCCGCCCCGACAGGCCTTTTAGGAACAATTCGTCCAGATGTGACGCACCGCCTCCAGCCGCCGCTCGACCGTCCGCACGGTACAGACCATTTGGCCAGCAATCTCTTGGTTGGAGAAACCTTGCAGCTTGAGCTCGGCGGTCCGCCGCTCGCGATCGTTCAGTCGCGACAGCAGGCACTCGCATTGTTCGGCCATCTGAGCTGCAAACTCGGGCGTCGGTTCGTGACCGAGAAGATCGTCGAGTTTGCCAAACGACTCCTTATCGCCTGCCATGGCCGCTTCATCCAATACTCGCCCGGCACCCCGTTTCAAAGACCATTCACGACGAAGCAGATCCCGCGATTTATAGGCAGTCATTGGGACCAGGAGGGCCCACAAGTTATCGCGATCCGTGATGCGATGGAACTTGCCACGCTCGGCCCCCAGACACAGGCTCTTGAAAACGCTTTGCGCCACGTCTTCGTTGTCGGCTCCGCCGTGCGAGGCGATGCCCAGATGGCCGCGAGCCAGCACAACCAGGCGCTGAAAATAGCGGTCCCAAAGATTCTGGGCCGATTCCGCGTCGCCGGACTTCAAGCCTGCGATCCAGTGGGTTACCGACGGTTCATTTGCCAAGGGTGAAGCATTCAAGAAGTGACAGCGTCAAGAGTTAGCGCACATCTTAATGTTGGCGGCAGGCGCTTACAACGATTTCGAGAAGAAAACGGGTGGCCGACGTCGGGCTACGGGGCTGGTTTTCGATTACTTGATTGCGGGGAGCCGTCGTGCTTTGGCCACGCGGCTAACTTGCCCTCATCGAAACGCAGGGGCTGGCTCAACATGTTGAAGAACCGACGGAAACGGCAGCGTCCGACGGCACAGGTGGCCGCGAATTCGCGCGAAGCCCGTTTCCGACGGCGTTCTGCCTTGGCCTTGGAAGCGCTCGAACAGCGCTGGGTACTCAACGGTTCCATCAACTTTGGCACCGCAGGCCAGCAAGTCCTGGCCCTCATCGACCACGTGCAGTCGAGGGTCGACACCGCATTTGATAACGCCAATGAAATCCCCATCATCGGCAAACAGCTCGATCAAACGATCAGCGCCCTGGACAACATCGTTCAGCAGGCTGATCGCATCGGCACGACGTTACAGAGTCTCGGCTCGCGTACGGTCGACACGGGATTGATTGGTGCCGTTCAGAACGCTCTGTTCCCCCTCCTCAATCCCACGTCGGGAATCGTGCGTCTGCTGGGCGACACGGACCATAGCGGCTTCGTCAACCCGACGGACATCCAGGTGAGCCCCGATCCGGGCGGCACATACTTGGACGTCCACATGCTCCTCACCGAGGCCCCCGCCTCCGTTGCCAGCACGGGAGCCTTTGACCTGGGCTTGGGGAACCTGATCAAACTCACGTCCGCCAGCGGCGTGAACATCAGCCTTGGCTTCAGTTATGATTTGAGTTTTCGAATTCTGGCTGGTTTGAATACCGTCAGCCTCACATCCGGCCCGACGCCGCTATCCATCACGGCCAACGCGTCGGTCCCCGGCCTTTCGGCCAGCGGGAACCTGGGGTTGCTGGGATTCAGTGCCACGGACGGCAACGCCGAAACCACGTCTTCCTCGTTTGCAGCCACTTTTGCCGTCGGGCTCAGTTCGTCCGGCAATGTCGCCAGCTTCGCCCTATCCGGCGACGCCAACGTCGGGCTTTCTTTGACGCTACAGTTCGATCCGAACCACACGCTCCCCATCAATCCAAGATTTACCTCCGATTTCAATCTCGATTGGCATTTTGGTAATCAATCGCTGGGTGGCAGCCCCTCATCGTTCGGGACGGTCGAACACCTCTCGTTCGATAACGTGAAGTTGGATCTCGGCAATCTTTTGCCGGGGCTGGTTACGACGATGATCAGCGACTTGCAGAAATTCACCCAGCCCATGCAACCCATCGTCGATGCCCTCACCACGTCGATTCCAGGTCTGAGCAACATCGGCGTCGACGTCAATCTTCTCAGTCTCCTGAACACGGACGGCATTACCGAAGGACCGCTGGGAGACGCGTTCAAGTTCATCACGCTCATCGACAAGATCAGTACCAGCGAATCGGGGTCCAGCATGCTGACCCTGGGCAGCTTTGCCGTCGTCGACCAGTCGCACGGTTCACTCGGCGACATTCTCGGCGGCAGCTTCGCCAACGACTTGGACGTGCTTAGCAACATTGACCCAGCAGCCTTGCTCGCGGGCGCCGATGCCACATCCAGTGATTTCAGCGACCTGGCCGCTTCCGCGCCGTCGATCAGCGGAAACGGGCCTTCGGCGGCCACTGGTTTCCAGTTTCCCGTTATCGACGATCCGCTGGATTGCGTGTTTAAGCTGTTCATGGGTCAAAATGCGGACCTCTTCACGTTCACGCTACCACCGGTCAATGCGAGCTTCAAAGCTTCGCCGATTCTGGGAATCCCCGGCGTGCTGGACATTGGGCTCACCGCTCAAGCCAGCCTGGAGTTGAACCTGAAGGCCGGCTATGACACGACCGGACTGACGGAGTACCTGGGTGACCACAATGCCGCCGACTTGCTCGACGGGTTCTATGTCGATAACACGCAGGAAAGTCCATCGCCGACGAATCCGGTAACGGGCCAACCCTACGCTCATTACGCCACGGGTCTCGACGTCCACGGTGCATTGTCGCTGTTTGGCGACGCGTTCGTCGTCCACGCCAACGGCGGGGTCTACATGGATGGCTCGCTCCACCTGGATCCTCAAAACGACGATGCCAATCAGCGAGTGCGCCTCGGAAAGCTCTTGAGCGGTTCGATTTTCGAGGCCAATGGGGAGATCTACGCGTCGGCCGACGTCAATGTGGGACTCGACACGCCGCTGGGCGACATCACCATCTGGACCTACAACGTCGCGCATGTCGTGGTCTACGACTTCAACACGGCCCCGGCCGCGAGCGCGGACGTAACAGCCGTGGTCGATCACACGCTCTATTTGCAAATGACGTCGGGCGATGACACCATTCACGTGCAAAACTATCAAGAGCCCGGGCCCACAGGCGATGGTGGCCAACAATCGACGCGCTACGGGATCGAGGCGATCTACCCGGACCGCACGGAGAAGTATTGGTTGGGGACGAGCTACGCAGGCGACGGCTCGTTTTATCCCACCAATTTGTACCCGATCAACCTCATTGCCACGAACGGAGTCACTGATGGCAACGATACGATCGTAATCGGCACGGTGAGCTCCAACGGGGGTTATAGCGGTTCGGACAGTGCTCCGGTCAACGCCTTTCTTGATGGCGGCAATGGCAACGACGACTTCGAATACAGCGGCGGCGGTGACGCGGTCCTCATTGGCGGTGGCGGCGATGACACGTTGGTCGGCGGATCTCTCGAGTATGGCGGCTTCGCCCAGCCTAGCCAGTTTCAGCCGATCTTGGATCGCGCTTGGACCTCGCCCGTGACACTCGGCGCCTTCCTTCAAGGGCAAGGATTCGATGGATCGGACAACTCCCAATCCGACGTCTTGCGCGGGACGACCGCCAGCGATACGCTCTATGGCGGCATGGGCAAAAACGTCTTCTATGGCTTGGGCGGCGGGGATACCGAGTATGGTAACGTCGGAAATGACGTCTTCCAGCTATCGGGCGATGATGCCGAAGGCTCCACCTCGATTGAAGGGGGCGGAGGTCAAGACACGGTGTACCTCTTGGGTGAATCCACACCCATGTTTCAAAACACACAGGGCCCGCCACGCTCCTTGGCTCTGGGCACCCAGCAGGGGGTCGTCGATGCTCTGGATGGCAAGAACGCCCTGGTCATCAGTGGCAACGTGGCCAACGCGACCGCCCGCGACATTTCCTACTTCAGTTACGAAGGGAACGGCCTGCAAAACACGGTCCAACTGAATGCCCTCACCGACACCTCGATCCTGGGAGTTGCACTGAACGTTGGGCAAGACGGTTTCGTGCCCGCCGCCGACCGCGTGACGATCTTCGGAGGAGTTGAGTCGGACGAATTCAGCGTAGCGTCCACGCCGCAATCCGAAGGACTGCCGGCCGCCACAGTGACGGACAACTACTCCGGAAGCAACAGTCCTTTGCAGGTCCTACAGGTGACCATCAAAGGCTTGGATCAACTCGATACACTGGTGCTCGACGGCGGCACCGGCAGCGGGAAGGGCATTTATGACATGAACCTGGACACCTCGATGACGTTTGCCACCAGCATTCAGGATTCGAGTGGGAACGGTCTTAGTCACATCAATTTGAATGGGACCTTGTTTGCCGGTGGAGTTTCCGACAATTCGATCGACATGACCGATGCACTCAACGGAATCACCTCAGTCGGGTTCTCGACGGAAGTGTTTCACCGTGCGACATTCTCTTATACGGCCGCCAGCCCCATTGTGTCGTTCAATTCCCTCCAACACGTAGGCCTCATCATCGAGGGGGCCGATGGCGTCAACGGATGGGCCAATGACTTTACGGTAAATAGCGCCGCCAACGCAGATACGGCAATCTTTGGTGGTAACGGCGGCGACCACTTCAACGTAGACCAAACTCCAGCTTCCTTGGCGCTCTACGGCGGCACGGGCAACGACACCTTTACGATCGATGACACCCAAGGGCTTACTTTCGACGGGGGAGATGGCAGTGACACCTATATCCTCAACTGGTCCCTCTTTGCCGGGGTCAAACCCACGCTGTCGATCCAGGACTCGGGCACCGTCGGTTCCGACTCGCTAATCGTCAACGATTCCACCAACGCGGTGGATTGGAGCACCGTCTATTACGTTTCATTTAGCGGCGTGACGCGGATCAACCAGGAGCCGCCGGGGTCGCTGTTTGGCCCGCAAAGCAACTCGGTCAGCTTTAGCCCCATGGGCAGCGTGACGGTCAATACGGGCGCCGGCATCTACAACGGCAACAACGTTTACATCGATTCCACACCCCAGGGCCAGGCGACCACGATCAATAGCGGCTCGGGGATCAACAACATCCAAGTCGAAGGGATCGGTGAGGATCTGGGACTTCTCGGCGGGGCCGTGACCGTCAACGGTCAGGCCGGTACGACGCTCTTGGTCGATGACCGTGGAAGTACGACAAACCTCGCGACGTATACCGTGGACAACCAGGAACTGATCGGTTTTCGGAATGTAATCGACCACAACACCGGCCGACAAACGCTCACGAACACCGCACCGATCTATTACAGCCATCTGGACAGTCTAACGCTGTACGACGCCACGGCTGCGAGCACGAACAGCCTTTATGTACTCAGCACCGCGGGCGCGGCTCGGGTGGTGCTCAACACCGGAATCAGTAACGCTATCGTCACAGTTGGCGACGCCACTGATAGTCTGAACGCAATCGGCAGCCTCGAAATCGACGGCGCCGGGGCTACCAATTTGTTCCTCGATGACGAGGCCAATGCGAACACTACCTTCTACAAAACGGATCCACTGTTGCCCGGTCTTTTTATTCCCGTCTCGGAAACGACCAGTCCAACCTATGTCGTCACCAGCAACAGCGTGATTCGGACCAATGTTGTCGAGGATACGGCTGGGTTTCCTGACCCCTCGACGTCCAGCTCCACCTCTACGAACATGGTCACTTACAGCGGCATCGCTGGTCTGACGATTACCGGCGGCAGCAGCCACAACGTTTTCGATGTCCAGGGAATCGCCGCGAATGCCCCGGAAACGATCAACCCGGGCCTCTCCGACGACATCTTCAATGTCGGTGATTCACAAAACCGCTTGAACGCAATTCAGGCGCCCCTGACCATCAACGGCCGATCGGGGGGCAACGCTGTGCTCCACGTCGACGATCAGGGCGCGTCGTCGATTTCCACATACACCGTCAACTCCAACACCGTCGCCCGCAGTGGCGCCGCGACGATTATTTTTGGATTCATCGCGGACCTGGTGCTCAACACGGCCGCCGGTGGCAATACAACCAACATTCAGGAAACGGTCGTCACACCCGTGACCGTGAACACCGGCAATGGAATCAACACGGTCAATGCTGGCGCACCTGGCAACACGCTGATCGATGTTGAAATGCTCTCGGTCAACGGTGGCGCAGGAGGCACGACCACGCTCAACCTGCACGACGACGCCAATGCCGACGGGCTTCAATTCCTGGGTATGATACCGGCAACCGTGCAAACGCGGCCCACCTACGCTGTCACCAACCAAAGTGTCGTTCGCACGGATGCGCTGACGATTACGCTGCCGGGTGAACAACCTACAGTGACGCAAGGCATCGACACATTCAGTTATCACAATCTTGCTGCCCTGAATATTTTCGGCGGCATGACGACCAATGTGTTCAACGTCCAGAGCACTGCTGCCGGCACGCCTCTGTCGATCAACACCGGGAGCGCCAACGACACCGTTGTGGTGGGCTATCCAACGAGCAGTCTCGATGGAATTCAAGGCTCGCTGAATCTCGACGGGCAAGCCGGGGTCAACTCTCTGACGTTTGACGATCAGGATGCCGTTCAACTGCCAAGCTATGTGCTGACCAGCAATTCGTTGACCCGTAGCGGCGCTGCCCCGATCACCTTCCAGAATTTCTCCCAGAATGTCCAGTTGAATCGCGCCATCAGTCTCGACATGCAGGTGACGATCGGCACGGTTTCTCCCAATCCGACAAGCACCGGTTTGCCGTACACGTACACAGTGACGGTGACCAATGCTGGCTCGACGACTGCCACGAACGTAATGGTCGTGGAGACTACGGGCGCGGGATCGCAATTGGTTAGCGTCAGCCCCAGTACCGGCGGCAGCGCCACGCAGGTCTCCCCGAATCAGGAAAACATCACGTACTCATCCCTCGCCGCCGGAGCTAGCGCCACGATCGTGGTGCAAGCCATCGCCGCACAGATCGGCACTTATAGCAATACGGCGAGCGTTAGCGCGACGCAGCTCGATCCCAACACGACCAATAACACCGCGAGCGTCGCCGAACCTGTAATCATCGCGAACGCGGACTTGCAGATTTCGATCCCAGCCATTGGCAATCCGACCCCCAACCCGGCTTTGCCAAACCAGGCCTATACGTACACGCTGCAGGTTACCAATGCCGGCCCGTTCACGGCGACCAATGTGGTGGTCAATGAATCGCCGCTGACCGGAGTGATTCTCGACAACATCAGCCCGAGCGCTGGAGGGATCGTCACGTTCGCGCCTGGGCATTATTTTATCACCTTTCCGTCGCTTGCCGCCGGCTCGATCGCTACGATCACGATTGAGGAACACGCGTCGCAGCAAAGCGGCTATTCCTACCCGGCCTTCGTCACGGCCGATCAAGCTGACCCCAATCTAGGCAATAACACCGTTGCGATTAGCGAATCGGTCAGCACCGAAGTCGACTTGCAAATCTCGATCCCTGCACAAAGCCAGCCCAGTCCCAATCCGGCTGCCACGAGCCAACCCTATAGCTATACGCTTCGGGTCACCAATGCCGGTCCGCAGATCGCAACCAACGTGGTAGTGGACGAAGCACCTCCAAGCGGCACGACGCTTGACAGTGTCAGCCCCAGCGCCGGCGGGGTCGCCACGTCGACGCCTGGGCACAATCTGATCACTTTTCCTTCGCTTGCGGTGGGCTCCAGCGCCACGGTCGTGATTACGGAACAAATCTCCCAGGCGGGGGGCTATGGTTATTTGGCCTTTGTGACAGCCGATCAGTCGGATTCCAATCCGGACAACAACAATGTTGGGATCTATGAAACGATCTCACCTCAAGCCGACTTGCAAGTCTCGATTCCGGCTCAAGGCCAGCCCAGCCCCAGCCCGGCCCTGCCGAACCAGTCGTACTCTTACACAGTCACGGTCAACAATGCGGGGCCGCAGGCCGCCACGGACACAGTCTTGACTGGCACGCTCGCCCCGGGCGAGACCCTTGACAGTGTCACCGTCAACCCAAGTACCGGCGCCGCCCTCGGTTTTCCGACCGGGCAGTTTTATGTTCAATTGCCACCGCTAACCGCCGGGGCCAGCGTCACGATCGTGGTCCAAGAACATGCTGGCCAGCCGGGTGTCTTTACCGATCAATTCAACGTGACGGCAAATGAAGTCGATTTTAATCAGGGCAACAACACCGCCAGCGTGAGTGAGACTGTGTTGAATACCAATCCGCCGACCGTCGACCTCAACGGCGCCGCGGCGGGCACCAGCTTCACGGCCTCGTGGAGCGGCAGCGTTGCGGTGGCGATCACCGATGCGGCCAATGCCACGGTGACCGACAACGGGACCACGTTGGCTTCGATGACCGTCACGTTGACCAGCCCGCACACGGGCGACGTGTTGGCTGGCAATACGACCGGTACCAGCATCACACAGAGCTACGCCGGTGGCGTACTCACGTTGAGCGGTGTCGATACCTTGGCCGATTACCAG
Organism: Planctomycetaceae bacterium; assembly: GCA_003153375.1. Lineage (GTDB taxonomy): Bacteria > Planctomycetota > Planctomycetia > Pirellulales > PALSA-1355 > PALSA-1355. Next base: position 12,523 of record PLYM01000091.1, read on the forward strand.
CAAGTGTTGCGTACGGTCACCTACAACAACACCACGGGTGGTCCTGGCGTGGCGGTGGAAACGGCCACGGTGGTCGCCAACGATGGCTTCCTCAATAGCACGGCCGTCACCTCGACGATCAACATGCCGGCTCCTTCGCTGTCGTTGACGGCCGGTGCCGGTTCGGGGGCTCCGAACTACACCACGAGCTGGTACA
>PLYM01000187.1 GCA_003153375.1 Planctomycetaceae bacterium
TGCCGAAGGCATCGTACGGAAGATAGTCAGAGAGGGCAAGTCAGGCGCAGGGCGCGCAAGCAATTTCGGTGGTTGGTATTAGAGTTAGCGAACGAACCCATAAGAATACCGGCGACGCTCTATTCACCCATTGGGAAATATCGCGAGACCAGGCGGACCTTCAGCAAGCACAACGGCTTTTTCCCGAGGCGACGATAACCCCGGTCAGGAGAGATATCCAGTGGCTAGCTCCTAGGCACACGCCGATATCAATAAGCCCTTGAGTGCGTCGAGAGACGGTCCGGTCAAGCGACCATCTGCGGCGGGTGACTCGTGCCATCGTGGAAGAAATACCAGGTCTCCCCGGTAGCACTGAGTTAAGACAGTACCTGCGATCGCATTTGCAATGGTCTGGGATGACGAAGGGGCAGCACGCTGCGGCGCGGTTCCTCTCACGACAGTTCCGCCGCTGATCCCCACCACCAGACTAATCAGACGCCCGCCCCCGCCCCATTCCGGCGGCTTGACACTTCTTCACACCCCCGGTATCTTTACCGGATTACGGATTTCGCTAAGTGTTGGTGTGAAAACGTTTTTTGCCGCGTTGGGGGTCACTTCCCGGCGTGGGCTGGGCGGACATTCTCCCGAAATAGCGGCCGAGCATGGCGGGCGTGGTCCTCGAGAACGTGTCGAGGCTCTTTCCTGGCGGCAAGGCGGCGGTTCGGGAACTGAACTTGGAGGTGCGCGATCGGGAGTTTCTCGTGCTGGTCGGTCCCAGCGGCTGTGGCAAGTCCACGACGCTACGGTTGATCGCCGGACTGGAGAAGCCCTCGAAAGGCAGGGTACGGATTGGCTCGCGCGTCGTCAACGACGTCCCTCCGCAAGCGCGGGACGTCGCGATGGTGTTTCAAAACTACGCCTTATATCCCCACCTCACGGTGGCGCGGAACCTGGCGTTCGGATTGGAACTGCGCGAGGGGACCGGTGGTTGGGCATGGCTGTGGCGATGGGCCCTGCCCGCCCGGCAGCGGGCCGTGTGGGCCGAGCGGCAAGCGGCGGTGGACCTGCGGGTGCGGCAAACGGCCGACACGCTGGGCATCGCGGATTTGCTCGGTCGCCTGCCGGGGCAACTGTCGGGGGGAGAGAAACAACGCGCGGCCTTGGGGCGAGCCATCGTCCGCCAGGCGGCCGTGACCTTGTTCGACGAACCGCTGTCGAACCTGGACGCGAAGCTAAGAATAGAGATGCGGCGCGAGCTCAAGCAGCTCCACCAGCGGTTGGCGGCCACCATGGTGTTGGTGACCCACGACCAGGTGGAAGCCCTGACCTTGGGCCAGCGCGTCGCGGTGATGGATGCGGGACAGATTCAGCAAGTAGGAACACCGCGTGAGGTTTACGACCGGCCGGCCAACCGCTTCGTGGCGGGTTTTATCGGCACGCCGGGCATGAACTTCATCGAGGGAGAACTGACCACGGCCGACGGCGCGAACGTGTTCCGCCGTGGCGGCTGGTCGATTCCGCTCGACGGGCGACCGCTGGCACGACACGCTAGCCGGGGGCCAGTCGTGCTGGGAGTGCGAGCCGAGGATCTGCGGATCGAGCCGCGGCGATCCGGCACCGGACTGGGGCTCGTGAAGGGGCCCGTAAATGGAATCGTGCGGAGCGTCGAGTTGCTGGGTGACTCGGCCACGGCAACGGTGGAGATGGATGCGGCAACGTGTGGCGGCGAGGCAAGCCACGCCGAGCACAAAAGCGAGGCTTGTTGCGTAGTAGTAAGAATCGAGCCGCGCGGAAACGTGCAGCCCGGTGATTGCGTGTCAGTCGGGGTCAACCCGGGGCGCGTGCATTTGTTTGATTCCGACAGCGGAAAGAACTGGTGCGACGCGACCGACAGTTAAGGCGGCGACGGTTTCCTTCTTCCCGCGGGTGGGGGGGAATTGACGAGAACGAATTTTTTTACAATCCGATGAGGGACAGCTTCGGCGTCCTTAGCTTCGCTCGCACCGGCCTCTGGTGGGCCGTGGAGCAGGCGACGAAACGACCCGTTGCTATCTCCCGACAATTTGATTTAGCCCCCCAACGGGGGAACAGAAAAAAATCACCATGAATGCCAACGAACTGCTGCGGATCGTCGATGCCATCCATCGCGATAAGAATGTCGACAAAGAGGTGGTCTTCACCGCCATCGAAGCGGCCCTGGTCTCGGCCGCCAAGAAGCAATATGGCGAGGAAGAGGACATCATCGTTCACATCGACCGCAAAGACGGTTCGATCTCTGGCACGCACAACGGCACCCCGCTCGATCCCGAGGAAACCGTTGGCCGCATTGGCGCGCAAACCGCCAAGCAAGTGATGATCCAGAAGATTCGCGAGGCCGAGCGCGATNNATCCTGCCGCGCAGCGAGCAGATTCCCGGCGAGACGCACCATCCGAACGAACGCGTCCGCTCCACGGTCTTCGAGGTCCGCAAAGCCGGCAGCCGGGTCAAGGTGATCCTCAGCCGCACCCGCAAGCAGTTGGTGCAGCGCCTGTTCGAGCAGGAGATTCCCGAAATCGCCGACGGCGTGATCGAAATTCGCGCCATCGCCCGCGAGCCCGGCTATCGCAGCAAAGTGGCCGTGAGCAGCTCGGACCAGCGGGTCGATTGCGTCGGTGCCTGCGTGGGCGTGCGCGGCAACCGCATCAAGAACATCGTCGACGAGTTGGCCGGCGAGCGCATCGACATCGTGCGCTGGAGCGACGACCTGCAAGTGCTGATTCCCAACGCCCTGCAGCCGGCCGAAGTCGAGGAAGTCATTCTCTGCCAGATGCTCGGCCGTGCGATCGTGCTGGTGCGCGAGGATCAGCTTTCGCTGGCCATCGGCCGCCGCGGTCAGAATGTGCGCCTGGCCAGCAAGTTGTGCGTGTGGGACATCGAGATCATGACCCGCGAAGAGCTCGACGAGTCGATCGAGCGGGCCGTGGTCGGGTTCTCGGCGCTCGAAGGCGTGGACGAAGGACTGAGCGAGAAGTTGGTGGGCGAGGGCTTTTTGTCCTACGACGATCTGAGCGTGATCGAGCCCGACGCGTTGATGGAGATGGGCAGCTTGAACGAAGAGCAAGCCACGGCGATCGTCGAGCAGGCCGACGTGCGGGCCAAGGAAGCCGAACAGGCCGCCGCGCTGGAGCGCCGCCGGCAGCGTGAGCAGGATCGTATCGACGCGGCCACGGCTGCCGCCGAAGCGGCGGAAGCCGCCGAGCGACAAGCCCACGAACAAGATCCCACGGCCGCGCCGACACACGATGGCGAGACGGCCGGCGACGGCGAGTCGGCCAACGGCGGCGCGCCGCGGGAAGAGACGGCCGAGTCGCCCCCGGCCGCCAGTGAAGGTTGAGCGCTAACAGGGAGAACATCGTTTATGAATTAAGGTATTTCACGTCTTTCGCGTGCATCGTGCCCGGAAGACAAACGCGAGGGAGGGCTGCAAGTTGCCCGTTCGTATCTACTCACTGGCTAAAGAACTCAAACTCGACAGCAAGATCCTGGTCGACATCTGCACCAACGCAGGCGTGACTGGCAAGGGCTCGGCATTGGCCAGCCTGACGGATGAAGAGGTCGAGCGAGTGAAGGCCTATCTCAGCGGCGGTTCCGGGGCCAAAGCCCCCGTGGTTCGTGCTGCGCGCCCCGGTGGCACCACCACGACGATCGAGCCCCCCGCCGATCCGGGCGTCGTGCGACGCGAAGACTACATCGCACCCACTGGCACCGTCACCGATAAGATGCCGGTGCTCGATGATCGAAACAAAAGAAAGAAGCCGACCAACGGCGATGCCGGGGGCAAGCCCCCCGTCACCCGCTCGGGCTCGACTCCCAAGCTGGCCCCCCTGCCCAGCGTCTCGCAGCCGACGGCCACGCCCGTCGCGCCGGAACTGGCGCCGCAGAAGCCAGACTTGCGGTTGCCGATGGATGTCATCAAGGCGGCCAGTCGCAGCGGCGGCACGAAGCCGCTAATCGACCATGTGCGCAAACAACAGGGCAAACGCCACGGTGGCGACGAGGTGCAGCCCGAGGGCGCGCCCGCCAAGCCGGCATCCCCGCGCGACCGTCCGTCGCGACCCAAAGAGATGATCAGCGGCGCTGCCCCGGTGACGCCCGCGGCCCGCGGACGCCGCGGCACGCCCGGCAAGGCTCCGGGCACTGAAGATCCGGCCTTGCTCGGCGGTCGCGAACAGCGCCAACTGAGCCGCCGCCGTACCGGCGCCGAAGTGCGCCCCCGAGGTGAAGAAGAGGAGACTCCCGCGCCGCGCCGCCGTGGCGGTCAGCGCGTCATCCGGCGCACCGGCTCGAACACGGCCGCCCCGCGCAAGAGCAAAGTCACGCTCGAGCTGCCCTGCACTGTCCGCAGCTTCTCCGAGGCGATCGGCATCTCCGCCTCCCAGGTGCTGCGCCAGATGCTGACGCTGGGCACGCCGGGCACCAACATCAACATCAACTCCGAAATCGATCCCGACACGGCTGAATTGCTGGCCGTGGGCTTGGGGGTCGAAATCGATTTCACCAAGCAGGTGGATCTGGCCGAACAGACCGTCACCGAACTGCGCGACGCCCCGGACGATCCGGCGTTGCTCGAAACCCGTCCGCCGGTGATCACCTTCTTGGGCCACGTCGACCATGGCAAGACGTCGCTGTTGGATCGGATCATCGGCACCGACGTGGTCAGCGGCGAAAGCGGCGGCATCACGCAACACATTCGGGCCTATCAGATCGAGAAGGACGGACGCAAGATTTCGTTCGTCGACACCCCCGGCCACGAGGCCTTCACCGAGATGCGGGCCCGTGGCGCGAACGTCACCGACATCGCCGTGCTGGTCGTGGCCGCCGACGACGGCATCATGCCGCAAACCGAAGAGGCCATCAGCCACGCCAAGGCCGCCGGCGTGCCGATCGTCGTGGCACTCAACAAGATCGATCTGCCCGGCATCGACGTCGATCGAATCTATCAGCAGCTGGCCGCCAACGAGCTGTTGCCGACCGAGTGGGGCGGCGACACCGAAGTGGTCAAGACCAGTGCCACCGTGGGCACGGGCATGGACGACCTGCTGGAAACGCTGCTCACGTTGGCCGAATTGCGCGACTATCGGGCCAACCCCCAACGGGCAGCCTCGGGCACGTGCCTCGAGGCGTCGTTGCACGAGGGCCGCGGTGTGGTGGCCAAGGTGATCGTGCAAAACGGCACGCTGCGCGTCGGCGACGCCGTGGTCTGCGGCGGGGCTTATGGCCGCGTGAAAGCGATGTACGACACGCTCGACATCCACCTGCACCATCGCGAGGCCGGGCCTTCGATGCCGGTCAACCTCACCGGGTTGAACATCGCTCCGGCCGCCGGCGAACATTTCTACGTGCTCGACGACATCGCCAAGGCCCGCCAGATTGCCGAGCTGCGCGAGGGCAAGAGCCGCCGCGCGGCCCTGGGCGGCGCGCCCACGCACGTCACGCTGGAAAACCTGTTCGATCGCCTGGGCCAGAAAGAGGCCCAGACGCTCAACATCATTTTGCGGGCCGACGTGCGCGGCTCGATCGAGGCGATCCAGAAAGAGCTCACCAAGCTCGTACACCCGGAGGTCAAGATCAAGGTTTTGCAGGCCACGGTGGGCGGCATCACCGAGGCCGACGTACACCTGGCCGACGCCTCGGACGCGATCATCATCGGCTTCAACGTCGTGCCCGACGAAAACGCCCGCACGCTGGCCGAGGCCCGCGGCGTGCAGATTCGCCGCTACGAGATCATCTACAAGTTGACGGCCGACTTGAAGGCCGCCTTGGAAGGCATGCTCGAGCCGGAGAAGCGCGACATCGAGCTGGGTCGGGCCATCGTGCAGCGAACGTTCACGATCAGCCGCGTCGGCACGATCGCCGGCTGCCGCGTGATCTCGGGCGTCGTGCAGCGCAACTCCCGCGTCCGCGTGATTCGCGACAATCGAATCATCGGCGACTATGCGTTGGATTCGTTGAAGCGAGAAAAGGACGACGCCCGCGAAGTGCGCGAGGGGCTCGAGTGCGGTATCAAGCTGGGCGGTTTCAACGACTTGAAGGAAGGTGACACGCTCGAGGCCTACAAGGTCGAGGAGTTTGCACGCACGTTCTGAGTTGGTAACGGCGGTCTCTTGGGGATCGTGCGATCGAAATGGCGTGCCTTGGACAAATCGATAAACCTATGACCTCGCGACGTACCCAGAAAGCCGCTGAAGCCATCCGCGAGGTCGTCGCCATGGCGATCCTGACCGACCTGAAGGATCCGCGGATCAGCGACGTGACGGTCACCTTTGTCGAGGTTTCGCCCGACATGCGGCAGGCCAAGGTGCACGTTTCGGTGATGGGCGACGAGACCAAACAGAATCTTAGCTTACGGGGATTGCAGAATTCCGCGGGTTTTCTGCAATCCAAGGTGGCCAAGCGAATTGACACCCGCTACACGCCGCGATTGACGTTCGTGCTAGACTTAGGGGTTAAGCATTCGATCGAAATCAGCCGGATTTTGCAGTCTGTGCTGCCCGCCGAACCGGCAGCCGAGGATGACGAGCCCGCTGAGCACGAGGATTCGGATACCTCGACCTAGACTTATTGGAAGCGACGCAGCGGACCCAACGCGCCCTCCCACCCCCCATTCGCACCTGGCTTTTTCGATTCGACTGACGAGACAGGCATGACAACATCCAATCGCGCGGCATTGCTCAACAAGACCCACAAGCACCTGAAGCGGACGTATAAACACACTCCGCTCAAGGGCGACCAGCCGTTGCTCGAGTCGCTGTTGTTTGCTTGCGTCCTGGAAAATGCTCGCCACGACACGGCCCAACAGGCCTTCACCAAAGTTCAGGCCGCGTTTTTCGATTGGAACGAAATCCGCGTGAGCACGGTCAAGGAACTGTCGGAGGTGATGGACAACCTGCCGGATGCGACCGGCGCCGGCACGCGATTGAAGGGCGTGTTGCAAAGCGTCTTCGAGTCGGACTACTCGTTCGACTTGGAACACCTCAAGAAACAGAACATCGGGGTCGCGGTCAAGCGACTGCAAAAACTGTCCGGCTCGACCCCGTTCACCGTGGCCTATGCCACGCAAACCGCGCTGGGTGGCCACTCGATTCCGGTCGACAAGGGAACGCTCGGCGCTCTGTACGTGTTGGGCGTGATCAGCGAGTCCGAGGCCGCCGAAGGCCAGGTGCCCGGCATGGAGCGCGCCATTCCCAAGAGCAAGGGGCAGGAATTCGGCGCTCTGGTACACGAGTTGGGCGCCGACTTTTTCAGCAATCCGTTCTCGCCCTCGCTGCGCGAACAGTTGCTGGCCATCGCCTCCGACGCCCGTGAGCGTTTTCCGAAGCGGGCCTCGAAGAAGCCGGTCGAGGCCCCTGCCCCGCCACCGACCAAAGCCGTGGCTGTCGACAGCAAGAAGAAGGGCAAGGAGCCTGCCGCGGCCGCGAAAAAGCCCGCCAAGACCGCCGAAAAGCACGTCGTGCGCAATGCCAAGGCCGCCGCGCACCCCAAGAAAAAGGCCGGTCCCGCCGGCAAGAAAACCGCCGCCAAGACCCTGACGAAACGCAAGCCTCGCTAGCGTCGCGTCGGGCGTAACGCGTGTCTCCCCCCGCCCTTGAGCCCCGCTGGAATGGATGACGAGCGGGCCAATCTGACCGTTGCTGGTGTCGGCGGGTATAATAGGGCCGACCAGCCGAGGTTCTCGATGCATCCGACGTGGAAAATATGGCTTTTGCTCGCTGCCGGGCCCCTGGTCTGGGCGGGCCGCGTCACGGCGGATGAACCCCAGCCCGCGAAGGCCCAGCCGGCGGCAGCGGAGACCCAGCCCCCGGCAAAGGGGCAAAGCGTCGAACTCGACGATCCCGTTGAGCTCCTCGTGCCACAGCGGGCCCGCAGCGGCCGCGAAAACGATCGCGTGCAGGCCCTGGCCCTGTTTGCCGCCGGCCGCGTGGCCGAGCAGAAGCAAAACCTGCCCCGCGCTCTGCGCTCGTACGAGCGGGCTTACCGGCTCGATCCCGCCGCGGTCGCCGCTCTGCGCGAGATCGTGCCTTTGGCGTTTAATCTCGATCGCCAGGCCGAGGCCGTGCGCTATGCACTGATCATGGCCGAGCACGACCCGACCGATCCGATGCTGTTGCGCCGCCTGGCCATCCATCTGACCGAGGAAGGCGACGGCGAGCGTGCTTTGAAGCTCTATGAACGGGCCGAGGCCCTGCACCAGCAGGCCAAGGACAAGCCGTCGGCCAGCCTGGTGCTGTTGGCGCTGGAAATGGGCCGGCTGTATTTCGTCGACAAGCAGTTCGACCAGGCCGCCCGTCATTTTCGCGAGGTGATCAAAGCCCTCGACGAACCGAAAGAGCACGGGCTCGACCCAACGATGCAAAAGGCCCTGATCAACAACGGCGAGTTGACCTATCAATTGTTTGCCGAAGCGTTTCTCGAGGCCGACAAGCCCGACGAGGCCTTGGCCGCCTTCGAAAAGGCCAACCGGTATAAGCCCGACGAGACGTTGTTCGCCTACCACGAAGCTCGCGTACTGGCGCGGAAAAAGCAGGCGGCCAACGCGATGGCGAAGCTCGACCAATATTTCGCCGGTCACGGCTCGAGCCAGGGCACGGCCCCCTATCAGTTGCTCTCCGAATGTCTCGAAGCGCAGGCCCACCGCGATCAACTGCTCGACCGGCTGGAAAAATTGCGCGCCGCCGATGCCGAGAACGTGCCGCTGGCCTATTTTCTGGCCCAGCAATATCGACAGGCGAACCAATTCGATAAGGCCGAACCGATCTATCAGAAGCTGGTCGAGAATAAGACACGGCCTCCGGTCGAGGCGTATCAGGGACTGGTCGAAATCTATCGCCAAAGGAAGGATGCGGCCCGACTGCTGGCGACCTTGGCCGAGACCGTGGGCCGCGGCGGCACGCTGGAGCCCTTGGGCGACAGCGCCAAGGCACTGGTCGAGGATGCCGACGTGTGCCGAGCCGTTGTCGAAGAGGCGCGGAAGAATCCCTTGGCCGCCGGCGACAAGAACGCGTTCGGCGCCAATCTGGCAGCCGCGCTGCTGGCGGTGGAGCTAGAGGACCTGCCCACGGCCGAGGCGCTGTTCGACGCGGCGATCAAGGCCGATCCGAGCAAGGCCTCGGAAGTGCTGCTGACCTGGGGCTTGGAGTTGTTTCTGGCCAACCAGTTTGGCGAAGCCGTCAAGGTGTTCCAGCGGGCCTTGGATGAAAAGGCCAACGGCGATAATCCGGCCATCTATTTCTACCTGGCCGGCGCGCTCGAGATGAACAGCCGCACCGACGAGGCGATCGCCGCCGCCCGCAAAGGCGCCGATTTGAAGAAGGACTCGCCCCGCTTTGCCAGCCGCGTGGCCTGGATCGAATATCACGCCAAACGTTACGAGGCGGCCCGCAAGAGTTATGCCGAGCTGATCAGCCGCTTCGACTCGCAGTACGACTCACCCGAAGCCCGCGAAGTGGTACACGAAGCCCGGCTGGTGCTCTCGAATATTTCGGTGCAGGAAGGCAAGATGAAGGAGTCCGAGGAATGGGTCGAGCAGGTGCTCGATGAGTTTCCCGAGGACGCCGGCGCGCTCAACGACTTGGGTTACTTGTGGGCCGACGCGGGCAAGCACCTGGATCGGGCCTTGGCCATGATCCAATTTGCCGTGGCGGCCGAGCCGAAGAACATGGCCTATCGCGATAGCCTGGGCTGGGTCCTCTTCCGGCTGGGACGCTTTCCCGAGGCGCTGGTCGAATTGAAATCCGCCGCGGCCGTCGACGAGCCCGACGGCGTGATCCTCGATCACCTGGCCGAGGCCCAACTGGCCACTGGCGATCAGACGGCAGCGATCGAGAATTGGAACCGGGCAGCCGCGGCGTTCGAGAAGAGCGACACCACGAAGGTCGCGCTGACGCGCGAAAAAATCACGCGAGCCCAAAACGCGGCGGCCAAGAAATAGCCGCTCGAGCGAATCGACCACGATTCGTTACCGGCTCGCGGGCGAACAGAGATTTCCAGAGCTTCGAGAGAGTGCATTTCATGGCAGGCCATTCGCACTGGGCGAACATCGCGCACAAGAAAGCCCTGATCGATAACAAGCGCGGCAAACTGTGGAGCAAATTGTCGAAGGCCATCATCGTGGCCGCCAAATCCGGCGGCGGCGACGTCGACATGAACCTCAAGCTGCGCTATGCGATCGACGCCGCCAAGGCCGTGAGCGTGCCCAAGGACAACATCATCCGCGCCATCAAGCGCGGCACCGGCGAACTGGAAGGCGGCAACCTGGACGAAGTTCTCTACGAGGGTTATGCCGCCGGCGGAGTGGCCGTGTTGTGCGAAATCCTGACCGACAACCGCAACCGCACGGCCGGCGAAATTCGCAAGATCTTCGAACTGAGCGAAGGCAAGCTCGGCGCCACCGGCTGCGTCTCCTGGATGTTCGAGCGCAAGGGGCTGTTCCTGGTGCCCGCCGAAAGGATCGACGAGGACGCGCTGCTCGAGTTCGCTCTCGAGGCCGGCGCCGACGACGTCAAGCGCATGGACGACAAGTTCGAAATCACCTGCGACCCCTCGGTCTTCGCCGAAGTCGGCACCGCGCTCACCGCCAAGGGCATCACGCCCGACGTCAGCGAGATCACCCGCATTCCCACGTCAACCATCGACCTCGACGCCGAAACCGGCCGCAAAGTCCTCCGCCTGATGGAAAAGCTCGACGACCACGACGACGTCCAAAATGTCAGCGCGAATTTCAATATCCCGCAAGAAGCGCTGGCGGAAATTCAAGGATAGCGGCGCGTCGCAAGTTGGATGAAGCCCGGTTCCTTTTCATCCTTCCGCCTTCATCCTTGACTACTCCCCGCCGTGTTCAACCTTCGGCCAGTATTCTTTTTCGAATTTGCCGGGCTTGTCGAACTCGGGGCTGTTGTCGTGATCGTGGCACTTGGCGCAGACGTTGTCCCGGGCGAAGTCCACCGTGAGCCGCAGCGCCTCGCGCTCGGCGTCGCGCTTGGCGCGGTCGTCGCCCTTTTCGGCGGCGACGTGAGCGCGGCCCGGTCCGTGGCAGTTGTCGCAGGCGTTGCCGGCCAACTGCGGCGTCTTTTCCAGGCTGTCGAAACCGCTGACGTAAGGAATGAACTCGCTGGGGTTCCAGCCCGTGGCATGGCAACTAATGCACTCCGGATCGTATTGCCGGGGCGGGTCGACCTTGACCAAGGTTTCGGTGGCGTGGGCATGATCGGTCTTGTTCCAGATGCCCCAAGCCGTCGGATGGCATTCCTTACAACTGGCCGCCGAGGCAAACTTGCCTGACAGCGGGTCGCCCTTCTGCGCTCGCGGATGCGGCACGCCCTTGGCGCCCAGCTCCTGCCAGCCGAGTTGCTGGAGTTGCGACTGATAGTTGGCCATCAGTTGCTTCATCGGCTTGGCGTCGGGATAGCGCGAATCGAGCGCCACCCGCTGAAACCGCACCGCCAACGGCTGGTCGGCATTGCGGGTCTCGAAAAATCCAGCCACGATCACGTATTGGGCCTTGTGCCCCAACTCGATCAGTCGGGCTTTGGTGCCGGCAATCTTCTCGGGCTGGGCGGCCGGAATGTCGGCGCTGCCGGCCTCGACGACCAGATCGAACTCTGGAAACTGCTTGGCCAGCGCGCGGGCCTCCTCGGTCGTGGCGTTGGCCAGCAGGATTTTGATGTCGCATTTTTTCAGCTTGCCCAGCACCGACTTGATCGCTTCGGCGGCCGGCGTGATCGTCACGTCGTTGTTGTTGACTTGTTGTTGATATTCCGAGCCCAGCACCGCGGTGACGCCCAGCTTGAGTCCCCCGGCTTCGATGATGCGAAACTTGGGGGTTAGATCCAACAGGCTGACGTTGGCCGAGATGAAGATTGAATCCTCGGGCTTCTCCCCCGCCACGGCCGCCACGACCTCGCCAGTCGACAGCCGCAGATCGGCCGGTCCGAATCCAACGGCGCCATAATTCATCAGCTTGAGCGCTTCGGCCGCCATGTTGAATTGCAACTCGGCCTGCCGACCAAATCGGCGCACCAACCCGCCCACGTCGACGGCCGCCACCGGCCAGCCCTGGACTTCCAACTGCTTGATGAACGAGTAGCGCCGACTCAAGCCGCCTTTTTGATTCTCGATACCCGCGCAGCCGCAGGGCTCCAGATAACCATCCTGCGAGCCGCTGATCACCAGCGCCAGCTTGGGCTTGGGCCAGCCTTCGAAATACTTGCCGTTCTCGGCGATGGGGTCGAACTTCGGCTTGGCCGACTCGAGCCGACGGGCCGTCTTTTCGGTGAACGCGACCGTTTGCACGGCTGGATCGAACATGGGTTCGCCGACCGGCGTGGGGTGGCCATCAATGGCGGTGCGTTCGGCGGCAGTTTGCGAGGTCGCCGGCGAATTGTTCGAGCCACAGCCCAAGACCAGGGATGCGGCCACTGCCGTCAGCAGCCCGCCCAGCCGATTGAAAAGTCTGCCAGTCATGTTCGGATCCATCCTCATGGTTGCAGCCTTGCGTCGTGATTTCGTTTCCGCGCCGCTTGCGGCGCCGAAAGCCAGGACCGTTGTCTCACCTGCATTTAAGGCACGGTTACGAATTGGAGATACATGCGAATTTGTTTGATGTCGGCGTGCGTTGTTTCCAGGATCACTTCGCCGTATTTGCCTTGTTCGGTTCCCAGGTGATTCGCCGGTGGCGCATCGGGCGGAATTTCAATGGTCAGGGGAATCTGCGTGACCGCTCCGCTGGACAGCTCCGACGGCTCGCCCACCGTGACCTTGACCCAGTCCGGCTCGCGCGAAACCGGCTTGATCGTGACCTCGTGACGCCCAGCGCCCCGCACCAGCAGCAGCAAGCGCCGCGTCGTACCCTCGGAAATCTTCACGTCGCCGATCGCCAGCCGGCCGGCGTCGGCATTCCAGCCGGAACCGACAAGCGAGATATCGCTGTCGATGATGCCCGCGATCGGCACCCGGATCGTGGGGGTTTCCTCCGTCCCACTCAGCCGGATTTGGAGGCGGATTGTCTGTCGAAAGGGCCCCAAGGGCAAGCCCGGTTTGACCGTAAGTTCGACCGAACAGCCGCTTTTTGCCTTGCGCTCGGCCAACTGTTCGGGCGAGATAGGCAAGATTTTGGCTTCGAAGAAACTGGCCGTCTCCGCTTCGGCAAACTCGTGGCTGACGACTTCCAGGGAGTCCGAGAAGAAGGCGAAAATCCGCACCTCGGCTCGCCGAGTTTCGGTGGCCGATATCTTGCTCAGGACGAGGCTCGGCGGCACGACTTCATAGCGCGTCGTCACGCGCCCGGTGATCCCCAACTCGATCCGCGGCTCGTTCAGGTCATTGGTGACGATCAAAGCCTTCTGGCGAAAGTCCGATTGGTCGCCCGGCATGTAGGCGACCGTGACGTTGGCCGACTCGCCCGGCCCCACCTCGGTCCGATCCACTTCGGCGACCGTACACCTCGAGCAGGAGGTGCCAGCCTCGCGCAAAGTCAGCGTGCCTTGGCCGGTGTTCTTGATGTGGAACACATGGCGCACCTCGATATCGCGCTCGATGGCTCCAAAATCATGGCTCCGCTGATCGATCCACAGCTTGGGCGCTGCGGCCGCGACCTGCGCCGCCGAGCCTTCAATGTCATGCGGCAACGGCGACAGCGGCGGATTGCCAAACCGGGCCCAGGTGATGCCGGCCCCCAGCAACAGGCCCAACAGCACGCTCATGACGACGACGTAGGAAGCTTTCATCGAACCTCGAAATTCTCAATCAGCAGCCAGGGGTTGAGCGGCCGCCCCGTTTCAATTTTCTCAAGCCCTCGAGCGGAGTCACCACCTTGATTTTAGCCAAACTCGCACGGTAACGCGACGCACCGACCCGAGCGAACCTCAGCTCGATATTCTGGACGTTCGTGGCCGCTAACCGCCGTCCAGCTCATCGCCGTCCAGCAATTCGTGAACTTCCTTGGCCAACTCGGGCGGCAGTTTTTTATCGGCGTGCGGGGTTTGCTCGTCGAGTCGCACCGCTTTTTCGGCTTGGCGCCGAGCGGCCTTGGGTTGACCGGCGGCGGCCAGGGCCAGGGCATATTCGCCTTCCAGCGCCGCCAGGTTGGGATACAGCTCCACGGCGTTCCGCAGGTATTCGACCGCGGTCAGGCCCGATTCCTCGTCGTGGTTGCGCCGGTGCAGTTCGGCGTACCAGTTGCCAGCTTGACGCCAGGTCGAACTCGCGTGCGGCTGCAGCTCGGTCATCCGCCTGGTCGCGGCGACGAAATTCCGATAGGCGTGCGGCGTTTGCGGATTCTGTCGCAGCCGATCCATTTCCAGTTCCGCGATCGCCCGCCAGGGCTCGGCCGACAACGGATCACTGTCGGCGGCGGCAAAGTAATGACGCAAGCGAGCAGCGGCGTCTTGCCGCGAATCCTCCGCCAGGCTCATCTCGGCTCGGCAACTCAACACGGGGCGATACGCCAGCAGATAGCAGGCCACCCCCGCGCAGACGGTCAGCGTCATCGCGCCGATCAAACCCAGCTGCACGGGCACGCTCTTGCTCTTGCTGCTGGAGGTGCTTGGCGCGGGTTCGCCGGAGAGTTGGTTGAGCGCCAGCGCCAGCAGCATCCAGAACGTGCCGGCCACGCCGGCAAAGGCAATGCCGCCAGAGGCCAACAAGTGAATCGCCAGCACCAAAGCACCGACCGCCGCCAGCCTCGCGGGCAATGTTCCGCGCATCACCCAAGGCCACAACAGACCGAACACCGCCGCGCCAATCGCCAAACCGCTTGCCAGTTGCTCCTCGGACAACGACAGTCCGACGGCCGGCGCGATCAGAAAAGCCAACACGAACCCCGCCGCCGCGCCCGCCGCCATGAATGCGACCGGGCGGCTCGATTCCACGGCTCGTTCGTTCGCGGGCCCCGCGCCCCACGCGACTCGCGGCGCGGTCCACGTTCGCCAGGCGACGACGCCCAGCACGGCCCCCAACGCCGCCAGGGCAAACGTGCCGCCCGTCACCCAGACTTCCAACAGAAAATTGTGTGGGTCGCGGATCTCTTCGCTGGCCTCGGGCAATTTGACTTGCGTGTAGTAGTCCTGGAAGTTTCCAGGCCCCACGCCCAGCCAAGGATAGCGGCCGATCAGCGACAACGTCGAGCGCCAGTACTGCCAGCGAAAGCCCAACGACTTCGAGGCCTCGGTGAGCACCTGCGCGTCGAGACCCTTGACTGCCAGCGCCCCGCCCACGAGCAATAGCACCGCCACGGCAGCTCCCACGGCCGCCTTCCAGTTGAACATCCGCCGCCCCGCCCCGCCGGCCAGCGGCAACACGAGCGCGCCGGCCAACAGTGCCACATAAGCACTGCGACTCTTGGTCAACACCAGGCAGCCAGCCACGGCCAGCAGACAGGCAACCAGACCGGCGGCGCGCAGCAACGTCCCCCAGCGCCAGGGTTGATTCGTTTCATGGCCCGGCAAAGCGATCGCCGGACGTTGCGCCATGCTCAGCACGATGCCCAAGGCCACCACGAGCCAGGGGACCAAAAAACCCGCCAGAGAATTCGTCAGGGCGAACGTCCCCAACGGCTCGGTGCTCTGCAGCCGGCTCTCGAATCGCATTCGCTCGGCCGAGCCGGCGGGAAACCACTGGTTGAGCTCTCGCAGCACGCGATCCGGGTTTTGGGCATACTGCTCCCGCGCTGCCGGCAGGCCGACGAAAACCTGATAAAACCCATAGGCCGCCAGCACCACGGCCAGGGCCATCATCACGGCCACCAGCGCCCGCGCCTCGCAGGCCGTGCGAATCATCTGCCGTGTCAGAAAGAACATCAGGCCCAGCGCGACCCATTCCCACAACATGTTGATCGTCAACCGTGGGCTGCCGGTGCCGACCAGTCCCAGTTCCAGCTCATCGCGCGCGCTCCACGCGCCGACCAGGGCGCTGGCGGCGCAAATCACGACCAGCGCCGCCACGGCCACGTCGACCACGTCGAGCGGCCGCTCCAGGCGTCCCCGTGCCAGCGACAACAGCAGATAGGCCGCCGCCAACACGATCCACAACATGTTGAACGGCTGGCCGTCGCCGTACCACGAAACTCCCTCGCTGGGCAGCAGCGGCCGGGCAACGCACAGCGTCACCAATACGGCCAGCAGCCAGGCTCGCAACACTTCCGGCGCATCCCTGGCGGGCGTTGGGGGGGCTTGCTTGGCGGCTTTTTTCTTCGAGCGCGCGGCCATGAGGTTCTATTGCCGCATCTTGCGACGAGCGGCCATTTCCAGAATCGCGATCACCGCCAACAGGCAGCCGATCATCAGCACAATGGTCACGGCGCCACCGAGGTTCACCTGGTCGAGCAGTAGCGCACCCAGCCCGCAGGCCGCCGTCAGCAGATAGATGGTCAACACGGCGCCGGTCTTCGTCAAACCCAGGGCCACGAGTCGGTGGGAGAGATGATTCGTATCGCCCTCGAACACGCTGCGCCCCGCCTTCAGACGAATGCAAATCACGCTCAACGTATCGTAAAACGGCACGGCCAGCACGCACAGCGGCGCCAGGATCGCGTGACGCGGCAACCCATTGCCCGAAAACGTGGCCAGGATCGTCATCACGGCCACGCAAAAACCGATGAAGTAGGCGCCGGCATCGCCCATGAAAAGCCGCGCCGGCGGCCAGTTGTGCAGCAAGAAACCGACCAGCGCGCCGACCAGCACGAACAGGAAGCCGGCCACGAACAACTGGGGCTGCTGCGAGCTGGCCTCGGAAACGCGCAACAACACCAGCGCCAACATGGCCGCCGCGATGGCCGCCACGCCCCCGGAAAGACCATCCATGTTGTCGAGCATGTTGAACGAATTGACCAACCACACGATCCACAACACGCTCAGCACGTTGGTCACTAGCGGCCAATCGATGAAGAGCGTCAGTGCCCAGCCGCGGCCATAGACCACGGCCCCCGCCACGATCAACTCGATCGCCAGCCGAAATCGCCAGTCGAGCTTGCGCACGTCGTCGACCAGTCCCAGGAACATTAGCACCGTACCGGCCATCAGCAGAAACCACAGGTCGGCCGATTGTTGCACCAATCCCGGCAAGTGCGGCTCGACGAACGCCGCCAGTGGCTCACCCCACGCGCCCAAGGCCGACATATCGAGGCTCCCGCTGGGCGACTCGCGATGCAACGTGCTCCACCGCCACAGCAGCAGGTTGCCCAGCGCCAGTGGGACGACCACTCCGGCCCAAATCGCAATGCCGCCGCCGAACGGCACGCTTTGCTTGTGGACTTTGCGCGGACCGGGACGATCGACCAATCCCCACCGCGGCGCCAGCCGGCGCAATATCAGGCCCACCAGCCAGGAGATGAGAACCGCGGGCACCGCCGCCGTGAGGACCACCCAATTCATGGTCGACGCCCCTGGCGCTCACGGTGGCGCAGATAGTCGCGGCACTCGGTGAAAAACCGCTGATAGTCGTCGCGGCGGTAATCCTTGAACGTCCACTCGTGACGTTGCCACTGGCGGTCTTTGTAGAACAAGGTCACCTCGGCGTAGATTCCGCGCGACAGATACAGGCGATGGGCGTGATCTTTCGTCGAGGCCAGGACCAGCTTGGCCGACGTCAGGTAGCCCGGGTCGAGATTCAAGGGCCGCGTTTCCGCGTGCCCTCCCTTGTTAGCATACTCCGCCTCCCAGGCGTTCGTCTGCAACTTCATGTCGACCAGCATGGCCGGGTCGATCAGCCGCTCGAAGGCCCAAAAGCATTTGAGGATTCCCTGCCCCATCGTGGGCTCGTAGTAGGCGGTCTCGACGAACGCAAACCGCGGACTCGCCAGCACCGCCGGCCCCCACGCGCTAGCGGCTCGCTCGACTCCCCACGCCAGCGCCTCCTCATGCCGGCTGAAGGCCGCCAGGATCGGCAACACAAGAGCCGGCTCGGTGATGTCGCCCATAAGCAGGAAGCAATTTCAGAGTCGAGACAACTTGAGTTGAGTCAAAGTCAGGAGCCGATCGGTAACATTCGCACGCGAATATGGTGAGTTGTCACGGAGGCCACCGCGCCGGCAGTCAATTCCTTCCCCGCGGTGGCAATCACCTGAATGAGAATCGCGGCCAGCCGTTCCCCGTTCAGTTTTTCGATACGAATCCGCACGACCGATGGCGATATCGCGCGCGACGCCGCCAAAAGACTATGAAAATCGGCATCTAGCGTCACGACCACGGCTTGTCGTTG
Source organism: Planctomycetaceae bacterium (assembly GCA_003153375.1). Classification (GTDB taxonomy): domain Bacteria; phylum Planctomycetota; class Planctomycetia; order Pirellulales; family PALSA-1355; genus PALSA-1355. The sequence goes on from PLYM01000187.1 coordinate 18,209, forward strand.
CTACGCCGCGTTGAGTATTGCCGCATCGCTCGCCGATGTCATTCCCAGATCGCCGACGTGCTCGGCAGAGATGCCGGCCGCGGCAAGGTGAGCGACCGCGGAACGAGGCAGCCCTTGATCCAACAATAGCTTCATGCGGTCGATCGAAATTCGACAATACGGTCGTCCAGATTCGCTGCGGCATACTCGAGCGCTTGCCGAATGTCTTCATCCTCAAGCTCGGGATACTCGGCCCGAAGTTCGTTCCGGTCGGGATAGGTCGCCAAAGCCTCGAGCACGCGCCGAACAGTCAGCCGCAAACCACGAATGCAAGGCTGGCCGTTGAGCACCGCCGGATCGGAAGTGATGCGGTCAAGTTGCGTCATCGTTCGACTCCCAGGTCAGCATATCGATGATTCTAACCGAAACCGTCTCTTAATTCCCGGATGCAACGGCAGTTTTAATGGGCCTTCGGGGGCCTTTTCGACCTTCAATACGCCTTGGCAAACACCGCCCGCTGCGTGGTCTCGCGGCCGGTGAAGACACACTTGCCGCTGACGCTCTCTTCGAAACCGGGCTCGTCGTTCTGCGGCACGCAGCGAATCGTGACCTTGTGCTTGGCCAGAATCGCGTGGGTCTCGGGGCCTTCGGTGAAGTGGCAGACCGCGAAGCCGCCGTGGATCTCGGGCTTTTCGGCACTGGCGGGCGTAAAGAACGCCTCGAACTCGTCGAGCTTCGTGATCGTGCGGGTGTTTTGCTGGCGCTCGGCGAAGGCCCGGTCGAACAGACTTTGCTGCATGGCGCCCAGTTGCGTGCCGATGCCGGCCACGAACTGCGACCGGGAAATGGCCGGTTTCTTTTCGCCCGCCGGCTCGTCGCGCCGCTTGGGCATCAGCGTATCGCCCGCGATGTCGCGCGGTCCGACCTCGACCAGGATCGGCACGCCGCGCTTGACTTGCTGCCACTTCTTGTCGGCCCGTGGAAAGTCGCGGTCGTCAACTAGCGCCCGCACCGGGCCATCGTCATAGTGCTGCGTGGCCAGCTCGCCGCGCAGCTTGTTGCAGTACTCGATCACCGGCCCACGCTCCTCGTCGTTGCGGCAGATCGGCAAAATCACGACGTGCTGCGGCGCCAGCCGCGGCGGCAGCACCAGGCCGTCGTCGTCGCTGTGCGTCATCACCAGCCCGCCGATCAATCGCGTCGACACGCCCCACGAGGTCGTCCAGGCGAACTCCTCGCGCCCTTCGGCCGAGAGGAACTTGATCTCCTGGGCTCGCGAAAAATTCTGACCCAGGAAGTGCGACGTGCCGGCTTGCAGCGCCTTGCGATCCTGCATCATGGCTTCGATGCTGTAGGTGTTGACCGCGCCGGGAAAGCGCTCGCCCTCGGGCTTCTCGCCGCGGATGACCGGCATGGCCATGTACTCCTGAGCGAACTTGCCATACACGCCCAGCATCTTGCGGGTTTCTTCCTCGGCCTCGGCGCGGGTGGCGTGGGCTGTGTGGCCCTCCTGCCAGAGAAACTCGGTGGTGCGCAAGAACATCCGCGTGCGCAGCTCCCACCGCACGACGTTAGCCCATTGATTGATCAGGATCGGCAAGTCGCGATACGACTTCACCCATTTGGCGTAGGTCGCGCCGATGATCGTCTCGCTGGTGGGCCGCACGACCAGCGGCTCTTCCAGCTTGCCGGTCGGAACCAGCTTGCCGTCCGGCCCCGCTTCGAGCCGGTGGTGCGTCACCACGGCGCATTCCTTGGCAAAGCCCTCGACGTGCTGGGCCTCTTTTTCCAGGTAGCTGAGTGGAATGAACAGCGGAAAGTAGGCGTTCTGGTGGCCCGTCTCCTTGAACATCCGATCGAGCACCCGCTGCATGTTTTCCCACAGGGCATAGCCCCAGGGCTTGATGACCATGCAGCCGCGCACGGCCGACGGCTCGGCCAGGTCGCCGGCGCGCACGACCTGCTGATACCATTCCGGATAATCCTCGGCGCGCGTGGGAGTGATTGCCGTCTGCGGAGCCTTAGCCATGCGGTGCCCTCTCGAAGAAGATAGCCCAACATCCATGAAGCCGATCATTGTAAGCCACGACCCAAAAAACCAACAATGGCAGCACCCGTCTGGGCCCTTGTGACAACACTCCGACGTACCTAGAATTGACGGTTTCCGGCAGCTCATGCCTCATTGACGCCCTCGCGGCGTCTTAGAAAGCTCTTGATGTCACGGCGGTTCGTCAGCCAATTGGCTCACCAGGAGGCGATCGATCAAATCTTTCTCGCCTCCGACAAACAGTTGCGTCCCAATCGCAACGGCAACTTATATCTCCAGGTCGACTTGTCCGACCGCAGCGGCTCGATCGGCGCCCGAATGTGGAACGCCAGCGAGCAGGACTATCGCGGTTTCGAGAACGGCGACTACGTGCGCGTCGAAGGCACGACGCAGCTCTTTCAAGGCACGATCCAGCTGATCGCCACCAGCATCCGCCGCGCGCCCAACGGCGAGGTCGACGTCGACGACTTCATGATTCTGGGCTCCAAGGAAATCGATCACTACGTGCTGCAATTGAGCGGCTTTCTGCGCAAGTTGCGCGATCCGCATCTGCTTACGCTGGCCGAGTGTTTCCTGGTCGACGATGAATTCATGCGCAAGCTCAGCCGGGCCCCCGCCGGTGTCAAGAATCATCACGCCTACCTGGGCGGGTTGCTCGAGCACATCGTGGGCCTGATGGAGCTGATCACGCGCGTCGCCCCGCTCTATCCGGCCATCAATGCCGACGTGCTTTTGATGGGCGCCTTCCTGCACGACGTCGGCAAGGTGGACGAGCTGACCTACGAGCGCGACTTCGCCTATAGCGACGAGGGCCAGTTGATCGGCCACGTCGTGATGGCGGTCGGCATGCTCGAGCGCAAGCTCAAGGAAGCCGAGCGGCTCAGTGGCGAGGCCATGCCCGACGAGCTGGTGTTGCGGCTGAAACACATGATCGTCAGCCATCACGGCCAGTACGAATATGGCAGCCCCAAGCTGCCCATGACGCTCGAGGCCGTGGCCCTGCACCATCTCGACAACCTCGACGCCAAGCTGCACTCGTTCGAGCAGTTGATGCGCGACGATCCGAACGTCGACAGCGGCTGGACCAACTACCACGCGTCGCTCGGCCGCAAGCTCTTCAAGGGAGAGCCCGATTCCTCGCGATCCGGCCCGGCCCGAAACTAGTTTTCAAATTAGCGTCGAATGAGCGCGGAGCAACCGGCGCCGTGCGCGCGCGGCTCGAGCGCGGCTGAATCGCGATTCTTCAGCGAGGACTGACATGCACAGCGACGAACTGCAAAAACGCCTGCTCGAGCTCGTCAGGCAGCCGGGCTACAAACCCGTCAAGCCGCGCCAGATCGCCAAGCAACTGGGCATCTCGGAAGACGACACCCGCGAACTCAAACGCGTGATCAAGCAATTGATGAAGCACGGCCAGTTGACCTACGGGGCCAACCACCTGGTCGGTCCCAAGGCCACGGGCGGCGACGGCTATCGGGTCACCGGCGTCTTCCGCCGCGTCGAGGCCGGCTTCGGTTTCGTGCGCCCCGCCGGCAGCGCGCCGGGCGCCGATCGGACGCAGGACATTTTCATCGCGGCCGGCGATGCCGGCGACGCCGCCACGGGCGATACCGTGCTGGTGCGCCTGAAACAAAAAACCGAGTCGCGCCGGCCGAATCCCGAGGGCCACATCGTCGAAGTCATCGAGCGGCAAACGCACCAGTTTGTCGGCACCTACTTCGAGCAGGATGGCACGGCCTATGTGCGCATCGACGGCCTTCCTTTTTCGCAGCCGATCCTGCTCGGCGATCCCGGCGCCAAGAACGCGGCGCCCGATGACAAGATCGTCATCGAGATGGTCCGCTTTCCGGAACATGGCCAGGAAGGCGAAGGCGTGATCACCGAGGTGCTCGGCCCGCGCGGCACGCCGGGCGTGGACACGCTGTCGATCATTCGCGAATTCAACCTGCCCGAACAGTTCGCCGAAGACGCGTTGGACGAAGCCCGCCGCCAGGCCGAGGCCTTCGACGAGAGCATTCCGCCGGGCCGCACCGACCTGACCGCGCTGGTCACGATCACGATCGACCCGGTCGACGCCCGCGACTTCGACGACGCGATTTCGCTGGAGCGCACCGACAAGGGGCACTGGCGGCTGGGCGTACACATCGCCGACGTCTCGCACTTCGTGCGGCCCGACACGGCGCTCGACCGCGAAGCCTATCAGCGCGGTACCAGCACCTATCTGCCCGACCGCGTGATCCCGATGCTGCCCGAAATTATTTCCAACGGGCTGGCCAGCTTGCAGCCCGATCGGGTGCGATATACCAAGACCGTGTTCATCGAGTTCACGCCCGAGGGCATTCCGGTCTTTACCGAGCCGATGTCGGCCGCGATTAAGAGCGATCGCCGCTTCACCTACGAGGAGATCGACTCCTACCTGGCCGATCCCGAGGCCTGGCGGAGCAAGCTCGACCCCAAGGTACACACGCTGATCAGCAGCATGCGCGAACTGGCCAGCATTCTGCGCGAGCGCCGCTTCCGCCGCGGCGCGCTTGAGTTGACGATGCCCGAGGTGAAGATCGATCTCGACAAGCAAGGCCGCGTCGACGGCGCGCACCTGGTCGTCAACACCGAGAGCCATCGGATCATCGAGGACTTCATGCTCGCCGCCAACGAGGCCGTGGCCGAGTTGCTGGAAAAGGCCGACCTGTCGTTCCTGCGGCGCGTGCACATGGCCCCCGAGCCGCGCAAGCTGCGCGTGCTGACCGAATTTGTCAGCGGCCTGGGTTTTCAAGTCGAGAGCCTGGAAAGCCGATTTGAGCTGCAACGCCTGCTGGCCCTGGTGCAAGGCAAGCCCGAGCAGCGCGCCGTGAACTACTCGTTGCTGCGCAGCCTGCAACGTGCCGTCTACAGCCCCGAAAAGGAAGGGCACTATGCACTGGCCAGTGAGTGCTACGGCCACTTCACCTCGCCGATCCGCCGCTATCCCGATCTCACCATTCACCGACTGCTCGAAGCGGTAATGACCGGCAAGAAGCCGCACAATGATTTTGGCGCGTTGGCCGTGCTCGGCGAGCACTGCTCGGACCGCGAGCGTCGCAGCGAAGCCGCCGAGCGCGAGCTGACCAAGGTCAAGCTGCTCGAATATCTCAGCAGTCGCGTCGGCTTGACGTTGCAGGCAGTCGTCACCGGCGTCGAGGAGTTCGGCCTGTTCGCTCAGGGCGTCGACCTGCCGGCCGAGGGTCTGATCCACGTCTCGGCATTGAGCGACGACTTCTATCGCTACGATCGCGCGGCCCACACCTTGAGCGGCCATCGCTCGGGCAATCAATATCGCCTCGGCGACGCCATCGAAGTGCAAGTGGCCCGCGTCGACGTCGACCGCCGCGAGCTCGATCTGCGCATCGTTGGTCGCGGTCCCGGCAGCGTCCGCCCCCGCCGGCCTGACGGCAAGACGGAGCGCCAGGAAGCGCAACGTCGCAACGAAGCCAAAGCCACCAAGCAGTCCCGCGCGAAAGGCAAAGGCACGACAAAGCGGAAAAAATAGGCCGCGTTGTTGACGGTTTCGCGCGCTCCACGGGTAACGACAATTCAAGACCCTAGTCACCCGGGGCACGGCCGGTACAATACCCGTGCGACCTCGTTTGCTTCTTGGCATCTTACGGACTCTCGAACGCCGACTGGATCCACGGATCCTTAAGGGGCGAGGGACCCATATTCACTTCTGGGGACGAAGCCCGGATGACGAGCCTGCTGGCACAGACGCCGCTCCACGCATGGCACGCCGCGCACGGCGGGCGGATGGTGGACTTCGCCGGTTGGTCGATGCCGGTGCAATACGCCTCGATCGTCACCGAGCACAACGCGACCCGCGCGGCGGTCGGCCTGTTCGACGTCTCGCACATGGGTCGCGTTCGCCTTTCGGGCTCCGGCAGCGAGGCCTTTCTCAATCGCATGGTCACGCGGCGCGTGGCCGGCATGAACCCCGGCCAGATTCGCTATGCCCTGATGACCAACTACGACGGGGGCATCCTCGACGACGTGCTGGTCTATCACCTCCGCGACGCGCGCGGCACGGCCTATCACCTGCTGGTCGTTAACGCTAGTAACCGCCCGAAGATTTGGGACTGGCTCGAGACGCATCACGACGGCGCCGACGTCGAGCTACGCGATCTGACGCTCGAAACCACCATGATCGCCGTCCAGGGTCCGCGGGCGTTGCAAATCGTCCGCGCGCACGTCGATCTCGATCCCGCCTCGCTGCGCTACTATCACGGCGCCGAGACGCAAGTTGCCGGCGCGCCCGGCCTGATCAGCCGCACGGGCTACACCGGCGAAGACGGCTGCGAGCTGATTGTGCCGGCCGAAACATCCCTCGCCCTGTGGGAAAAGCTTGCCACCGCCGCGGCGCCGCTCGGCGGCCAGGCAGCCGGCCTCGGCGCGCGCGATACGTTGCGGCTCGAAGCGGCCATGCCGCTCTATGGCCACGAACTGAACGAACAGATCAACCCCTTCCAGGCCGACCTGGCATTTGCCGTCGACCTCGAGGGTCGCTCGTTCCCGGGACGCGACGCGCTCGCCAAACTTCGCGATAATGCCACGCTGCCGCGCCGCATCGGCTGGGAACTGGCCGGCAAGCGCGTGCCGCGCGAAGGCTACGCGGTCCTAATCGGCGATCGACCGGTCGGCCGGGTGACCAGCGGCACGTTCTCGCCCACGCTCGGCAAGCCGATCGCGATGGGTTACGTCGAGCCCGCATTGGCCGTGGCCGGCCAGGACTTCTCCATCGACATCCGCGGCAGCCACGAGCCGGCGCGCAGCGTCGCCCTGCCCTTCTATCGCCGACCTCAATAAGGAACACTGCCGTGAAGCAGGAAGAATTGCTGTACGCCAAGACCCACGAATGGGTCCACGTCGACCGCGACGCTGCCGGTGAGAAGATCGCCACGGTCGGCATCTCGCACTTCGCCGTCGAAGCCCTGACCGACCTGGTCTACATCGAATTGCCCGAAGTGGGCCGGCAAGTGAAAGCCGGTGAGTCGTTCGGCGAAGTCGAATCGGTCAAGGCCGTCAGCGACCTCTACAGCCCGGTGAGCGGCGAGATCGTCGACATCAACGGCAGCCTGACCATGAAGCTCGACCAGTTGCACGACGATCCCTATGGCGCGGGCTGGATCGTGAAGATCAAACTCAGCGACGAGTCGGCGCTGAAAAATTTGCTCGACTACAAAGCCTATCAAGCGCAATGCGCCGAAGAAGGACATTAGACGCATGCCGTATATTTCCAACACGCCCGCCGACCAGCAAGCGATGCTCGAAGCAATCGGCATCGGCTCGCTCGAGGACTTGTTCGCGGCCATCCCCGCCGAGCTGCGGCTGAATCGGCCGTTGGCCATCGGTCCGGCGCTCACCGAGATGGAGTTGACCACGCACCTCACTCAACTGGCCGAGCGCAACAGTCCCGCCGGCAAGAAGGTGTGCTTCCTGGGCGGCGGCAGTTACGACCATTTCATTCCGGCCATCGTCGACACGATCGCCTCGCGCGGCGAGTTCTATACCTCGTACACACCCTATCAACCCGAAGCCAGCCAGGGCAATCTGCAAGTCTTCTTCGAATATCAAACGCTGATCACGCAATTGACCGGCATGGACGTCTCGAACGCCAGCCTTTACGACGGCGGCAGCGCCGTGGCCGAAGCGGCGCTGATGGCCATTAGCGCCACCGGCCGCCATGGGCGCGTCGTCACCGCGCGCAGCGTACACCCCGAGTATCGGCAAATCCTGGCCACGTACCTGGCGAACCTAGGGGTCGAACTGGTCACGGTCGGCGCGGCCGATGGCACCATCTCTCCGGCCGAGTTGCAAGCGGCCGTCTCCCGCGACACGGCCTGCGTGCTGGTGCAGCATCCTAATTTCTTCGGCTGTCTCGAAGCCGTCGACGAACTGACGGCCATCGCCCGCGAAGCCGGGGCCCTGATGGTCGTGTCGGTCGACCCGCTCAGCCTGGGCCTGTTGAAGCGACCCGGCGATTATGGCGCCGATATTGTCGTCGCCGAGGGCCAAAGCCTGGGCACGCCCATGTCCTACGGCGGGCCTTACCTGGGCATCATCGCCTGCCGCGATCAATTCGTCCGCCGCCTGCCGGGTCGCATCGCCGGCGAAACGGTCGACCGCCGCGGCAAGCGTTGCTTCGTGCTCACTCTGCAAACCCGCGAGCAACACATCCGCCGCGAAAAGGCCACCAGCAACATCTGCACGAACCAAGGCTTGTTCGCGCTGCGAGCCACCGTTTATCTCTCAGCGCTCGGTCCGCAGGGATTGCGCGAGACCGCCGAATTGTGCCTGCGCAAGGCGCACTACGCCGCCGGACGATTGACCGGCGAGTCCTCGTTTCAACTCGCCTTCGCGCAGCCCACGTTCAAGGAATTCGTCGTCCGCGCGCCGGGCCAGGACGTCGCGGCGCTCCTCGAGCGGGCTTGCGAAGCCGGTTACCTGGCCGGGATTGCGCTGGGCCGCTGGTACGAGGAATTGTCCGATTGTTTTCTAGTCACGGTCACCGAAAAGCGCTCCCGCGCCGAGATCGACGGCCTGGCCACGTGTCTCGAAAAGCTGACGCGGCCCATGGTCGCCAAGAAAAAGACCCATGCGTAACACCCGAGCGACTCAACTGCTGTTCGAACTCTCGCGTCCCGGCCGTCGTTCCGCGCGGTTACCGGCCGCCGACGTGCCCGCCGTGCCGCTCGAGACGCTCGTGCCCCGGGCCGCGCTGGCCACCGCGCCGCCGCCCTTGCCGGAACTGACCGAGCCGGAGTTGGTGCGGCACTTCACGAACCTGTCGACGCAAAACATGTCGGTCGACACGCACTTCTATCCGCTCGGCTCGTGTACGATGAAATACAACCCCAAGCGCAACGAGCGCCTGGCGAGCCTGAGCGGCATGGTCGATTTGCACCCCTATCAAAGCGAGTCGACGCTGCAAGGCTTGCTCGAGTTGCTGCACGACTTGCAAGAGATTCTGGCCGAAATCTCCGGTCTGCCGGCCGTTTCGTTGCAGCCGGCCGCCGGCGCCCACGGCGAGTTGACCGCGCTGCTGGTGGCCGCGGCTCACTTTCGCCAACTCGGCCAGACGCGCACCAAGGTGCTCGCGCCGGATAGTGCCCATGGCACCAACCCGGCCAGCGCCGCCATGGCCGGCTTCGACACGGTGACCGTCAAGAGCACGCCGGCCGGTTACGTCGACATGGACGATCTGGCCGCCAAGCTGGACGGCGAAACGGCAGTCTTCATGATCACCAACCCCAACACGCTGGGCATGTTCGATCGCCACATCGCCGACATCGCCCGCCGCGTACACGACGTCGGCGGATTGATCTATCTCGACGGCGCCAACATGAACGCCATCCTGGGCATCACCCGCCCTGGCGATTTTGGCGCCGACATGATGCACTTCAACCCCCACAAGACGTTCAGCGGCCCGCACGGCGGAGGAGGCCCCGGCGCCGGGCCGATTGCCGTCAGCGAAACACTGGCCCCCTATCTGCCCGTGCCGATCGTGACTCGCGATGGCGATCGTTTCCGCCTCGATTTCGACCGGCCGCACTCGATCGGCCGCGTGCGGGCGTTCTTCGGCAACGTGGGCGTGCTGGTGCGAGCTTACTGCTACATCCGCACGCACGGCCCCGAAGGGCTGCGGCGCGTCGCCGAGAACGCGATATTGAACGCCAATTACCTGCTGTCGAAAGTGAAGCATATCTTTCCGGTCCCGCAGGGCGATCGCTGCATGCACGAATTCGTGGCTAGCGCCCAGAAGCTGAAGAGCGACCGCGGCGTCTCGGCCATGGACATCGCCAAGCGACTATTGGATTATGGATTTCACGCGCCCACGGTTTACTTTCCCTCCACGGTGCGCGAGTCGATGATGATCGAGCCCACGGAGACCGAGAGCAAGGAAACGCTCGACGCCTTCGCTCAGACTTTGTTTCGCATCAGCGAAGAGCCGCCCGATTTGTTGCACGAGGCGCCACACACCACCTCGATCAGCCGCCCCGACGAGGTCCGCGCCGCACGGCAAAGCCTGGTCGCCTGGCGAGCGGCGAAATAGCCCGATGTCGAATGCTCCTGCGCGCTTGCCCTGCCGCTTGATTGCCGACGCGCCCGCCGAGGGCGCTTGGAACATGGCGGTCGACGAAGCGCTACTCGAGTCGGCCGCCGCCAGCGGTCGCTGCTCGTTGCGCTTCTATCAGTGGCGGCAGCCGACGCTTTCCCTAGGATACTTTCAGTCGCACGCCGTTCGCGCGTCGCACCACGCCAGCCGCGCGTGCCCGCTGGTGCGGCGGCAGACCGGCGGCGGCGCGATTCTGCACGATCGCGAACTGACCTATAGTCTGTTCATCCCCCAGTCTCATCCGTTGGCCGTCGACTCGACCCGACTCTACGTCGTCGTTCACGAAGCGATCCAAGCCGTGCTGCAAGCCCATCGCGTGTCGGCAACGATTTGCGCGAATCCGCACAAGGTCGCCAAAGGCGAAGAGCCCTTTCTGTGCTTCCAGCGCCGTGCGATCGGCGACATGCTTTCGGGCACGGCGAAGATCTGCGGCAGCGCCCAGCGCAGGCGCCACGGGGCCGTCTTGCAACACGGTAGCCTGCTGTTCGCGCAATCCGGCTGCGCCCCGGAATTGCCGGGCATCCTGGAACTGTGCGGCCAACCGCTCACCCCCGCGGCGGTCATCACGGCCGTCGCCCACGAGCTGGCCGGCCGACTCGGGTTCGACTTCCAGCCCGGGGAGCTCGAGACCGACGAGTTTGAGGCTGCCACGGGCCTGCTTTCGCGAAAATATGCCAACCCCACCTGGACCGAGCGGCGTTAATGTTCAGCACTCGCGACGTTAATCTTGAGCACCCGGAGCGTCAATCTTTAGCAAATGATGAGCGCCTGCCGACCAGGCCGACGCCACAGTGCCGCGCGGTCGTAGGGGTGGTTCGACTTTTCCTGGACTTGGATTTGCTACAGACCCGAATTCTTGACATAATGGGGGTCCAGTTCGGCTGGTTCCGTGCCTCAACGGCAACAGAGAAGGGACCGGCAATGCCGATTCATCAACACGTTCGGCTGCTCTCGCAAGGGCATCATTCTATCCGCACTCTTTTGTATTTTCCTGTGGGTGAACTTGCGGAGTCGGGCAGATATCTATGGATCTCAAGCTGCGGGTGTTAGAGGGAAAGAACGCCGGCCAGGAAATCTCGGTCCCGGGCAAGAAGTATCTGATCGGCCGGGCCGAAGATTGCCACTTGCGCCCGGGTAGCGATTTGATCAGTCGTCACCATTGCGTGCTGCTGATCGAAGACGGCTACATCGGGGTTCGCGATTTCGGCAGCAAGAACGGCACCTACGTCAATCAAGAGCGGGTCGTTGGCGAGCGCGAGCTCAAGCCCGGCGATCGCTTGACGATCGGTCCCTTGGCGTTCGAGATTCACGTCGCGCATGGCCTGGCCGCGAAAAAGCGGCCTCCGGTGGGCGACATTCGCCAGGCTGCCGCGCGCACCGCCGAGGATGCCACGCACGACCCGATGGATGTCAGCCAATGGCTGACCGTGGAAAACGAGAACTCCACGGCCGCCGCCGCTCCGGCCCCTGCCGTTTCCGAGCCCAGCATGACCGACACCGATGCGGTCCATCTGAGCAACACGCAAACGTCCATTCCCGAGACTCAGGACGAGCCCAAGAAGGACAAGACTCCCGCGGGCAAAAAGCCGGCCGGAAAACTGCCGCCGATTCCCAACTCGTCGAAAGACAGCCAGGCCGCCGCCGCCGCGATGCTCAGCAAGTTTCGTAAGCGGCACTAGACAAACTCGGCCCCCGCGGAAAAATCGTAGGCGCCGCCGCTGCTTGCCCAGGCCCCAAAGTGGCGTTTCTCTTGCGCCGGCCTTTGACTTGGCGGACGCGGGCGGATAATTGTGGAAGGGGCCCCCGGTGAACGATGACATTGCACCGTGGGCGCCGGGTTTCATGAGTCGATCGGGTTTCATTGACCGGGTCTTGTTGTCGCGAGGAGTCAGGCCATGGCTGACGAAGAAGCGTTGCGCCGCCGTTACCGTGAGTTCCTGGATCTGCTCCCGCTGACGATTACGATCGCCGGACTGCCGCCCAGTGCAAGTCCGTACAACTTTACTGCCGATCAAATGGAAGTACGGCTCAGCACCCTGGCCACGGCCTTCAAGCTGGCCCGGCAACTGGTCCGGGATTCGGTAACCGGCAATTGAGCTATCCGTCGAGCCATCCGTGAGGGGGTTCGCATTCACGGCGATTCGCATTCACAGGGAAACGAGGGGAGCTACGGTCCATGAGAGCCGCTCGCAAAAAGCCGGCTGACGCCAGCCTGCTCGGCGTGGCCTTCGACGCCGAGGACGGACACACGCGATTGACGCGGGGCAAGAATTTCGTCCTCTGCGGAGGTTCGGAAGAAACCCACGCCGTGATGCAAGAAACGGCCACCAAGGTCAACGAGCATCTCGATCGCCGCGGCCGCCGCCTGGAAGACATGACCCTCGGCGAATTGCGCGACATCTGCGAATCGGTCCGCTCCAAATAACTGGATAACCCGGCGCGGGCCAACTGCCCAAAGCCCAAAACCCTCGCCGCGACGATTGTCCGAGCTGACGATCACACCCCGTGCGACGTAACATTCTGGTGCTTTCTGCGCCTCTTGGCCTGGTAGAGAGCCCAATGTGTTCGGGTTCCAGCACCTTTCATCTTGCCAGCCGATAGGGGCGCCAGCCATGGTCAGCAACCGAAACCGCCACAGCGAGCCGATCTCGCCGCCTTATGTCCCTTGGTCGGCCTACGGCCTGTCGCTGAGAGTCGTCGGCCGAGCCGCCTGGGCCGCTTATCGCTTCGACCTGACACGCTGGTGCGTGCGGCGCGTGGTGCGGCTGATGACGGCCTGAAGCAAGCGCCAACTCATCCGGGTCGGAATTCCCGCTCACGACCGGGTCTGGCGGAGTCTGGCGCAAAAAAAAAAGTCGCGCCAAACCGCCCACCTGTCCGGGGGAAGTGCCCCCGGAACTTTCGAAACCCTCGGATTCGATGGAACTTCCGTCGATTTTCTCGTAGAATAGCTTTACCCCCAGGGGTTCGTGGCCCATCTGATTGAAACTTGCCCCATCGTCCGGCGGTATTCACCTTTAGGCCGAGCTTGCCAGATCGTCGAGGAACCGTTTGGCACCCGACATCGGAAACCACGACGGGCAGTCGTCTCCGAGCGGCGATGTGCGTGAGCTGGCCAACCGTTGTTTGCGTGGCGAGCAGTCGGCCATGGTCGAGTTGGTCGAGACGTTTCGCGGCCAGGTTTTCGGACTTTGCTACCGCATGTTGCGGCATCGCCAGGATGCCGAGGACGTGGCTCAAGAGTCGTTCGTGCGGGCGTTACGCAGCTTGAAGAGCTGGGATCAGAAGCGCGAGTTTCTGCCCTGGTTGCTGGCCATCGCGGCCAACCGCTGCCGCACGCTGCTGGCGACGCGGATGCGGCAACCGACGATGACCTCGTTAATTGAACAATTAAGCGACAATGCCCTGGAAGTTGCCGAAGCCCAAAACCTGGCCGAGGAAGTCGAGCTGGCCCTTACCGCCCTGCGGCCCGAATATCGGGAGGCCTTCCGATTGTTCCACCAGGCTGAACTTTCGTACGTTGAGATCGCCGAGACCATGAACTGCCCGTTGGGCACCGTGAAAACCTGGGTTCATCGAGCGCGGCGGGAGTTGGTTTCAATGCTGAAACATCGAGGGGTTCTACAGGAGTTGCGGCATGCAGTGCGAAGAGTTTGAGGACCGAATTAACGCCGTGCTGGATCAGCGCGAGCGACCCGAATGGGATGCCGAGCTGCGGCTGCACTTCGAGTCGTGCATCGATTGCCGTGAGCTGGCGACCGCCTACGGCGCGGTCCTTGACGGCTTTTACACTGCTTGCGCTACCCGTGCGCCAGCCGATTTGAGTACCCGCGTTTTGGCCAATCTGACTGCAAAGCCAACGCCGGCCAAAATGACGCCAGCCAAAATGACGGCAGTCGAGAGCCTCGACCCGGCGCTGGCCACGCAGGTCGCCGCGTCGGCTGCATCGCCCGGAATTCGCCGCCGAGCGCTTCGCGCCGCCGTGGCGGTCGCTTCGCTGGCCACGGCTGCCGGCTTGCTGATTGCCTTCCTGCCGCAAGCGCCTGTTCGTCACGCGGCCCCGCAGGCCGCCGCTCCCTTGCGGCAGCCGAGCCTGGTGGCAACCGCCGAGCCTGCGGCCAGTTCTGATCCGCTGGCCGCCGATCCGGCCGCCCGCATTGAGACGATCAAACGCGCTCCCTTGCTGCCGCTGCTGTTTCCGAAATTGGCCCGCCGCGACAAATCGACCGATCCTTACGCTTCGATGGTCAAACAGACCGGCAAGGGCCTGGCTGGGTTGCTGCTGCAAGTGCCAGGTTTCGGCGGCCTTCGCGGCATCATCGACGCCAGCGACAATGCCGAGAACGAGCCCGCTTGGGCCGTGCAGTTGAGCGAAGGTCTGCGGCCCGTCACCGACTCGGTTACGAGATCCTTGACCCTGCTGCTCGAGGCGTTCACCGTCACCGATTCGGCCAAGCGCTCCTAACCGATTCGATCGTTCCCGACCGGTACAGGCGGCATAACCGTTCACCGTTTCCTAACCCGCGGGGCCTTTGGCCCCCGCGGGTTTTGTTTTGCGCCGGCGCCACCGGTTTGCTTGCCCTAACGGAAACCCTTCGCTCATCCGGATAAAGCGGCAAATGTACTCATTTTTCCCAACCGGTGAACTTTACCAGCCGCTCGCTCCGATTCCATGCCTTGGAGGCAAATGCGGCCCTGGCAACGTGTCGAGGGCCCGGCCGGCTGCCACAAGGGGGCAGCGGACGAGCGAGCATCAAAGTTCTAGGAGGGAATCACCTTGGCCAAGACGAAGAAATCCACGACGGTCGTGATCGATCCGCGTAAAGAGGGAAACCGCCGCATCAAGGGCGAACGCCGGGTGGCCGATGGCCCCGTGGCCGTCGATCGCCGGCTCGGAGAGCGCCGCGAGAAGGTGAATCGCCGCCGGCAAATCGACCCCACGACCTGCGAGCGCGACTACACCGACGCCGAGGTCGAGTTCATGCACGCCCTCGATCAATACAAGCGAACCAGCGGCCGGATGTTCCCCACGTGCAGCGAAGTGCTGGAAGTGCTCCGCGGCCTGGGCTATGAAAAGCACGGCCTGCCCGCCACCGCGGCCTGCCCCGAGCTGCCGCTCGAAGACCAGAACTGCTTCTCGCAGTCCTGCTAGCAAACGAAATCGCAAGCGGCCCATCGGTCATCGCCCCCGCGGTAACCGATGGGCCGCTTTTGTTTGCGCTCTCCTGGTCACGGCGGCGAAAAAACTTTTTCCCCGGCGTTGAAAACTGCTCTTGCTCGTGTTTGGCCGGGTCGGTATTGTCCCGCCGCGTCACTTCTCATCCGGCTGCCGTTTGCGTACGCCGGCGTTTGCAATTCGCGAGGCTTATTCGAAGCCGTGACCTCAGCAAAGCTCTATCGTCGACGCGACCGCCGGCCGGCTGCCTTAGCCTGGACCGTGGCGGTGATTGTTTTGGTGACCACCGGCTCAGGCTGCCCGATGATTTCGAATTCGAAGAATGCCGAAGGCGCGAAGATGTTCGACCAGGCTTACTATCAGGGCGCGCAGATGCGCTTCCAGGAAGCCATTCAGGCCGACCCTTCGAATCCTGACGGCTACTACAACCTGGCCCGCACCTATCACCAGCTCGCCAAACTGCACGGTCAGAAGACCGACTACCAGCAGGCCGAAAGTTATTATCACCAGTGCCTCGACCACAATCCGAACTACCAGGATTGCTACCGCGGGCTGGCCGTATTGCTCGTCGAACAGAATCGCAGCGCCGACGCCTTCACCTTGATGGAAGGCTGGGCCAGCCGCACTCCCTCGACGTCGGCACCCAAGATCGAGTTGGCTCGACTCTATGAAGAAGCGGGCAATCGCGACGCCGCCAAGCAGCAATTGCTCGAAGCCGTGAACGTCGATCCGATGAACGCCCGCGCGTTGGCCGCCCTGGGCAAGCTGCGCGAAGACTCGGGCGAGACCGCTCAGGCCGTGGCCAACTACCAGCGCTCGCTGCAAGTCGATCCCAACCAACCGCAGTTGGCCTCGCGCATCGGAGCCTTGGCCACCCCGGTAGCTCCCGGGGCGCCGATCGTCACCCCGCCCGGCGGCTCCCGCTTGGCCACGCCCGCACCCGCGCCGATCATGGTTCGCTAGGCCGCGCTTCGCCCCGCCGACCGCCGATCGTCGGCCTCTCCGCCTGATCTCCCGCCGCGCTGCCGAACCAACGTCCGAACCGCATCGCGCCAGCCCGTGTCCACCCCATCGCCAAGGGCCCCGCAGGGGCCTACAATGCTTGTTTTCCCGCTCCGTTTCGTACGCTTGGCAGTTGGCGGCGATGCCCAAACGACGCTTGATGACGCCCGGACCCACGCAGGTGCCCGAGCCGGCCCGGCTGGCGATGGCGCGGCAGGTGATCCATCATCGCACACCCGAATTTCGGGCCGTGTTCGCCGAGGTCCTCCTCGGTTTGAAGTATGTCTTCCAGACCGAAAACGACGTGCTCGTGCTCACCAGCTCGGGCACGGGGGCCATGGAGGCCGCCGTGGTCAACGTGGCGCCGCGCGGATCCAAGGTGATCGTGCTCGAGTCGGGCGTCTTTTCACGCCGCTGGGCACAAATCAGCGAACGCTTTGGCATCCAGGCCGTGCGGCACGCCGTGCCTTGGGGCCAGGCCATCGAACCGGCCGACGTCGAACGTCTGCTGGCCGAGCATCCCGACACCGTGGCCGTACTGGGCACGCTGATGGAGAGCAGCACGGGCGTGGGCCATGACGTGCAAGCGATTGGCGAAATGGTCGCCAAGACCGATGCCCTGTGGGTCGTCGACGCCATCAGCGGCGCCGGCGCCATGCAATGCCTGACCGATCGCTGGCACATCGACGTGCTGGTCGTGGGCTCGCAAAAAGCGTTGATGACGCCCCCGGGCCTGGCCTTTCTGGCGGTCAGCGACAAAGCCTGGCGGCAAGTCGAGCGGGCCACACCGCAGGCCTTTTACTTCGATCTCAAATTTCACCGCGACAAGATCCACGGCGCCGCCGGCAGCGACACCCCCTGGACGCCGGCCCACACGCTGATCGCCGGGCTGGGCGAATCGCTCAAGCAAATCCGCGCCGAGGGAATCGAGGCCGTGTGGGCCAACTCGGCCCTGCTGGCCCGCGCCACCCGGGCGGGCGTGCAGGCAATGGGGCTCGAAGTGTTTGCCGCGCGGCCGGCCGAGGGCATGACCGCCGTTCGCTTTCCCGCGGGCATCGACGGCAAGGCCTTTCTCAAGCGGCTCGAAGCCCGCTTTGGCGTCAAGTTGGCCGGCGGGCAGTTGGAGCTCGACGGCCAGATATTCCGCCTGGCCCATTTCGGCCTCGTGGACGAATTGGATATCATTGCCACCTTGGCCGCCATCGAACTGGTCCTCGACGAGATGGGCCACGCCGTGACGCTGGGCACTGCTGCCGCCGCGGCCAGCCGCGTGATACAAGGCAAGCCAGCCGACGCGGACAAGTAGAACGCCGGTCTGAATTCACAAATCATCACCGTTAACCCGTTTTTCATCGCTGAGACCGACCATGCCGAAAGTGATCGTATTGGATACGCTGGCCCAAGAGGGACTCGACTTGCTGGCCGCCGCCAAGGGGGTCGAGTATGAAGTGCGCACCGGGCTCAAAGGCGACGCCCTGCGATCCGCCCTGGCCGAGTTCGACGGCGCGATCTGTCGCAGCGGCGTCAAGATCACGGCCGACGTGCTCGAAGGCAACCATCGCCTCAAGGCCATCGTCCGCGCCGGCGTCGGCACCGACAACATCGATTCCAAAGCCGCCACGCGTCTGGGCATCGTGGTCATGAACACGCCGGCCGGCAACACGCTGAGCACGGCCGAGCACACGATCGCCATGATGCTGGCTCTCTCGCGCAACATCGCGCCGGCCTATCAGAGCCTGATCGAGGGCAAATGGGACCGCAATCGCTACATGGGCGCGCAGCTCGCCGACAAAACACTGGGCATCGTCGGTCTGGGCCGCATTGGCCAGGCCGTGGGCGTGCGGGCCAAGGCGCTGCAAATGCGCGTGCTGGGCTTCGACCCGTTTCTGTCCACCGAGCGGATTGCCGAACTGGGCTTCGATCCCACGGCCAACGTGGCCGAGATGCTGCCGCAGGTCGACTATCTCACCGTACACACGCCGCTCACCGAGGAAACCCGCAACCTGGTCGGCATGCCGCAATTGTCGCAACTGCGCGACGGCGTGCGATTGATCAATTGCGCCCGCGGCGGCATCTATGACGAGGCGGCGCTAGTCGAGGGGCTCAAGAGCGGCAAGATCGCCGGCGTGGCGCTCGATGTGTTCACCTCCGAGCCGTGTACGACCAGCCCCCTGTTCGGCATGCCGGGCGTGCTGGCCACGCCCCACCTGGGCGCCAGCACCGAGGAAGCGCAGGCGCAAGTGGCCGTCGAGGGCGTGGGCCTGTTGGTCGATTATCTGACCACCGGCTCCATCCGGCACGCGGTCAACATGACGCCGCTCGACGCCAAGACCTTGGCCGACCTGCGCAGCTATCTGGACGTCGGCTATCGGCTCGGCCTGCTGATGGCCCAGATGGAGCCCACCGGCATCCGCCGCTGCAAACTGCAATATCGGGGCGAAGTGGCCGGCAAGAACACCAAGCTGATCACGGCCAGCTTTGCCGTGGGCTTGCTCTCCAACGCACTCGAGCAGGACATCAACATCGTCAATGCCGAAGTCCTGCTGCGCGAGCGGGGCATCGAACTGATCGAGGAGCGTCGCGCCGACACCGGCGCCTTCACCTCCGTCGTGCTGGCCGAAGTGGAAACCGAAAAGAAAACCCACAAGGCCGCCGGCACCGTGTTTGGCGTCGACATGCTGCGGCTCGTTCAGCTCGACGACTTTCGCCTGGATGCCTATCTCGACGGCGTGCTGATGGTCTTCACTCATCGCGACGTGCCCGGCATCATCGGCACGGTGGGCACGATCTTCGGCGCCCACAAGATCAACATCGCGCAGATGGCCGTCGGTCGCGAGACCAAGGGGGGCGAAGCCATCGGCGTGCTCAATCTCGACCAGGCCCCGCTGCCCGCGGCGCTGGACGAAGTGCGCCGCCATCCGGCGATCAACACCGCCACCGTGATCAAGCTGCCGCCGGCCGGCGAGCGTCCCGCCTGGCTGGCTGGCTAGCGGTGTCAGCGCCTGGACGTCTCGATCGGCTACACCCCTGCTTCGCTCTTAGAGCAACCAGGTGAAGCCCAGGAAGGCGCCGTGCAGGATCAGGCTGCCGCTTTGCTCCACATGGTTGTAAGCGCCGAATTGGTTGTCGGCCAGCGCCAGATTGGTCACCGAGATCACGCGGTATCCGCAAATGATCTTGACGTTCGCGTTGCAAGCCCAGGTGACGCCCGTATCCAACTCGCTCAACACCGACACGTCGGTCTTGTTGGTGTGGAAGTAAGAAACCGGTGAGTTCACCGTGCTGCCGCCGTAGATCTGCTGCAGGTCAACCATCGTGTTTCCATAGACGCCGACCTTGGGCACCGCGAACACCGTCACGCGCCGGGTCATGAGCGAGCTGAGAATCGCGCCGAGCTGTCCGCCGTAGAGGCTGTTGTGGCACTGAAAGTTCAGATAGGCCGCATCGCCGCCGCCGTTGCTGGTGAATGAATTGCCGAACGACGCCGATCCGTAGGTCAGGCTGTCGCTGAAGCGGAAGTAGCGGAAGCCCATCAGGCCGGCGACTTGCAGGTTGCCGGTCGTGTAGGTGCCCGACTGCACGTTCATCTCGAAGTTGTCCGTGCGATCGCGCCGCCAGATAGCCTGTTCCTGGGCATTGTTGAAATAGGTCGATGCGGGCAGGCCATTGATCAAGGTGCTGCCAAAGCCGATCGTGCTGCTCAGCGCGGTCGCCGGATTGCCCGTGATGTCGCTCACGCTGGCCGAGCCGTTCATCGGCGTCAGGCCCCAATAGGTGAACGCCACTGCCGGGCCGCCGCAGCCGCGCCAGGCATAGGCCACGTTGACTTGCCCACCGCCAGCCCAATCGGCGCCGGCGTTTTGCGTATTCATGCGCAGGTCAAGCGGATCGTTCGACGCCGTGGTCGTCCACAGTGCCGGGGCTCGATTGCGCGTCATGGCCAGCGCCATCAGGCTGCCGTACCACATTCCCTTGGAGGAGTCACACGACTCGAGCGCGTCGCACGGCGCCGTCTGCTCAACCGCGTCCTGGCTCCATGCGCTCTGCGGCATGTAACCCACGAGCGAAACGCGGGAACCATCCGTCGCTCGGGCGTTGTAGGCGGCCGGTTCAACGCCCGCCGATCCAGGGGCGTCAATCGATAGCGGGAAGAGCGAAGAGGTGGAGGGGTTGATCTGAGCGCGAGCCTCGCCGGCTCCCCACGCGATCATCCCCGCCAGGACCAAGGCGGTCTTGAGGAACGACTTCATCGGACAGATTCCTTTCTGCTGCTTGGCCCGTAAATTCCATTCCACGGGAATCGCCAAATCCTTTTCGGCTCTCTAGGCACCATCGTCAGATGACAGCAGGGGCGATGATGCGTTTTGGGGGTCGGAAAGGGCAGATTCCGGCCGAGGCGCGCCGCATTCGGAGCGAGCGCTTTGACCCGAACATCGTGCGCTTTGCCACTATCCGCCACGGGCGTCAAAACCGGCACGTCTTGCCGGCACAATCGGCACGATTGCTACGACCGCGCGATGTAAATGCACCCCACAAGTCGAGCGAACGGCTGCGTCACGGTCGCACGACCGGCGTGAACGAGGGCGGGTCGCTCGCCGGAAACGACTCCTCGGACGCTTCTTGCACCCGGTCGTAGCGCGGCTCGGCCGTGGCGTGGGCCAACACAATCGTCAACAACAACGATGTGTTTTCGATCGCCACGACCGCGTGCGGCTGGCCCGCCTCGAGCCATACCATTTGTCCGGCGATTAGCTCGCGCGATTCTTCGGCCAGCGTCAGCGTCAGACGACCTTCGAGGCATTGAATCACGACCTCGCCCCGCGCCTGGTGCCGGGCAATTTCCTTACCGGCTGGCAATACGAGGCGAATCACCTCAACCTCGTCGGTTTTCACCAGCGCCGTGGTGGTCGCCCCGGCCAACTTGTTGCCGAGCACCAGATCGACGACTTCGCCCGGCCGTGCGTGAGAAATTGCCATCGCGTCCTCCTTCGTTGTCGCCGTGAATGATCGGATAGCCAATTCTACCACGGTCGGCACGCCGCACCCGCTCGTGCGCCGAATCGCTCGCCCCCACCGCTGGCTGTCTCTGTCTGGACACTTGGGAGCGAATGGACGCGCGCCCCAGCTGTCGCGGCGAATCGCGGGCATCGTGACGCGGTGCTACAATGAGCCTGCGATTTCCCGGCATTTGAGTCATCCCTCCCCGCCCGTGTGAAGAGCGAACATGAAGCCAGGGCTTGCCACTCACGATCGCGCCATGGTTGTCGCCGTAGGTCTGTTCGTGCTGCTCGGTCTCAAGCCGCTGCGTGCCGACGACTCCGAGGCGCCGCGGGCGATCTTCGTGATGCAGCCCGACGGCTCGGCCGTGCGGCGGGTCGTCTTCATCGAGAATTTTCGCTGGCTCGCCGCGCCGCGCTGGTCGCACGATGGAAAGCGGCTGGCTTTCGCGGCCCTCGGTCCAAAGCCTTCCAGATGTCTGATGGTCGATGTCAGCGGCCGCAACCTGTCGGATCTGGGTCTTGGCAAACGGCCCGATTGGTCGCCCGACGACAAGCAAATCATCTTCGAAGCGGCCGGCGATCACGGCGCCACCGTGAGCGTGCAAAACGCCGACGGCAAGGGCAGCTCCGCGCTTGTCACGGGCGGCGGGCCGCGCTGGTCGCCCGACGGCAGCCAGATCGCCGTGCTCCGGCCGCTGCGCATTCTCGATATGGTGCAGGGCGGCGAGCGACCTGTTTTCGACGAGACCGATCGCGTGGCCGAGACGCTCGGCGCGGCCTGGTCGCCCGACGGTCAGCGCCTGGCGGCCGTGGTCCGGCGCAACACCGCAACCGAACTTTTGATCGTCGCGGCGTCCGAGCCGATCACCGCGCCGCGTGTGCGCTGGCAGGGCGCGCTAGACGGCGGGATCGATTGGTCGCCCGACGGGCGGCGGATCGCCGTCAGCATCCGCGACCACCAACTTGCCGCGCGACGCTTGTACCTGCTCGATCCCGATGGCACCGACCCGCCGGCGCTGATTCTGGGTCAACAAGGCGACAATTGCGAGCCGGCCTGGTCGCCCGACGGCGGACACTTGGCATTCGCCAGTTCACGATCCGATGCCGCGGGCGCGTCGCTCGCGATGGCCGCGCCGGGCGGTCGACTGGAACTGGTCCGCACGCACGACAAAGGGGGCACCGTCTTCAGCGCGGCTTTCTCGCCCGATTCGCGGTTGGCATTTCTCGGCGGCGACGTCGCTCACCGCGAGATGCAGGTCTGGGACCTCATGAAGGACGAGGTCCTGTTGAACATCAAAATGCCCGGAATCTTCGTCGCCATCTCGCCCGACGGATTGCGTGCCGCATGTGCCGAACTGGCAGGCAACGACGTGCAACTGTTGAATCTGGACCATGGCACGGTGATCCGCTCGTTCGCGCACGGCGCCCAGGTGATCTTCGTGCAGTTCTCGCCCGATGGGTCGCGATTGGCTTCCGCGGGCGTGGACAACACGGCCTGCGTATTCGACGCGGCCACCGGGGCTGAACTGACGCGCATGGCCCACGAAGGAGCCGTCAAGCAGGTTGCCTTTTCGCCCGACGGCAAATTGCTGGCCACGGCCTGTGGCGACAAGAAGGTCCACCTCTGGAACGCGACGACCGGCAAACTGATCCGCCAGCTTGAGCATCCCGCAGCGCCCTGGAGTATCGCCTTTTCGGCCGATGGCCGGCGCCTGGCCAGCGGCACCGGGGGCGAACAGATCGGGCGCTGGTCCGACTTCGACGTGCAGCCAGCCACGGACTATGCGGTGCGCATCTGGGACGTCGAGACCGGCAACCTGGCGCTCCAACTGACGGGTCACACCGACTCGATTGCGAGCGTGGCCTTTGCGCCCGATGGCAAGCGCATCGTTTCGGCCAGCCTCGACCGCTCGTTGCGATTATGGGACGCGCAAAGCGGCGAGGAGTTGAGCCGCGTGGCCGGCAAAGGCTGGGTTACCCGATCGATCTTTTCATCTGACGGAACGCTGGTTTTGGCGACCGGTGGCGCCGAGAAGAACATGCAAACCAATCGCTGGTACGAAGCCCCCAACGAACGTGTGCGACTCTTCAAAATCACGCAGCCGGGCGCGCGACCCGTGAAGGCGAGCCCATAATGGGCATTCCGTGAGAAGCGAGGCAGCGGAGCCAGGCTTGATTCCGGAAGAAACTGGCACGCCGATCGGCACTGAAGTGTACGTGCACGGTATAGAACCGGTGCTGCTCGTGCCGTTCCAGGGCAATGCTGCCCCGCATCGCCCACACGGCGGCCAGCCCCTTCCGTGCCTGTCCTATCGGCTGTTTGCGGCAGGAGAATATGTGGAAAACCGCGCATTCTCGCGCCCATTCCGCTACGGACAACCTGTTTGTGGGGTAAAGGTTGTGATCTACCGGATCGTCAGTTACTCGCCGATCCGGGTCATGCCGACAAACTCGCCGCCACTGATATACGAGCCCTCACCGCAGGGTTGGCACCACACGATTTGCGTGCGGATGTGAACCGAGTATCCTTGTTCGGTCGCAATCGCGACTTCAACCTCGCCGGGTGTCAGGTCCGCGTTGTGCAGCAATCCGATGCTGGTCTCGGAGATTTCGCGGCTGAAACCTGAAAAGCGATGCCCGCCGATGTGAATCCTGACGGGCCGAAAGAACGCGTAGCGCACGCCGTCGCGTCGCTCTCTCTTATCACTGGCACGCGCTTCCCTCAGGATTTGATAAACGTCCAAGCCAAGCTGTTTGCTTCCTTCCAAGTTCGACGCCATCGTCCTGCCCCCCTGATGGATGCGTGACTTGTACACTGCTGCCCGAACACCGTGATCTGCCACCTGGGCTAGTGCTCTGTCACAGCCTGATT
>PLYM01000278.1 GCA_003153375.1 Planctomycetaceae bacterium
AGACGGCTGTTGGCACAACCCCAGATCAAAGGAAATATCCGGATGATGAGTCTGCCGCAAGCGTGTTTCCGCCCGAATGGATTGCAGTCGGTTAGCCACTTACCTAACAGGCATCGCCCAGAAGGAGGTTTGGCCATGTGCAGATTGGTCTTGATATTGATGCTGGGCGTGTTGCTCACGGCCAGCGGATGCGAGCGAAAGCCCGCCGATCGGACGGACGGAAAGGTCACGTCCGAAGATGGACGCCGCGATGCCGGCCAGACCGCGAACGCGGCTGCCGAGTTTTCCCAGCAGACCAAGGAAGAGTTCCGGAAAAACCTCGATGCCCGACTCAACGAGATGGACGCCAAAATCGTCAAGCTCCGTGAAAAGGGGCGCGACCTGGAGGGACAGGCCAAGGCCGAGTGGGACCGGACGGTGGCCAACTTAGAAACGAAACGGGATGCAACTCGCGCTAAGCTGTCCGAGGTCGGTCACTCGACAGGCGAGAATTGGCAGGATGTTCGGGATGCTGCACTGTCGGCCTGGGGCGAATTAGAAAAGGCTTCCCGCAACACGTTACGCGGGAGTTCTGATCAATAGAAGACGTGCTCGCCCGACGCCAGATTACGGCAAACAGCGAAAAACGCGTTCGCCAATTGTGCCAACTTGCCTAGTATTGCGAAGTCGCGCTGGATGACGACGCGACGCGAAGGTGAGGAATTTGATTCGAACCTACTGTGCATGATTGATTGTGTTTCCCGCGTCGTGCGATAGAATGTAGGCGGATTCTGAATAATAGTTGATCACAATCGTCGGATGACTAGATAAAGAGCAGCCCGGCCCTGGTGGGTGGCTCGTTGACGAGTAAGCCGACGTGGTGGAAGGCCTTCGGGCATTCTGTCACGTCGGCTTTTTTCATTGGGGTGGTGGTTCACGGACGCCCCCTTCATGCAGCGAGATAGTCCGTGAGATTCGTGACGGACAGGCAAATCCAACTTGAGTCAGGACCGCGAACAACGGGATTGTCTTAGCACAGAGATTTTTCACCACAACAGAAAGGGGTGCCGCAATGTACGCCTCCTCCGAACTGCGACAATGGTTTTTGGATTGGCTCGACGGCGATAACGGGAAACCCGATGACGAGGCCCTCGCCAAGTTGGAGGAACTGCGCTACTGCGCCGACGAATTGCCCGCAGGCTATTCCCAGCACGGCAGGCTGCACTTGCCTTTCGGTGTGTCCTACGGTGACGCTGTGCAGGAGATCCTCAGGCCAATCGAGGGTTAATTCTCGGAAAATCCGGCAATGAGGTTCTCGAAGGCGGTCTCGTTCCAGCCT
Organism: Planctomycetaceae bacterium; assembly: GCA_003153375.1. Lineage (GTDB taxonomy): Bacteria > Planctomycetota > Planctomycetia > Pirellulales > PALSA-1355 > PALSA-1355. The sequence continues at coordinate 1,319 of PLYM01000278.1, forward strand.
CAGCAAGAACTTCTGATACCTCCGGACGGGAATCATGGTCATTGCCATAGGCGACTAAGCTGTGCGTCGATCGGACGCAGATAGGAGCGTTTTAACGTGAGTCAGGACCGCCAACAAGAGACTTGCTTTAGATCGCCGGAGAATCAATCGATGCATCGAGGGAAAGTGGATCAAGGGAGCGATTGTTCCAGTGGTTTCGAATCGCTCGGGGGCGACCTCGCAAGTCCGGTGGTGGCTCGCTTGCGCCGCAGCGGCTATCCGTTCTTAAGAAGCGTCAAGTGCCAGGATCGCGACGGCGTAATCGTGCTTTCGGGGATAGTTCCAACCTTCCACTTGAAGCAATTGGCACAGGAACTCGCAGCACATACTCAGGGGGTCGGAGAAGTGCAGAACGACCTGCAGGTAATGGGCGCGAGCTATCCCGTCGCGCGGCTAGCGAAAGTAGATTGAACAGTCCAGGTCAACGCAATGTCGATGGGCATCAGATGAAAACACATATGTTGCTTTCGAGCCGAAAGGAGAGCGACTGCACCGTAATCGGATTGTTCACGGTACTGTGGGATAAGAACTGAAGAGACGGTGCATCCTGGTTTTATCAGGTAATCGCTCGCACCAGCGTGACGACCTTGATGCCGAATCCTGGTTTCTCACGCTGACGTGCTTCAATGCGCGCGAATCGAAAGATAAAGCGGAGGAGTTAAGGCCTAACGCCGCTGAATCGGTTGCCACCTGACTGTCCGACGCCAATCCTACTGGGAGGGTTTCATGTGCCCCCTTCATTAGAAATCACGAAAGTCGAAATCTCGTTATGGACCGTCTCGCTCGGGCTGGCGATATTCGCACTGGCCAGCGCCGCTTTGTTCGCGTTTCTGTCGCGCCGGCGCCGGCCCTAGTTTTTCCCTGACACTCGGCCGAACTGTACGACTGCCGAGCTCAATTGACTTCGCCTGTTCAAGCGCTATACTGACCGTGCAGTCGTCGGACGACTAAATAAAAAGCAGCCCTGCCGAGCCGGGCGGCTTGTTAACGAGTAAGCCGACGTGGTGGAAGACCTTCGGGTTTTCGGCCACGTCGGCTTTTTTTGTTTCGGTGGTGCCTGTCGGCCTCGACCATGAAGAGGAGATTGACAAGACGGTAAGGAACAGAGCAACGAGGTTTTCCTTAGGGTGCTGGTCGTGTCGAGAATCTAGAGTTGATTGGCGACCGAATCGATGGGAATGCAAGACACTCGACGATTTGGCGCGGGAATTGAGGTTGTGAGCTTGTTTGGCTCATTCAGCGAACTGTCCAAGGGATCCATGCCGAATTCGCGAACAGCGAGTGCGGGTCGGATCCCAATCTTTAACGTGAGGAGATTAGGCATGAAGAGTTCATTCGCAGGTTTTGCGGTGATGACGCTGGCGGCCCTGACCGGCTGTAGCCAGGGAACTCCGGGAGGGCCCGGAACGGCCAACAAGAGTCCGGCCTACGGACAGAGCGATGACACGTTCAATCTGAGTGTGCCCACTATGTCGTCCTACCTCCAGCAGGGAGAGCAGAAGGAATCCACGGTCGGTATCAAGCGGGCCAAGGACTTCGATGAAGATGTCGCGCTGACATTCGCCGACGTTCCCAAGGGTGTGACGATTGAACCCAGCAGCCCTGTGATCAAACGCGGCGACACGGATGCGAAGATCACCTTCAAGGCCGGGGACGAAGCTCCTCTAGGCCACTTCAAAGTCCAGGTCACAGGGCACCCGACGCAGGGGAACGACGCCCAGATCGAGTTCAAGCTCACCATTGCCGAGAAGGACAAGGCAGCAGAAGAAGCGATGCACGACGGCAAAGTGGTCAGCATCACCGGCGATAAGCTGGTGATGACGGGCATGGATGGCCAGAAGCATTCCCACACGTTGACGGCCGACGCTAAGCTGACCCTGGACGGGAAGGCCTGCAAGGCGGCCGATCTGAAGCCGGGCACGAGGATACGCGTGACGACTCAGGGCATTGACAAAAGTGTTGCGAACAAGATCGAAGGACTCGACAAAAATCTGAACTTCGCGAGCCTCTAAAGACACCGGGCATGACCGACGCAGCCAATAATCGCCCTCCAGAGTTGGCGGACCGATCGGAAGTGTTGCGAGTTGATTCAATGACGATCTCCGAAGAATGCCTTGTTCGTGAGCAGACAAATGTTCGAGATCCCGCGGCTAAATCGCAACCAGAGCCGACGAGCTTACAAGAGACTTGTTCGGTTACTGCACGGCTGCGGATTTGTCGCATTCGATGTCTTCTCCCGGGCGCGTTGCCCGAGAGAGGGAATACCCTGATTCTGGTTTAAGGAGAATCTTTCATGCTACGCGCGTCTTTCTGTTCGTTGGCGGTGTTGGCGCTCTTCGCGGTCGGCCTGGCAAGGGCCGATGACTTGAAGAACAAGAGCGACAAAGAGAAGGACCACGACAAGGCGACGATCGCCAAATTGGACTCGAAGAAGAGTACGATCACGGTAACGATGAAGGATCAGGACGGGAAGGAAGGCGAAAAGACGTTCCAACTCGCGGAAGGGGTCAAGTACTTCGACAGCCATGGAAAGGCCGCCAAGCTCGACGCCTTTCACCCGGGAGACCACGTCCTGATCGCTGAAAAGGACGGCAAGATCACGGAACTGAAGAAGGACGCGGAACACGCCCAGGCGACGATCACCAAAGTGGACGCCAAAAAAGGCACGGTCACTGTGATGATGAAAGACCGGAACGGCAAGAAAGTCGAAAAGACTTTTTATCTCACGGAAGATGCCGAGTACCTCGACGACACAGGACGGGTAGCCACGATCGACGTGTTCCAGTCGGGCGATGAGGTTCTCATCGTCGAAAGCGAAGGCAAGATCACGGAGTTAAAGAAGGACGCCAAAGAGAAAAAGACGGGCGACAAGGATAAAACGTCGGCCGACCAGAAGTCCGGCGCGAAGTGATTGTTCCCTGGCTATTTCGGGTCAGTAAGGCTCGGAGCAATCCCAGCCGGCAGGTCGACGGGGATTGCTTTGTCGCCAACGGCATCCAAGCGGTTCGCGGCGCGTCACGCGGAGCCACGACTTAGAGAGACCTAACCAGCATTTGTTGAGAGCAGCGATACGATTTGTTCACAAGGACGCTTGGCATGTTGCGTGCATTCTCCATTGGAACGGCGCTGTTGGAGGTCATCTCCTCTGCGCTGCTGACTTCCTCCGACAATCGCTACGACAGTTTGCAAACGCAGTTGCTCTGCGGGGCCATCACCGTGCTGCCGGCAGCTTATTGCTTCTCGCGTTCGATCTTGGCGTTCGGCGCACCATGTGGTGATCGACCGAGCGATTTGTTCAACAACCCATCCGCCGATGGAGATGATAGTGCCGATTCTGGGTTCGCGTGACCACCACTTTCAAGCTGTCATTCGCGGCGTCGTGCGATGAGTCGGGGGGGGGGTGGAGACGTGCGACACGGTATCGCGACGTTTGGTTGACGGCTTTTTTGGCCCACGCGGATGGGTGCCCATACGCTGGAGGTCAGGCAGGTCGAGAATGGCTTACATGTGGACAACTCGTCCCGTCGAGCCGCAGGCGCAGCCGCGACAAATTGAAAGTAGGCCACAGTCACGACGGGCTGGGGCAGGACGTTTCAACTGATATTTCGATTGGCATACCACATGCAATCATGCGGATCAGTCAAGACGATTTTTTGCGGGGGACATGTGAGCCTCGGCGATCGTCCCAATTCTGAGACTTGGTAAGGAGCATAATCATGAAAAAGCTAGTTGTTTGTACCGTGGCACTTGCAATGGTTGTCGGATTGTTGACATCCATCCATTCGGTTACCGCCGAGGAAACGAAGCCGCAAAAAGCAGATGCAGCAAAGACGGGCGACACAAAGTTCGATGCAACGAAGGTCTCGGCGGATGGTTTCAATGCGATGAGGGCGATGCATGACGCGCGGGTGGCAATTTTCAACGGTGACCCAAAGCTGTGCGAAGAAATGCTGGACAAGGCGAACGCAGCCCTGGTCATGGCATCGAAAGACGAGGCGGTTGCCAAAGTAAAAACCGACCTGATCCCAATTGACGGAACTCTGGCGCTGGCGGACACGTTTGTTTCGTCCGAGAAGAAGGCTGAGCACGTTGCGAAAGCGAACGAGCACTTTAAAAAGGGAGAATCCGAAAAAGGAATCGAGCAGTTGAAGCTTGGCGAAATTGAAGTGAACTTTTCACGAGTCCTGATGCCGCTTGAAGCAACGAAAAAGCGGCTTGCCGACGCCATGAGTCTGGCCAAAGAGCATAAATACTACGAATCCAACCTGGCCCTCAAGGCCGCTGAAGACGGGCTTGACCTCGACTCGGTGAGCTTTATCGAGTTTCCGAAGGCAGATGGTAAGGAAGACAAGAAGGCAGAACACAAAGTCACAAAAGTGAAAAAATAGAACCATATAAGTGATCTAACGGCATTTACATCAGGGACGGAGCTCTGCTCCGTCCCTGATGTCCTTCATATTTCCATTGCCATTAGGCGCTGCGTTTGTGATCACTCTCCCGAGAGGATCAATCTCGGGCAAGACACAACAGATCACTGCTGGGGAACGCTTCCAAACTCTTACTTGAGGCAGATAGGCGAAGAGTTGGCCTCGGATACGTGGGGGGTTAGGGAGGTCAAAGAGTAGCTTGCAGGTGACAGGCCCAGCCTGCCCAATCGCAAGCTCAGCTGCGGCAAGTTAAATCAGGCGACGGACATGACCGGCTCGAACGAAATATCGACCATCTAGAGAGGAGCAGGCGGCCATGAAAACAGAACCATCAAAGGTCTTGGTGGTCGGTGATGATGGAGCCGACACGATTACCGTTTTTAAAGCGCTTCATCGCCATGGCCACCGGGTCGATCGTGCCTGCGACATGCGCAATGCTTTCAGCGCCGATCTATCCGAGTATACGGCGATTATCGTTGACGAAGATCGGTTCGAGGGCACGTCGGACTGCATCGTGGCCGAGTTGCGGCGTCGGGTTCCAGTTGCGGGAATTGTAATCATGGCGAGTTTGCAAAATGACGATCAGGCACTCGCCTCGCGATGAGATGCCGCCGACGACTGCCTTACGAAACCTGTCACGGCAAATCAGCTTCGGCTGAGCATGGCGCGCGTTAAAAAGCTGGGACAAATGAAGCAGTCGATGCGCGATTGTGATCGGCTGGAGGTCCTTTACGAATTTTCCGCAGCTCAAGCGCGTCATTGCGGCGACAGGAAACAAGGTCGTCATGGAGCCTACGCTCGATGAAGCCCTGAGCGCCCTATTTGGTTCGCCTGAAGTTCAGCAGACCGGAACGCAGGCGCCAAAGAGCAAAGGTGAGTTGGAACAAGCCAGGGGGCTGCTTGCGGAAGTTCAGAAAGCGATCGATTCCCTCAAGCGCCTGTTGAATGAGCCTTCAGGTAGCGCGCCGGCGAGTGCAGTTCCAACCAAGTGATAGCTTTTCGCGCTGGCGACTTCAGGATGAAAGCCAATCAGATCGAGGCTGGCTTGAGGTGAAGCGCGAGATAGTCCAATCGCTAGGGAACCAGAAAGGTGCGTCAGGAAGGGTTTTATTCGAGACGTCTCGATCGATTCGAGAAGACGCGCGACTCCAATCGTATTAGTGGGGAGAATTATGAAAACAGCGATCAAGGCGACCGATAAACTCCACGAAATAGGCCAAAGCCTTTGGCTCGATAACATCACCCGCGGCTTGTTGACGAGCGGCACGCTCCGGCGCTACATCCAGGATTTCTCGGTCACGGGGCTCACCTCGAACCCCACGATTTTCGACCACGCCATCAAGAACAGTCATGACTACGACGACGCCATCCGCCGGAAGTCAAAGGAAGGTAAATCGGGTGAGGCGCTGTTCTTCGAGCTGGCGGTAGAGGACCTCAGGCAGGCCGCCGATCTGTTTCGGCCGATCCATGACCAGACCAACGGCGTGGACGGCTGGGTCTCTCTGGAGGTCTCGCCATTGCTGGCCCATGACACGGCCGGTACGATCGCTACGGCCAAGGAGCTTCACGCCCGCGCGGCACGGCCCAACCTCTTCATCAAGATACCGGGCACCAACGAGGGCCTCCTCGCCATTGAGGAGGCGATCTTCGCGGGTGTGCCGATCAACGTGACACTCCTGTTCTCACGCGCGCAGTATGTCGCGGCCGCCGAGGCGTACCTGCGAGGCATCGAACGGCGCATCACCGCCGGGCTGAATCCCGCTGTCGGCTCCGTGGCTTCGATGTTTATCAGCCGCTGGGACGTCGCGGTGAGAGCCAAAGCACCGGAGGCGCTGCGCGACCAGCTCGGCATCGCTGTGGCTGGACAGACCTACGAGACGTACCGCTGTTTGGTCGATTCGCCGCCCTGGCAGCGTATCTTCAATGCGGGCGGCCGCCCCCAGCGTCTCCTTTGGGCGAGCACTGGGACCAAGGACCCTGAAGCCTCCGACACCCTGTACGTCCACGCGCTCGCCGCACCCTTCACAGTGAATACGATGCCAGAGGCCACGCTGAAGGCCCTCGCCGATCATGGGGAAATCAGTCAGACTTTGCCCGCTCGTGCTCGCGACTGTGACGAAGTGTTAGCCAAATTCGCCAAGGCTGGCATTGACGCCGATCGCCTGGCCGCCCAACTCCAAGAGGAAGGGGCCAAATCGTTCGGCAAGTCCTGGAACGAGCTGATTGCCTCCATCGCATCCAAAAGCGCGGACATTATCTGAAGGACAAAACAGCACGGAAGAGGAACGAACGTTGACAGCACACATCGTACCACTCACGCAACGCGCGGCGTGGAAGGCCCTGGAAGCCCATTACCCGAAGATCCGGGAGTTGCACCTCCGGAAGCTCTTCGTGGACGACCCGAAACGCGGGGAGCGCATGACCGCCGAGGCCCTCGGCATCTACTTCGATTACTCTAAGAACCGCCTCACGGATGAAACGCTCAAACTCCTCCTGCAACTTGCGGAGGAATCCGGCCTGCGGTCCCGGATCGATGCCATGTTTCGCGGGGAGAAGATCAACGTTACCGAGCAGCGGGCCGTCCTACACGTGGCCCTGCGCGCCCCCAAAGGGCAAACCATCGTCGTGGACGGCGAGGACGTGGTGCCCCAAGTGCATGCCGTCCTCGACAAAATGGCCGACTTCTCCCGCCGAGTGCGCGGGGGGGAGTGGAAGGGCCACACCGGCAAGCCGATCCGCAACGTCATCAACGTCGGCATTGGCGGATCTGACCTGGGACCGGTGATGGCGTACGAGGCATTACGGCACTATAGCCAGCGCGACCTGACGTTCCGCTTCGTTTCCAACATCGACGGCACCGACTTCGCCGAGGCCACGCGCGACCTCGACGCCGCGGAGACGTTGTTCATCATCTCGTCGAAGACCTTTACGACTCTAGAGACGATGACCAACGCGCACACGGCCCGCGTCTGGGCTCTCAAGACTTTGAAACATCACACCGCGGTCGCCAAGCATTTCGTAGCGGTCTCGACCAACAGCGAGGAGGTGGCAAAGTTCGGCATCGATACCACCAACATGTTCCAGTTCTGGGACTGGGTCGGCGGGCGCTACTCGATGGATTCGGCGATCGGACTCTCGACGATGATCGCCATCGGCCCCGAACATTTCCGTGCGATGCTCGACGGCTTCCATCAGATGGACGAGCATTTCCGCACGGCCCCTTTCGAGCGAAATCTGCCGGTGCTCATGGGACTCTTGGCCGTCTGGTACAACAACTTCTTCGGCGCGCAGACGGTCGCGGTCTTGCCGTATGAGAAGTACCTGAAGCGTTTCCCGGCTTATCTCCAGCAATTGACAATGGAGAGCAACGGCAAGCATGTCACGCTCGACGGAACTGAGGTCAACTACGAGACCGGGCCGATCTTCTGGGGAGAGCCGGGCACGAATGGCCAGCATTCCTTCTACCAACTGATCCATCAGGGGACCAAGTTTATCCCCTGTGACTTTATCGCGTTTGCGCAGCCGCTTAACCCGCTAGGCCACCACCACGACGTGCTCATAGCTAACGCTCTTGCCCAGGCGGAGGCGCTGGCTTTCGGCAAAACATCTCAGGAGGTGCAGGCCGAAGGCACACCGTCCTGGCTAGTGCCACACCGCACCTTCGAGGGCAACCGTCCGTCGAATACGATCCTGCTGGAGCGGCTAACCCCGACGGCGCTGGGGAAACTCGTCGCGCTGTACGAACACAGCGTTTTTACCCAAGGTGCCATCTGGCAGATTGACTCGTTCGACCAGTGGGGGGTCGAGTTGGGCAAAGTGCTCGCCCAGCGGATCATCCCCGAACTCACAGTCCAAACCGAGTCCCAACTAAAGCACGATAGCTCAACCAACACTCTGATCCGGATTTACCGAAAACTCAAGGAGGCGTCAGCATGACCCTCGGTTTCGACCAGCCCTGGTACATCCTGTCCGTCCATCAGCTCGAATCGTTCCAGATGACGATGTTTGGCTGGGAAGGCACATTGAGCGCCGCTCAGACGCTGAAGCACGCCGCTGCTAAACGCGTGATCTACGACGGATTCCAGACCCTCATCGCGTGCGGGACGCTGAAGGAGCAGGCCACTATCCCGGTTGACCGCGGCGAGGACTACGTGAACCTCGTCGCAGCTCCGCAATTAGACGAACAGCGCCGGTGGGTTGCATCATCCTGGGCGGTGGGCAAAACGAACAGAAGGTGCGCGCGTGAGTAAACAACTAGGTGTCAGCAACTCGATGTACTCTTCTCTGCCCACGGATATCGAGGGATTCGATTCCCTGGCCGAGCTGGCCCTCGATATTCGATGGTCTTGGAATCATGCTGCCGATGCGATTTGGAAGCAGCTTGATCAACCGCTGTGGGAGCTCACTCATAACGCCTGGGTCCTCCTCCAAACCGTGTCGCGCGACCAGCTCAGGCGCGTTTTAGCCGAGCCTGGATTTCGCAAGAAGGTCGATGAACTCTTCGAGCGCAAGCGCCACTTGGCAACGGCTCCCGCATGGTTTCAAAAGAGCCACGCTGGGTCTCCGCTGACTTGTGCCGCTTATTTCAGCATGGAGTTTATGTTAAGCGAGGCGCTCCCTATTTATGCGGGCGGCCTTGGCAATGTGGCCGGCGATCAACTCAAGACCGCCAGCGATCTGGGCGTGCCAGTGGCTGCCGTGGGGCTGCTGTACCAGCAAGGTTATTTTTGCCAGGTAATCGATAAGGATGGGTCGCAACAGGCTCTCTACCCTTACAACGACCCCGGACAGTTGCCGATCACGCCGTTGCGCCAAGCGAACGGCGAGTGGCTGCGGTTGGAGATCGCCTTACCGGGTGCCTCGGTCTGGCTGCGCGCCTGGCAGGTCCAGGTCGGTCGAGTCAAACTTTACCTGCTGGACAGCAATG
>PLYM01000010.1 GCA_003153375.1 Planctomycetaceae bacterium
GGCCGTGTACATCATGATTCTGCCAAGCATGGGCGTGGTTAGCGAGATCATTCCCTGTTTTTGTCGCAAGCGGATTTTTGGCTACGCCTTCATCGGGTTTTCAAGCTTCGCTATCGCGGTCTTCAGTTTCCTGGTTTGGGGCCACCACTTATTTGTCAGCGGCCAGTCGGTCTATGGTGGCATGGCCTTCTCGCTGCTCAGCTACCTGGTGGCCATTCCCTCGGCCGTCAAGGTTTTCAATTGGACCGCGACCCTGCACAAGGGCTCGATCAGCTTCGAAACTCCCATGCTGTATGCCTTGGGGTTCGTGGGCCTGTTCACGATGGGGGGGCTGACGGGGCTGTTTGTTGCGGCGCTGGCCTTCGACGTGCATGTCCACGATACCTATTTCATCGTGGCCCACTTCCATTACATCATGGTCGGCGGGGCAGTGATGGGGTACTTGGGCGGCATCCATTTCTGGTGGCCCAAGATGAGCGGACGGCTCTATCCCGAGGGCTGGGCGCGGCTTTCGGCAATTCTAATTTTCGTCGGCTTCAACCTAACTTTTTTTCCGCAGTACATCCTTGGTTATCTTGGAATGCCGCGGCGCTACCACGTTTATCCGGAGGAGTTCCAGGTGCTCAACGTGATGTCGTCGGCCGGGGCCTCGATCCTGGCCGTGGGCTACTTCCTGCCGCTCACCTACCTACTGTGGTCGCTGCGATTCGGCAAGATCGCTCCGCCCAACCCTTGGCGGGCCACCGGGTTGGAATGGCAAACTTCGTCGCCGCCACCGACCGAGAACTTCTACGAGACGCCGGTGGTCGTGGATGAGGCGTACGATTACCAGCGGATCGACGGACCCGTCACTGCAAGAAATGAGGCAACTGTCAGTTCCTCATCGTATTCCGAGGAAACGAATCATGGTTGACATCCATGCCTCCAGCGCGACGTGCGCGCTGGCACACCAGTTCGATGATCTGAAGCAGCAGCACGAAGCCGACGAATTGGGCATGTGGCTCTTTTTGTCCACCGAGATCATGTTCTTTGGCGGCATGTTTCTGGCTTACACGATCTATCGCACGCAGGACGAGGCGGCTTTCGCCGCCGCAAGCCATCAACTCGACCTGCCTTTGGGCACTATCAACACCGCCGTTCTATTGTGCAGCAGCCTATCGATGGCCCTGGCAGTGTTCGCGGCCGAAACCTTGCAGCGCCGGAAGCTCGTCGTCCTGCTGGCAGTCACGATGGTTCTGGGCTGCGTGTTCCTGGGCATTAAAGGAATCGAATACTTTCACAAGTACGAGCACGGATTGATGCCGGTCATGGGGTTACCTTTCGAGTGGCACGGGCCGTCCCCAGGCCACGCCGAAATGTTCTTCGACCTCTACTTCCTGATGACCGGCGTTCACGCCCTGCACATGCTGATCGGCCTGGGCGTGCTCTTGATATTGTTAATCAAGGCGAGCCGGGGTGGTATGCTGGGCGATTTTTCGACGCCGGTTCACCTGACCGGCCTTTATTGGCATTTCGTGGATATTGTCTGGGTATTCCTGTTTCCGCTGCTGTACCTGATAGGGGCTCGTTGATTTAGCCATGTCGCCATCACGTCAGAGTATTTACGTGCTCTTCGCCGCGTTCGCAGCCCTGATGCTGCTACTGGCCCTGACCGTCGAAGCCGCGCGGCACGACCTCGGCCGATGGAATTTCGTCGTCGCCGTCCTGATCGCCGCAGCTAAGGCAGTCCTGATCATGGTCTGCTTCATGCATGTCCGTCGTACTGCTCAAATCACTCAACTGGTCGTCTGCGCCGGATTTTTCTGGTTGGCCATCTTGTTCACACTCTCGCTGGCTGACTACTGGACCCGTGCATGGCTATTGTTCACGAGTAGCTGAGACTCGCTGCAATGCACGGGGACATCGAATGGATTCAAGCCTCCGTCCCGATTATCGGCACGAGCGACGCTGTCGTCCGTCGCTTTACATCGTCTCACTGTAGATCGCTATCTGCTTCAGCTTCGAGGTTGCTTAGCACGTCACCCGCCATAAAGCAGGCGCGGCCCAAACGCTTTGCAATCTCGTTGGCCGACACGGATGGCGGCGACTCTTTGCATGTCGCCCTTCCCGAAATTCCCGGCGGCATCGCCGGACCGGGCCTATTGGCGCAGACCCTGGTCAGTCACTATCTCGATCATCTTCCGTTTCACCGGCAAGAACGGATCTACGGCCGCCGTGGCCTGCCGTTCTCTCCGCAAACGACCGATGGCTGGTCGCTGGCGCTAATGGTTTAGGAAACGGCATCCGAGCGAGAACCCACAAGGCTCTCGCGGGATGTTCCATCGGAGCCTGCCCTGTTTAGCCGCTAACGGGGCAGGCTCTTTTTCTGCGCCATCGGTTAAAACGCCCCCGCCTGCACGCGGCAGGCTTTCTGCCCGCATCCTTGCACTTTGGTAACCTTCGCCTCCGCAGCCGATTATCCAACGTAATGTGGAGTATGTGACTCGCTTCAACGGCTAGCGCACGTGCTCGCAAATGTTCGGTTTAAGTTTGCTTGAATGGTTCATGGTTGTTTGCGGTGTATTGGCCATCTTCGCTCTCATCGCCGCGGCGGTGTTCTGGAAATATCCGCCGAAGTAAAAAGCAGCCCCACAGGAAAAACCTCTATCCCGTTCCGCGGCGATTCTCACTATAGTCGCCGCCGAAACGGTGGTCCTTGCGGGCCTACCGAGGGCCTGCTCTCAGCCCCCCTGGAGCAGGTCCTTTTTTCTCTTTGGCCAGAGCGCCTTCGGAACTCGTCGAATCCTTGCACTTTCGTAACCAACGTGCGTTCGTGCCGGCCATCGTCAATAATGTGCGCAGTGTAACTTCGTACTCCATGTGCGAGGCTTGCAGTAGCTAGTACCTCATCCAGCATGTTTA
>PLYM01000256.1 GCA_003153375.1 Planctomycetaceae bacterium
GTAAACATGCTGGATGAGGTACTAGTGAGTGGGAAAAGATAAATTCCGCGGCCGGGTAGCCCTGAACCATCGCCATCCGGTCCAGCAGATGAGCGCCACGAATGCCAGCGCCGGCCAGCGTAAGCGAGCATTCAATCGCTGGTGGTCGATAAGGTACACCATCACTGGTGTTCCGTCCGACTCGGTCCAGGTTGCCCGCACATCCGCTCCGGCTGGCACCACCTGCGACCCTCGCACCATTAACTCGTGCCGTACCGTAGAAGTGTAGGGCCGCTGTGCGAGTGCCCAACAGAGGATCGTGACCGTCGCCAACAACGTCAGCAAGGAAAACTGAAACCAGCGGCGTTTCTCGGCGTCGTCGCTCATTGCCCGATTATACCGCTCCCGCGCGCTCCAGCAATTCTTTGACGCTCCACACCTCGTCCGCCAATCCGCTGGCCAGCGCGGCCGTTTGATTCTTCAGCGTTTCAAGCACGGAGCGGGTTCACACAAGAATTCACTCGACAACCGGCCGCCAACTGTCGACGGACAGTTGGCCATCGACGATGGCCACGTGAATCGCGCCGGATTCGGCGGTGTGCAGCACGCGGCTGCCGCGTTGCTGGTAGGCCGTGACCACGAACTCCAAACGATCGCGCTGGCCGCCGCTGACGATCGCCCAGCGGGGCGTGCTCCAGGCGGCAAAGCCGGGCGGATGGTACTGGTCTCGGGAAACTCGCATCGCAGCGAACACAGCCGGCGGTCGCCGCGGGATTGGCGGGCAAAGTCGAACTCGCCGGGGTTCTGCGGCCGCGCGATCGTAGCCCATTGGGCGAGCACTCGCAGTCGGTCGCCCGGGCGCAGATCGGGCACGTGCCCATCGACAAACAGCGTTGCCGTGCCCGAGGCTTCGCGCCACGCGGCGCCATCGCGCACCGACAGCACGGCGACGTCCAAGCGGGTGCGCTCGGGCGTGATCAACGTGCGCAGCGGATCGGGTGCCGGCGGCGGAATGCGCCGCGGTCCGCCCAACGCCGCCACTTCGAGCGCCGCGGGCCCCGGCACTTCGGGCGCCAACAAGCCCACGTGATCCGCCGGGTAGAGCGACCAGTGCACGTGGTGCCAGGCCGCGCCGACGCTAACGAGGCTGACTAGCAACAGCACGCCCGCGGCGTTAAATCGGCCAGAGCGCCACAGCAACCACCAGCTCGCCAATGCCGCGGTCGCCGCCGTCACGCTCCAGCCGAGCGCCAGCGGCGCGACACGGTCGACGACAATGCCGGCACAAACAGCCGCTAGTACGATCACCAGCGGCTGGTAAGCCAGCGTCGTCGTGGCTGAGGGTGTGGGTTTCGCGCGCATGATCGTGGCGATTCACTTGGTGTGCCAGGGTTCGAACAATCTACCACGGCGAGAGCGACGTTTCAGCACTCGGAAACGCCAAGGTCCGGCCTAATGCGTCGAGTCCGCGACTTGGCGGCCGTGCGCGCGGGGGCTATCCTGAACCGGCCAGTGGCTCCAGGCGAGTCGCGCGACGGTTTGCTGGGCTTCATCAAAGGACGGGACATAATGTCGAGACTGCTTTTCTCGCTGCTGTTGGGCTTGGCGATTCCGCTTTACACTGGCTGCAGCTCCCAAGCGCCATCGCGAGGCCCCGAGGAGCTTGCCGCCGCGCCGGTCGACTCGCAGCCGGGCGAAAGGCCTGCCAATTCGACCGAGCCACCCCCAGCCGCAGTCAACGAGTTGCCAGCTGAGAGTTCCATCGACCAGCCGGCAGCCGCGAAGCCAACAGCGGCGGCTGCCCCTGCAACGACCCCGCTCGCCGCGTCGAACGATGCCCAGGACGGTGGCAAAACTCCGCTGATTCCCCGTGCCGTGCTGTTCGGCAATCCCGACAAAGCGACCGTGCGACTCAGCAACGACGGAACGCGGATCGCCTACCTGGCTGAGAGTGACGGCGTGTTGAACGTGTTCGTCGGGCCCGTGAGCGATCCGGTCGCGGCCAAGCCGGTGACGCACGACAAGAACCGCGGCATTCGCAATTATTTCTGGGCTTTCGACAACCAGCACATCATCTTTCTGCAAGACTTCAACGGCGACGAGGACTGGCACGTCTACAGCGTCGACCTGGCGAAGGACGAAACGAAGGACGTCACCCCCTTCAAACGCATCTCGGCCCAAATCGAAAACGTCAGCGACCGGTTTCCGCAAGAGATCCTGGTCGGGCTGAACAACCGCGACATGCGCTACCACGACGTCCATCGCATCAATATCGCCACGGGCGAGCGCAAGCTGGTCGAAAAGAACTCGGACTACGCCAGCTTTCTGTCGGACGAAGACTACCACGTGCGCATGGCCACGAAGATGACAACCGACGGCGGCACGCAGTACTACCAGGCCAACGGCCAGGGAGGTTGGAAGGAGTATCTGAAGATTCCGCTCGAGGATGGGCTGACCACCAGCGCCGTCGGTTTCGACAAGACCGGCCAGATGCTTTACATGAGCGACAGCCGGGAGCGCGATACGGCGGCCCTCGTGCAAATCGACCTGGCCAGCGGCGAGGAGAAAGTGCTGGCCTCGAACGAGCTGGCTGACGTCGGCGCCGACGTGCTGATGCACCCCACCGAAAAAACCATTCAGGCCGTCACGTTCACCTACGAACGCCGCAAGTGGCACGTGCTCGATCCGGCGATCGAGGAAGACTTGCGCTACTTGCAGACCGTGGCCGACGGCGACCTGGAAGTGCTCAGCCGCACCTTGGACGACAAGGCCTGGGCCGTGGCCTATGTCATGGACAACGGCCCGGTGCGCTACTATCTCTACGATCGCGCGAACAAGACCGCCAAATTCCTGTTCACCAATCGCCGCTCGCTCGAGGGCTTGCCGCTGGCCCGCATGCATCCGACCGTCATCAAGTCGCGCGACGGGCTGAGCCTAGTCAGTTACCTGACGCTGCCAATCGATGCCGATCCCCAGGACACCGGCCGCCCGGCCCAGGCGCTGCCAATGGTGCTGTTGGTACACGGCGGCCCGTGGGGCCGCGATTCGTGGACCTATTCGCCCGAACATCAACTGCTGGCCAACCGGGGCTATGCCGTGTTGAGCGTCAACTTCCGCGGCTCGACCGGGCTGGGCAAGAAGTTCGCCAACGCCGGCGACAAGGAATGGGGCGCCAAGATGCAGGACGATCTGCTCGACGCCCTCAACTGGGCGATCGCCGAGAACATCGCCGATCCCAAGCGCGTGGCCATCATGGGAGCCAGCTATGGCGGCTATGCGACCCTGGTCGGCCTGACCAGCACGCCCGAAACGTTTGCCTGCGGAGTCGATATCGTCGGTCCGACGAACCTCCTGACACTGCTCAAGACGATACCCTCGTTTTGGGCGCCGATGCTGCAAATGTTCAAGGACCGCGTTGGCGATCCGACCACCGAAGAAGGTCAGAAGCTGCTGCACGACCGCTCGCCGTTGCACTTCGTCGAGAACATCAAGCGGCCGCTGTTGATCGGCCAAGGCGCGATGGATCCGCGCGTCAAACGATCGGAGTCGGATCAGATCGCCACGGCGATGCAGGCCAAGAACATCCCCTACACGTACGTGCTGTTTCCCGACGAGGGACACGGCTTCGCGCGGCCGCAGAACAACCTGGCCTTCTTCGCCATCACCGAGGCCTTTCTGGCCACGCACTTGGGTGGACGCCACGAGCCGTTCGACGACGCCTTCGCCGGCTCGAAGATCAAGGTGCCCAAGGGGGCCGACCAAATCCCCGGGCTGGCCGAGGTGCTCGGCAAGCACGAAGCCGCCAAGGCGGCCGAGAAGGGCAAGTGAATCGCGTCGGTGCCATCGCTAGCACTGCTGGCGGACTGGCCTGGTAAAGTTTAACGGTCGCAGGGAATACTCAAGATGGTCCAGCACTTCGTCGATAAATCTGCTTGCGTTCACCACCGCATTTTTCCGGGCGTCGACATCTACACCATCTGCGGCGACGAGATGATGCTGTCGTTGGTCGAAATGGAGCCACGCGCCGTGGTCGAGGAACATTCGCATCCGCACGAGCAAATGGGACTGATGCTGGAGGGCGAGGCCGATTTCACGATCGGCGGCCAGCAGATGCGGGTCACGGCAGGGCAAATGTGGCGCATCCCGGGCGGCGTGCCGCACAAGGTTGTGGCCGGGCCGCGGTCCGTCCGCGCGCTCGATGTCTTTCATCCACCTCGCGAAGACTACAGGTAAGCAAACGCACGTGACCAATCCCCAGCCACTTGCGATTGGGCGTGGGCCTGCAATGGGGCGGGGATTCTTGCTGGCCGCGCGGCTTACCTGTCTCGCCACGATTCTTTCCGGCTGTTCCTTGTTGCCGAAGCCGAAAGTGCCGCTCGACGCGGCCACGGGGTTCTATCAGTCGGCCAGTCTCAGCTATCGTCTCGATGCCGGCCGGTTGCAGCAGCCACTCGACGTGGCACGGATCGAAGGCCAGGGCTTGCGTTTCGAGCAGGTCGCCAGCAGCCCCCTGCCCGACCAGTCGATCGGCGTGCTTTCGATTACCTACCCCCATCCGAACGGCCGCGCCGGTTTTGCGCTGGCCAGATTCACGCTCGACAGCGGCGCTGCGAAATCGGGTGCCAAGTCCAGCTGGAACCCCTTTGCCAAAACGTCCGACCCGAAGGTGACGACGTCGCCGGGCGAGATTCACGAGGAGTGGGTGCTCGACGTGCCGAGCGGCGAATCGGATCAGATCTTCAAACTGGTGTGCAGCGAGAGCTTTTTCAATAACCAGCATCCCGGGGCAATCGGCACGCAGTTGACGGTCAACATCAACGGCCGCAGCGTGCAGAAAAACTGGGAGCAAATCGCCGAGTTGAACACCCTGGTGCAGCGCGTTCGCCGCGACGGGCAACTGATCGCGTTCACCCGGCCCGCCACGGCCCCCGGCGCCCCAGCAACTCAGTTCACCAGCACCAAGGCCTACAGCGAATTGCTGGCCAAAAGCGGCCCGCCAGCGACCGCCCCCGGGCCCGTCCCGCCGGCGAGTGCCTTTACGATGGTCCAGCAGCCGGTCTATCCCACGACCGCGGCGCTGCCGGCACCGCCGGCTCGCTGAATGACGGGGCTCGCTGAATTCAGGGCCCCGCCGAATCCGCTGTCACCCGGCGCTTGCAATCCGCCCGGGCTGTGAGCACAATAGCGGGCATGCGATCGATCCACCCGGTGTATTTTGAGTATTTCTTTAGCCCGCCGAGTCGCGGGGCCGGAGGTGGAGTTTAAAAACCCATCCTTGGAAGCGACCAAGAAACCAGCCCCGAGACTCAAGCGAGTCTCGGGGCTTTTTTATTTGCCACGGCGAGAATCAGGCGAGGCGCTGCGAACGAACCAGCCAGCGGCTCGCGAAACAACACCACCCATCCATCTACTTGCACAGGAGACCCACAAGTGATCGTTGTCATGAAACAGGAGGCCACCGAGACTGACGTCAAACAGATGGTCAAGCGGATCGAATCGCTGGGCCTCAAGGCCCACGTCATCGTCGGCACCGAGCGCACCGTGATCGCGGCCGTCGGCGACGATCGCAAGACCCACAAGGAATCGCTCGAGAGCGGACCCGGCGTGGCCGAAGTGCTGCCGATCCTGGCGCCGTACAAGGTTGCCAGCCTGGAATTGAAGCGCGAGCCGACGACCGTCCGCGCCGGAAAATTCGTCTGCGGAAACGGCACCATCGGCGTGATTGCCGGTCCCTGCTCGGTCGAAACCGAGGAGCAGATTCTCGCCACGGCCAAGGCCGTCAAAGCTGCCGGCGCCACGGCGCTGCGCGGCGGCGCGTTCAAGCCCCGCACCAGCCCCTACAGTTTTCAGGGCTTGAAGGAGGACGGCCTCAAGATGCTTGCCACGGCGCGTGAGGCCACGGGCCTGGCCGTCGTGACCGAAGTCGTGGCCACCGAGGACGTGGCGCTCGTGGCCCGCTATGCCGACGTGCTCCAAGTGGGCGCCCGCAACATGCAGAATTATCGCTTGCTGGAAGCCGTCGGCGCCACCGATCGGCCGGTGCTGCTCAAACGTGGACCCAGCGCCACGATCGAGGAGTTGTTGTTGGCGGCCGAATATATCCTGAACGCCGGCAATCCGAACGTAATGCTCTGCGAGCGGGGCATCCGCACCTTCGAAACGCACACCCGCTTCACCTTGCCGCTGGCGACCGTCGTCTACCTGCACGCCAAGACCCATCTGCCCGTGGTCGTCGACCCCAGTCACGGCACGGGGCACACCTACCTGGTCGGCCAGATGGCCGCCGCCAGCGTTGCCGCCGGAGCCGATGGCTTGATTCTGGAAGTGCATCCCGATCCCGCCAGCGCCTTGTCCGACGGGTATCAGTCGATGAACTTCAAACAGTTCGAAGAGACGATGACGCTGTGCCGCAGAGTGGCCGAAGCCGTCGGCAAGAAAATGTAGTCGCGAGGAAAAGCCGCGCGGCAGTTACTTCGCCGGCTTGTCCTTGGCATGGCTGATCACGACCTTGCCGTCCTGAGCCGAGTAGATGAGGCCGAGTTTGACGACCGCCGAACGCAGCGCGTCGCCCGGCGTGGTGTCGACCAACTTGACCGTGACGGGTGTGAGCCGACCTTTGTCGAGCGATTTGATCGCGCGCTCGTCGATCGTAATCGTGAGATTCGTCAAGTCGGCGATGAAGTCGACAAACTGCGCCAGCGGCACCTTGACGAAACTAACAGTCGGCAAAGCGCTGGCCAGCCGCTCTTCGATCTCGGTCTGGCTGAGCACTCGGTTGCCCGGCGAGGCGGCGCCGGCTGCCGAAGTCGCGCGTCGAGGTTCGGCCGCCACATTTTCGTCCGGCGTCGCCTCTTCGGCCGAGGCCGACGGCGGTCCGCTGGGCTGAGACTCGACCGCGGCTGCCGTAGCCGGCGGCAAGGGATCGAGTTTGATCGACGACGACGCCTTTTTCTCGGGGGCAGAAGGTATCGCGGGGTCCGCGGTAGGTTGTGAGTCGTCGGTTTCGGCAGTGGCCTCGACTGGCAGCGCGGCAGATTCCTCCGCGGCCATTTCGGCCGGCGTGGCCTCGACGGTCGGTTCAACAGGCGCCTGCGATTCGTTGGTGGCGATGGCCGCAGCGGAAACCGGCGCGATTTCATTAACCGATGTCACCGGCGCACTCTGCGCCGGCGGTTGTGCGGTCGCGCTTGCGATGCGCGGCGCATTCTCGGCAACGGTCTGCTCGCCCGGGCCGGTCGCCGCCAACACGATCCAAATCGTTGAGCCGAGCACCGCGCCGGCCGTCAGACCACTTCCCCAAAGAATCCAATCCTGTCGCGCGTGGGCGATGGCCGATGACCACCAAGATGCCGGCACCATCGCTGCACTGGCAGCGACGATTGTCGGCACGGTCACGGTTGGCGTTGGCAATGGCGCCGCTAACACGGGGCTCACAGCGGCAACAGCCGCTTTGACGGGTGCGGACTTCGCGGGAGCTTTTTTCGTCGGAGCATCCGGCGCCCAGGCGGCCGTCGGCGACGCGGCCGGTTGTCGCTGGACGGCGGGGCGTTGCGATACGTCTGGCTGTGGCGGCAAGGCCGGCGGAGCCGAAGCGGCCTTCGATTTGGCCAGCGACGCCGGCTTGACCACCGTCGAGTCGCTGGCCGAGATCGGACGCGGCGGGATCGTCGGCGTCTGCGCAGGCACGACGTCGGTCGAGGAGTCCCGCTTCCAGCCCACTGGCGGGACGACTTGGACCATGCTGCCGCACTTGGGGCAAGCCAGGATCTGACCGATCACCGACTCGTCATTGACCTTGAGCCGGGCCTGGCAAGTCGTGCATTGAATGGCAAAAAGATCCACGGCCCAACCCGTTCGCATGTTCCTGGGCGGCAAGCGGCGCGACGATTCATTCCAGTATAGTGTCCCCTGGCCGCTTTGGATGCGGTTTTAGGGAGAGGGAGCCGTGCTTTTCGGGGCAAATTCCGCCGGCAACTGGTCCCCTCGCTGGGTGGCGGCATTGCGGGTTGTAATGACGACCGCCTCGCGACCGTCGGCTTGCGGCCGAATGACGTAGACCAGTTTCCCGGCCGGATTGGCCAGTTGCAGCACCCGCCTCAGAATCTCGCCGGCCGGCTGCTGACGCTCGTCGAGACCAAACGACTGGTTTCGCGTGATTCCCTCGGCCTGCAAATCGGCACCCTGAATGACGACGTCAACGTCGATCTCCTTGGCCAGCAGTTCCAGGCAACGCTCCAGGGTGTCACGCGGGAAGCTCAGCGTGATCGGCTTCGCCAGGGACGCGGCGGCGCTAGCAGAATCCTTGGGCGTCGCGGGGCTCGCAGCCACGGCGCCAGCTTGCGGCTCCTCGAACAGGGTCAGTTCGGCCCCCAGCAACAGATTGTGCGCCGCGATGGCCGGCAAGTACGCGCGCAACACGGCTTGCTGGTCGTCCACGCCGCCGCGGGTGTAGTCGGCCAGCAACTGCATCATCCGCGGAAAGCGGGTCACGATCAGCCGTCCATAGGGCGCCGGTTGCAAACTGGCCACATAGTTCTCCACGCGCTCGGGCACTTTCTCCCAACGCGACCGCAACAGCCGCGCCAGGTCGGCCGGCGGCTTGTCGACCGAGCCGGTCGCGCGCAATTCAAGAAAGAACAGGTCGCCCAGGTGAGCGCTGGCGAGCACGCCCTGGATGCTCTCGTCCAGAAACGCGGCCAGCGGATCGCGCAGCTTTTCCAAATCGCCCACCAGCAGGTCGTGCCCGTCGGTGAGCAGGTAGCTGGGGGCGAACAGCAAGTTCACGTGCCGCGAGGCATCGGACGAGCGCAGCAGGCGCTCCAGCCCCTTGCGCAACAACGGCGGGCCGTTGCGCTCGATGATTTCTTGCATGGCTGCCGCGGGAGCTATGGCGATCTGGCGGCCGTCGGCACCAGCGGGCAGATAGTACGCGAATCGCTCGCCTTGAAAGTACTTCGTCGACTTGTGCTCGGCTCTCTTGGGCTGTTGCCAGGCTTCGAGCAGCGTCACTTGCGAAACGCCTTGCCGCAATTGCATCGCGAAAGCCGTTTGTGTTGTGCCCGCATCGTCGGGATAGAAAGCGATCGCGAGTTGCTCGATGTTGGTGAATTCCACCCCCAGCGTGGCGAGCAACTCGGCTTTCGCTCGCTCGCCGGCGGGGCCCAAGGCGTCCAACAACTTCGCGCCCTCGGCGCTGGCCAGCAGATCGGCAGGCCGCAGAATCAAGAACGCCTGAGCGCCCGAGGGCAGATAGTTCAAGGAAAGCGGCTCGCCGGCAGTCGGCGCAACCCAAAGCGCTGTTCCATCATCGGTTTCGATCACCTGACCGGACGTCCTGGCGTTGGCTGGAGACTGCGGGGCGACGGACTCGGGTGCGGACAACGGCGTCTCGGCGACCGGCTTCACCTGACTCATTGCGGCCGGCGGAGCCTCGCCAGCGCCATCATCGCGAAACACTAACAGCACCGTCACGATGATCGCGACCAGCAACGCCAGGCCGACGCCGGCCATCATCAACAGGCTCTTGGACCATCGACTTTCGGCCGCGGAGTCCTGCGCGCCACCCTTGGGCCGTCGAGCCACGAGCGGCACCTGCCAGGGCTCGTCGGGCGACGAGCTCTCTTCGCCAATCGCCAACACCGAGGCATCGGGCAGTTCAACCTCGGCGGCCGCGGCCCAGTCTGGCTCGGGCGGTTGTTCGATCCGTTTCCCTTTCCGGGCGGGACTCTTTTCCACGACCGGCCCAGGGCTGTCTGGCGGCGAAGGCTGGGTGGCTTGGCCTGGCGCGGCTGACTGTGGCGCAGACTGCTCGGCCGTGGCGGGGGGGCTTGGCTTGGCCAAGCCTGGCGACTGGCGTGGCGGCGACTGCCAGGCAGGCGCGCTCCAGGCTCCATAGCCGGGTGTTAGCGCGCCGGGACCCAGCTTGGGCGGACCTGGGCGGCGACGCGCATTTTCCGCCATGTCGGTTGCAAATGGAGCGAGTAAGTGCGCGACCTGACTGGCCGTGCGGCAGCGCAACAGCGGCTCTTTGTCGATCATCTCGGCCACGAGATCGGCCAATTCTTCGGGCACGCCCGGCACCAGTCGGTCGAGCCGCTGCGGAATTTCGGCGGCATGCCGTTCGAGCCGTTGTTTGACGGCGCCGCCCGGAAACGGCACGCGGCCGGCGATCAACTCAAAGAGGATACAACCCAACGCATAGACGTCGGCCACGCCGCTGGCCGGCTGTTCGGGATCGCGGAGTTCCGGCGCCAGGTAATCGGCCATTGGCAGCTCGATCCGCTCCGTCGGCGAAGCTGCCGGAGCCAGCGGGAACGGCATCAGCTTGACCGTGCCGGTCGGGTCGACCCACAGATTTTCGGGGCACAATTTGCCGTGGGCGCTTTTCTTCTCGTGCCTGGCCACCAGCCCCAAGGCCGCCTGAAAGCCGATCCGCGCCGCCTGCTCCCAGGTCAACTTTTCGTTGCCACCAGCCAATTGTTCGCGCAAGCTTTGTCCGCGCAGATCCTCGACCACGGTAAACGTATGGGGAGCTTCCGCGACAAATTTCAGAACGCGGACCACGTGGGGGCTTTCGATCATCGTCGCCTCTTGCGATTGCTCGGCGACGTAGTCGGGCCATTCGTTCAGAGCCGGCAATTGGGCGGTGAACACCAGCAGCACGGGCTGCGTGCCGCCGCACGTCGCGCGAAACAAGCGAGCCAGACGGCCTCCCTCAATCCGCTCGCTGATCACGTAGTCGCCGAACACGAACGGCCCCGGGCGACCGGCCGCCAGCAGCGATACTTGATACCGCGTGAGCGCGCCGTTGGCGACGAGCCATTGCGTCAAGGTCGCGACGTTGCCCTGCTGGGCAGCGCCCTTCATCCGCGAGAACTCGCCGTGCAACTGCTGAGCACGCGCTGTCGACAGCAGACCGCTGGCAATGGCGACCCGCCAAAAATCGTTGATCGAGATGGGCATCGAATAGCACCGCGAGCCACGGCCGCGTCCTGTCTAGCTGGGTCCGGCGACACCCCTTTCGCCAGCCCAATCGTTCAATCTACCACGGGGACCAGCGAGAAACAGAGCGTTCCAGGCAAGCCATGGGAAAGGAGACCCAGTTTCGCCTATTCTTGAAGGGTGGCGAACTCGGCAGTTCGCTGCTCGTTTCTCGCTCGCAATTCAAACCGGCTACGACCAATTCTCGGAGCTCCGCATATGGTTCCTACGACCGAGGCGCTGCAAAACGCCTTGGCCCATCACCAGGCGGGACGACTGCGCGAGGCCGAGGCAATCTATCAGCAGATTCTCGAGGTCGATCCGCTGCACGCCGAAGCGCTGCATTTCATGGGCGTGCTGGCGAATCAAACGGGCCGACCTCAACATGCGGTTGAGCTGATCAGCCGGGCGATCCGACTGCGACCCAGCGAGACTGGATTGCACTTCAACTTGGGCACGATTCATCAGGCCCAGGGCCAGTTCGAGCTCGCCGTGGCCTGCTTTCGGGAAGCGGCCCGACTGCAACCGCAATTTGCCGCGGCACTCGTCAACTTGGGAACAGCGCTCCACGCCTTGCGCCGTTATCGCGACGCGATCTCGAGCTTCCGGGCTGCCTTGGCCATCCAGCCCGACTCGGCCCAAACCCATTTCGCCCTCGGAACCGCGCTGCACGACATCGAAGACTGGCAGGCCGCGGCGGTTGCCTATCGCGAGGCGTTGCGATGGAAGAACGACTGCGTCGAGGTCATGGTCAATCTGAGCGACGTGCTGAGACACCAAGACCAACTCGATGAGGCCATTGAGTGGTGCCAGCGAGCCATCCGACTGCGGCCCGATTTGACCGCGGCGCACAACAACCTGGGCACGATCTTCGCCCGGCGGCAGCCGGAAGAGACCGAAGCCTGTTATCGCCGTGCCATCGGGCTGAAGCCTGACTATGCCGAAGCTCAGCGCAATCTCGGCGCTCTGATGCACAATCAAAACCGTCTGGAGGAAGCTGAAACGTGTTATCGGCAAGCCGTGGAACTCGAACCCGCGGCGGCGTCGCAGGCGGCCTTGGGCGCCGTGCTGGAGCGGCAAGGAAAGCTGCACGAGGCGGTCGCGTGGTGCCGGCGTGCCTTGGAAGTTGATCCGGCTCGTGCCGAGGCGCATGGCACGCTCGGCGCCATCTGGCAGCAATACGGCCAGTTCGACGCAGCGCTAGCCGCCTATGATCGGGCAATCGATTTGAACCCGGACCATCCGGAATTCCACTTCCTCCGCTCGACCATCCGCCTCATGCGCGGCGATTTCGCCGGCGGTTGGCAAGAGTTCGAGGCTCGCTTGCAGACGAAATACGCCCGCCCCGCGCATCCGCAACCACGCTGGAACGGTGCGCCGCTGCGGGGCGAACGGATCGTGGTCCACGCCGAGTGGGGGCTGGGCGACACGTTGCAATTGGTCCGTTACGTGCCGCTGATTGAAGCCCGCAGCGGCGACGTGGTGCTGGAAGTGCAGCCGTCGTTGATACCGCTCTTGCGCGAGTCGGGCTTTCAGCAGGTCTTCGCTTGGAACGATCCGAGCCTGCCGGAATGCTCGTGGCACGTCCCGATTTTCAGCCTGCCCGGCATTTTCAAGACCACCCTCGACACGATTCCCGCCACGGTTCCTTATCTGCGGGCCAGCGCCGAGCGCGTCGCGAGGTGGGGCCAGCGGCTGCACGGCTGCGCGGGATTCAAAGTCGGAATCCATTGGCACAGCCAGCGCAAGGCGCTGGCCACGGGCCCGCGGTCGATGAGCCTGGCCGAATTCGAGCCCTTGGCACGAGTGGCGGAAGCGACCCTGATCAGCTTGCAAAAAGACGCGCCAACCGACGAATTGCAGGCGTTCGGCGAGCGATTGTCGCTGGTCGACTTTGGAGGAGAACTGGACGCGAGCGGCGGGGCCTTCATGGACACGGCGGCGATCATGAAGAACCTGGATTTGATGATTACTTGTGATACCAGCACGGCCCACGTGGCCGGCGGTTTGGGCGTGCCGGTGTGGGTGGCTATTCCACTGGGCGGTGAGTTTCGCTGGCTGCTCGAACGGAGCGATAGCCCCTGGTATCCGACGATGCGGCTCTTCAGACAATCGCGGGCGGCGGATTGGACTGATGCTTTTGCCCAAATGCGCGACGAACTGATTCGCCTCGTCGGGCAGCGCCGAACGTCGACGTGAATTCCCGCGACGTTTCGCCTATCCTGGAAGTTATCGCCGCCGAGACTCCGCTCCGCACTTGTTGAGACGTCACCATGGCTCCCTCGATCGAGCTGCTGCGAGCTGCCTTGGCACATCACCAGGCCGGCCGGCTTGGCGAGGCCGAAGCTGCGTATCGGCAGATTCTGACTGCCCAGCCGCCGCTTGCCGACGGCTCGGCGAGGCCTGAGCCCATCGGGGCTCTGACCCCGCCTCAATGGCTCACGGTCTGCTTCAACTTCGGTTCCCTGCTGGCTGCCCAGGGCCGCGCCGCCGAAGCCGTCGACTGTTTTCGCAGGGCGGTCGCGCTCGAGCCGAATCTGGCCGACGCCCACTTCTACCTCGGCAGCGGTTTGTACGCGATGGGCGATCTCGACGCGGCCAGGGGGGCTTATCGCGAAGCCCTGCGGCTGAAGCCGGATTTCCTGGAACCGCGGATGAACCTGGGCGATTTGTTGCAGAACCAAGGCCAGCTTCACGAGGCGCTCTCCTGCTACGACCAGGCGATCCAACACAACGGCAACTATGCCTTGGCCTGGCTTGGCCGGGGCAATGTCCACCGCGTCATGCGGATGTTCGACGCCGCCCGCGCCGACTTCGAAACCGCCATCCGCCTGGCGCCCGAAGACCCCAGGGCTTACAACAATCTGGCTACGATGCTGCAGGAATCCAACGAGCTGGGCTCGGCCCTGACGCTGTATCGGCTGGCCTTGGAGCGCGAGCCGCGCTCGGCCGAGATCATGATCAACATTGGCTCCGTGTTGCAGATTCAGGGAGACATGAGCGCGGCGGCCGACCATCACCAGCGGGCCTTGGCGATCGATCCCCGGCAACGCCGAGCCCATTTCAATCTCGGCGTGATCGATCATTTCCTGGGGCGCGATCGCGAAGCGATCGAACACTTGGACGAGGCGATCCGCCTACAGCCGGGATATGCCGAGGCCTATCATCATCGGGCGACCGTGCGCCTGAGCCAGGGTGATTTCGACGCCGGCTGGCGAGATTTCGAGTGGCGCTTTCGCTGTTCCGACTATCCGCATCGCCGCGGAGCGCCGCTGGGCGACATGCCCCTCTGGGATGGCTCGCCCCTGGCGGGTCGCCGGTTGCTGATTCATGCCGAGCAAGGCCTGGGCGACACGTTGCAGTTCATTCGCTATGCCAGGCGGCTGGAACAACGCGGCGACGAGGTCGTCGTCGAAGTGCCCGAGGTGCTCGTGCCCCTGCTGGCAGCCTCGGGCTTTCGGAACCTGGTGGCCGAGGGTTCGCCGCTACCGCCGTGCGATGTGCAGGTTCCACTATTGAGCATGCCGGGCCTGGCGGGATTGCCGCCCGAGGCGATCGGAGTGACGTTTCCTTATCTGGCTGCCGATCCGCGACGGCTCAATTCCTGGCGGGGGCAGCTGGGAGACGGCAACCGCTTGCGCATCGGCATCGTGTGGCAAGGGCGCACCTCGTATGCCTTCGACCGGGTGCGCTCGATTCCGCTGGCCGCTTTCGCGCCCCTGGCCCAGGTCGAGGGGGTGGAATTGTTCAGCTTGCAAAAGGGTGCCGGCAGCGAGCAGATCGCAGCCCTGGGGGGCCGGTTTACGGTGAACGACCTGGGCAGTAGGCTGGATAGTGACGGCGGCGCGTTCATGGATACGGCGGCCGTCATGTGCAACCTCGATCTGATCATCACGTCCGACACGGCCGCCGCGCACCTGGCTGGCGGCTTGGGGCTCAACGTGTGGTTAGCCCTGTCAAAGCCCGCCGAATGGCGATGGCTCTACCAACGAGCCGACAGTCCTTGGTATCCGACCATGCGGCTGTTTCGTCAACCGCGCGAGGGTGACTGGGCCGGCGTGTTCGAGACGATGAAGCGAGAGTTGACGAGCCTGGTGCGGCGGCGGTAGCCGAGGCGAATCAACACCGTGCGTTGGAAATGGAGCGACCCTGACGATGGCCAATACGACCGAAGCATTCCAAATCGCACTGTCGCACCACCAGTCTGGCCAATTGCGCGAGGCCGAATCGATCTATCGGAAGATTCTCGACGTCGATCCGGGCCATGCCGACACGGTGCACATGCTGGGATTGATCGCCCACCAGGTCGGCCAGCGCGAAAACGCCGTGCAACTGATCAACCAGGCCATCTCGCTGCGCCCCGACCGGGCCACGTACCATTGCAATCTGGGCGCGGTCTACCACGGGATGGGCCGGCTCACGGAAGCCGAGACGGCTCTCCGGCGCGCGCTGACGATCGACCCCAACCTGGCCGACGGCTATTACAACCTGGGGCACCTGATGCTGGCCACGCACCGGCCCGCGGCCGCCATCGCAGCCTATCAGCGCACCATCGAACTGAAGCCTGAGTTTGCCAACCCCTACCATCACTTGGGCAACTTGTTGGCGTCGCAGGGCAACCTGGCTGCCGCTGCCGATTGCTATCGCCAGGCAATCGAGTTGAATCCGCGCGAGCTGGGGTTTTATTCCAGCATGGCGGCCGCACTGAGCAAGCAGGGCCTGGTCCGCGAAGCGATTGAATTCTGCGAGAGGTCTCTGCAACTATCGTGGAACAACGCCGAGGCGCATTACAACCTGGGCACGATGTACGACAGCCTGAAGGATTTCGAGTCGGCGGTGGCCAGTTATCAGGAGGCGCTGAAGTTCAATCCCGAATTCGCGCCGGCTCGAGTCAATTGCAGCGCGACGTTGCAAGCCGTCGGCAAGCTGGACGAAGCGATCGCTTGTCTCGAGGAAGGCACGCGGCTGGCGGGCGAAAACGCCGAGTTGCACTTCAACCTGGCCAACCTGCTCCAGTTGCAACGGCGATTCGAGGAGGCCGCCGCTTGCTACCGGGAAGCAATCCGTTTGGATCCGCATTCCCTGCCCGCTCACAACAATCTCGGCGGCACGCTGCGCCGCTTGGGCAGGAACCAGGAAGCCTTGAACTGCTTTCGCGAGACGCTGCTGATCCAACCCGACTACGCCGAAGCCTATTTCAATATCGGCACGACGCGCCACGCGATGGAGGACTGGGAAGGCGCCAAGACCGCCTACGTCCAGGCCCTGGAACTGAAGCCCGATTTTGCCGACGCCATGGTCAACCTGGGGGACCTGCTGAAGGGACAAGACGGCGTGGATGAGGCGATCGCACTTTATCATCGCGCCATCGAACTCAGGCCCGACTTTGCAATGGCCTATCTCGGCCGGGCGGACGCCTATCAGCTCAATGGCAAGAACGAGGAAGCCATCGCCGACTACCGCGAGGCGATCCGCTTGGAGCCGCGGAACATCGAGGCTTACAACAACTTCGCCGTGCTGCTGAATGATCTGACTCGCCCCGACGAGGCCATCGAAAACTGTGAAGCCGCGATTGCGATCAATCCCAACTCCCCCAAGCTCTATGCCACGCTGGCCAACGGCCTGCGCGGCCAGGCCCGCATCGACGAGGCCATTCAGGTGGAACGCAAGTCGCTTGAATTGGAACCCGACAATGCGGTCGAGCACAGTAACCTGCTTTACAATTTGAACGCGCATCCTGGCTATGACCCGCCGGCGATTTTTGCCGAGCACTTGGAATGGGCGCGGCGCCATGCCGAGCCGCTCACGGCCCAGGCGAAGCCACACGTGAAAGGGGGCACCGCGAACCGCCGCTTGCGCATCGGCTATGTTTCGGCGCACTTTCGCGAACATGCCGTGAATTACTTCGTCGAACCGATCCTGGCCTCGCACAATCATCGTGAATTCGAGATCGTCTGCTACAGCGATGTGCCCTCGGCCGACCGCACCACCAAGCGTCTCCAAAGCCACGCCGACACCTGGCGCGACGCACGGATGCTCTCGGACGAACGCCTGGCCGAACTGATTCGCGACGACAAGATCGACATCCTGGTCGACCTGGCCGGACACATCGGCGGAAATCGCTTGCTCGTCTTCGCCCGCAAGCCGGCCCCGGTCCAAGTGACCTATATCGGCTATCAGAACACCACCGGCATGTCGGCCATGGACTATCGCCTGACGGACGAGCGAGCCGATCCGCCGGGATTGACCGATGCCTGGCACACCGAGCGCCTGGTGCGACTCCCGCAGAGTTTCTTCTGTTACCAGCCGGGCGACGATCCGCGGCCCAGCTCGCTGCCGGCGCTGACCAACGGCTACGTCACGTTTGGCTCGTTCAACAGTTTCTTCAAAGTTTCCCCAGGCGTGATCGACGTCTGGCTGCAGATTCTCGAGCGCGTCGAGAATTCGCGATTGTTGGTGCTGGCCTATCGCGGCGGCTACGTGGAAAACCGCTTTCATGAGGCGGCCCAAGAGCGGGGGATCGATCCGGCGCGCATCGAGTTGGTCGATCGCGTGCCGCGAGGCAAGTACGCGGGCGTGTTGCAACGCGTCGATGTGGCGCTCGACCCGTTTCCGTTCAACGGGCACACGACCACGTGCGACTCGATCTGGATGGGCCTGCCGGTAGTGATGCGGCAGGGACAGACCTATGCCAGCCGCTTTGGCGGCAGCGTGTTGGCCAACGTCGGACTCACCGATTTGATCACCGACACCAGCGAGCAATACATCGCGCGGGCCGCCGAGTTGGCCGCCGATTTGCCGGGGCTGGCGCGACTGCGCGGCGAACTGCGGGCACGCATGATCTCCTCGCCCCTGTCCGACTATCGCGGCTTTGCCCGCAATCTGGAAGCCGCCTATCGGCAAATGTGGCAGACCTGGTGTGCACAATAGCGGCCTGGTCCGCTTTCATTCTGTACGCAACCACCAGCGGCGATTAAGATGGGGCCGCCGAGGCGCTCGTCGCTCGGCTGAAGGGGTTCACGATGCCACGACGTTCAACTTTTGATCGGGAGACACTCATGCAGGCGTTCTGGTCGCGACGAAAATTTCTGGAGGCCACGGTCGGCACGATGGCGGCAATCGGTTCGCGGCGCGTGCTGCGAGCGGCCGGTCCGGAGAACGCCTACGGCGGCTTTCAAATGGGCATGCAAAGCTACACGCTGCGCGGCTTCAAAGTCGATCAGGCGCTCCAAGAGATCCAGAAGCTGGGACTGCACAACGTCGAATTCTTCGACGCCCACTTCCCCGTCAAGTCGTCCGACGCCGACATCGAGGCCATGAAGAGCAAGACCAAGGCCCTGGGCATCACGCTGCGTGGCCACGGCGTCAACCCCTTCACCAAGGATCACGAAGCGAATCGCCGTTATTTCGAGTTCGCCAAGAAAGCGGGCATCCGCAACCTGGCCGGCGATCCGACTGAAGATTCATTCGACAGCCTCGACAAGTTGGTGGCCGAATATCAGATTCGCATTGCGATTCACAACCACGGCCCCAACGCGCGCTACAACAAAGTGACCGACGTGCTCAACGCCATCAAGGGACACAACCCCCTGATCGGCGCCTGCGCCGACCTGGGCCACTACATTCGCAGCGCCGAAGATCCGGTGCGCGTGATCAACCTGCTCGAAGGCCGGCTGTATGGCGTACACCTCAAGGACTTCGCCGACCAGAAGGCCCAGACCAAGGGCGTGATCCTGGGCCAGGGCCACCTGGACGTGGTCGGCGTGTTCAAGGCCCTGCGTAAAGTGAACTTTCCGGCCGACGGCGCCCTGTCGCTCGAATACGAAGAGCAGCCGGAGAACCCGCTGGCTGACGTGCAGGCTTGCCTGGCCGTGGCCCAAGAAGCGGCGCAGAAGGCGGCCGGCTGAACTAGTTCTTGGCCGATGCGCTCGCCGAGCGGCCTTGCAGCTGGCGTGCCTTTTGCAACAACTCTTTGTACTTGGCCACCATCTCCGAGCCGTTGAGCTTGGGGCTGAGCACCAGCGTGGCATTGAGAAGCTGTTCGGCTTGCAGGGCTTTCTGCTGGTTGCGGGTCTTCATGCTCTCGGTGAACAGGCATGAGGCCGCGTTGTACACGACTTCGTAATACTCGGGCGGCTTCTTCGTGGCCTTGGCCAGCCGGGTGCGGAGCATCGTCCAATGGACCACGGCCTCGTCGAAGTGCGCCGGATCCTGGTCTGACCAGGCTTGCAGCAAACGTCCCTTCTCCATCTTGGGCTCGAGCGCGTTGGGAAATTTGGCGATCAGCTTGTCGACCTCGGCCAGGCCTTCGGCGAATTGTCCTTTCTGTCGCAACAAGCCCACCAGTTGCGACTGAATTCTCGTCAGGGCCGCGGCATTGGCTTGCTTGAACACCGCGTCGTTTTCAGCTTGCGCCAGCACGGCTTGATACAACTCCCGGGCTGTGTCGGGCTGGCCCAACTGGGCGCTGGTGTCGGCAATATAGATCAAGGCTGGCATCCCATTCGCTTTGCGCAGGGCCAGCCGCGCGAGAAGTTGGCTCAGCCGCTGCTTGCGATCGCCGGCCGCGGCTTCGGCGGCCGCGCGGGCGGGCGCATCGCCGGCAGTGCGGGCTTCGATGGCTGCGGCTTCGGCCTGCTTCCAGGCATCGCCAAACATCTTGAGAATGGAAGCCAACACGCCGTTCGGCCCTCCCTCGTCGGCAGCCAGCTCGAACAGCAGGTTGGCCGTCGCGGTCGCCTTGTCGATTTGTCCCAACGCCAGTTGCGCTCGTGTCGCGGCCAGAAAAACGCGCAGAACGGTGTTGTCGGGCGGGTTCGGCTTCTCGGCGCGAACCCACTCGACCAGCGGCTCCAAAAGCGCGGCCGCCTCCTGGGCCTGCCCGGCGTCGGCCGTGGCTTCGGCCAGCAGCAGTTGTGTCTCGAACATCGTCCGCGTGAGCGTCTTGGCCCCCGCGACCTCCTTGCGCTGAGCCGCCAGGCTGGTTTGCAGTTGCTCGATCGCCTTGTCGCGCAGCTCGGTGAGTTGTTTGGGATCGGTCGTGCCCTTGGCTTTGGCCGCCAGGTACAGCCGCCAATTTGTCTGACCGGCCAGGTGCATCGCCGCCGGATAGCGCAGCGAGCGCGGATTGACGCGCTCGAACACCGTCACCGCGTCGTTCAACTCGCCGCGCACCAAGGCCGCTTGCCCCATCGCGATCCGCGCATCGTCCGCTTCCGGCTTGTCGGGCCAACGGGCGATCAGGTCCTGTGCCAACTTTTCCAACCGCGCCAGCGCCGCCGGCTTGTCGGCGGCCGACGAATAGAGCGCCAGCGCGGCAGCCACCGCCAACGACGAAGCCCGCGGAGCCAACGTGCCATCGGGCGGCTGCCGCGCCAACTCCTCGGCGGCCGCCAGGCTTTCGGCGAACTTTTCGGCGGCAAACAGCGCGGCAGCCGCCTGGTAGCGGGCCTGGTCCAATCGATTTTGCACGGCGGCCACGCGCTTCGCGTCCTTGACCGGGCCGCTCAGCTCCATGGCCTTCGTGAACGCGGCCGCGGCGGCCGACCAGTCGGCGTTTTCGACGGCTGACTCGCCGATCGCCACCGCCTCGTCAAATGTTTTGACGCCGGTCAGATCCTGCGCGTCGGATTTCGGATCGGACTTCGTCAACTCGCGCCGCAGCAGGATCGCTTCCTGTTGATGCTCGCCGCGCGCCTTGGCAATCTTGTTGAGCTGCAAAAGCGCGGTGCGCGTGAGGTCGACCTTCTTGGCGCCCGTCAACTCGCCGGCGATCTGCAAATTGGCCTTGGCCTCTTCCAGGACGACTCCCTGATACCCATCGTATTTCGACCAGCTTTTGTGAGACTCTAGCCAGTCCTCGGCTTGCGCCAGCAATTCCTTCTCCCCCGAGGCTCGCTTGACGACCAGTAGCCGCTGATACTGCACTTGCGCGAACAGCGGCTCGAGCCCCGTCGCCGCCCCGCCCTCGGGCGCCGAGGCCAACACTTCGTCATAGATGTCGAGCGCCAACGAGTTGTTACCCAACTCGTCGGCCGTGCGGCCATGCCACATGTGGGCGTGCAAGCCCACCAGGTTCTCGCGATACGACTGAAAGATCGCATCGAAGGCCTTGGCGGCGTTCTCGAGCGCCGTCTCGCGCTGTGGGGCCTTTTCGTCGAGCCAGGTTTTGCCAAGATAGAAATCGATCTTGGCGCTTTTGATGCGGCATTCGAGCCAGGCTGCCTCGGCCTCGCGCAGTTCGTCCTGGGCCTGACGCTGTTTCTTGGTCAGTGGCTGCGTGCTCTTGCGACGCTTCGCGGCCTCGGCCTTGGCCGCCGCCTTGAGCTTCGTATAGCGGTCGAGATAGCGGGTCGTGGCGTCGACGAACCGCGGCTGAGCTTCTTCCAGGTCAGCACGCGCGGCGGTGAACAGCTTTTCTTGCTGCGCCGCGTCTTTGGTCACCCCGGCCGCGCGAATCCGCTCCAGTGCCCGATCGAGCGCGATGTCGCCCCACGACTCCAGCGCCCGGCCGATGGCCGCGTGATTCGGATGTTCCTTGAGGAACTTGTCGAGATACTTTTGAGCCTGGGCCAGCCGCTCGGCCGCCTCGTTGGCGTTGAAGGCCTCGCCCATTGCCACGCGATAGCTGCGCGACAGTTCGAGATCGTACGTCTCGTTCAATTCCTTGGGCATGCGGCCGCTGGCGCGCAGTTGATCGAGATAGCTGATCGCCGCTTCGCCATAGCCGTTGTCTTGTGCCGCGCGCAGAAACTCGAACACCGGCTCTTCGGCCACGGCGACCAGCGGCGCCGACAGAGCCCAGCCCAGGCCGGCGAGCAGAACGAGCGAACGAGTCACGATGGCCATGAGCTGCTAGGATTCCGGACGCCAGGCTTCGCCACGAACGTGTGGCCGGCACGGTGTGCCCCTACCCATTCTACGGCTTGGCCTTGGCGTCGGCAGCGGCCGTGGTGGTTTGCTCGGTGTTTTCGGTGGTGTCGAGGTTGTCGAGCTTGTAAAGCGGCAAATAACGGTAGTAAACCTCGAGCGTCAAGCAGCACAGGCTGGTGACCATGATCCGGCCGCCCGGCTCACCCCACTGATCGGCGATCGGCCTGAGCGGATCCCAGCTCCCCTCGGCGCAGCCCTTCTTGATCTGCGAGTCGATCAACACCCGCCGCATCTGCCGGTTCCAGGTATCCCACTCCGGGCCAGGCAGATTGTGCATGACCTGGGTGGCATAGTACCAGTAGTAGCAATTCGGTTGTTGCGGATCGGGCAGATGACCGAGCAGATACGCCATGCCCTCCTGGATCGACGGCGAATCGCGTTTGGCTCCCAGATACTGTGTACACAACAAGCCGACCGACGTCATCGAGGCGGTCGCGCCGGTATTCGGCTGATAAGAGAACTGCCCGCCATACTTGCCCAAGGCCGTCGCCTTCAGCCACTTGTGCGAGCCGGCGATCGTCGACTCGGGCACTTCGAGCCCGGCCATCTGGGCGCTTTTGAGCGCCATCACTTGCCAGCCGACGACCGAGGTGTCGCCAAACGGCGGTTCGTCGGGTTCGGGCCGGGCGGTGTAGTGCCAACCGCCCGATTCATACTGGGCGCGGACGATGAAGTCGATGGCCCCCTGCGCCGCCAGATGCACGCGCGAGTCTTTGTCGTTCGTCAGCGCCGTGGCTTCGCACAGCGTGATCGCGGCCAGGCCGTGGCTGTACATGTTGCCGCCGTCGCGCAGGTCACCGTCCTGCTTCTGATGCGAGATCAGCCAACCGATGCCCTTGGCGATCGTGTCTCGATAGGGTCCCTTCGTAAAGTGGGTTTGCCCCGCGGCCAGAAACGGCAGCAAGGCCATTGCCGTGGCGGCGCTATCGGCCCGGTCGGCGGTGCCCGGACCCGTGCATGGATCACCATTGCAGTTCTGCATGAAGCCGTTGACCGACCAGCCGCCGTCGGCGTTTTGATGACGGTCGAACCAGTGGAGCGCGGCGGCCACGGCGCGCTCGCTAGCCTTGGTGCCGCCATAACCGCCAACCATGGCCGCCCGGGCGTTCTTGTCGCCGCGGGCGCCGAAACCATTGCCGGCTCCGCCGCTGCCGGGACCGCGTCCCGTGCCGCTGGCAGCCATGCCCGTGCCACGCACCAAAGGTCCGGGGCCGAGGGCTTTGACGGCGAATTGATCGAGCCCGCCAATGCCTCCGCTGGGACTGGCGCCGCTGCCGCCGCCCGAGGGAATCGCGTCGCTCGTTTCGGTGGCCGGGTCCGCTTCCATCTTCGGGGCGTCGAACAGGCTCAAGGTTTCGGTATTGAGCTCGCTGGGTTCGAGCGGCGTCTGGCCGACGTCGAAATGGTCGAGCTGCGGCACGGGGATTTCCGTGTCGAGCCGGGCTTCGAAGGCCGGTGCCTCGCCCTCCTTGGGTGGCGAACCCACCCTGCCCAACAGCATCAGGACCACCGTCAACAGCACCGCGTGCCCCACCATGCTCGAGCCCCACCAGATGCCATACGTCAAGCACCAGGCTTTCACCACGGCCGCGACGTGCGCGGGCAGAGCGAGGAGTTGCGCGGGGCTGGGCAAAAACTTCAGCAAAGCGAGAGGCCTCTTCGTCGAACTTTCTCGCCCGGTGTCGCGAGTTGACAGGCACACCAGGAACGATCGCCAGGA
The DNA here is from genome assembly GCA_003153375.1 of Planctomycetaceae bacterium. GTDB lineage: Bacteria > Planctomycetota > Planctomycetia > Pirellulales > PALSA-1355 > PALSA-1355. The sequence continues at coordinate 23,612 of PLYM01000256.1, forward strand.
TTCCCCGATTATCCACCGTGCTCGCGCGGGGGTCCAGTCATTTTGTCAGCTGGGCCGCTGAGCGTGGCCATTGTCAGCCTCCAAGTCGACCCGTTCGTCATCATCGCCCGCCCGATCCAGCCATTCGGCGACCGCATGATCGTCGTGCCGCGTGGCGGGATTCGTGACACCGCCGCTGTGGCGGTTCCTCCACCGCGAACCCCAGCGAACGGCGAACAAAATCGCCAGCACGCCGCCGATCATCCAGGGCCACCAGCCCTCGTCGTCGCGGGCCATGCTGCTGCCGGCCGCCGGATGCCAGATGAGCCGGCCAATCAGCAGGGGCGTGGCGCGCGACACACCCTGGTGATCTTCATAGGGAATCAACTTGAGAAAATAGCCGACGAACGTGGCCTCCTCGGTAATGTTCGTGCCGCGGGGCATGCCCGGCGGAAGTTGGGGGCAGACGAACCAATAGGAATACGGCTGCGAGTCGGTGGTCCAACCCCAAACCTCGTCCAGATCCTTCAAGCCCAGGGAATTGTCGGCCAGCTCATCGACATGAGCGGTTTGCTTCAAGTGAACGGGAATCTCGACCAGTTGCCCGCGCCATTTTTCGGGCTGCTGCCAAAGCTGCTTGAAGGTGATGTCCTTCTTGGCGCGCTGACGCATCGCGGCCAGCGGCTCGTGCTGCTGCCAGGCCAGCAGCCGCCAATAGGCGGGCATCTCTTCCTTGGCCAAAGGCGCCTTGTCGGTGACGGCTTCGAACTCTTCGCGGGCCGCATCGCGCTCCTGCGGATCGTCTCCTGTCGGCCCCGCCGCGACGCGTTCGGCGGCGGCCACGTCCTCCTCGGTCGTATCAGCCGCCGCTGGTGCCGTGCCGGTGCCAACGTTCGGAGCCTCGGGTGCCAACCAGCGCCAAGTGCCCGGATCGCGCGCGCGGGCGAACAGCAGCGCCAGCACGCCCAGCATGACCACCATGGTCAGCAGCCGTACCAGTTCGTTGCCGCTAAAAAGCCCCGCGGGCCGTCGATCGCGCAGACGCCGCATGAAAAAGAACTCCGCTAGCCGAAGCGCCCCAGGCCATGCCCTAGCCGCGTGGCATGCTCCATTATACCTCGATACCTCGCCGGGCCTGGCAGCCTGGGCGAAGCGGGCTTATGGCTGAGCCTCGCCCTCGGGCAATTCGACGAAACTCAGCTTGGTGAGCTTCTGGCCGTTGGGCAGTTTTTGCCGGGTGCAAACGTCGACCACGCCCATCAAAGCGTCGTAGCGCAGGCCCGAGCCGACTTGAATCACGACCTGGTCAAACGGACTTGCCTGATCGGCCAACACTGCCTTGAGCCGATCGTTCAGCCCGGTCAAGGTGGCGACCAGGCCTTCACCAATCGCCATCGAACCGATGCCGCCAGCCGTATTGGGCACCACGCTGATCACTAGCGAGTTGAGTCCTTGCACCGGGTCGTCGTTGGCCGCGTTGTCGCCGGCTTGCACCGCGTTTTTCACGGGACTGACCGGCTGCGCGGGCGGCATGCGTAGGGAAATCTGACCTTCGACCGGCGCGGGCCGGAAGGTGAGGATGAAAAACGTGAGCAACTGAAACGCCATGTCGAGCATCGCGGCCAGGTTCAGCTCCACGGCTCCTTCTGCTCTTCGGCGGCGTCGACGGCGTCGGCTCATACGAATCGTGGCGCTAGGTTTCGCCTTCCGCCTTGTTCATGGCCTTGAGCGAAAAGTTACGGAAGCCGTTCTTTTGACATTCCTGAATCACGCGGTTGAGCAAATGGAACGGCGTCGCCCGATCGGCGCGAATCACGACCGTCGTGGGCAGCTCGTCGCCCAATTGCAGCTTGGGATTTTTTTGCCGCGCGGCCAGCAGGCTCGATTGGGCCTCGCCCGCGATATAACCGTCGATGTCCTTGGGCGTGTTGTAGACGGTCAGATGCCCCTGCTTGTTGATGTTGAGGACGAGCAAATCCTCCTGCCCTTTGGTATCGACCGGACGTGCCGAGCCGACCACCGGCAGCTTGAGATTCATGTCGAGCTGCGCCGACTTGAAGTTGATCACCAGCATGAAGAAGGTGACCAGCTGGAAAACCATGTCCAACATTGGCGTGAGATTCGGCTCGGCGCTGGCGTCGTGATATTGTGAGCCGGACACAGGCACTGCACCTTACGATTTGGTCGGTTTCGCGGGAGTCGCTCCGGCCGCCGGCGTTTGGCCGCCACCCGGCACCGCCGCGGCGGTCTTGCCGCGGGCCGCATGAGCAAAATGCCGCAGGAACTCGTCAGCCTTGAGCACCGTGGTCATGGAAATCGACGACACGCGATTGCGAAACACGGCATAGAAGTAGATCGCCGGCACACTCAGGGCCACGCCCTCAAACGTCAAAAGCAAGGCCTCCGAGATACCGCCGGCCACTTGGCTGGCCTTCAGCTGCACGTCCGACAGTGCGATGACGCTGAAGCTCGCAATCATGCCCTTGAGCGTGCCCAGCAAGCCGATCATGGGCCCCAGCGTGCCGAGCACGGCCAGCATGCTGATCTTTCGTTCCATCTCGACGGTCACGGCGTCGCCGACTCGCTCCATCGCGTCGCGAGCTTCGGCCAGCCCGTTGGGCAACTCGGCAATGCCGGTGGCCAGCAGCCGGCTAAAGAACGACTGATCTTCCTTAACAACGGTGTAGATCTCTTTGAACTCGCGCCGTTGCAGAAGCTCGGTCAGATCGAGCATGAGTTCGGGCGGCGTCGCCACGGGCTGGCGCATTTCGAGAAACAACCGACTGACCGTCGAGACGAAATAAATCGACAGCAACAGGATGCCCGCGCCGATGAGACCGGACGACTCGATGAACCACCAGAGTCGCGACTTCTCGACCGGCTTGGCCTCGACCGGCGCGCTTTGCGGCGCTGCTGCTGGTGCCGCCGCCGCTGCCGGCGCATCAGCGGCCGGTGGGTCTTGGGCGCGAAGCGACGAATCGTTCACACCCAGCGCGGCCCACAACACGAGGCCCAACGCGAACGGCCAGGAAATTTGATATCGCGTCAGGGCACGGCGAAGGCGCATGGAACGTTCTCGACAGGGCGCGAACCCCGCGAAGCAAGTCGTTTGCTTCGGTTCGAGGCTGCTAGCAATTCCCTTCATATTAGGATAGACGCGCAACCAGGAAAAGGACTCCGCGGCCGCGGCGCCAATCTGCTAGCAGAAGTCGAAAAATGCCAAGTAAAACTGCGCGGCTTATCCGGCCTCCTATCGCGTAAATGCGGCACAGATTCCCAGGATGCCGATGTTAAGTGATGTTGTGTTGACACGTTGTGCCGACTGCGACTATAAGCACCGCCCGCTCGCCGTGCTTTCAGACGTTGGCCCTCGCCTCGCCCATTTAACGATTCCCCGAGCATTCAGATGCCCCAAACGTCGACTTCGATTGCCAGCCCGGCCTGCTTCAAGACGCAAGTTGCCAACCTGCTCCACACGGTAGCGCAGTTTTTGGTCCGCCGCCGCATTCTGCTGACGGCGATGCTCTTCACCGGGCTGATCGTCGAAGACGTCGTCACGGGCGTCAAGCCGCACGATCTGGCGAATTGGCGCGATCCGGTGGTGGTGGGCGGCGTGCTGGCGATTGTCCTGGGCGTGGCACTGCGAAGTTGGGCCGTCGGCATCCTGCGCAAAGATGCGGAGCTGACCATGACCGGTCCCTATCGGCTGATCCGCAACCCGCTTTACCTGGGCTCGTTCCTGATGATGGCCGGCTTTTGCATACTGATCGACGACCACGAAAACGTCCTTTGCATCCTGTTGCCCATGGCGCTGATCTATACGATCAAGGTCCGCCGAGAAGAACAATTGCTATCGAGCCTCTTTCCGGCGCAATGGACCGAATATGTCCGTAGCACGCCGCGCTTCATTCCGCGCTTGGCTCGGGTCAATCTGTCGGCAACCTGGAGCGGGGCCCGTTGGCTGGGCTGCCGTGAATATCATGCCTTGGTGGCCACGGCCGCGGCTTTGATCGCGCTCAAAGCCTGGCAAATGGCCTAGAGCGGGCACTCCGCACGACTCGCAGGACAAACGGCTCGATGCGTCTGTTAACCCGGTATGTCCTTCGCGAAATCTGCCAGATCTTCCTGATCACGCTGGTTTCGCTGACCACCTTGATGATCTTGATCGGGGCCGTGCGCGAGGCGATCGCCCAGGGCCTGGGCGCGGCGCAGATCATCCAGTTGATCCCCTTCTTGCTGCCCAACGCCCTGGTGTTTGCCGTGCCGGGCACCATTCTGTTCTCGGTCTCCAGCGTCTATGGGCGGATGTCGAGTGCCAACGAGGTGATCGTCCTCAAGTCGCTCGGCCTGAGCCCCATGATCATCCTCTGGCCGGCGCTGTTGATGGCCGTCGTGTTGAGTTTCACCACGGTCTGGCTCAACGACCTGGCCATGAGTTGGGGGCATCACGGCATGCAGCAGGTCGTGGTCAATGCACTCGAGGACATCGCCTATGGCATGCTGCGCACGCACCACTCGTTTAACGCCAAGGCCTTTTCGGTCACCGTGCAACGTGTGAAAGGCCGGCAATTGATTTCGCCGGTCTTCTCGCTGCCGTCGAACGACAACTCGGGACCCGTGACCGTGCGAGCCGAAAGCGCCGAGCTGCGCAGCAATCCCGGATCGGGCAAACTGACGATCTCGCTCTACAACGGCCGCGCCGACGGGCCGGGCTTTCACGCCGAATTTCCGAATCAGCTCTATGAGCGCGAGATCGACTTGCAGCCCGAGGGAGGCAGCCGCGATCCGTCGCCCGCCCATCTGTCGCTGGCCGAGATTCCCGGCAGCATCGTGCAACAAAAGGAACTGATTCAGCAAATCGAACAGCGGATGGTCGCCCAGGCCGGCATACGGATGGTGACGGGCGACTTCGACAGCCTGGCCGGGCCCAGCTGGTCGGTCGACTCACAAAACATCCAGTTCCAGAAACTGCGGCTCTATCGCATGCAAACCGAGCTGCCGCGCCGCTGGGCCAATGGCTTCAGTTGCCTGTGCTTCGCCCTGGTGGGCTCCGGCATGGCCATTCGCCGCAAAAACGCCGACATGCTCACCAGCTTCTTCCTCTGCTTCTTGCCGATCCTGTTGATCTACTATCCGTTCCTGTTTTTCGGCGTTGACCGCGCCAAAGCCGGCGCCATCAACCCCAACGCCGTCTGGCTGGGCAACATTGTCTTGGTCGCCTGGGGCCTGTGGCTGCTGCGCCGCGTGATTCGCTACTGAGTGAGACTCGGGCCTACACTTGGATCCGCTTCCAGCCGCCGTGCAGGAAGCGATAGGCGATCAGCAAACAGCGAAGCATGATGTCGCTGACCAGGGCATACCAGGCGCCGCGGATTCCCCAGCCCCAGACGTGGGCCAACAGGTAGGCCGTCGGCAAGCGCAGGCCGACGAAACCGATGAACGTGAAAGCCAGCGGCCAGCGCGTGTCGCCCGCCCCGCGCAAGGCCCCGGTCAACACCTGCAGCAGCGCCAACGGCAGCATTGCGAACGACACGATACGCAGCAAGCTGGGCGCAATGGCCGCCACCCCCGATTGCTCGGGACTGAGAAACAAGTGTACGAGCGGGTTCGCGGCGAAGAACAGCACCAGCCCGGCCAGCGTGAGCAGGCTGCCGCTGGTTGCACAAGCCGTCAACACGCTGCGCGCCGCCTGGCGATGGTCGCCCGCGCCCAGGTATTGTCCGACCAGTGTCGCGGCCGCGACCTGAAAGGCATAGCCCGGCAGATAAGCCAGCGACTCGATGCGAATGGCCACGCCATGGGCCGCGACTTCATCGGTGCCCAGCTTGTTGATGATGGCGATGAACGCCAACTGGCAGCCGACCATCGAGAGCACGTCGATTCCGCCGGGCAGGCCAATCCGCAAAATGCGTCGCATCAAGTCCAGGTTGGGCCACAGCAAGCTCAGCCGCACGCGCAGTCCGAAGCGTCCGGCCAGCAGCAGCGCGAAGGGAATCAGACCGCCGGCCGCGTGGCCACAAGCCGCGCCGATCGGCAGCGAATCCCAACCCATTTCCGGAAATGGGCCCACTCCGGCCAACAGCGACCAGGCCACGGTGATGTTGATCACGTTGACCAGCACCATCGTCACCAGGCCGGTTACCATGTCGCCCGCGCCGCGCAAGCAGCCGATGCCGACCGATTCGAGCATCATCAGCGGCAGCATCGGCACGATGAACCTCAGATAGCGCGTGGCCAGCGCAGCCGATTCGCCCTCGAGCAGCAACGCGCCAGCCAGGTGGTTGCTCCACAGCAGGCCGCACGTCAAAAAGACGAGTGCCAGCACCGCGCCCAACACGAACGACTGGTTCGTCACTCGGTTGGCGGCCGGCCAGTCGCCCGCGCCGACAAAGCGCGCCGTCATGGCCACGGCGCCGATCGAAACGATCGCGAACAGGTTCGTGAACATCCACAGCGCGTATTGAATGACGGTCATCGCCGCCAGATGCGCCGGAGTGAGATAGTGGCCGGCCAGGATCGTGTCCGAAAAGCCAACCAGCATCACCAGCACTTGCTCGATGAGCACTGGCCAAACCAACCGCAACAGCGGCCTTAGCGTTCCCGGAGTGTCAGTGATGGCAGCGGGCACGCCAGACCAGTGGAGCAAAGGGGCCAAAGGAACGTGGCAACGAGCGGGGCGCTGCGACCACGCTTCAGTCGCCGCCGGCAGATTAAGTCTCGCGATGGGAGCCGTCAATGCCAACGGGCAGCGATGTTCGCAGCCCGCTGGATCTTAATTGGCCCGTCACGCGAACAGCTCTTTGATCACCTTGCCGCCGTTGGCGATTTTCATCGGGCGGCCGCTACGGCTGGTGAAGGTGGTATCGAGCGAGATGCCCAAGGCCTTGCAGACCGTGGCCATGACGTCCTGCGCGGCATAGGGCTCGGTCTCAACCTCGGTGCCGTCGGCGTTGGTCTTGCCGACCGCGATGCCGCCCTTCATCCCGGCGCCACCGAGTACGATGCTCCAACTGCGGGCCCAGTGGTCACGGCCGCTGTTGCCGTTCACGCGCGGCGTGCGGCCGAATTCGCCCATCCAGATGATCGCCGTGTCTTCGAGCAGGCCGCGCTCTTTCAGATCACTGACCAGGGCGCTCATTGCCTTGTCCAGCTCGGGCAACTTCGTGTCGGCCAGCGTCTTGAAGTTGTTGCTGTGCGTGTCCCAGCCGTTCAGGTCCACTTCGACGAACGGCACCCCCTGCTCGACCAGTCGCCGGGCCATCAGGCAGCCGCGGCCAAAGCTGTTCTTGCCGTAGCGATCGCGGACCGCTTCGCTCTCCTTCGAGACCTTGAAGGCCTCCATCTGCTTGCTGGTCATCAGCGACACGGTGCGGTCGAGCACGTTGGCATGGTCGATGGCCGACTGGCCGCGATCCTGCTTGACGAAGCTCTTTTCCAGCGAGGCCAGCGTTTGCATCCGCTGCGCCAGGCGATCGGCATCCACTTCGCCATGTCCTTTTTCCATGCCCGGCAGGTTGCGGACGTTGCCGTCGGAATTGACCACGAACGGCGCGTAGGTCATGCCCAGGAAGCCCGGGCCGACGCTGCCCCCACCGACGGCAACGAACGGTGGAATGTCCAAGTGCAGTTGCTTGGTCTGCTCGGCCAGCATGTGGCTGATCACCGAGCCGTAGCCGGGGTGCTCGATGTTGGGATTGGGCACATAGCCGGTGTGCAGGTAGTAGCGGCCGCGATTGTGATCCGCCTCGCGCGTGCTCATCGAGCGCACGATCGCCAGGTGTTCCATCTGCTTGGCCATCAAGGGCAAGTGTTCGCAGATCTGCTCGTTGCCGCTGGTCGCGATGGGCTTGAACGTGCCGCCGGTGGGCGCGCCGGGCTTGAGATCCCAGATATCGATCGTGGCCGGGCCGCCCCCCATCCACAGCAGAATGGCGGCCTTGTGACGTTTCTTCAGATCGTCGGCATGCGCCGCCAGCGCGCCGGTGAACGACATCGCCGGCAGGGCCAGTGCCGAGGCCGCGGCCAGGTGCTCGAGAAAATGCCGCCGGGTCATTCCGCGAGGACGAGCAAATTGCGACATGGCCGGCTCCCTTGGTTGCGGCTTTGCGCCGCGGACACGAGCGACTTAATGGTTCAAGATAAACTCATTGCTATTGAGCACGGCCCACCACACGTCTTGCAGGGCCGCGATCGGATCGCCCTTGCGCAGCAATAGCAATTCATTGGCCAGGCCGATTTCCTGCGCGGTGGGCTTGCGAGCTAGCGCCGCCAGATACAGATAGTTGATCTTGGCGGCATTGTTCATCTTCGGGTCCGACGACACGCGGTGCAAGAAGCCCCCTTTTTCCACGCTCGTGGCTTTCTTGATCAGGTCGCCGTTCATCATCATCAAGGTTTGGGGAATCGTGCCGTTGAACGTGGTCGACTCCTCATTGTCATCGGTGCCAAACGCCACGACGAACTGCTTGAGCCAGTCGTGCTTGGTCGATTCGCGCTTCTCGTAGCTGGTCTGCGTGTTCTGGGCCTCGGTGGCCACGAGCAACGACTCATACAGCTCCTCGGCCGGCATTTGCCGCAGATAGAAGCGGCTGAACAGCGGTTTCTCGCCCAGCGCCGGATCATCCTTCTTGTTGCGCGGGCCCACGCGGCTTGAGAGCGCGTACGGCTCGCTCAGCAGAATCCAGCGCATCAACTCTTTTTGGTTGTAGCTGCGAGTCTTGAATTCCGTCGCCAGGGCGTCGAGCAATTCCGGATGGCTCGGCGGATTGTGGGGGCCCATGTCGTCGATGGGTTTCGTGAAGCCATAGCCCAAAAAGTGTGCCCACAGGCGGTTCACCAGCGCCTTGGCCAGGTAATCGGAACCGACGACCAGGCCGGCCAACTCGGTGCGACGGTCCACATCGCGCACATAGCCGCTGTCGCTCTTGAGCTTCGAACCGTCGACAAACACGGGCAGCGCGACCTTCTGCAGGCCGTTGCGCTGCTCGTAAAACAACACCGCTTCTTCGGGCTTGTTGTTCTCGCCGGAAAAATCCTGGTTGACCAATTCCACCGATTCGATTTGCCGGCCATTGGCAAAGTGGCGCAAGGCCCGCGCCTGGCGGAAGAAGGCGTTCATCTCCCAGAATTGATTCTGCTTCCAATCGTTGAACGGATGGTTGTGGCATTGGGTACACTGGATTTGCAGACCCAAAAAAATCTGCGACGTCTTGGCCGTGGCCTGCACGCCATTTTCCTCGAGGTTGCCGGCCAGGAAATTGACGAAGCCGTTAAAGCCCTCCTCGCCCGGTTTGCTGACGCCGGTGGCGCCGACCAGGTCGAAGACCAGCTTGTCATAGGGCGTGTTGCGCTGGAACGAACGCCGCAAAGCCTGCTGCAAGCCTTCGCGGTTGACCAACGAGCGGCGCTCGGTGCCGCCGCTGCGACCGATCAGGATATTCGTCCACAGCGTGGTCCAGTTGCGGGCGTAATCTTCGACGTAGTCCTCGCCGAGTAGACGATCGACCAGCCGCGTCTTGCGCTCGCGCACCGGGTCGTCCATGAATTGCTTCAGCTCATCGACCGTGGGAATCCGGCCCAGCACGTCCAGAAACGCCCGGCGGCACCATTCGCCGTCGCTGGCGGCCGGCGAGGGAGCGATCTTGCTGGCTTCCCATTGCGCGCGAATCTGCTGATTGATCTGCGCGACCTGCGGAAAATCGGTCTTGGGGCCGACCGTTTTCTTGGTCACCACCGGGGCCGGCGATTTGTCGTCTGCACAGGCCTGCGATTCGAGCGCGGCAACCGTCAACCCGGCCAGCATGAGCAGAAGAAAGCCGGCGACCTCCCGCATGCGCGCGCAGCGATCACGTCGGGCTGGCGACAGCCCGTGGCGCAACGCAATCGATCCCTGCGAAGCCATGCCGTGTCTCATTGGAAGGCCCGCGGCCCCTGCAAGTCGTACCTAGTGGCATTCGACCATTGGAGACTCGAACGGGCAATTGCGCCGGGCTTTTCGGCGACTTCCGACTCAGCCTCGGTCGGCAAATAGAAATCGTCGAGAGCAGGGAAATTTATTTCCAAAGGCCCCACTGTGCGCCAAGGGACCCCAGAAATAGGTGCATCGTTTCGCAGCAGGTGTTTAATTTTGCTGTATTAAAATGCAACAGGCGAGTTGGGACCTTGCAGTCCCAACTCGCCCTTTAAATCACGGAAACTTTTACTTGTTCGAGCATTCGGGCCGGCCTCACTGTTCCAGTGCAGCCCGTAACTCTATAAGTCCCTGTAGTTTCCGTCGTTTTGTTGCTACACCTCTTCTGCTAACCGGCCCCGAACCTGTGCTCTTCTCTGTACTGGCCCCGGTCCAATTCGCGGTGTCCACTAACCGTTTCGCCGCTGATAAAAGCAAATCTCGCGCCAAAGATCTGCTTTGACAGAAAAAGGCCTAACGGCCGAGCGCTGCTCAGGCCGTTTCCTTGAACTGAATCTGGTGCAGCCGGCGGTAGACATCGCAGCGAGCCATCAACTGATCGTGCGTGCCCAGGTCGATGATCCGCCCAGCGTGCATCACCACAATCCGATCGGCCAGCGCCAGCGTTGCCAGTCGATGAGTCACGATCACGGCCGTGCGGTGGCGAATGAACGTCTCCAGCACTTTTTGAATGAGCTGCTCACTCTCGAGATCGATCTGGCTCGTGGCCTCGTCGAGAATCAGAATTGCCGGGTCGCGCAGAATGGCGCGGGCCAGCGCGATGCGCTGCCGCTGGCCGCCGGACAACCGGCCGCCCCCCTGCCCCACGACCGTCTGATAGCCGCGCTCGAGTTTCTGTTCGATGAACTTGTGGGCATGCGCCTGCTGGGCGGCTTCGATCACCTGCTCGCGAGTCGCTTGCGGGCGGCCGTAGCGAATGTTGTTGAGCACCGTATCGTCGAACAGCAGCGTTTCCTGCGTGACCAGTCCGATCTGGCTGCGAAGATCTTGCAGCCGCACGTCGCGCAGATCGGTCCCATCCAGCACGATGCGCCCCTGCACCGGGTCGTAGAATCGTGAAATCAGATTCGCCAGCGTGCTCTTGCCGCAGCCGTTGGGTCCCACGATAGCCAGTGTCTCGCCGAATGGAATGCGCAGATCAATCCCTTCCAGCACGGGCTGGTCGGGCGTGTAGTGAAACGAAACCCCCTCGAAGACCAAATCACGATGATGACGCGCGAGTGGTTTGGGCTGTGGCGGATCACAGACCGTCGGCTCGCGATCGAGCAATTGATACACCCGATCGGCGGCGGCGGCGGCCCGTTGCAGCCGGTTGAAAACTTCGGCCAAACGGCGGGCCGGATCGCTCACGCCGGCCAGCATGCCATAGAACACCAACAAGGCGCTGAGCGACAGCGGCCGATCGCACATCTTGATGCCCATCAAATGCGTCTGGCGGGTCATCACCAGGTAGGCGCCAAACAGGATGGCCATCGAGATCATCGACATGCCCATGAACTCGGTCACGGGATTGATCAGGCCATCGAACAGCGCGATCCGCATCGATTTGCGATAGCACTTCTTGCTCGTGTCGTGGAACCGGCGCCGCTCATAGCGTTCCATCGTGAACGCCTTGACCACTTTGATGCCGCCAAAGCTCTCGACCAGGATGGCATAGAGCGACGACATTTCCTCGAGCGCCTTGCGATTGGCCCGGCGGAGCGTTTTGGCCAACAGCCCGATCAGATAACCGGCCACGGGGGCCACGATCAGCGACAGCACCAGCAACTGCCAGCAGATGTAGGCGGCCACGGCCAGGCAGCCGATCATCTTCAACGGCTCGCGTATCGCGCGACCAAACAGCGTCTGAAGTCCGCCCCCCACGCTCTCGGCGTCGTTCGTAAACCGGCTCAGCAAGTCGGCGGTGCCGGTCTCGCCGAAACTGGCCAGGTCGAGCCGCAGCGTGCGGCGATAAAACTGCTTGCGCAGGTCGAACACGGCCAATTGCGCCACGCGGTCGACCAGGAACAAGCTGAGCGTGAGAAAACCATCCTTGATGACCGTGGCCACGAGCAACAGGCCCACGATGACGGCCAGCGTGTGAAACGGATCGTCGGGCAAATAGCCGTCGATCCAAACCTTGAATCCTTGATAGCGGGCCACTTCGGCCTCGGCCGATTCGAGCCGCGCGGTGGCCGCGTCGCGATTGCGTTCGAGCGCCGGCACTTCAGCGGCCGGCGCGGCGGCAATCTGTCGGGCCGTCTCCTCCTGCGCCGCGCGGGCTTTGTCGGCGGCCTGCTGGGCGTCGTCAATCGACTCGTTGGCCCATTGACTGAGCGTCTGGTTCTTGCCAACCACTTCGACCAGTGGATAGAGAACCGTGATGTTGCCGCTCCACAGCACGGCCACGACCATGGAGCACAGAAACGCCGCCACCACGGTCCAGTAATAACGCAGTGCCAATCGCACGGTACGCGCGAAGTTGCTCATCCTTGAACTGCTTTCCTGCGCGGGTTTTATGACAGCACGATCGCTGGCGCGCGGCTTCCATCCGCGGCGTCCGAGACGGCTAAGTCGGCCTCTTCTACCAGATTGCAGCGAAATGGCCAAGTCCGAGCTCCGCCGCCGAGCCGTCTCGGCGACATGCTAGCGTGGCCCGCGCGCTAGGCCAACGCGAGGCACAGGCCGCCGTAGCGCTTCGCTTTAACCGCTTTATGCCGCTCGCGTTGAGCGGGGGGATAACTCCCAGGATGCCGATTTGTTGAACTTTGCGGATTGTGCCGCCGATAGTCCGTTGTAGGTGGAACGTCACAAAGTCGGCTGCGGCGCAGCCAGGGGCGCGGAAACGCGGCCGCGTGACGCTTCCAAGGGGGAGCATTCAGGGGGGGGCTCGAGCTGATTCACCGCGCCAATCACGACGCGCGGGGCTAAGACCCCAATCAGCGAGAAAGGATTACAAGCGATCATGAAACGCGCGATTTTTGCCTTCGTGGCAGTGGTGGTTATCAGCAGCAGCTCGGGCTGCTGCCTGCTCGACCGCCTGTTCTGTTGGGGTTGTGATGGCTGCGGCGGCTATGGCCACGGCTGTGGCGCCTGCGGCAGCTCATGTGGCGGTGGTTGCGGTGGCGGTTGCTCAAGCGGCGGATGCAGCAGTGGTGGTTGTGGCGGCGGTGGCTGTTCGGATTGCGGCTCCTATGCCGGCAACACCGCCACCGGTGGCGGCCGCGGCATGGTGCAGAACGGCCCCGCTGGTATGAATAGTGCCAACGTTCAATACGGCCCCGGCGCTTCGTCGCGGATGATTGCCGCGCAGCGTGCCGGCCAGAACGGCCATCCGCTGGTGCGTCAACGTCGCGACTCGGGTGAAGAATACGAGTTCGCCGCGGGTCCGCCGACCGGTGCCACGACCTATCCGTACTACACGAACCGGGGTCCTCGCGACTTCCTGGCTCGTAATCCCCGCGACATCGGCAACTAAGCCGACACCCGTTCGCGGTCGTTGTCAATCGATCGATTCACCGGGCCAGCCGCCAGTCATGCAAGAGCGCATGCACGCGGCTGGCCCTGTTTTTTTACCCGCGCTGGCTGCGTTTCGAGTGGAAGCCGAGCGGGAGGATTCGTTACACTAGCCGCCAGTGCGGGCAAGCGGCTATTTGTCAGTGCCCACACCAGGGAACTCAGCCAGGGAGACGCCATTCATGTTCAGCCAAACCGTGCAAGACGCGATCAACGAGCAAATCAACAACGAATTCAGCGCCTCCTATTCGTACCTGGCCATGTCGACCTACTGCGAGCGGCAGAACTTCCTGGGTTGTTCTCGCTGGCTGCGCATTCAAAGCCAGGAGGAATATGGACACGGCACGCGCCTGCTCGATTTTCTGATCGCCCGCGGCGGCACGGTCGTGCTCAAGGCCGTGCCCGAGCCGCCGGTGCAATACAAATCGATCGCCGCCGTGTTCGAGCAAGCCCTGTCGCAGGAACAGGAAGTCACCCAGCAGATCGACCGGCTTTATGAACTGGCACTCAAGGAAAAGGCTTTCGCCGCGCTGGTCCAGTTGCAATGGTTCATCACCGAGCAAGTCGAAGAAGAGAAGTCAGCCCGCGAGATCGTCGCCAAGTTTCACCTGCTGAGAGACGATCCGGCCGCGCTGCTGGATCTGGATCGCGAACTCGGCTCGCGAACCCGTGAGACCGCCCCGGCAACTGCCGGCTAGGTCACGCGCGGAGCTTTTTCGAGTGCCGGCGGTGACTTGCGACCACGACTTTCGCCCGATGTGGCGAAAAGTTCGTGCCGGCCAGCGGGCGCGGTCAGCGCGCGGCCACGATCTCGAGCCGAGTTTCGGCGACGGCCGGGCGGTCGGCCGATAGCGAGGTGGCCCGCACGATCAGGGGCATGTTGAAGACGCCACACTCCGGGGAAAATTCGACCTTCAAGGGCCCCGAAGCCTCGGCCGGACCGAGCACAACCGGCTCGGCCTTCACGCCGGTCACGTGCGGCGGCACGATCAGTTCCAATCGGACGGGAACCTGCTGCGAGGCTTCGCGCGTCACCGTGGCCTGCACGCTGGCAGTGCCTCCCTTTTTGGCCAGGATCGATTCGCGATCGGTCGCGACGCTCAGCAGGCCCGAGGAAACGCGCAGCACGATTTGCTGGTTCTGTTCGATCGAACTGTAGCTGAGGACGTGCTCGCTGCCATCAAAGTCCTTGAGCACGCCAACCGCCATCGGCACCGAACGGCTCGTGCGTCCCAACTCCATCCAGGGCGGCAGGAACACCTGGTAATCGAACTCCTCGGCGCCAGCGGGAACCGCGATCGTTGGGCCGGTGATGCCTTGCAGATGCCGCATCTGGCGATCGGCCAGCCGCACTTCAACCGGTCCGTTGAAGTTCGTGCGCGCGAGCTTGTAGCGCCGCTCGACAAAGCCACCCCGGGGCGTGAACGATAGTTGATAGGTGCCCACGATCTTGAACGGCGGCTCCAAGGCCACGGCCCAGTAGACATGCTCGATCGCCGGCTCGCCCCGCAGCGTGGCAACCTGCGCCGTGTGCGTGACGGACTGCTCGCCGATGCGGGCCGTGCCCCGCACGGTCAGCCGGCCGGTCGTCACGCTGGTTTTGTCGGGCGTCTTGAACACGATCTCGACTTGCTTCGCCTTGGCCGGAATCTGCGCAGGCGAGGCCGTGACGCCCGCGGGCAGGCCTTCCCACTGCAAATCGATCGGCGAATCCAAGGGCGCGGCCCCCTCGATGTCGATCCGCAGCCTCGCCTCTTTGCCGCGCACCAGGTTCAGCGCATCGGACGCGAACACTAAACGAAAATCGGACCGTGCCGGCTCCATGCGCAGTCGATAAGCGAACGCCGCGGAACCCCGCGACGGCAGCCGGTCTTCGATGCGCACCGTCCAGCGGCCGTCAGCGGCGGCCGTGGCGAGGCACTGCGAGTCGGTGTTGCCGGCCGCAAGGTCGTCGTTGCGGACCACTTCCTTGCCGTCGGCGTCGCTGACGATCAGCACCGGATCCAAGGGCGAACCAAGGCGCCCCGCACGCAGATCGAATTCGTAGGTCTGTCCCTTGCTCACCGCAATCGCGAAATAATCGGCATCGCCGGGCTTGCCGATGCGCCCGTTGACGATCGCCGGCAAGGCGACCGCCTCGGCATGGCCAGCGTCATCGTTCGCTTCGTGCTCGAGCACTTCGGGCAGATCGTCCAGTTCAAGCTCCACGGAATTGGTCAGTTGGCCACCCACTTCAAAACGGTGCCCCAGGCTGGCCGTCGCCGCGTTGGGCAACGCCACCGCCACCGGCTCACTTGGCACGCCCGCGCCGGAGAGTTCGAAACGGGTCGTCTCGCCGCGCCGGCCGCCCAGCGGAAATACCGTGGCCACATGTGGACCACTCGAGAGCGTGAGCCGATAAACATACGTTTGCAGGCCGCCGAAATTGATGTCGTGAATGCGCACGTGATACGTGCCATCGGCGGGCGCGGTGAACGACAGACTGGCCTCGCGGGACGGGTTGCCGAGCGCTTCGGCCAACCGCTTGCCATGGGTATCCGTGATTTCCAGCCGGGCATCCAACGGAGAACCCACGCGCTGGGCGCAAACTTCCGCCCAAATGATCTGGCCCGTGCGGGCGGTGAACGACCAGACATCGACATCCTCACGCGGAAAAATGCGGCCGTTGATCGTCACCGGCAAGGTAACCGCCACGGGCAGCGGCTCGCCATCGATTTCCGTTTCGACAATCTCGGGCAAGTCGCCCACCACGAAGCGCCGAGTGGCCGTGGCCCCCTCCGCGGTCGACAGCCGCCAGTAACTGGTGCCCAGCGGCGCGTCGGCGGCAATCTCGAGCGACGTGGCATAGTCCTGCGGATAGTCCTCGGCCAGTTGCGAATCGGGCAACGGCACGACCGGCCCTTCGAACCAAATGTTCGGCACGCGCTTCAACGGCGCCGTGGCTCGCACGCCGGGCGATGGCACGTCGAAACCGCAACCGTCGTACAAGAACAGCCCGCCCACGCGCACTTCGCACTTGGTGCCCCGCTGAGCGCCGGCCGGAAAGATGTAACTGGCCACCGGCTCGTTCGCTACGGCCGCGACACCCGAGCAGAGCAGGATCGTCAAGGCTGTGATCGCGCGCGTTTTCATGCCGCCCTCGAACGTGGTTTCGCTCGCCTTATACCAACTCGTGAATCACGCGGCCTTGGTTGACGATCTTGACGGGCCGGCCCTCGGGCGTGATGAACTCCTCGTCGCCGTTGATGCCCAGTTGCCGATAAATCGTAGCCGCCAGGTCTTCGGGTCCGCGCGGATTATCGGCCGGCTTTTCGGCTCGCGCGTCCGACGAGCCCACGGCAACGCCGCCGCGCAGCCCGCCGCCACCCAAGACGACGGTGAAGCCGGATCCCCAATGATCGCGTCCGGCATTCTTGTTGATGCGCGGCGTGCGGCCGAACTCGCCGCAGGCCACGACCAGCGTCCGCTCCAGCATGCCCCGCTCGGCCAGATCGCGAAACAGCGTCGACAAACCCGAGTCGAGCGCCGGCAGCAGTTGCGTCTTGAGCACGTTGAAGCAATTGTCGTGCGTATCCCAATTGGTGTGTTCGATCGTGACGCACCGCACCCCGGCTTCGACCAGCCGGCGGGCCATCAGGCACGACTGTCCCAGGGTGTGTCGGCCATAAGCGTCGCGCAGGGCCGTGGGCTCGGCATGGATGTCGAAGGCCCGCTTGGCGTCGGGCGAGACCATCAGGTCGAAGGCCTTGCGCTGGAACAGGCTCACGCTGCGCGCGCTCGCGTTGGCGCTCGCTTCGACCGATTTCTGAAACTGATCGACCTCCGAGAGCAATTGCCGGCGACGGTCGAGCCGCGTGGCGTCGAGCGACAGCGGCGGCAGCACGTCGGGCACCGAAAAGTTGGCCGCCGCCGGGTCGGCGTTGATCGTAAAGGGCGCGCAAGCCGGGCCAAGGTAGGCGGCGCCGGTGCTGGGGTGCATCTGGGGCAGGCAAACGTAGGCCGGCACCGAACCGCGCGGCCCGAGTTTGCGGCCCATCACGGCCCCATAGGCAGGTCGCTGGTTGTTGGGCGAAATCGTGGGCGTGAAGCCGGGGCCCGTCTTGTAGCCCGTCAACATATAGTGGTCGGCCGCGCCGTGATCGGAGTTGCCGTGGCCAAACGAGCGAATCAGCGAAATCTTGTCCATCTCGCCGGCGATTCGCGGCAGGTGCTCGCTGATCGCGATCCCCGGAGCTTTGGTCGCGATGGGGCGAAACTCGCCGCGGAATTCGGCCGGGGCGTCGGGCTTAAGATCAAACGTGTCGATCGTACTCATGCCGCCGCGCAGGAACAACACGATCAGCGCCACGTCTCCCGACGTCTGCCCCCCATCGGCCGCCCGGGCCGTGGCCCGATCCAACGCCCCGACAAAATTGGCGCCGAACAGCCCGGCCGCGCCCACGCGCAGAAAATCGCGACGTCGGACGCCATCGCAATAGTTCGAGCGATTGTTCATAGCAAGTTCCTTCGTACGCGCGGACGGAATCGATCAATGATTGAACACGAACTCCAAGCTGTTCAGCATGCCCCAGGCCAGGTCTTCGGCCACGGCCTGCCGGTTCGACGAACCGCTGGCAAAATACTTGAGCGCCACCTGCCGCTCGGCATCGCTGGGATAGCGGCTGAATAGCGTCAGGTAGAGCGCGTCGGCCAATTGTCCGTCGTCGCCGATTTCGGCCGTCAGCCGCGCGACGTTGCCGCGCGGACTGGCCAGTTTGCCGGCGATGGCTGGACCGTTGAGCAGGTGCAGCACCTGCGCGACGCTCGGCTCGCCGTTGCGTTCACATTCGCAAGCGCTCTGCCGCGTCGGCCGGCCGAACAGTTTGAGAAAATAGTGCGACGTCCGACTGTCCCACAATTGGATCGCACGGTAGCCCGCGGGCACACCCTGGAATTTCTCCTCGACGCCGGTCACCTGGCAAACCGCATCCAGCAGCACTTCGGCATCCATCCGCTTGAATAAGGCCCGCGAGTAGTTCATCTCGTCGCGAGCGTTCGAGTCGCTGGGATGCGAGGCGTGCTGATAAACGCGCGAGGCACAAATAGCCCGCACCAGTTGCCGGGTGTCGAACTGGTGGTCGACCAGGTACTGAGCCAGGGCATCCAGCAGTTGCGGATTGGTCGGCGGGTTCGTGGCCCGCACGTCATCAATTGGCTCAATCAATCCCCGACCTAAGAAATGTGCCCACAGGCGGTTGGCCTGGTGCCGGGCGAACCAGGGATTGTCGCCGGCGGTGAGCCAGCGGGCCAACTGCGCGCGGCGATCGCCCGCGGCAGTTTGCTTTTCCTGCGGCGTGCCCAGCGGATGGGCCACCATCAATTCGCCCGTGCGCGGGTGACGGGTCTCGGGATTGCCGCTGGCCAACACCACGTCGCCCAGGGGCGAGGTCTTCTGTCCCACCGGCGCGAAGTAATCGACCATGCCGAAATAGTCGGCCTGACTCCAGCGGTCGAACGGATGGTGATGGCACTGCGCGCACGCGATGCGCACACCGAGAAACACCTGCGAGATCGTGCTGGCCGATTCGCCCGGCTTGGCGGTCACCTTATAGAGCTGCGCCTGCGGCACGTCGGCCAGCGGCCCCTCGGCCGTAATGATGTCGGCGGCAAAGCGATCCAGCGGCGTGTTGTCGGCCAGCCGCTCGCGAATCCAGCCGTAATACGAATAAGCCCCCTTGTGTCCCAGCGCCAGTCGATCGACGCGCAGCAGATCGGCCCACTTGAGCGCCCAGTAGTCGGCATACTCGGGACGGGCCAGCAACTCGTCGACCAACCGCACGCGGCGATCATCACGACTGTCACTCAAGAATCGCGTCGCTTCCTCGCGCGTCGGCAAGGTGCCGATCACGTCCAAATACACGCGCCGCAAGAACTCGGCGTCGCTCGAAAGCGCGGCCGGCTCGATGTTGAGTTGCCGCAGCCGGGCATAGACCAGCCGATCGATGAAGTTGTGCTCGGGCCACGAACCGCTGTCGGCCAACGGTCGCGCGTTGGGCACCAATGCCTGAAAGATGCCGACCGAGCCCATGAAGCTGGCCATGATCGCCACCTGGCCCGGAACATCGCCGGCGGTGACGAAGCCCGACTCGTCGACCCCCGCCAGGCCATCGCTGTTCGACTGAAACTTTGCCAACCGCGTGACGTCGACACGGCGACCATCGCTCATCGTGGCCACGGCCCGCAGTTGCTGGTGTGCGCCCATCGCCAGTTGCCGACTGGCCGGTTGGACTTCGAGACCTGTCACATGCGGATCGTCCGGGGCGCCCTGCGGAAGGCCCGCGGCAATCCAATCGCGCAGCAATGCATAGTCGCGCGAGTCGCGGGCGATCCGCAATCCACCACCGTGCGGCACCAGGGCGGCGGCCTTTTGCAAGAACAGGCTCTGTTCGGGCACGGCCGGAAACATCCGCCGGCCGCGCCCCTCCATCGCCAGCGCCGCATAATCGGCCGGCGGGTCGAAGCCGAACACCGAAAGCTTGAAACCATTCTGCCCCTCGGCCTTGCCATGGCAGCCCGAAGAATTGCAGCCATGCTTGCCCAACAATGGGACAACGTCGTTTTCGAAACTGAAGTGTCGCGAACTTTTGGCGCCTTGCACGGTGACCGGGACAGAGGCCTGTTGGCCGCCGGCCGTCACTTCGACCGTGCCCACGCCGTCGGCCACGCCCCGCACGACGCCCGTGCTGGAGACCTCGACCACCGCCGGCGATAGCGAGCGAAACTCAGCCTGCCGTGTCAGGTCGATCGCGCCGCCGGTCGGCTCTCGCCGCTCGACCAGGATCGAATAACTGGCGTCGGGGCCGGTCAACTGAATCGCCGGCGGATCGATGACCAGCGATGCCGCGGCCCCAACCACAGGGGCAACGCCGCCGGGTGCTGGATCGGCAGCTGAAAGCTGGGAATTCGCGAGCGATGCGACGACGGTCCCGCAAACGAGCAGCGCCAGCCTGAAGCGCGTGCGTCTCATCTCGAACCCCTGGAAGGAAATGCGGGGACGGCGGGGGGAAGCGAACGCATCAAAGTATACCGACTTAAACTCGCCGATCAACGTGATTTATCGTCCCACAGGCCAGTCCGTCAGTGAATCGAAAGCCGGGGCCGCAGCGGTTCCTGCCGCCAAGTCTCTGCGAATCAAAAACATTTTTTAGGACGATCTCGCTGGCTTGCTATAATCCCGGGCGTGACGCTTGATGGCGTCGATTTTGGGCGGCGAGTCGAAAGGAAGCGGCCGGCAACAGATCGCTCGCGAGTGGCTCAACAAGAAAAAGGGGAGACTGTGATGCGACAAATAGACAAAGCTTCCACTTGGATCGCCGTCGCGGTGGTGATTGGTTTGCTGGCATCCGGCGTTCCGACGAGCGCCAACGAACAACGCGGCAGGGGCAAGAACGAGGGCAATAGCGCACCACGCGGCGGAACGAAATCGAACACCGGCGGTCCGGCCAAGGGCAACACCCCCGGTAGTGGCCCTTCACTTGTGCCCAACAACAACCCGGCGCTCGCGCCCGGCAACAACGCCAAGACCAACACGGGCAACACCGGAAAACAAAAGTCGGCCGGCGGCGACAAGGTCAATCCGAACAACAACAAGGGACCGCAAGGCGACAAGGCCGGCGCAGGCCAAAATGGCAAGGGCCCGGACGGCAAGGCCCTCAAGCCGCCGGGCACCGTACCCGGAAAATCGGGCAACAACAAACTGGTTGAGAAGAAGAACTGGAACTCGTGGAACAAGGACGGTTGGAACAAGAACAACTGGAACAACAACTGGAACACCGCCCATCAGAATCACCAACATGGCTATTGGGCCAACGGGCTATGGATTGCTCCCTGGGTCATTCTTTACAGCCAGCCGTGGAACTACTTGCGGCCCGTGCAACCGATCTCGGCCGGCCAGAGATGGCTGGGCGTAACCTATGAGCCCTACGACGGCGGCGGCACCTATGTGACCGGCATCTACGAAGGCAGTCCCGCGCAGCAAGCGGGCATCGAGGTCGGCGACGTGATCGTGGCAATCAACGGCAATGACGCCAGCGACTTGCCCGCCGCCGTCCGCACCGCTCCCGACCTCGCCACCCTGCAAGTCCTCAGCGGCCGCACCGGCGAGCTCATGCAATCGCAAGTGAACTTGATTCACTAAACGCGGATAGCGCCGCGCATCGAGGAGCGATTGCCTAACGCGAAGAGGCTGAAGGCTGAAGGAAAGAGTCGAGCGGCCCGTTCGCGGTTCGCAACGATGCTTTCTTCGTCACCAACCACCATCCACCAGCCACTAACAACCAACTCCTCACCGCAGCGGTTCTGCCACTCGCGCCGCGCTGGCCGGTGGTTGCTCGCCGACGCTCTGGCTGCTCATCGAGTTGAAGAACCAGCCGAGCAGGAACGGAACGGCGAGCACGGCCAGTACCAGCAGGAACAGTTTGCCGAGGGAGTGCGGGAACTCGTGCCGGGCAAACTTGGCCTCGGGCGAGTAGTAGCCGACCTCGCGCTTGATCTTGCGCTTCTCGTTGCCCCACCAGCGAAAGGGCTTCAGGAGCGCCGTGATGCCCAGGTCACGCTTGATCCGTTTCTCTTCCGCCGTGATGCCCAAGGCGGTCCGCACCGACGTACGACGATAGCGAAGTGGAGACATTTCAACTCCTCAAGAACTCGGTCGACGATTTTGGACCCTTGCGGGGCGGGGTTATACGTCAAACCGGTAACTTTGGGAATCGCAGTTCGCTCTCAGCGTTGACCGTCGACAAGAATGCCGCCGTCCTCGTGCGAGCTATCGTGCACCGTGCCAGCAGGCACAAACCCAGCGCGCAAGCAAAGCAAATCGCGACCTGAGCCCAGGGAACCGCGGGATCGCGGGCCGCCGTGAGTTGACTGGCCTGCAAGCCTTTGGCGATTCGGCAACAGCGAATGGCAAACAGACTAGCGCTCCACGCGCTGTTTTTGCTTGATCGCTGGCCGGACGATTGGCTGTGGCTGGGCTCGCATCCGAACGGGCCGAAAGAACCATGTCTCGCTTTGCTTGACCCAGCGCTCGACCAGCACCAGCTCCTTCGCGTCGGCCGGGGTGCGCAGCCGCACGCGCACGTCGACCACGTCACCAGCGGCCGTGGTTTTGGCAGTGCTCAGAACGGCCGACTCAACCTGTGGATTCTCCGAGCTGCTTATCTGCGGAAGATCCTTGCCATGTGCTATCCAGATGCGCAGCGCACGATGCTGGCTCGGTTCGGTCAGACCGATCAGCACCTCCATATCGCGCGTCGCCAGTGCCTCGGCTAGCAGGGCCGCCCGCTCCGCGAGCGCTGTGGGCAATTCGCGATGCACCGGCGGCGCGGGGCCGCTGGAGGCGAGCAGCACGAGTCCTGAAATCACCCCAACGATGCCGCAGAGGGCCACAGCGCGGGCGACGTTACTCGCGGCCAGAGAGGTCCCGATATCGCTGAGCCGCTCCCTCAAACTCGGCTCGCGCTGGATGACGGCGCGATGATCCTGCCATTGAGACGAGCTGCTGCGAACCTGGACGGCAATGCGCTCTTCAGGCGGCGTTTCAATCTCGACCAGGCCGCCCGGCTCGACGCGAAACGAACTGGCGCACCCACGGCAATAGAGAACCCGGTCCAAATGTTGAATCGGAATCAGTCCAGAAGCCCGGCACTTTTGGCAGACCAACGCAAGTTTGACATCCGAATAACGGTCGGCGTCCAGTGACATCGCCATCGGAAAGCCCCTTCGGTTTTCGAAACTGACGAAAAGCAAGCCCGCTAAATGGCATGCCTGCGACGGCATGCACGGCCCCTGTCCGGCTCGCGGATGCCGGAACAGGAACCGCGCTAAATAGGCGCCGAGCGTCACTGGGTGTTGAAGTACAACGACAAAGCCTCGTCGCGACCCGTGCCTGTCCACAGGTGGTTGTCACTAATGTTGTTTGTTGTGCCGCTCGCGCTACTGGCAGTGTTGCCAAACGGCAGGGTGCCCGGCGTCGGGTTCAAAACCGGGTCGGCAATATACTGAGGCTGCGCTACGCCTTTGCTGTTGACGACGTATCCCAGTTCTTGCAGAGTGTGGCTCTCGACGTGGCCATCGAGAAAGACAACGTTCGCGCGGCCCTGATGCCGTTCTTCGACGGGCGAAAAGTAGATGACGATATCGGTGCCAGTCTCGTCCGGTCCGTTCGGGTCGAAGTCCTTCATCAACGACGGCGAGGGCGAGCCCCAGCCGACGGTGCTCGTGGAAAACGGATCGGCTGGACGAACACGCTGATGAGGCGGGTCGAGTGTCATCGAGTGCCCACCGTGAGGTGTGTTGCCACCGCGACTGTCGGCGAACACGATCGTGCGTGCGGAATCGGTCGCTGACTTGACCGGATAGTTGATGAACGGGGAGGCCGGATAGTCTCCCAAGTCATCAATCGTACGGCTGTTGCCCAGGTACTGGAAGTTATAACCATAGGCACCGTTGCGGATGCTGTTAAAGCCCGTGGCAATTCCTCCAGACGTCGTGGGGTCAGGGTTCGTGTCCTGGAACCCCGGATCGAGAAACACTTCGTTGTCCAAGGGAACCAGGGTATAGGTTGCGTCGCCGCCAGCGGCCACCGAGGCGTCGCCTCCCACCGGGTAGCCCTTGATCACCTGCGTTCCCAGCGCGTAGCCGAAAACTGGGCCGCCGGCAATCACGGCTTTGTCATACGCGCGCAGCGCATCGGGATTCTGGGCCGGGCGGCCCAAATAATCGGCGATAATCCACTGCCAGCGCGGCCGATTCACACCCCAACGATTCACGTGATTAGCGTCTTCAAAGCGATAGGGCATGAATGCCCGGTTCGCTTCCAGAAACTGGGCGTGGCCCAGATAGAGCTGCCGAAGATTCGACCTGCACTGCGTCGAACGGCTCGATTCGCGCGCTTTGAGCACCGCCGGGAGCAACAGCGCGGCCAGCGCGACCATGATCGCGATCACCACCAGCATTTCCACTAAGGTGAAACCCCTGACTGAAAGTAGCCCACGCTTTCGCGAGCCGCGGCGGCTCAGCGGGACTTTTGGAAGACGACGTTTCATAGTGAATCTCCTAACATGTGACTGAACAGTGAGCCCACGACCAACGCCGCCATCCATCCCCCCGTCGCGCTGTGCACGACTCGTCGCATCGTGGTTCCTTCGTGCTGCCGAAATACGGGACAATCGGGTTCGCGCTCAGTTAGCAGCTTGCGTGCCAAGGTCCAGCTCGGTGTGCGATCGGACCGCGTGACGCGCGCTTAAGCCCGCAGATCACCGCGTTTTTGAATCGCGCAGAGTTTTCCGACCACGGAACGCAAAACTTCGATCGCGAGCAAGTTCGATGCTTTTTTCGCCACGCGCGGCGAAAAAATCGCCGCTCACGGGGATCGCTACTCCGCCCCGCGCGCACGTTCGCTGTCGTCATAGAAAAAGGGTCCCTCTCGCCGCGCTTGGCAAGAGGGACCCTGTGGGACATTTGGCAGCGACGATCGCCTAACTCTTGCTGAGCACGGTGCCTCGAATGGCACGTAGTTCTATCGAAGTCCTTCCAGGATATCGCGTTTGATCTCGTGCCTCGCCTTCATCATGCGATCATACTTCTTTTGTCTGCGTTTTCTCTGCCGCGGTTCAAAGCGATCGGGTCGATCGGCAACGCGGTGGGTAGCAATGGCATCGAGTAGCTTTTGGTAGAGACTATCTCGGTGCGCTGATTTGCGTTCGCCTTGAATGGCGATCAATGGTTGAAACGCCTCCAGGGTCTGGACCGTTCCCTTGAAGCTGATCGAACGCGGCTGGATACCGTGCTGGCTGGCCGCCTGAGCGATGACCGTGCGGATGAGGTTGTAAGCCAGGATGTGCGTCCAAATCTCTTCCCCCACCAATTCCGGCGTCTTGCATCGCAAGATGTCCATCTGCATCGTTTGCTTGAGTGATCGCAGATCGAGTTCGGCATTCCATCTTGCGCGGTAGAGCTCCGCGAGGTCGCTCGCGGGAACCTCGTCCGCGTCAAGCAAGGTTGTGGCAACGATTATGGCTCGGCAGCGGAATCCGGGCTGTTCGACGCGCACTCGCGTCTCGCGGATGGTGAGGAACTCGGGAAGAGACTTCAGGGACTGCCGGTCAATCGAACGAATAATGCTGGGCCTTGGCCACTCGACGCCGGCAGCTTTGTAGCTGCTGAGGTTATCCAGCACGACCAGATCGCCCGGTTCGAGTGTGGGCACCTGCACTTGGCGAACGTAGGCCAAGAAGGCCTTGCCGTTCATCGCGCCGTTGAGCACCATCGGCGCCGTCAGGCCAGCTTCGCGGAGGGCGACGACGAAGGTTGTGATTTTCCAGTGACCGTGCGGATCGTAAGCCACCAGCCGCCGTCCGCGTAGGCAACGTCCATACTGGCGAACCAGATTGGTCCGCGCGCCACTCTCATCGATAAAGACCAGGTGATTGGGCTCCCAACCGCGTCGCTCCACGTGCCAAGCAACGCGGCGGATTTGGACGTCGGGTCGCTGTTGCTCCACGGCATGGATCGCTTTTTTTGAAAGTGATCTGCAAACGCTTCAAGGCTCGCCAGACCGTTCCCAACGCCACCGTGACGC
>PLYM01000286.1 GCA_003153375.1 Planctomycetaceae bacterium
AACAACCGGTTGCCCAACACCTGGCCGCTTCCCACGCTGATATTGATCGTGTACGTGACCGGGTTGCTGGCGTGCGTGCCGTCGTTGGCCACGAACGTGGCGACGATCGGCGTGGCGCCCGGGCCGCCCACCGTGTTGTTGTAGTTGATGAACCGCAGGGCTTGCTGGTAATGGCCCACCGTGTCGGTGCCGCTCAGGGTGAGCGTGCCGGCCGAGTAGCTGCTGGTCAGCGCCAGACTGACGCCGCCTAGCGGTGCCAGGGCGAGCACGTCGCCGGTGTGGAACGTGGCCAGCGTGACCTTGATCGAGCTGAGCGTGGTCACACCCGACAGAGCCGTAACCGTGGCCAGCACGTTGTTCTCGGTCGGGATCGTGCCTTGGTTGTACCAGGTCGTGGTGAAGTTCGGAGCGCCCGAACCGGCACCGGCCGTCAACGACAGCGTCGGAGCCGGCATGTTGATCGTCGAGGTGACGGCGGTGCTAGTGAATGTGCCATCGTTGGCCGTAATCGAAGCCGTTTCCACGGCCACGCCCGGACCGCCCGAAGTGTTGTTGTAGGTGACCGTACGCAACACCTGCTGATAGTGCGCAACGGTGTCGCTGCCGGTCAAGTTCAGCGTGCCGCTCACGTAGCTGGCGGTGATGCTGGTACCGGTTGTCGTTGCCGCCAGCACATCGCCCGTGTGCGGGCTGGTCAGCTTAACGGTCGTCGAGGCCAGGTTCGCGCCGTCGTCCGTGATCGTGGCGTTAGCCGCATCGGTGATCGCCACCGCCGCGCTGCCGCTCCACGATGCCGTGAAATCCGAACCCGCCGCCGCGCCGTTCAGGTCGACGGTCGGGGCGATGTTGATGTTGATCGTCGCGGTGACGGCTGTGCTGCTGAGCGCCCCGGTGTCGGTGGCTACGACGGTCGCCAATTCGGTAACAACGCCCGGACCACCAGCCATGTTGTTGTACGTGATCGAACGCAACACGGCTTGGTAATCGGCCACGGTGTCGCCGCCCGTCAAGCTGAGCGTGCCGGCCGAGTAGCTTTGGAAAATGGTGGTGCCGGAGGTGTTGGCCGCCAGAACATCGCCGCTGTGCGGGCTGGTCAAGGTAACGGTCAGCGATTGCAGGTTTGGCATGCCGGCCGGTTCACTCACGGTGGCTTGCAGCGTATTCACGATCGGCACCGGACCGCTGTTGAGCCAGCTAGTAGAGAAGTTCGGCGCGCCAGCCCCAACCGCCAAGGAGACGATCGGCGGGATACTGATGGCCGTCACGTCGTTGGCAAAGTCATTGTTCGTGACCACCTCGCCTCCGCCGGAAACCGTGGCCGTGTTGGTCACGCTTGCCAATGCGTTCGTGGCGACATTCACCGTTACCGTGATCGGCGGATAACTCATGCCCACCGGCAAAGTGTCAAAGCGTGTCGCGGTTAACGTGGCCAAATTGATATTCCAACCGTCGCCGCTCATGCCGGTAGCGGTCAGGCCTGCGGGCAAGGTGTCGATGACCGACACGGTGCCGTTGGTGTGACCAAAATTG
Organism: Planctomycetaceae bacterium; assembly: GCA_003153375.1. Taxonomy (GTDB): domain Bacteria; phylum Planctomycetota; class Planctomycetia; order Pirellulales; family PALSA-1355; genus PALSA-1355. Next base: position 1,531 of record PLYM01000286.1, read on the forward strand.
CCACCTCCCGAACCGCCGCCTGCTCCTCCGCCGCCACCTCCCATTCCGTTTGCAACAACGATCGTGTAAGTGTCGCCGACATCGCCTCGGCGAAAGTTGCCATTGTGTGTTTTCGTGACAGTCAAATCGGCTGGCCAGCCGACAAACACGTTGAAGAACTGACTACCAGTGATGCCGCTCGCATCGGTGGCAAAAACAGGGACGCTGAAGGTACCGGTCATGGTCGGGGTGCCACTCAAGACCCCGCCGGCGCTAAGTGTCATCCCCAGCGCGTTGGGTAAGCCACCCGGCGGTACGCTAAACGTGTACGGGGCGGTTCCATTCGAAGCAGTAATTGTCTGGCTGTAGAACAACCCGACGCTCCCATCGGGCAAGCTGCTCGGCGCGAGGGTCAGATGACGCTTCACGGTCTCACTTATCGAGGCCGCATTGTCTGCGGTATTGGGGTCAAATTGATCTCCTAAAACGCTGATCGAATCCAGATAATCGGCCTGCACACCGCTTTGCTCCACGACAACCACGTTGAAGCCCGCCCCAGGAGCAAGGCTGGAAAACATGACCTGACCGGGGACCTGTCCCGAGACGACCCCTCCGGGGCTGGGACTGAAACTCACCAGGTTCGTCCCGGCTGCAATTAAGTCCTTCAATACCACATTGGTGGCAGTTTGCGGTCCCCGATTGGTGACGGTGATAACGTAACTGTATTGCTCGTTGGGCTGTGCCGGATTGGGAAAAGCTGAAAACATGTTAATTGACAAATCGGCTCCCGCAATGACGGACTCGCTGACGAACGCGGTGTTATTGCTAGGGTTGACATCTTGTTGGTCGGCGGTGGCGCTGACCAAGTCGGAATAATTTCCGATCTCTCCGGCGCTCTCTTGGATCGTATAGCTGACACTGGCACCCGGCTCGAGTGAAGCATAGTGTTGATTGTAGTGACCGCCGGCGATGACAAAGTTGGACCCCGGATTGGTAACTCCCAGGAAGTTGCCGCCAAGGTCGCCTTGCACCATGACGTTTGTGGCAAGGTTCGGACCGCCATTGGTAACCGTCACAACGTAGCTAAACGGTTGATTTGTGGCGACCGGGTTAGGGGTAGCCGGCGTGATGGTCACTTGAATGTCCGCCGGACGAAACGCGCGATTTAGCGTCACGTTAAAGTTCTGGAAGCCGATCGGCGCGGCGCCGCTGCGCGTGAGCGAATTGGCCGTCAATGTGTAACTTGGGTTACCGCCGGCGCCCAGATCGTTCAAGATCAGACTGTTCGCGCCGGTCTGACCGTCCAAAGTCAGCGATCCCTGAATATTGTCGAGGCCATTCGCGTCGGTACCGACGGTCACGCTGTCGTCGGCGCTGCCCGTGTTGATCGACAATGGCGTGCCGGTGCCCGTGCTTTGAATATTGAACACATTGGCGGTCGTGCCGCTAAAGATATTCAAGCCGACGAGGTTCTGGAAACTGTAGGTATCCAAGACGAGTACGGTGAATGGCGGAAATCCGATCGGCATTGCTGTCATGTTATCGGTGCGCACGACGCTTTGATTGGTGACAACATACGACGGCCGCGTTTGGACCGGGACCGGCGCCAAGCCAAAAGTGCGATAGCCGTCCGCGTTGGCTTCGTCGTGCAGGTTGAGCGTGGTCGCGCTACCCGTACCGCCGATCACGGTGATCTGGTCGTCGATAAACCCGAGCATGTTGTCCGGCGACCCGACATTAACCGCGTTCGTCCCACTGCCGGTCTTCAGCGTCATGGGGATGCCAGTCCCCCCTTGAACACCGACGGTGGTTCCGCCCGCTGCCGTGTTCAGGACCAAGTTGCTCACGTCGGTGAAATTGATCGCCGCCGCGCCGGTGCGCGTGACGTTGCCGGAGGTGACGGCATAATTGGCAACATTCGCCGCCCCTTCGTCATGGATGTTCAGCGCGACACCCGTGCTCCCGCCATTGACGGTGAGTGCTCCTAGAAGCGCGGCGAGTTGATTCGAGTCGTCGCCTACGTTAGCCGTGTCATTGTTCCCGCTGCCGGCGTTGATCGTCACGGTCGTGTAGCTTTTTGAGCTCTTCACGTTGTAGGTGTTCTGGCTACTGCTGCCATCGATCGTCAGGCTCTGCAGGCCGCTGAAATCGAGGTTGCCGGCATACGTGACGGTCGACGTCGAAGGTTCTGGATTCCCGGCCGTGTCGACGACAACATTGCTGCGCGAGAGGCTGTTGTTGATGACCGTGTACGTCGCGGTTTTGGTTTCCGCAACCGGGATATAAACTCCGGGCAATAGTGGGTCAGTTTTAAAGAAATTGACGTTCTCATTGGCCTCATCGTGAAGGGTCAAACGAGTGGAACCGGCGCCGTTGACCTCAAAATTGCCGATGAAGTTCAGGCTATGTGTCGCGTCACCGATGACGACATCGGCATTCCCGCTGCCTGGGACATTGCCGGTACCGTTAGTGATAATAACCCGGCCAGCGCCCCCGGTGCCGAGGACAACAATGCTGTCAATCGGCGCGTACAGCGCGCTGAAGAACGTCATGCTGTCGAGGTTGTTGTAATAAATGGGAGCCGTCTGCGTGAGCGTCATACGGCCCGTGTTGCGGTCGATGGCGTCTCGAAAGCCCACGAGCGACTCATTATCCACGGTATACGAGACCTGGTCCGTGGTGGTACCTCGGTCATCGACCGAGAGGGTCGTGCCCGCTTGGCCATTCACGGTCACCATGCCGCCGATAAGTCCGAGATCCTCGCTGACTCGTTCGATTTCGACAGAGTTGGCCTGCGGCCCGGTATTGATCGTCGTAGTCTGACCTTTCCTCGTGGAGTCCACGTGAATGCGGTTGCCGGCCAACACATAGCCGGAACCCGTGTCTAACGTCACGCTTCCCATGTTGCTGAAGGTGACCCCGTCAACAAGCGGCGGCACACCCATATCGGCTGCTTGGGACACGTCCACCCGGGTGACGTTGTTCGATGAAACATAGTAATCCGTTCGGGCATCCGCGATGTTCGTGGAATCGTTGACGATGAGCGAATCGCTGCCGACGGTTCCGGAATCCTGAATACTCTGATTGGGATTGTAGAACGGCCAATCGAGGATGTACGTGTCACTGCCATTTCCGCCATCCAACGTTGAGCCATTTGCGAGACGCACATGGAACGTGTCGTCACCGGTGCCGCCGTGAATCGTGAGGCGGGCACCGGCAAGCGTGAAGTCGTCACCACCGTTTCCACCCCAAATTGTTGTCGTATCGGCCACGGAATCGCCAGTGAATTCGTTATGGGTGCCACGAACGCTATCTGCGCCTACGACCGTCAAGGCTTCGCCCTGATAGTAACTAAACGTGACCTGGGCGCTGACCGACGTTCGATCGTCGAAGGTCGCCGTGAACTTGACTCCACACGAGGACGAATAATCACTAAAAAAATCGATTAATGTGTCGAAGTCGCCACTGGCAAAGCCGGCGCCATCGACGGTGATTTGGCTATTTCCGTCGCCGCCGGAATCCTGAACCCGGGTGTCGAAAGCCATCGAAAGGTCAAGCAAGACCGTGTAATGGTCGGTGCCCGTCTTTCCGTCAAGCACCAGTTCGTCGAGATTATCGAGTCCCTTGATCGTCACGTGAAACGGATTGGTCCTGAGAGACGACGCGTCGGCGACGTCCACCGCCGGCAGGCCTCCGGATTGGGGCGTGGACTGCACCGTGAGGTAGTCGTCAGCTGTTCCGCCAAACATCGTTACGATGTCGGCGACTTTGGTGAAACCATCCTGCCCGACGTTCAAGGCCATGCCCGACAGCGAGGTGTTGGTCAGATCATTGACGACGACCGTGTTTTGCAGGCCGTTGCCGTCATAGCTGAAGTAGGAGATATCACGCGCGGTTGCACTGGCCACGTTGCCGCTAATCACAAACGCATTCTTGCTATCTAAAGCGTCGAGCACGCCATTTTGGGTGCCCAAAGTCAGTGATCGCGGCGGACCCTGAGTATTTTGAAGCGTCGGTACGGACTCGCCCAACAAGGTCACGGTGTCCAGGCCGCCTCCGCCGTAAATCGAGGTCGAGCGGGCAGGATAAGCGCCCGTTAAATTGAAAACGTCATTTCCTCCGCTGCCGTATTCCGTATTGCCATCGTAGAACACGTTCTTGCCCGCGCCGCCATAGGCGATATAACCTCCGACTAAAACATCCCTCTGCGAATTGTCCGAAGAAAAGACTCCTTGCAGATAGGCCCCCGGGGCAAAGGACGAAGCCCAGCCGTAATCATTGAAGGCCAGTAAACTACTCGTTGTTACAAAACCGCCATACTCCAACGATCCGCCCACGAGTCGATCGTCGCCACCGCCGCCGATGAGGATGGACTGACCGCCGCTGTTGCACTCGAAGTCGTCGTTGCCATTGCCGCCATCCAGGAAAACGTTCACTGGCGTGCTGGCCGACGGATCAAAAAATCCACCATCGTTGGTCACCCGATCGATCACGATGGTGTCGTTGCCATCGGAAATTCCGTTCGTGGCGATCAGATTAATCCCGTTGGGGTACGCACTCGAACGTAGATAGCTGCCGCCGGAGGCTGTCCCCAGCCGGTATTTTTCCGTGCGGTTTTTCGCGTAGACGACCTCAATTCCGTAATTCGTTGATGGTTGCCCCCCCTCGCTGGCAGGCCCAGGCTCGCTGTAGTTCGCCACGTGAATCGTGTCGTTGCCCGGCGTCATGTTCAAATAGAGGGTATCACCGACGACACCCGTTGGGGCCGAGTTCGGGGCGGGCGAGGTGTCGAAGTCGTACAATACCGCATGCGCCAGGTCGTAACTCCAGACCGTGATGTCGCCGAGCGGCGTGTCGAGACCCACATCGATGTTAGCTTGCGCGTAGAGCTCCCCGCTGGCGGCGAAGATCGAGTTGTTTAAGAGGCTGCCAAAGCGCACGCGTCCCTGGGCGCCATAGTTTTGGGGGTCCAGGTGGATGGAACCATTCATGTACAGGCCCGCGGTGCCGTGTACGATTCCCGCGTCGCCAGTGACAGTCAGGGCACCTTGTATATCGAGTCCCGTGGCGTAGTGCGGGTAGGACTGGCCCGTGTAGGGATTGGTCGGCGCGGGAGTTTCCAGGCTATTGTCGACGTAAAACCCGTCGAGCAGATCAGCCGCATTGTGACTGGGGTCGGCGATGTATTCGGTGAGGCCTGTCGTGTCGTAGCCGGCCTTGAGATTCAATTCCAGGCTGGCTTGAGCATTCAACTCCACGCCAAGTAATCCGGGAATTCCAAAAGTCAGGCCCGCCTGAAAGCCGGTCTTGATCGGTGGCATGGTGAACGTGAACAGATCGGCGGTTTGTCCGGTGAACAGCTTGAAGGCGCAGTCGAGCGGATCGTCGATAATCGGAAATTGAAAGCCCGAGGCCGCCGACGGTCCATTTCCGCTGGTGGCCGGCGCCGAGGCACCCAGCTCACTGAAACCTAACGACGCCGCATTGGCCAGTCCGAGCAGCGCTTGTGGGTCGATGTTGCCAATGGCTTTCACGTCGTTGACAAAACTGCCGCCGAGGATGTCGCCGAGCGACCCACCGCGCTGATCGACAATGGCAAAGCTGCCGAGGGGCAACGGGAAGTTGCCCGATTGGTACGGCAAGTTGTGCATGAAGTTGATGAAGGCAAACGCATTGCCCAGCGGCCCCTGGCTGATGCCGTCGGCGCTCATCAAGTCGAGCAGGTCGAGATTGACCCCCAGATCACTCAGTCCGGGGATCGGTTTGGTAAGAACCGAGACGAACGGATAAAGGGGCTCGGTGAATTGTCGGACGTCGCTGATCACTTGTGTCACCAGGCCCGGCAAGAGGTTGCCGAGATCTAGCGTCACCTTATCAAACGACAGATGTTCGATCGTACCAAATGACGATGAATTACCCCCCATCGATTGATTGTCGAAGTGCCAATCGAGGTTGAAATCAGAAGTGAATTTTGGGTTGATGGGCAGGGTATGGCCCGGATCGAACTGCAGCGCCAGAGTGAGGGCGACGTTGGCATCGCCAGAAAGGCTGAAGCTTGTAACGTCTCCGGCCGAATTGAGCCCGACGCCAAAGGTGGCGGCGAATGACGAATGAGCGGCTTCGGAATTGCCGTCCGACGCACTGAACCCTAGCAATCCCAGGTTCCCACTGGCCGAAATGCCGGGAAGCACGACCGCCGTGATCGACAGCGGCGTCGACCCAGAGTTGAGGCTGACGCTACTCGATCCGCCCAAGGCTCGAAAACTCAAGTCATAATTGAAGCCGAGGCTGATGCCAACGCCGCTGGCGGAACTAAGCTTAATCAGGTTCCCCAAACTGAGGTCAAATTGGGGCGTGTTGTTCGCGCCGCTCAGAGTCGCCGGCGTTTGCGTAAGGAGCATGTGGACGTCCACGAACGCTCCACCTGGATCGGGAGTGACTTGGATGTCGAATTGGTTGATCACATGATTCCCGTCGGTGTCGCCCAACAGGGGCACCGCTCCCGACACGGGATTGAGGAGAGGAAACAGCGTGCTTTGGATGGTGTTGACCAACCCGATATTGATCGTTTGAGAGCGAAGGCTCTGCAATGTCGAGCCAATGCGGTCGGCTTGCTGCACAATGCTGTCCAGCGCGAGGACTGACCGATTGAGCTGGCTGCCAATGATCGGGATTTCATTGGCGTTATGAAAAGCAGTGTCGACGTTCGACTGCACGCGGTCGATGATCGACAGGACTTGTTGGCCGGCGCTGAAAAAGTCGACGGAACCATTTAGCACCCGGCGTTCTTCGAGCGTCTCCAGGGCCAAGGCGCAGCGTCGTCGGAAACGGGCTTCTCGTTGATTTTTGGGCGCGCGGGCTGCTGGCGGCCGCCGTTTCCGCGGGTTCTTGAGCATGTCAGGTCGAGCCTCGAGTGCAGAGCTGGATGAGCCGATCGGCGATTGCGCGCCGTACCTTTCCCTGCACTAATCGAGAAGCGAGGCGTCGACCCGCCATCTGCAGAGAAGAAAACCGAAAAACTTGAACCGCCGCGCATAAGAACGTAGGATGCAACCTAACTTCTGCAGCCGACGCTCTTTGGAATTGCACAGCTCGTGACTGACGACTCCTCGGTGACTCACTGGATTGCAGGTTTGAAGGTCGGCGATGCCTTGGCGGCGGAGCGGCTGTGGAAGAGTTATTTTCAACGCTTGACGGCCTTGGCGCGCGGCCACCTGGGCATCGCCGTCTGCGGCGGAGCCGACAACGAGGATGTCGCCCAAAGCGTTTTCAAAAGCCTCTGCCTCGGGGCCGGCCGAGGGAAATTTCCGCTGTTAACCGACCGCGGCAATCTTTGGGCCCTGCTGGTTGTCATGACCGCCAATAAATCGCGCGACGTACTGCGCCGCGAACGCTACCTCAAACGGGGCGGCGGGCGAGTACTGCACGAAGGAGCCCTGGCCGCCAGCGAGGAAGCCCTTTCTCACATTGCAGATGTGATCGATCGTGAACCAACGCCCGAGTTCGCCGCGCAAGTCGCCGAGGAATGTGAGGCACTTCTATCTCGGCTTGACGACGTGTGGCGGCGGACCGCCGAGCTCAAGCTGCAAGGGTTCAGCAATCAGGAAATTGCCGACCAGATGGATTGCGGTTTGCGCACCGTCGAGCGCCGCCTGCACGTGGTCCGTTTGGCCTGGGTTGCCGAGTCGTAACCTGCTTGGCGGGTCGGGGCCATAAATCTCGATTTATTTGGGCAGGGGGGGGCATGCGTTCTGAAAATCCGCGGTGAGACGAGCTGATGACAATCGATCCTCGGGCCGATCCCAGTTTGACACTCGAAATGTTCGACCGCGTTGAGGCCATCTGCACGGTCTTCGAGAAACAATTGCGCAGTGGCAAACAGCCGCTTATCGAAGAGCAACTCGGCGACAGCGTCGGCCTGGAACGCTCCGTGCTGTTGCGAGAGCTGCTGGCCCTCGAGCTGGAAGCACACATGCTCACCGGCCAACGGCCGTTACTGGCCCAATACGCCAAGCGATTTCCGGCCGATGGTGCCCTCGTCGATCTGACATTTCACGAGGCCGCAGAGGCCGCCCACCGACACCAACGGCAACTCGACGCCAAGATCCAAGGGACGCATCACGACCCGTTTGTAGTCGCGCTGCCTTGCATGTTCGGTGACTACGAGCTTCTCAAAGAAATAGCACGCGGCGGAATGGGCGTGGTCTACAAGGCTCAGCAAGTATCGCTCAACCGCATCGTCGCGGTGAAGATGCTGCTGACGGGGCGATTGGCCTCGACCCTCGAAATCGATCGCTTCAACGTCGAAGTTCAGGCCGCTGCTCAACTCGATCACCCCAACATTGTGCCTATTATCGAGGTCGGCCAGATTGATGGCCAGCGCTACTTTTCAATGGGCTATGTCGACGGTCGCAGCGTGGCCGATCGGATTGCCGCCGGGCCGCTTCCTCCGCGCGAGGCGGCCAATCTGTTGCGCGCGGTTGCCGAGGCCGTCCACTACGCGCATGGCCGTGGAGTCTTTCATCGCGATCTAAAGCCAGCCAATATCCTGCTCGACGGCGACCACCACCCGCATATCACCGATTTCGGTTTGGCCAAGCGGGCCGACGACCGGAGTGGTCTCACCACAACTGGCGATGTCATCGGCACACCCAGTTACATGCCGCCGGAACAGGCGTTGGGCAAGACAAACGTGATTGGCCCGGCGTCTGACGTGTATTCCTTGGGCGCCGTGCTTTACGCCACGCTGACGGGACGCCCCCCATTTCAAGCGGCCAGCACGCTCGACACCCTCAAGCAATTGTTGGAACAAGAGCCGATCGAGCCCCGCCGACTCGACCCGACGATACCGCGCGATCTGGAGACGGTTTGTCTGAAATGTCTTGAGAAGGATGCCAAGCGGCGCTACGCCACGCCGCTGGAATTGGCCGAAGATCTCGAGCGCTTTCTCACTGACAGACCGATTCAGGCACGCCGCACCAACCAATTCGAGCACGCTTGGCGCTTGGCGCGCCGGAATCCCTGGACTGCCGGTCTCACCGCAGCGGTCGTGCTTCTCACTTTGAGCTTTGCCGTTGTGTCCACGGCATCCGGAATCTGGCTGCAGAGTGCACTGGCAGAATCGGAAATGAATCGGCACCAGACGGAACAGGCGAATGCCGATGCGAAGGCCGAGCTCTGGGCCTCGTATCTCGGTCAGGCCCGGGCGATTCGTTCCAGTCGGAGGCCCGGGCAGCGCGTCGACGGATTACGGGTCATTCGGGAAGCCCTGCGCCTGGGCGTGCCCGCCGGCCGATCGCTGGCCGAGTTGCGGACCGAAGCCATCGCTTGTTTGTTGCTGCCGGACATCGAGGTTTGGAAGGAATGGAATGATCGGCCGGACCGACCGCGGGGGTTTGCCATCGACGAGGCGTTCGAGCGCTATGCCCGCGGCGACAAGGACGGAAACGTCAGCGTACGCAGCGTGGTGGACGATAAAGAATTGTATTCGTTGCCTGGGTCGGGCCTCATGCATGATTGGTGTCTGGACTTCAGTTCCGACGGAAAGCTCCTCTCGCATTTATGCTTAAGCAGGGAAGGCTATCTCGCTCGGATTTGGAGTCTCGATGGGCCGCAGTCGGTCCTTTTGTACGAAGACAACGCGGCGCTGTTGCTGCGGCCTGACGGCCGCCAGTTCGCCGCGGCCAAGACCGATGGTTCGATTCGACTGTTCGACACCGCAACCGGCGAAGAACTCCGGCGATATCAGGTGGGAGCGACGGCAATTAGTTGGGCGTGGAACCCCAAGTTAGCGAAAATTGCCGTGCTGACTCCTCAACGCTGCTTCGTCCTGGACCTGGAAACCGCCGAGACGTCCCCGGTGCCAATCCCCGGTGCTGGGCCCAACATGGCTTGGCACCCCAACGGTCAAATCCTGGCGGTCGTGGCGGACCGTCGGATCCACCTGTGGGACACGGCTGAAGGTGGTCTGATGATGCCTCCACTCGTGGGACATAAGACGGACGGAGTGCGGGTCAAGTTCAATCATTCCGGCGATCAGTTGCTGAGCTTGGACTGGACAGCGCTGTGGCGCCTCTGGGACGCGCAGACCGGAGTGCAGTTGTTGGCCATGCCTGCTAATGGTGACATTCTATCGTTCAGTCGCGACGATCGCCTGGCGGGCGCCGATACGACTTCTCCACATATTCGTTTGTTTCGAATTCACTCGGGCCGCGAGTTTCGCAGTTTGGTCCACTACAACAACGGTCAACCGACCGCGTACGACGCCGATTCGGCCCTGCATGCCGATGGCCAGTTGCTCGCAATTCGGGTGCCCGAAGGCATCGCGTTGATTGACCTGACACGCCACGCGGAAGTGGACGTCGTACCCATTCCCAGAAATCGGCCGTTTCGGTTCGATTTAAAAGCGAATGAACTTTGGACGAACGGTAGCAAAGGCCTAGTCAGTTGGCCCCTTCAGACGGCCCCCGATACCGGGGCCGTTCGCCTGGGGCCGCCGAGACTCTTGAGTTCGTTCAACCATGAAGTCACTTTCGGGGCGAGCGCCGATGGTGAGACGATCGCCATCCCAAATTTGGAACGAGGAGCGTTGCTTTGGCAACGTGCCGATAACCGGATGCTTCCGTTGGAGCCCCAGGAAGATGTCAGGACATGCGCTGTCAGTCCGGATGGTCATTGGGTGGCAACAGGTAGTCATGATGCCCTGCATGGCGCCGGCGGCAAGATCTGGGACGCCGCAACGGGCGCTCACATTGCCGATTTGCCCGTCGGCCCCTATGGCAGCGTCCGGTTTAGCCCGGATAGCCATTGGCTCGTCACCACCAGCGGCGGGATGCGGCTCTGGAAGGTGGGAACATGGACTGAGGGGCCGCGCCTACAGACAACGGCGCTAGACTGCGGCTTCGCGTTCTCGTCCGAAAGCAAAATCATGGCCATTGGAGATGGCAAGGGTGTCGTGCGTCTTCTGGTGACCGAAACCGGCAATGAGCTTGCTCGTCTGACCTCACCCGAGCCAACCCGTTTGATACCCCTTCATTTCAGCCCCGATGGGACGAACCTAGTCACAGTTGGTGCCGAGAGTTCCGCTCTGCACATCATTGATTTGCGTGTCATTCGAGAGCAACTCGTCGAGTTAGGGCTGGACTGGGACCAGCCGTCCTATCCGCCAGCGAAGCTAGCGAATTCAGCGCCTTTGCGCGTCGAAGTCATTCTGGACGGGTTACCTTAGTAGCCGCGCGACTTCCACTCGCTGGCCGGAGATTGATTTCCGTCGCTTGCGAGCTCTCGCGACAGTTGCCAAACAACTCGCGTGGCATGCAGTCGTCGTCAACCACTATGTGCACATGGCATGACGTGATGCTGATATTGCCATGCCCGGCTGTCTCCATGACCTCCGCCAAGGTCCCGCCAAGGCAATGTCGAATGCGGCGGAGTTGTTTGCAGCGTTGGTGTTGACGACGAAATTCCCACTTCCGGGCGCGGCGCTGCCCAGCGTGAGGCTTGGGCGCGCGGCAATCAGCGCGGACTACGGAAGCCGTCTGAATGGATTGCAAGGCTCTTCGCTCGGCGAAAAAACTGGCACGGAAACGCTCCAGTTGTCGCCAGATCAAATCCCGCGTGAAGCACTGACCCGCAGAAGACTAACGGCTTAACTTCGTGCCATTCGCGACTGTCACGCAAACCACGACAGCTCGACGAAGATATCGGAGAGCGATCGGAACCGAGGTCGGTCTCGCAAACCCTTCCTTTGCAGGGCACGCAGGAGGGCCCGAATTCCCAGGATCGGAAGCCGCGGCTTTGTAAGCGAGCGATCAATGGCTAGCCGAGGGCTCGCAAGTAATCGGCGACAGTTATGGGATCGCTGGATGAACAGGCTACATATCCGTCAGGTCGAACCAGCCAAATTCCTGACGCGCGGACGGAGGGCCGAATGTCGGGATCAAGAATGCTTCCGAAGGTGTTTACTAGGTTGAGCGTGTCCGCGTTCTTATCGGCAAACAACGCAAATAGGGGAGTATTGCCCGAACCGACCGGTGTTTGCCCCTCCACCGGCACCACGCGCTCCCCGGGACTTGGTCGCGCGCCCTTCAGCGCCGGGCCATTGAGCGGACTGCTGGAGTAATGGATTGCCGTTTCAGACATGGTATCGGCGAACGCGTGCTGGACTGTACTAAAACCCAGCATGACATGGCCCACCAGGTTTCGCAGCGTCTGAGCCACGGGATTTCTTAGTGTTCCGATGGTTGTCAACCTGCCCGCCGCATGAAGAACCTCGTCACCGACGGCACTCCGCTCGGGGCTATAGCTGTCGAGCAAGCGTTCGCTAGATGTTTTTCGCACAACCATTGCCAACTTCCATGACAGGTTGAAAGCGTCCTGCATGCCGGTGTTCATGCCTTGGCCGCCGGCAGGGCTGTGCACGTGCGCGGCGTCACCAGCCAAAAAGACCCGGCCCCAGCGGTAGTTCGCAACTTTGCGGCCATTGACTCGAAAGCCAGCCAACCAGATCGGATCGGACACTTTTGTTCCACTCGGTCCGCGCCGGTCGATCATTGCTTGCACTTGCTCCAGGGTGGGCGTCGGTGGAAGCGGCGCGCCGGATGCAGGTATGTCCGCGAGCAGGCGATAGCGGCCTGGAGAAATCGGGAAAATGACAAACACGCCATCGCGATGCCAGTAGACTGTCGCCTCTGAATCCGGGCACGGATATCCCTTCATATGCACGTCGGCCAACATCCAGTCGCAGTTCATCGTTTCGCCCGCGAAAGGAGCAGCCAACCCATGGCGCACCGCACTATGAGCGCCATCACAACCGAGCAGCCAATCGGAGGAGATGGATTCTTCCTTTCCATCGGAATGCTTCAGCACCGCATCAACACCGTCGCCGCGTGCCTTGAAGGTGGTTAGTTCCACCTGGCGCTCCACCACCACACCCAGCCCGCGAAGCCTTTCCTCAAGCAATCGCTCTGTTTCGGACTGCGGCAACATCAAGGCATAGGGATAAGGGCTTTGTATGGTCTCCATGCTGACGCGGCCGACGCTTTTATCGGATGCGATGAAATTAACCGCAAGCGCCTTGTATCCGGCGTCGATAAAGGGAGCCGCGCCCCCGCCCCGGTCGAGCAGCTCGAGAGTTCTGCTCCATAAAACGAGTGCCTTGGACTTATCGGTACGGTGCGGAGCCTTGTCGATGATGCGCACGGGTACCCCGTAGCGCACAAGCTCCGTGGCCATCGTCATTCCGACCGGACCGGCACCCACAACGAGAACAGGCAGTGACATGGGAACTTTCTAGGTCGAAAGGGACATCTCAAAAGCAAGGTGGCAACTCTCGGCCATAATAGAACTTTTTGCGATCGAAGCATCCTAGCCGAGCCAAGTGTTGAGCACCAACAGCAGAAGTTGCTTGGTAACAGAGCTTCGTTTCGTCACTTGCTCTCGGAATTAACAAGTTGCCAGCACCGGCGGGTCAGTCCACGCCGATGACCGCGGCCCGCGAATGGACAGAGCGGCCGGGCCTGTTGCAGGTACCGACGTCGTTCGACTGAGAATGCCGCGATCGTTGTTTCGATCGTAGCGGCCAAGACTATCGGCGGACTCCTGGAGATCGATTTCGTCGGCAAATTCAATTCAAAATATCCCATATTTCCTAGGTGCAAGGTATATTTTCGGGCCACTGCAAGGGGACATCCGAGATTCGCACTTTCCGGACGTCCCTGCTGCTCCTGCTAGTTGACCACGCCTCCGCTCTTCACTCCGTATTCTGCTGTCCGTGAAAGTCATGGACGCCTCAGATTTTTGCACCATTGGCTACGGCCAAAAAGGTCTCATACCAACCACTGAAATTGCTTGCGCGCCCTGCGCCTGACTTGCGCTCTCTGCCTATCTTCCGTACGATGCCT
>PLYM01000067.1 GCA_003153375.1 Planctomycetaceae bacterium
CAATTTCGGTGGTTGGTATAAGTCCGCCTTCGAGCCCCTGGGGCTCGCCAGAGGTCATTGCCCGGCGAACTCGACTCTGACTCCTTGAATCGCGGGCGACACTGCCTAGCGCTTGGGAAACCCCTTTCTCCAATTCTTGGCAGAGGAGCGGCAGGAGGTGACGATGATAACGGCGCGGCTCGCGGATGTAATTCAGTCGTCGACCAAATGTATTTGCCATCGGCCCAAGCAGTGGCAGCTTATTCCACCCGCTTCCAGACGAACCGTGCTTGGCCCGGATGACCGCTCGTCATGAATTCGGTGGGACGTTCACTACCTAGGGGCGCAGTCGATATCGTGAGTATGTCACCCTCCAGTTTGTAGATTCCCTTGGTCTCAATGCCCGCGTGCAAACCATCAGAATCGATCGAATCCCAGATCTTGAGATCGGGGAGCGGGTCGATGACCATCGTGCCGTGGACAAATTGGCTGTTGAATTGCCGGAAATGCTTCCTGCCGTCGATCCTGAGACGGGCCCCCTTGAGGATAGCGGCAGGCATCGTGTCTCCCTGAATATCGCCGCGTAGGAGTCGGTAACTCCCCTTGAGCTTCCGCAATTCGACCTCAACAGGATCTTCGTCGGTGTGGTCCTCGACAGGCTCTGCGTCGTTTTGGTTCACCACCGGTGCGATTGGGGCGGGCTTGACGTGAGGAATTGCTACGATCGTTTGCGTTGTGCTCGTGGTGGCAGCTAGGCGCCAGCACATCCCAGATAGGGTCAAAAGCACCAGCAAGATCATCCCTGCCAACAATCCCATCTTGGCGCGATTCGAGAGTGTTCGTTTTGGAAGCTTAGTGGCTTGTTGCGACACAACTCCATCGTTACCTTTGCCACGCAGTTGGAGTTCCGCGGCCGCCGCCTCTTCGCGTGGCACCATACCAGTTTTTGGCAAAGGGCTCGTAGTTGGCGTGGCTGTCGTTGACTCGGCGGCGGGGAACAAACTCACGATTTCGCTGGCGCGGATCCAATTGCTAACGCCGTCTTCCGAGAGCAAATGTTCTCGCAGCAACTTGCCAGTGGCCGCCAGCGTATGGATTTTGGCCATATCAAACGGACCATACCGCTTGTCGTTGACCTTGATGAAAAGCCGGTTGGGCATGGTCCTCTCTCCGCCAAGATTTGCCGAACCACATCATATTAACACTGGGAAAATGCTAAAACAAGTTGAACGACTTCGAGGCTATTATCCGTATTACTATTTTGGGCCAAGCACGCTGCGCGCGAGTCGGCGCCACGCAGGCGGCGCCTGAACAAACTGCAAACAAATCGGACTGGCGTTGCACAGTTCAACCAACTGCGAAATTGATTGCCTCGACGACCGACTCGCAAGGAGTCAGGGGTCCGATCCGATCACTCACATCACACGACAAATTGTTTCGGTGTCTGAGGTAACCGCCTGCAATCGGGCTGACACGCCGGCTGCTGCGCAGCGGCTCCCGTTCAGTTTTGTCGGCCATCACGCTATGATCGAAGGCACGTTCGTGTGCCATGATGCTGAACCGATTGGGCGATCTAAACCTCCATGTCATTTTCTGCAGAAGTGCCCAATTCGCCAGTCATCGCTCTAGAGCCATTGTTTGTCGACCTTGATGGCACGTTGATTGCCGGCGATGTGACTTGGGAATCTCTCTTCGCGGCGGTCGGCAAGTTTCCCTGGCTGGTTTTCGTGATTCCCTTTTGGTTCCTCCAGGGCCGTGGGTATATGAAGCGTCGGGTTGCCGAGCACGCGGCGATCGAGGTTCGTGGTTTGCCGTATCATCCACAGGTCGTCGACTTTTGCAGGCGCCGACGCGCTCAGGGCGGCGAGGTGATCCTGGCCACGGCCAGCGATCGATCGCTGGCTCGGGCCGTTGCCGAAAACTTGGGCGTCTTTACGGGTTACTTCGGCACGGACGGAGCCAAAAACCTAAAAGGCGCGGCCAAGCTGGCACGCATCGAAGAGTACTGCCGCGAGCGCGGCGCCACTGACTTTTCTTACGTCGGCGATGCTTGGGCCGATGTGCCAATCTGGAAGCATTGTCGCCACGTCTATGCGGTCGCGCCGCCTGCGGCGCTCGTCGCGGCGCTAAATCGGGCCGGCACCGCGCCCCCTGAAATCCTCGTGCAGCGGCGTCCACTCGGCGCGTCCCTTCTGGACGCTTTGCGACCCCAACTCTGGGTGAAGAATCTGCTGCTCGGCGTGCCGTTGGTCCTGTTTGGCGGAGTGATTGACGGTGCACAGATCATCTCGCTCCTTTGGGCCATGGCGGCCGTTAGTGCATGCGCTTCGGCCATCTATCTGATTCATGATTTGATGAACCTGAGTGACGATCGTCGGCTGCCGATGGGGCAGCGGCGGCCGCTGGCGGCCGGAACGTTTCCGGTGCCGTACGCGCCACCGCTCGTGATTGGTTTGCTGGTTTTGAGCTTCGGCATTGCGCTGAGTGTGTTGCCGCTGAGTTTCACGGCGCTGCTGGCAATCTATTTCTCGGCCGGTTGCATCTATGCGACGCGGCTGGGCCGAATTCCGCTGGTCGAAGGGCTGCTGCTCCCTGGCATGCTGATGTTGCGCGTGTGGGCTGGCGGTTGCGCGGTCGGCGTGCCCGCGCCTGCATCTGCTCTGGCGGCCTGCCTGCTGATCTTTGTTGCCGTGGCTTTCGTCGGGCGGTTTTCGCCCTTTGTCCGTGCTGCCTGATTGGCAGGGCGCGTTCGCGGCACGGTCCACCGGACGTGCTGGCCGAGAAGGTTTGCCGTCCGCGCGCAAGGTTTCCCCTCGGCCGACACATCGCTACAATGGCCTCGCGGCGGCGCATGGGCTTTTCACGCGCCGTAGTTTGGAAAGTGAAATCAACAGGAGATGCGGAATGCACACGTTTCGAATGGTTTCCCGGTCCGCACTTGTGCTGGGCAGCCTGGTCGGAATTGTGATCTTTGCCGGCGGAGCCAAGCCAGTCGCCAACTTGCAGCCGAAACTGACGACGTTGCGGAACGTGGCCGCCGAAGGCCAGGGGCATCGGGCCGCGACGCAGGCCTGGTCCGACCTGACGGTCGAGGCGCGCGCCGATCAATTGCCTGAGATCTTGGCGGCGCTTGATGGGGCCGGTCCGTTGGCCGCCAATTGGATCCGGGCAGCCGTCGACGCGGTGGCCGAGCGCGAAGTCGAGCAGGGTGGCACATTACCACTGGGGGAATTGGAAAAGTTTCTTGCTCAAAAGGACCACGATCAACGCGCGCGACGCCTGGCCTATGAATGGATTGCTCGCGGCGATTCAACGGCCCCCGACCGATTGATTCCAGAGATGCTTGACGACCCCAGTCTGGAAATGCGGCGCGAGGCCGTGGCCCGCGTCCTGCTCTCCGCCGAGAAAGCGGCGGCCGACAAGAAAACTGAAGCAGCGCTGGCAGCTTACCAGCAAGCCCTGGTCGCGGCGCGTGACGTGGACCAGGTGTTGGCTACGGCCGAAGCCCTGAAGAAGCTGGAGCATCCGGTCGATCTGGCCCGCTATTTTGGATTTCTGATGGATTGGAAGCTGGTCGGCCCCTTTGACAATCGTGGCGGCAAGGGCTTTGCCGTGTCCTATCCGCCCGAAGAGAACCTCGACCTGACGACAAAGTATCGGGGCGCCGACGGCGAAGTCGGTTGGGTAACGCACCATACCGACAACGAATTCGGCTTTGTCGACGTGAACCAGGCGCTGGGCAAACACAAGGGCGCGGCTTCCTATGCGGTCGCCGAATTCTTGAGCGATCGGGCCGGACCCGTCGAAATCAGGCTGGGCACCGAGAATGCCAACAAGATCTGGCTCAACGACAAGCTGCTGGCAAGCACTGACGTGTATCACAACAACATCGCGATGGACCAGTACGTCGGTCGCGGCGAATTGCGATCGGGCCGCAACGTGATTCTGTTGAAGATTTGCCAGAACGAGCAGACCGAAGACTGGGCCCAGGACTGGAAGTTCCAATGTCGCGTCTGCGACACGAGCGGCAAGGCGATCTTGTCGACCGACCGTCCGGTCACCGGCACCGCCGAGCGGGCCACGGCCGACGCTTCGCAACCTGCCGCCAAAACCACCCAGGAGTAGCATCGTGTCGCGAATTGTGAATTTCTCGCTGACCTTCGTGATCCTCGCGGCGGCCATGCTCCGGCTGGCACCGGCGATCGGCGCGGCCGACTGGCCCCAGTTTCGTGGCTCAAACAGCAACAGCGTAACCACCGACCCGCAGCCACCGGCCACCTGGAGTGAGACCGAGAACGTCGCCTGGAAAGCCGATCTGCCGGGACGGGGGCCGTCGAGCCCCATCGTGGTCGGCGATCGCGTGATTGTGACCTGCTCGAGCGGCGTGAAGCAGGATCGGCTGCACGTGTTGTGCTTCGCTGCGGCCACCGGCAAGCGGCTGTGGGAGCGGCAATTTTGGGCCACCGGGCGAACGCTCACGCACGCGTCGAGTGCCAACGCCGCGCCTACGCCGGCCAGTGATGGCAAACTGCTGTTCGCCTTCTATTCGTCGAATGACCTGATTTGCCTCGATCTCGACGGCAACCTGAAATGGTTGCGCGGGCTGGCCTATGATTTTCCTCGGACCGGCAATGATGTCGGCATGTCAAGCTCGCCGGTCGTGCTGGGGGACGTGGCGATCGCGCAAGTCGAGTCGCAGGGCAATGCGTTTGCGGTCGGTGTCGACAAGTTGACCGGCGAAACGCGTTGGCAGATTCCCCGTCCACGGGTCCCAGGCTGGTCCTCACCGATCATCATGCACACGGACAATCCGCCGCGGGACGTGGTTTTGTTGCAATCGCCTTCGCAGCTGACCGCGCACGATCCGGCCACGGGCAAGGAGCTGTGGGCCTATCAAGTCGCTTGCGACGCGATTTGCTCGGCCGTATCCGAGGGAGGTGTAGTCTACGTTCCGTCGAAGGGCATGACCGCATTGCGACCCAACTCCACCGATAAGCCCGATGTGGTGTGGAACGCCGCCGGCGTGCAGCCTGGCGCTGCGAGCGTGGTCTGCGACAAAGGACGCCTTTTCCTGATTAACCGAACGGGCGTACTCACGTGCGCGAGCGCGACCGACGGGCAGGTCTTGTCGCGCGTGCGGTTACAAGGCGAATTCTGGGGAACGCCCGCTCTGGTGGGTGACCGGCTCTATTGCATGGCACAAGACGGAGCGTGCCAGGTCGTCGAGGTGAGTTCCGACGGTCGCAAGGCCGACGTCATCGGAAAAAGTCAATTGGATTCGCCCCTGCAATCCTCGCCCGCTGTTTCCTCGGGGGCGCTTTACGTCCGTAGCGATCACCGTCTCTGGAAGATCGCCGCGCCCTAGTTCACACTGCAGTCGGCAACGATCACTCGATGCCGAGATCTCGCAGCAGGTGATCCAGCGCGTCGTCGTGAAGGTTGAACGTGCTGGCGATCAGCTCGTAGGCTTGCTGAATTTGCGGGCTGCGCCAGACAGTTTGCACCGATTTGGCCGCCGGCGGGCTGACGAACGCAGGCTGCAAGGCATGTTGAATCGAAGACGCAGTGCTCGAACCGTTGTTCAAGACGCTCAAACTGCTTGAAACGGCGCTGGCCACCGAGGACGACACGGCCGGCGTCGCGGCGGGCGAAACTGCCGGGTCGGCGACTCCGGCACCGTTGGCGGGGGCGAAGGGGCCGCTGGGATTGACAAGGTAGTGCAACGAAAAGACGTTGCTGATCGCCGCCGTGGAGTCGTTGCCGTCCACTTTGCCGTCCGTCGTGTAGTCGGACAAGTTCCAGATCGGCGTCGTGAGGGCGGCGATATTGTTGAGCGCGACGTTGTAGTCGTTGCCATCCGTCTTGGCCAGCAAGGGGGTGTCGCCCACGCCCGAGTCGCCGACCAGGCTGCCGA
>PLYM01000060.1 GCA_003153375.1 Planctomycetaceae bacterium
ATCTGTTCGATCAGTAGACAGGCTTGAACATAGGAGCGGGGCGCCACGAGACGCCTCGCTTTCTTTTGTCCGCAGTCGAAATCGACTTGGCTGACACGATGGCGGCGAGGCGCCGCTGTCTCAATTGGCGCGGAGCGCTCGCAGCGCGGCCAAAGGAATGTCGAGTTCGTACACGACTCCCGCGGGCTCATATCTCAATCGAATATCACCATGAAGCTGGGCGGCGAGGTGATTGATGAGGCGCGTCCCAAAACTGCGCCGAGTTGGCTCTTGGACCGCTGGGCCGCCCTTCTCGGTCCATGTCAGCTTAAATTGTTGTGCCATTTCATCGACTGTCGATGTGATGTCGATGCGCCCCGTGGCGTTCGATAACGCGCCGTACTTGACCGCATTCGTGCACAGCTCGTTGAGAGACACGATGAGGGGCAGGACCGCCCCTGGAGCCGCACGCGACATGGCTCTTGGAACTCAACGCTAGGAAAGGTGATCTGACCTTGGCCGAGCTCGAGCGGCGGATCCTCGAGGGCGTCGACGTCAATACGACCGAGGTGTCGATCCGGCGGTTCTTCAAACGCCACGCGATCACCTTCAAAAAAACTCTGCGCGCTGCCGAGCAGGCCAGGCCCGACGTGGCCGAGGCGCGGGAACGTTGGAAGGCGGCACAGGCCAGCTTTGATCCGAAGAAGCTCGTCTTCATCGACGAAACGGGGACCAACACCAAGATGGTGCGCGCCTAGCCGTGATCGAGGAAGGTTTCCGAATAAAGCTCGATTTTGCGCGACGGCGTGGCGAAGCCCCGTGGATTACCGCTGGCGTCAGTCTCGGCGTGTTTGGAATGGCGTGGCTGCAACGGCACCCGAACGCCTCTGGACGCGGCGCGCAACTGCTCCAGCGTGACGCCGGTCGGACCGAGCTGGTGCCGGTAGGCTGCGTCGATGTCGCCATCCCAGAAGTCGGCCGCGAGCAAGAATCGAATGATGGGTGTCAAAGCAGAATCTGTTATTGTTCGAACGCCAATGACCCAATTGCGGAACAACTCATCGGGGGCTGACGCGGTGGATGCTGGGGTTGAAGATACAGCTTTAGCAACCGCACGTGCTGAAACGCGCGCTGCCGAACGAGCTGGCGACTTGATTGCAGCGTACAATCGTGCAGTTCAAGCACTTGAGAATTGGCCGGAAGATTTGGAATTGCTATATCTGAGTGTGCTCGCCTTGGCGCGCTCTGGCGCTACGAAGATTTCCAAACGTCGGTTCAAGGCATGCCACCTTGATGTCGAAAAAAATATGTCCGCGCCTTTTGACATCGATGTTCCCGCGCTGGCTGCCCGCCTTGAGAAGGACCAAGCACTCAAGTCGGGCAGTCGGAACCGCGTGAATTCTCTCCAAGATGCCGCTCAAGCCTATCGAAAGGTCTATGAGCGCTGCTTACGGACGCGTCCAGAAAGCGCCTACTATCCCGCGATTAACGCCGCCGCACTTAGCCTCTGGGCAGGCGATGTGGCGCAAGCACATGAGCTCGCTCATGCCGCCCTTCAATCGTTAAGCATCAATCAGGCTGGATCGCCAGACTATTGGCGCGCCGTAACTAAAGCCGAAGCACAGCTCATTCTAAATAATGAGGAGCAAGCACGTCGTTTATTGGTCGCGGCGGGAGAATCATTGCACCGCAACAGTTCAATCAACTGGCAAGACGTGGCATCAACGCGGCGACAGCTACGAAGAACATGTGTGCGCCACGGGATCAATGAAGACCTTCTGCTGCCTCTTCAGGCGCCGAATATTATTGTCTATACGGGGCATATGATCGGGCCTCGCTTCCGGCAGGAAGCGGAAGCCCCCGTGGTGAAGAGTATTCGTGCTTGCCTCGATCAAAAGAACCCGATTGCAGGTTACGGATCCTTGGCAGGCGGTTCAGATGTGCTGTTTGCAGAGGCGCTCCTGGAACGCAAGGCGGAGTTGCATCTGGTCTTTCCGTTTGTACTGGCGGATTTCCGTCGGGAATCAGTCGAACCTTGCGGACCCGACTGGCGCGCCCGATTTGAACGGTGTTTGGCCAATGCCACAACAGTAAGGTACGCGACTGAAGATCATTACATGAACGACGATGTAACCTTTCATTATTGCTCGAGGCTTGCGATGGGCAGCGCCCTGGTGCGAGCACGAATGATGGATGCATCGCCAAGCCTGGTTGCGGTATGGGATGGACAGGCGCCGGGTGAAGGTGCTCTTGCCGGTGCGTCGACTGATATCGGATTCTGGCACAGCCTGGGGTACAGGGTCGACGTTATCACCCCAGAAGGCGAACTCATCTCCCAGCCTTCTTTGCCTGTTTGGAGTCCCCAACCATCGATGCCAGGGGCAAGGATCAACGCCGCGGTGCTGTTTGGCGACATAAAAGGCTTCGGTCGATTGACGGATTCCGATCTTCAGAACTACGTCAGCGGCGTATTGGGAACTATTGCCAAGGTGCTGAAAAAGTACGACCGGCATATTCTCGCCAGCAATACTTGGGGCGATGCCTTCTTTGCGATTGTCGACGATGTTCGTGAGGGCGCAGCTTGCGCCACCGAAATCCAGTCGGCATTAGCCAACCTCGACACAAAGGCCCTTCATCTTCCCGGACGATTCAAAATGCGTATTGGTGGTCACTATGGACCCGTTCAACGCGTTGACGATCCTGTGCTAGGTAGTACCACCTACATGGGCGTTCAGGTGGTGCGGGCGGCGCGTATCGAACCGATCGCTGAGCCAGGGATGATCTGGGTCACCGAGGCATTCGCTGCCGCGCTCGAATTGTACCCCACTGCGCCTTTTGCGTGCGACTACCTCGGGATTGTCGATCTCGCGAAAGGCTTTGGTCGACAACCTCTTTATTGGCTTCATTCGCAATAGGCGTATCTTGATCGGCTCCGGCGAACTTCAATCCCCGAGGCCTTCCAATAGATCGTTTGCATGAAATATCGGGCCTTCATTTCCTACCGTCGCCAGGACGCCGCATCGGCGGCGCGGTGGCTTCGGCGGCGGCTGCTCGGCTTCCAGTTGCCACGCGAGTTACTCGATCGGCTGCCGCCTGAGCGCCGCGTGAACTTGGGGATATCTATCATGCAGCCCTGCAAGACGCGGAGGCCCGCAAGGACGTAAGCGCCAGCCGAGTTTTCAGCATGCTCTTGGCAGTCACACATATATATCCGCCCAAGAGATCTCCATGAGCCATTCGGGCCGATGATGGTACTTACGAACGGCGGTGGTGCTGTCCTAAGTAGAGGGCCAGTGTCCTAAGTTGCCGTCTCAGTATCCCTTATCAGTGCTCTTTGTCGCTCGATGCAGGCTCTTCCACTTTCTTTGACGGCAGGAGAGCTTTGGTCGCCGTCAGCGCCTTGATGAGCTTATCAACCGCCTCGCCGTCCTCCAGGACAGCGCTGACTTGCAGGCGGTCGCCAGTGAACGACACGGACATGGGGGTAGAACTTCCCGTTGGTAGGGGCATACCTGCCCGGCAACTGTGTGCGCGTGCGCGTGATGGGGGACGTAGCGGCGAGCTGAATCAGATGCCCTCTCCGACCGTGCCCGGCGGAGGGAGAGGGCGCCTTGGATAGGCGAGCGTGCCCTTGGCAGTGGACCGGTTCCCGCCGATCCGGATTGCCGGCGCCGGCACAAACCTCCATGATCCTTGCCAACACGGGATCAAATCCCGGTCTACGAGGGGAAACGTCATGATAGGTGCAAAGCATTCGCCGCTGTCGTCGCTTGTTGCCGCGTTTTTTCTAGCCGTCGTCGGAGCAAGCTCGCTTCACGCCGAGCCGCTCTTGATCGTCGGCAACGACGAGAAGGTCTTGTGGGATGACAAGGGCACTACGATCCTGTCGCCGCCCGGCAAGGACTCGGTGGTGATCATCGATCTCGCCAATCCTGAAGCGCCGAAGATCGTCGCCAGCCTGCCGCTGAAGAATTCGGTCGTCGGCCCGCCGGTGAACTTGGCGATCGATCCCACCAACTCGATTGCGCTGGTCGCCGATTCCGTCGACGTCATCAAGGAAGGCGACAAGCTCGTCCAGGTTCCAGACAACAAGCTCTATGTCATTGACCTCAAGGCAAGTCCCCCCAAGCTGGCCGCCACGCTGACGGTCGGGAAACAGCCGTCGGGGTTGAGCTTTAGTCCTGCAGGCAACCTGGCCCTGGTCACCAACCGTCTCGACAAGTCGATCAGTGTGCTGTCGGTCAAGGGCACCGAGGTCAAAGTGATCGATACAGTCGACATGGGCGACATCGTGAGCCACGTCACCTTCACGCCTGACGGCAAGCGCGCGCTCGCGACCAAGTTCAACGCCCACAAGGTGTCGTTGCTCGACGTCGCAGGGGACAAGGTGACCTACAGCAAGCTCGACCTGCCGACCGGGCAGTGGCCGTACAATGTCGCGGTCGCCCCGAGTGGCAAGTTTGCGCTCACGGCCGACAATGGCGGTGCAGGATCGTCCGACGGCAGCGTCGACACAGTGAGCGTCGTTGACCTCGAGCTCAGCCCGGCGCGAATTATTGATCGAGTTGTCGTCGGCGATGGTCCAGAGGGGCTCGCGATTTCGCCGAAGGGCGACGTGGCGGTGGCCGTCATCCTCGCCGGTTCAAACAATCCGAGCGCCTACTTCTACAAGAAGAACGGCAGCGTCTCGGTGCTGAAAGTCGACGGCAAGAAAGTCACCAAGGTGGGCGACGTCGAGGTCGGCGGCCTGCCGGAAGGCGTGGCTTTCACGCCGGACGGAAAGTACCTGTATGTCGGCAACTATCTCGATCAGGACCTTTCCATTCTCAAGGTCGGCGGCGCCAGGATCACCGACACAGGCAAGCGCTTCAAGCTGCCCGGCCACCCGGCCTCGCTACGGATGAGCGACCGCTAGTTGTCGGGACGGCGCGCTACGGACGCCGCAACGACGGTCGATCGAGCGCCACAAGGCGCCAACTGCTCCCGGGAGGAGACCGCAATGTCGACACGTCGAAACTTCCTTAGAGCCACCGCCGCCGCGACCGGCATCGCCTTCTGCAGCTGCGGCCTGCTCGACGCGGCGCACGCACAGCAGGCGCTGAATCCCCATCAGCCCAGCGGCGGCCGCCGCCTGCCGGTCGTCGTCAGCAGCAAGCGCATCAAGACCATCGACGTTCACTCCCACTGCCATATCCACGATGTCGAGCCGCTGCTGGGTGCCGACGCGGCGTCCATCATGGTGCCGCCGGTCAACTACGCGAAGAACGCCTTCATCGAAATCGACGACCGCCTCAAGGCCATGGATGCGCAGGCCGTCGATATGGAAGTGCTGTCGATCAATCCCTTCTGGTACGGCCGGGATCGCGATCTCGCCGCCAAGATCGTGAAGATCCAGAACGAGAAGCTGGCCGAGCTCTGCGCGGCCAAGCCCGACCGCTTTGCAGCCTTCGCCTCGCTTACCCTGCAGGCACCCGACCTCGCGGTACAGGAGCTTGAAACCGCCATGAAGAAGCAAGGTCTGCGCGGCGCCGCCATCGGCGCCAAGCTCCTCTTCCTGCCGCCCTACTCGCCAGACCTAAACCCAATCGAGCTGGCCTTCGCCAAACTCAAGACCTTCCTGCCAAAGGCCGCCGAGCGAACCGTCGACACCCTGTGGGATCGTATCGGATTGATCCTCCACGACTTCACCTCGCAGGAATGCGCCAACTACTTCCGCCATCACGGATATGCACCAACTTAAGTGGCGAATGCTCTAGCTGTTTCGGACCCTCTACGATTAGTTTGTAACTAGCGTTGGATGCACTACCCAAAGGCAAACAAGAAATTGCCTTGGGAATGAAGGGCTGCTCGTACGATGGATCCGGGGGACCAATCGACGACTGCACCGACCACCGTTGATTTCGTCGCGCTGGCGGCAGGGTCGATGGTTAGTCGCTATCAGATCGTATCCACCCTGGGTCAGGGCAGCTTTGGCATTACCTATCGCGCACGCGACATCAGCGCGCTCGGCGGCTGGCGCGCCTACCTCAAGAGCCTGGCTTAAGCGGGTTTGGCGCCCGGCTGGCCGGCCTCGACCACGAAGCGTGCGGCCGTCGCGATAGGCGACTTCGCGTCCTTGATCGACTGCACAGTACGGACCTGGAGGGTCGCGCTCTTGGGCGAGAAGGTCACGAGCCCGTAGCCATAGATGCCGCTCTTGGCATAGGTGATGTGCGGGTTGTGGGGCAGGATCTCCTGTAACGCCTTCTCCGGCGGCCCCTGCGAGGTGATCGAACCGCCGACGAACTCGGTGGCGACCGTAGCCGACTTCGGCTGCGTGAAGTCCTGCTTGAGCTCGGTTACCCAGAAGGAATGGACATCGCCGCCGACCACCACGGTGTCGCGCACCGGTGAGGCGGCGATGGCGTCGATCAGCTTCTGGCGCGCCATCGGATAGCCGTCCCAGCCGTCGGCCCAGAAGGTATGCCGGCCGCCTTCCTTGCTGCGGTCGAGCTCGGCCATCAAGGTCTGCTGGGCAACGAGGTTCCAGCGCGCCGACGCCGCCTTCATGCCCGACGCGAACCAGGCCTCCTGCTCGGCGCCGAGCATGGTGCGCGCGGGATCGAGCCGCTCGGCGCAGTCGGTGATCATGCGGCCGGGCTTGAGCTCGGCCCGGCAGGCATTGTGGGCGCGGTACTGCCGGTCGTCGATCACGTGCAGGTCGACCAGGTCACCGAAGCGAAAGCGGTCGTAGAGCCGCATCGCCGAACCGGCCGGGCGCAGCGCGTTGGGCAATGGCATGTGCTCCCAGTAGGCCTGGTAGGCCGCGGCCCGCACGGCGAGGAACGTCTTGGGATCGGGGTCGGTCGGCGAGATGTCGTTGGCGTAGTCATTCACCACCTCATGGTCGTCCCAGGTGACGATGAAAGGGTGGGCGGCGTGGGCGGCCTGCAGATCAGGATCGGACTTGTAGAGGGCGTAGCGGTTGCGATAGTCGGCAAGCGTCAGGGTGCGGCCGCTGCCGTGATGGCGAACCAGGTCGTGGCCCCACGACGTCTCGTAGATGTAGTCGCCGACGAACAGCACGGCATTCAGCTCTTCCGCCGCCATGTGCCGCCAGGCCGCGTAGTAGCCCTGCTCGTACTGCTGGCAGGAGGCGACGGCGAAATCGAGAGCGGCCAGGCGCTCGCCCGGCGCCGGCGCCGTCCGCGTGCGGCCGGTCGGGCTTGCCTTGCCGGCCACCGTGAAGCGATACCAATAGGGGCGATTGGGCTCGAGCCCATCCACGTCGACATGCACGGAGTGTCCCCAAGCGGGCTCGGCCACCGCCTGGCCCGACCGCACGAACTGCCGCATACGCTCGTCCGCTGCGATCGTCCAGTCGACGGTCACCGGCCCGCCGGGCGCCGCCGTCGGATCGGCTGCCAGCAGGCGCGTCCACAGCACGACCGACGAGGCCGTCGGATGACCCGAGGCGACGCCAAGGCCAAAGGGATTCTCGGCAAGCGGCGCCTGGGCGCGCGCCAGCGACGGCAGCCACAGGGCGGCGAGGCCCGCGGCAAAGGTGCGGCGTTGCATGGCCCCAGTGTTAGCCGGCCAAAGCGACACTTCAACCGATATCGCCCGGATGAACCCTTGGAACGGTGCGAACCCTAGTATTCTGCTAGTTTCCGGGGAAGCCATCGGGGGCCATCACATTGCCCGCCCATTTGGTTCGGTTCAGGCGATACCAATTGAGGATCGCACGGCTGTCGGCGTTGTTGAGGCGGAATTCGGCGTTGTCTTCCCCAACCGAAATAACGGCACCACCCATCAGCTCCGCGAAGAGGCTGTCGATGGTCTGCAGATGTAGGGGCCGAGCGCTTTTCGAAGTGTCGGACATTGTTCTGGTCAGTTTTAACCGCGCAAAGCATAGCCGCGTCGCTGCCTGACCTCCATCGCTAAGCCGCCTGCTTCCTGAGTGTTGGATTGCGCCCACTTCTCGGCGCGTCCTTGTGCAGCGACCGATGCGTTCGGACGTCGTTATAGTAACGGGCGTACGCTTTGAGGGTACGGCGTAGGGGAGCTTCGCCCACAACCACAACATGGTCGAGACACTCGCGTCGGATCGACCCGATAAGCCGTTCGACATGGCCATTCTGCCACGGCGAACGTGGCGCAGTCGGGTGGTCGCGGATACTCATGGCTTCCAACCGGCGACGGACGACTGTGCCGTAAGACCGATCGCGATCGCGAAGAAGATAGCGCGGTGACTGATCCCAGGGGAATGCCTCGGTGATCTGCCGCGCGATCCATTCCGCCGTTGGGTTCGTAGTGACGTTGGTCCACACTAGGTAGCGTCGGTCCAATCGCATGATTACGATGGCATAGAGAAGCTAGAAGCCTATGGTCGGCACGACGAACAGGTCGATGGCGGCGATGTCCGGGGCTTGGTTGTGCAGAAAAGTGCGCCATTCCTGGCTTGGCGGACCGCGTCGCTTGACCATGTATTTGGCGACGGTCGATTGCGCGACGTCAAACCCGAGCTTGAGCAGTTCGCCGTGGATGCGCGGGGCTCCCCAAAGGTGGTTCTCTTTGCTCATCCGCCTGATCAGCGCGCGGAGATCCGTCTCGATCTGTGGCCGTCCTCCCCGTGAGCGCGACTTCCAACGCCAGTAGCGGCGAAAGCCAGCCCGATGCCAATACACCAGTGTCTCGGGACGAACAATCGTGAGCACCTGCAGGATCGACGGGAATCATCGATAAAGCTGGATAAAGAACCAGCGATCAGTGTTCGTGAGTGGGGCACGAGCCGGCACCTTGCGCCGCAGAATGTTCAACTGATGCCGGAGGGCCGCGTTCTCCGCTTCAAGCCGGTTCTTCGACTTGAATGGCGAGGCCAAGGCGAACCAGAGCAGCGCAAACATTATCTGATAACGGTAGGTGATTCCCTCAGCCAATCAATGAGGATAAGGTTCTCGGTACACACAGGCGTTTCGAGAAGAGACAATGAACAATTTCGGATTTGACTATGAAAAGCAGATCCCCGCAGGGTTCTACGATGAGATATATCGACGAAAAGCCGGCATACGTTATTGTTGGCACGATCTGAAGTTTCGGTCGGTCGCTGCGAACCTCACCCAAGCCAAGAAGCTGCTCGACGTCGGATGTGGCCCCGGCACTTTCATTGGAAATTACTTGAGCGATATCGCCGCCTTGGGGATCGATCTGAGTGCATCCCAGGTTGACTATGCAAATCGGCATTATTCAACCAACGCGCACCGCTTCTCAATTCAGTCGATAGAAGGCCTGGTTTCGTCCGGAGAGAGCTTCGACGCCGTCACGATGATTGAGTTGGTGGAGCATCTCGCCCCGGATTATGTCGCTCGGCTCTTCACACAGGCCCGACGCCTGCTCTCGCCCGATGGCATTCTGGTCGTCACCACGCCAAACTACAGGTCGCTTTGGCCGATTCTTGAGTGGGGCATCAATTTTCTGTCGCCAGTGAGCTACGAACAGCAGCACACCAACAAATACCATCGGGATCGTCTGGTCGGAGAGCTAGCGGCTGCCGGCTACCGCAGTGTGACAATAGAAACCGCTGTCGGCTTGGCGCCATTCACTGCCGTGCTTGGCTTAAAATCAGCGCAATGGCTCCATGCCCTTGAGACCAAAATGGGACACCTGAACTGTGGGAATCTACTGCTTGCGGTGGCCAAGCCTTGAAGCCCGCCAAGGTCTAGCGTCGGTGCGCATATGAGTCTGACTTCAATTGTCGTGCCGACCTACAACGAGGCAAAGAACATATCTGTAATCTACGATGGTCTTGCAGAATCCCTTCGCGACGCTCCTTGGGAGTTGATCGTTGTGGACGACGACTCTCAGGATGGCACAGCGGATGTCGTGCGCGCACTGGCACAGCAGTGCAACAACGTCCGATGCATACAGCGCGTCCAGGAACGCGGCCTTTGCTCCGCCGTTCACTGGGGAGTTCAGGCTGCTCATGGCAATGTCGTCGTCGTCATGGATGGAGATCTTCAACACGATCCCAGTTTGATCCCGACGATGCTCAAGGAATTGCGCAAAGGCTACGATATCGTATCGGGGTCGCGGTTTCTGTCCGGCTCTCTCGTCACAGGCCTGTCATCGGATCTTCGCAACGGCCTGTCCATCTATGGAAACAAGCTTATCAATCTCACTCTCGGCCGTCAGTTGACCGACCCGCTAACCGGTTTCTTTGCTGCTTCGCGCTCGCTGCTTCTGCAATCCATTCCCCGCATGCAGGCAGACGGCTTCAAGGTCTTCTTCGATTTGGCCTATCACAACAAGAGGGCCTCCGTAAAAGAACTGGCATTCGATTTCCGGCCTCGCGAACACGGCGAATCGAAACTTCAGCTGTACGTATTCTGGCTGTTCTTGTGCGACGTGATCTCAAAGCTGTCCGGGGGGCTGGCTCCCGCTCGTCTGATCAGCTTCGTTGGGGTCGGATCGATCGGTGCGATCGTTCATTTTTTAATTTTATATGCGAGCTTGGCGTCGGGTGCGGCGTTCTGGATTGCTCAAACCATCGCAACAGTGATTGCCATGGTCTTCAATTTCACGATCAACAATATGCTCACCTATTCCTCCGAACGTCTCAGAAACGCGGACTTCTACAAAGGACTGATGCTGTACAGTCTCATCGCATCTTTCGGAATTGTGGCCAACGTCAGCACGGCGCAACTGACGTACGAGCATTTCCGAAATTACACATTTGTTGCTGCCTCGACCGGCATCTTTATGGACATCCTCTGGAGATTCGTTGTTTCGAATCGACTGATTTGGGGACGGTCGGCGATATTCAGGAGGAAGAAATAGTGTCTGCGTCGAGGGCCCGCTTTGCGCGAGAGCGGGCCAAGCAGGCGTTACTCGAGCCAGCAAACAATCCCTGTATATCCATTCTCATATCGCTGTCCGCAGCGTTGCTTATGCTCTTGGTGTCGCTGTCTGCTCCTTCCAAGGGATTGTTTTTTCCTGTCGTTGTCCTGACGATAGTGTGCACGCTGTGCCTGATATACCTCGCATCGAGAGCCGACGTCTGGCCGATCGATACCCGGATCGCGCGCCTATTGAGCCGCACCAGAAATTGCCTCCCCTTCGGAAGCTTTCCCCGACCAGATACTCTGTCGGTTCTGCTCTATTGTGCGGGCATCGCCGGCAGCGTTGGAGGATACAGTTATCTGGCGTTGACGAGCTCCGGCATTACCCTCGCCGACGAAATCAGTGGTTGGGGGCTCCTGGACAAGCGCCCGATCGTATTCGGTTACGTGGTAGTCGTGGCATTCATTGCCTATCACTGGCTCGTGGTAGGCATTGCTTCCAATGGAAGGCATCGCCCACAGCAGACAGTCGATTGCGGAGGCCGGGCGGGCAGTTTTGACGAAAAGACCATTGTCCGATGGATGATCAAGTGCTGCTCGGGAGTGCTCATCGCGTTCCTGGCTTATTGGTGGGTTGGCCTTCCGGCCCTCCGTAATGTCGACGTCGGAGGCGGAAGTCCTCTGGCCAACTTCTTCGAGTTCCACAACAACGTGCAGCTCGGCGCAATGGAGCAAATCCGCCTTGGGGCGGCGCCATATTTGGAAGCTCAGACCCAATATGGCGTGGGCAATCAGCAGCTCATGTATCTTCTCATCAACGCCGTAAATTACAGCAGTCACGGATTCTACGCGGCAAGCACTCTCCTCGATGTGGCTTGCGTCATCGGGTTCTTCGTTTTTCTGCAGCAGATTTTGGGGCTTGGCTGGGCGATCGCCGGACTGGTTGGTTGGCTACTGTGGCCCAGTCCACACAACATCATCGATCTGCTGCCGGGGTGGGCGATCTTGACTCGATGGCTCGCAATACCCGTCTTATCGCTGTTGCTGGCTCATCTGCTGCTGAATGCGAACTCATATAGGCATCCTTGGATAGCAGCATCTCTCGCGGGCGTCGTTTGGGGAGTTGGCGGCTTTCTGAGCCAGGAGAGTCTCTCCGGGGGCTTTCTAGTATTTGCGCTGTCCACAGCGCTCTTTGCTCCGGCGTCCGGAATGCGATTACGCGCCCTTGTTGGGATTTCCGTGGCGTTCATGGGATGCGGCACCGCCATATTTGCTGCGACGGTCGCGCACTTCGTCGGCATTTCCCACTGCGTCGAAGCGTTTCAAATGGCGAACAAGAAGGCCGACCTCGTAATGGCCGGTCTGTCCAACTCGTGGTGGTCGGAAAACCTCGACTTGTCCGTCAATGCCTATCGGCAGTTGGAACCAATATTCCAGACATACGGGTTCGCGATCCTGCTCATTCTCTCCATAGGATTGTTGGCGAAATTCCTCGGTCGTCGTTGGAAGACAGCCGCCGACAAGGAACGGCGGTTCGCATGGAAGTTTGCCGGTGTGGCAGTTGGTGCATGTGTGCTCCATTTATTCACGCTGCTCCGGTCGGACCTGTCGCACCTCTCCGGCTCGTCGTTTCTCCTGCCGTTGTTCTTGATCATGCTGCCGCCGTTTGTGTGGCGCTGTGTCACCCTAAGCCGAACTCGCCACATCCTGTTGATTGTGTCGCTCGGCATCGTTCTGGACGCGGTGATTGTCGACAAATTTGCCGTTATCCGAAACGCGGACGGGATCGGCACCATTTGGAGAGATTCGGCGAACGTCCTTGAGGTCTATCGCGAGCTTCGAAGTTACAAGAGCCCTTCGCCTGACCTGGCCGCCCGGTATTCGCCGATACCTAGGTACCAGGTCGCCTTCCGCAATCATCAGGACTATGAAGAGGCGCAAGAGTTATTTGAGTTGCTCCACGACCGGCTGCGGGGGCGCCCGATCGAGCTCGCCTTCTACAAGGTCGATGAACTCATCGGCTATCCTGAGTTATTTTACTTCATAGGAGGATTTCGAGCGGTTTCGGGAATCACCTCTCCGCTCACCAGCATCTGGCTGAGATCTGAGCAGGATGCCTGGATCAACGCGGTCGTCGGTACCAAGAATGGTTGCGTTCTTTTTGAACCTAATCCTCGCGGCAGACTATTCGAGGTCTGGATGAATTCGGCGCAGCAACCGAATAGTGTGATCACTGAGCCAATCGTCGGCAAACGCCTGTACGGAATGCTCTCCTGCAGGGCCTAGCGTCACCTGTTGATCGGCATCAGTAAGGCTTTTCGGGAGCTAGCGGGCCAACGGCAACCACCGAAAAATTGAAGAACCCAACACCATAGTGGGAATATCTGAGGCTTTCGTTTGAGATCGGCGGGTCTATTTGGGACGCAGTTCGGCCTGTCCTTACCGAAAACTCGTAGGGTCAAAGAACTGAAACGGCCAAGAGACCAGTCATCTTGGGGCCGGCATAGCGGTGCTGGAGGCGGTCCGGTACAATTTTTCGGACGAAATACATGCCTCGATATCGACAAAGTAGCTGCCTGGCGCAGGCTCGCCGATCGCCAGGAGATGCGCTTTCGTCGGGCATTTAAGGAATGCAGAAAATCCCGCAGCCGTGATTGGGTTTCTTGCGTTCACAGCAGTCGATTATGCTGGAGTTTCGGCGGACACGATACGCAAGGAGTGCCACGAAGGTCCGCGTACCCCAGATCAATATAGGTTTCAGCAGGGACAGCTCTGCTTCGTCAGTCTGCTCTCGCCCAATGCTTGGCGGACTTCAACATCATTGCGGTCGGGTTCAGATTCTAGGTCTAAAACTTTCCTAACGGCTCGTCATGCGCGCGCTTCGCCGACGACACGAATGCGGCCGTGTGCGCGGCTCCTCGGCTTATACCAATCGCCCAAAATCCTGACTCTAATCGGATTTAGGGATTCGCTAGTGCGAAACAAACACAGGAATCTTGGACGATCCAAGAATCAGCTCGGTCGCACCGCCAAAGATGAATTCGAGCCAAACAGGATGAGAGTACCCTCCCATGACCAGGAGATCGTACTGCCCCTGCTCAATCTGCTCTCGAAGCAATTTGTGCTCCGCTTCCGTCACGGTCTGCAGAATTTTGGGCTCAACTTTTAGGTCATGTCTGGCCAAGTGTTCCGCCAAGGAGTTCATGTCGGCGTCGAGCCTCTCGGCTGTGGTGCGGGTCACGTTGAGGACCTCAATGGAAGAAGCGAGTCGCAATAGTGGCAACGCATCATGAAGCGACCTGACGGCTTCACGGCTGCCGTCCCAGGCGACCACCACTCTCGCTGGAATGGTCGGCTCGATCAAAGGAGGCACTACTAGGACTGGCCGCCCACACTTCAAGAGGACAGAGTGCGCAATCGGCAGGGGATGGGCTTCGACGGGGACCTGTTGATCATACTGGCCAAGAATCAAAAGGTCCGCGAAGCGTGCGCCGTGGCTAATGCCCTCAACTAACTCGCCAGCGGCCTCCTGCCAGGTCGATTCAATTGGACGCAGGTCGGCTTCCTCGCGAAAGATAAGTGCGGCGCGGCGTGCATCAAGAACGAGTCTCCAAGAAGCATTCACCAAGCTTTCAGCAACGCGGCTTGGCTTAACCATGTACGGAACCTCTGCTGGAGGGCTCACATGCAGGCCGGTAAGCCTCGCTCCTAGGTACGCTGCAAGACCAGCGGAAAAACGCACGCGGCGACGTCCCGCGTCACTACCGTCAACATGAACCAATAGGTCTCGATACATGTGGGATGACTAGCCTTTTGGTCATCAGTTCACGTCCGGCAGAAAATGACCAAAAGTAGTATACCAGCACTTGCAAATTGGCGCTTTGCGTTAGGTCAAGGAGACGAGGTCGATCCCGAACCGCCGCGCTGCATCCGACTAGCTGCTCGGTCACCGAGCTCTCGTCATTTGTCTTGTTCGGCGTTGGCCTCGGCCTGTTCATGGCGCCTAGGCGCGCTGATCGCCGGTCTCGAAGGTCCGATATTGGGGGCAGACCGGAAGTCATCGGAGCACCCTCAGAACGGCGTGATTGACCCACAACGGACAAAGCGGACCCGATTACGCACGTGACCGACGACCTCGACCGCTAGAGCGGCTTCCGATGAGGTAGACCATATCCGGCGTTAGCGAAGTAGTTTGAGCATTCGAGCGGGCTGAAGTGTTGGAGGAGCTTGCCGACGGCGTGCCACAAAGTGCTGACGGTACGAGCGGCGGCCTTGCGCAGCAGGGCTTTGAGCTTGGCGAAGACCTGCTCGATGGGATTGAGATCGGGGCTATAGGGCGGCAGGTAGAGAAGATGCGCGCCGACGGCCTCGATCGCGGTGCGCACGGCGGCGCCCTTGGCCTGCTCCCAAGCCGCCTGAGCGGCGCGTTTACGGGCAAGCAGGGCGCCGCCGTCGAGCAACGTCTGAAGAAAACTCCCGCCGACCGAATCGGCAGCTGCGCCCGGCGTGAACAGCGAAGCAAACAGCAGGTCCGACGAAGGCACCTGGGTTCCATAGTTCAGTGCCAGGGTGAACTGCGGTAGCTGGGCGGCGGTGGCCACACCCACGGTGGCGGCGGCGGCGTGGATGTTGGCCTCGGCGGCGCGCACATCGGGTCGTTGCTCGACCATCCGGGATGGCAGGCTGACCGGCAACTCCCGCGGCAGGCCGATGTTGGAGAGCTCGAAGGTTGCTGCCGGTTCGTAGCTGGTGGTACGGCCGACAAGTTGAGCAAGCAGGTGACGCTGCTGGTCGAACTGCTTCCGCAGCGGTGGCAGCGCGGCCTCGCTTTGGGCAAGTGCTGCCTGCTGGGTCGCTACGTCGGCGAGGGCGGCCTGGCCGATGACCAGTCGGCGCTGCAACAGGGCAAGGGTCTGGCGCTGGATCTCGATGGTCCGCTGGGCGGCCGCTAACTGGCCGCGCAGCGAGGCCTCGGTGACAGCGGCAACCACGACGTTGGAGGCCAGCGTGAGATAGGCGGCCTCCAGCAGAAAGCACTGGGCTTCGGCCTGGGCATCCAGCGATTCGGCGGCTCGCCGCACGCCGCCAAACACTTCGATGGTGTAGGAGATGTTCAGGAACAACGTGAACAGTCCGAATACCGAATTGCCGGAGAGGAGCGGCGAGGCGACGGTATTCGGCACTTCGTTGTGCGTCCCCGAGCCCGACAGGCCGACGGTCGGAAATAGCGCGGCGCACTGGGCGCGCGCGTTCTGCTGCGCCACCTTCAACGCCGCCATTGCAGTCTGAATGTCGGGATTCGCCTTGAGCGCCTGCTCGATCAAGTCGTTGAGCGGCCTCGACTGGAAGACCGGCCACCATTGTCCCGGGATGTCGAGGTCCCGCACGTAGCGTTGTGCCTCACCACCCAGGACGTTGGCCGACGCGGTTTCCTGGATCAGCGCCTCCGGCAGATAACCTTCGTCTTTCGGCGGGTCAGGTCGCGTGAAATCGGGGCCAACCATGCAGCCGGCAAGTGAGGCTGCGACGATCAAGCCGGCCAGCGCCGTGCCGGTCCCTTTGAGACTCCGGGTCATACGCCTTCCTCCGTCTCCAGCGTCCGTTCCCGGCTGGGCGTGTAGGCCTTCAGGAATGTCTTCCTGAGCGCAGGCGCCACGATCAGAAGCATGATCGGACCGAGCAGCATGCCGCCGACGACGACCGTCGCCAGCGGCCGCTGCACCTGGCTGCCGATGCCTTGTGAAACCGCAGCTGGAAACAATCCGACGCCGGCGGAAAGGGCGGTCATCAACATCGGTCGCATGCGTTGTTCGGCACCGTTGAAGATCGCCTCGCCGAACGATTGGCCTCGGCTCAGCAGCTCGCGGAAGTAGGTGATGTTGAGAATCCCGTCCATCACCGCCACACCAGCAAGAGAGATGAAGCCGATGGCGGCAGAGACGCTGAAATCCTCACCGGTGACATAGAGGGCGACCACGCCGCCACCGACCGCGAAGGGAATGCCCGCGATGGCGACCAGACTGTCGCGCAGCGTGTTGAACAGGCCATAGAGCAGGACAAGAATCAGCAGGAATGTGATCGGGATGATGATCATCAACCGTTGCGTAGCCTGCTGCAGGTTGTCGAATTCACCCGACCACAGGATGCGATAGCCCGTAGGCAACTTGATGTTGGCCGCAATTCGCTCCTGGGCCTCGGCGACGGTGCTCCCGAGATCGCGGCCGCGGATGCTGAACTTGATCGGGATCTAGCGCTCGCTACTTTCGCGGTAGATGAAGGACGCGCCGGTATCGAGGGAAATGGTCGCCAACTCGCTCAGAGGGACATAGGCGTTCGATCCGCTGGGTGTCTGGTAGCCCACTTTGACGTCGCGAATGGCATTGATCGTTGTGCGATACGGCCTGGCCAACCGCACCGCCACATTGAACTGCCGGTCGCCCTCCAGGATCGTCGTGGCCGTCGAACCGCCCATCGCCGCCTGCACCACAGTGTTGATATCACCGGAATTCAACCCATAGCGAGCCGCCTTTTCACGGTCCGTCCAGATGTTCAGATTGGGCTGACCTAACACGTGAAAAATGCCCAGGTCGGCGACACCCTGGACCTGATGCATTTGCGCCATTGCCTCGTCGCCGATCCGCTCCAAGACTGCGAGATCGCGGCCGACGACCTTGACCGAATTCGCTCCCTTCACGCCCGAGAGCGCCTCCTCAACGTTATCCTGGATATATTGTGAAAAGTTGAAGCCGACGCCGGGCAGAGCTTCCTCGAATTCCTTCTGCAGAATGTCGGTCAGCTTTTCCTTGTCGAGGCCTGACGGCCACTTGTCGAAAGGCTTGAGCGGCGCGAACAGCTCGACGTTGGAGAACGGCGAGGCATCGCTGCCATTGTCAGGACGGCCATGCTGGGAAACGACGGTCAGCACTTCGGGATGCCTGAGCAGGACCTCGCGCATCTTGGCCGATGCCTCGATGCCAGCGGCAAGACTTATGGTCGGCGGCATGGAAGCACGAATCCAGAAATTGCCTTCCTCGAGCGCCGGCAGGAATTCGCTGCCTAGGCGCGTAGCAAGAAAGCCCGACGCGACCAAGAAGGCCGCGCCGATCGACAAGGGGATCGCCACCCTCCCCAGCGCCCACCGCAGAATCGGCGTGTAGGCGGCCCGGATGGCCCGCACGAACAGGGTTTCAACCTCCTCGACATGCCTAGAGCAGATTTCGCTTGAATA
>PLYM01000220.1 GCA_003153375.1 Planctomycetaceae bacterium
CTAGGCCTTAAATAAGCGAAGCCCCCGCTTGTCTTTTGATAGTTTTGGCGCACGCCAATTCCAAGACATTCCCTGAGACACACTCGCTTTTGAGTGGTCCGCCGTGCGTCGGTGCGAGTTGGATTCCCTCTCTTGCTGCCCAATGGCGTTCGGCGTGAGAACGGATCGGGAGATCCGGATCCCGACTTCAAATGGGCCGGCGCTCAGCAGCGTAGCTGGCCGAGCAGACGGAAGAAGATAGGCAGGTGCGGGTTCCAGCCTAACAGTCGGTACACCAGTTTGTGGCCGGTCTTGATGATTTGGCACGGCAGGAGCATGAACGCGTTCAGGAATGTTTTGAATTCCAGTTTCAACACCCAGTGCTTGTCAGCTCGATGCGTCTCTTGCCAGCGGCCTGGGGTTTCCGGCAGCATCAAGGCCCACCATGCTTTGAGATTCCAGGCCAAGGCCGTCATCAGCATGTACGCCCAGTTACTCTCCAGGTTGTCCACCGGCGCGTGCAGGGCCCGCACGCCGTTCTTCAGCTGGGCGATCAGGTTTTCCTGGTTGCAACGATCGTTGGCCTCGAAGACCACCTCGGCCGGCGTGCACGCCCATTCGTTGGTGATGTGGAAGAAGTACCGTTCGTCTGGAAACAGGACCTGTTCGCCCTTCTCGACTGAGAGGTTCTTGCGAACCACCACCATCCGGTAGGTCTCGCGGCAGGCCGTCGGCTGGTAGCAGAACGTCGTCACGTCTTCCGAAACCAGACGTTTGTTCTCGAATTCACGTTCCTTGACGACTTGTTCCTTGACGTTGGCCGGCCGACGACGCGGTTGTGTCTTGACTTGATAGCGTGCCGGACGCTGCAGCGGCTGCCATGCCGATTGCGGCAGATTAGCCGCGATGTCCTTCAGATTCGACGTGCTGTCGTAGCCAAAGAAGAAGCGAATCCGCGCGTCAGCGTTCCAACCATCGAGATAACGTGTCTGCGAGAAATCGGTGTCGCCGCGCAGCACAATCTTGCGGAAGCCGGCTTGGCTGCAGAGCCGCACGGCCCGGTCCGCTTCCGCAGCGGCGCCTTCGTGCGAAGGCCGGTTGCCGGACCGATTCACCACGCTCAGCACCTCGCCCGTGTTGGCCAGTGTCAACACCAGTGGCTGATAGCCCCACAGGCCATCATGGGAAATGTCCATCCCCCGTTTGCATTCGCCAGTGGTTTCGGCCATGGTGCCGTCCATGTCGATCTTGGCACAGTCGAAGAAGTTGTCGGGTTGCTTCGCCCAGACCTTCAAGCGCGTGTCGTTGACGATGTCGATCAAGGTGTACAGATCCGGACGCTTGAAGCGGCGACAGTAGTCGCCGGCCGTGGTGGGATCGGGAATACGACGCGTGCCAAGGGCATCGAGGTAATGCTCGTCTTGGCGACGCAGTTCGATGTCTTGCAGGCAGGTGCCGTTACACAGAGCGTTGTAGGCAAAGTTGAGGACGTGATCGGAATCTTGGTAGGGCACGTGGATCTTGAGCAGTTGCAAGCGTTGGTCAATGGCGTCGGTCAGGCCGAGTCGGCGGGCCAGCAGGTGGATGGCCCCAATGCCGCCGCAGCTGATGCCACCATTACGCTTGGACACCTCGTAATGAATGTTGCTGGCACTAAACTGCGGCTCGAACATCATGGTGTCTTTGGTTTTGTCGAGCCGGCGTGCGATTCGGCGCTTGCAATTGTTCAGCCAACGACGGAAAATTCTATTCACTTGAAATCCTTTCGTGCGTGCGGTGATTGAGATTGTCACTACTCTATCAAACACCGCAAATCACGGAAGGATTTCAGGTTTTTCCAAAATATCCGGAAACAAATCCGCTACCCCTCGCTTGTTCAACGTCTAGGTTGGGTTGCGTGCTCCGGTTTCATCGCCCCCGCACACAAGCCGAATTACGTAGCGCGCGTCGGTACATGGGCAAGTCTCCGATTTCAACAATCACAGTGCATCGCCCAGGATGAGCTTCTTCGAGGATGCGCCCCGCTGCCTGGAGGTTTCGGCGCGAACCGAGCCACGGAACGAAGACCTTCATCACCTGAGCAACTTCTGCACGTCTTCCTTAATAGCATCGGCCCAGATCTGATAACCCTTTGGCCCCAGGTGCAGGTAGTCGGACATGACCTGCTGACTCAGCCCACCGTCTTCTTCAAGGAATCTGTCGCCGATGTCCTTGAAGAAGATGGACTTGCCGTCGTGCAGCTTGGCAAGGGCGGCGTTGATCTGCTTGACCCTCGGCTGAAGGTCTGCCGCGCCGATCCGCTGGACCGCCTTGTCCTGCCGCCGGAGCGAACAGGGGAAGACGCCCAGCACCAGCACCTTGATGTCCGGCTTCTGCTTCTTCAGCTCCGCGACGATGGCTTCGACCCCGCCGGCGACCTCCTCGGGCCGATGCGCGACGGGGTTGTTGATCCCGATTAGGACGACCGCGACGCGGGGCGTGAGTGGTTCCAGTTCCTTACCTTCGCGGATGCGCCACAGGACGTGCCCGGTCTGGTCGCCGCCGACGCCCAGGTTGACCGCCTTGAGAGGGGCGAACACCTCCCTCCAGACCTTTCCTCCCGTGCTGTCCCAGCGCTCCGTGATACTGTCGCCCAGGAAGACAATATCGCCGCCGCCTTTGGCCACGAGCTTGAGGAGTTGTTGGTGCCGGGCGTTGTCGCGGTTGAGCGGTATGGCGGCGGGATTGGGCCTGGAATCCTCGCCGAAAACGGCCAGGGTCAGTCCGCCAGCCAGGACAACTCCGGCCGCCAGCACCCGGCGTGCAGCAGTGAACATGAGCCTCTCCTTTCGTGGCCTGAGCCGGCAAACCTCCCACTCCGTCGGTGCCCTGTCAACCTCCTGTTCATTTTGGCAGGGGCACCAGTTTCACCGATTTCAACGCGAGCAGCGGGCTAGCAAAGAGCCTCGAGGCACTACGCACTGTCACTCGGTGCACGCCCGCTGCCAGAACCACTTCGCCGACTTTCGCTTGCCTGTACTTCTCCATGCCGCTGGTGCTCTCGACCCTGCCCTTGAGCTCCGAGGTGCCCGTTTGCAACACGAACGCTTTGCCGGCGGCTTGGTCGTCGCAGGCCCAGTCGAACCAGACCGCGTAACGCCCCGGCTGGGGAACCTGAACCGCCCAGCTCACGTGGTCGTCTGTGCTGACCCACGAGGTCAGGGTGCCGTGCTGTTTCTCGAAAACCAGCGTTGTTCCGTAGATTTCGCCGCTGGCCGCGGCCAATAACAGGGAGCCGTCGCTGCCCGCGCGCACCCGTTCCGGCCGATTGCCGTCGAACGACTTGCGCTGCCGTTGCGGACCGAAGGAGCGCACATGAGCGATGAGGTCGGCCATCTCCTGGTGTGGGATGTCTTTCTCCAGCCCTTCCGGCATGACCGACTTGCCGGTGCTCGCCAGCTCTTCGAGGTTGCTGCGCAGGATCACATGTTGCTTGCCGTCGATGGCGAGCAGCGTGATGCTGTTGCCCGTCTCCCCGGCCAGGACACCGCTGAAGGTCTGGCCGTTCGTCGTCCTGGCGATGAAGTTCACGTACCGTGCTTCCACCACGCGATTGGGATCGAGGATAGCAACGAGCAGGCCTTGGGGCGACTTGTCGCCGACCGAGGCCAGGTCGGGGCCGACGATGTTCCCGACGTCGCCGAGCTTGTGGCAGGCGGCACAGCTCTTCGCAAACACCCTGGCGCCGCGCTGAGCATTGCCGGTTATCGTCAACACGGGAGCATAGTCGTCGAGGATCTTCTGACGGTCAGGTGCGATAGCACCGGCGAGGAGCTTGCCCGCGCGCGTGCGGATAGCTGGGTTCTTGTGATCGATCAGGCGTTGGCGACGCGCGGCGTCCAGCTCCGAGGCGAGAATGACCTTGCGTTCCATCGCTTCGAGCACAGCGAGGGCCCGTTCGTCACGGCTGAAGAGCACGTCGAGCACGGGGCCGCGCAGCGCGGGGCCGTAGCCCTTCCAGCCGCGCATCAGGGCTTCCGGGACACGCGGGTCAGGCAATCGCCCCAAAGCGGCGATGGCGGCCGCTTGCAGGTCGCGGTCGATTTGGGGCGACAGGAGACCGGCGAGCAGATCGAGATCCTCACGCTGGTGGTCGAAGCCGCGCCCGAGCAGCCGCACACCGAGGAGTTGCTCGTCCTGGGTACCATCCTTGAAACTGGCACGTGCCGCCTGGAACAGGCCGTCAAGGCGGGTGAGTGTCGCCTTCAAGTCGGCATCGCCGCGGTCGCGTAGCCGGATGAGGGAACTGCTCCGTTGATCGAGCGCGTCGAGCAGCCCGGCCAGGACGCTGGATTGCCACGCTGCGTATTTCTCCTGTTCTGGCCTGGCGACCACTTCAAGCAATGCCCCGAGCGATTTACCTCGCTCCAGCGCCAGTGCCATCCGTGCCAGGTTTTCGAGCAGCCCGGCCGATCGAGGTGATTTCGCTTCATTCGCCAGGACGGTCGTCAACATCGCGTCGAAATTCTTGTTGTGGAGAGAGCTCATGACCGCGGCGGCGATGAAGCGATCACCCCCATTGCGCAGCGCCAGTTCGCCCAAGGCCTTGCTGGCCCGCGGATCGTCCCAGGTTCCGAGCGTGTAGGCCAGTTGTAGACGCACCGTGGGAGCGGGATCGGCGGTCATCTTCGCCAGGGCAGCGCCCAGTTCCGTTGCGGCGAATCGTCCTTCGCAGAGCCGCACCGCGTGCTGACGCACGCCGGGATACGCATCGCCGAGAGCACGCTGGACGACGGTCGGTGAGAGAGCATCCAGGCCGTCGAGAGTGCACAGCGCGTGCACCCGGGCCAGGGGCCGTTTGCTATCGCCGACCAGTCGCTCCAGCAGTGGCACCGCGGTTTTGTCCGCACGCCAGATGAGGATCATCTGCGCCAGGTCTCGCTGCCAGCCACTGGGTGTGTCCAGGGCGGCGACCAGGCCAGCTGTGTCGAGCTGGTCCAAACGTGGGATCTGCCGTGGTTTCGCCCCGGCCGGATAGACCCGGTAGATCCGCCCCTTGTCATGCCCCGCTCTCAGGTCGAGCTTGTCCTGCCAGTTCTTTGGAATCCACTCGGGATGCTCGATGACCGCCCGGTACATGTCGGCAATCCAGAGGGCACCGTCTGGCCCCGTTTGCAGCGATGTTGGCCGGAACCAGTTGTCGGCCGACGCCAGGAACTCCGATGTCTGTTCGTCGTCAGCCCGCCGACTCGTAAACGTCGTCCCCTCGGGGCGAATTACCTCGCGGTGCACGAGGTTGTGTACCGGCTCGCTGACGAAAGTGCTGTTGCGATATTCCGGGCCGAAGAGTTCATCACGGTAGATGATGGCACTGCACGCCGAGGTGAAGTGATTGGCCGTTTCCGGATCGTTGAAGCGCATCGTCGTTCGGCTAAGCGGGTAGATCTGCGACGCTCCGGGAACCACGGAAACCTGTACCCGGGACTCCGGTGCCGCGACGTGCGGGTTGCGGCGAATGTAGTGATCCGCCAGCGCGAAATGGTACAGCGGCCAGCTGTTGTTGTTGCCGAACCAGTTGTTCCAGTCGTCGCGGCTGCGACCGAACTGTGTCTGGCCGCTCTGCAAATCGATGGCGCCGCTGTCCGGCCGAATCCGCAGATCCCGTCCGCGGATATCGACCGTCGCGCCCGTCTTAATCGATTGCACCGTGCCGCCGCTGTCGCCGTTGGCGCAATAGATCCAGTTGTCGAGCCCCCAAACGAGACTGTTCACCCGATGTTGCTGGTTCCCCTCGCGGAAGCCGGAGTAGAGCGGCACGAGCTTGTCGGCTTTGCCGGTCCCCTTGGTATCCTCGGCGTAATAAATGTGCGGCGCGCACGTGATCAGCACGCCCTTGCGCCACGGCAGGACGCCGGTGGGAAACGGGAGACCGTCCACGAAGACAGTCGCCTTGACGTACTTGCCGTCGCCGTTGGTGTCTTCG
Source organism: Planctomycetaceae bacterium (assembly GCA_003153375.1). Taxonomy (GTDB): domain Bacteria; phylum Planctomycetota; class Planctomycetia; order Pirellulales; family PALSA-1355; genus PALSA-1355. The sequence continues at coordinate 5,942 of PLYM01000220.1, forward strand.
AGGTACTTGATCCGTCCGCCTGGCTTGCCCTTGCCGTCCACGCCGAGGGGGTAATCTCCCATCTCGACGACCCAGAGTTTCCGATCCGGGCCCCAGGCCAGGGCAATCGGTGACTGCACCAACGGCTCGGCGGCGACCAGCTCGACCTCGAACCCCGACCGAACCTTGATGGCTTTCAGCGATGCGCCAGGTGATTGCGCGGTCGTAATCCCCGGGTCGAGCAGTTCGTCGCCGGGCGTTGCACCGACCTGCAAAAGAAGAATGATCCCGCCAAGAAATGTTGCCCGCAGCATTGCTCCGCCTTTCCGATGTGATTCGCATCTGTGTTCGGGTACTTCGTGCAGCTGGTCAACGAGATCCCATCAATTCTGCCGACCCACATCGCGCGCGAGCTTGCGAATCGTCTCGATCAACACATCCTGGGCCTTCGGATCGAAGGTGCCGACGCTGCCGGCGTAGATGCCGCGTGTCTCGTAGCCACCTTCGCGCAACACGCGTGCCGATGGGAGATAGCCGTAGACGTCGTTCGAGTAGGCAGCAATCCAGAGCCGATTGGGTCCCAAGGCGTTTTCGAGCAGCGGGACGAAATCGACGACCACCTCGCCGGACAGTGCCACCAGCGTAAGATCGCCGAGCTGCCAGACGGCCTGCGGGCAGCGATACGTCCGCGGCGGCTTCTCGCCACGGTCGAGCAGGTCCAGCATCCGCTGGGCGTTCAGCGCTTCAAGGCCGCGCTTGGTTGCGGCACGTTTCTGCAGCTCCTCGCGCGAGGGCCATTCCTGTAACGGCAGATCGACCTGCGCCAGGGCGACCTTGAGCGAACCGCGCACCGGCTGGAGCTTCGTCTCGACAACGCGGTCGACTTCCTTGCCCAGCGCCGTGCCATGCTCACGGGCCAGGTCGTAGCTGCCGTGTGGATACGGATCGGCGTCGCCGGCACAGCCGATCATGAACATCGCTTGCACACCCTTGTGTTCCTGCTCGACATGCGCCTGCGCATAGCCCGCGTAATCGCCGCAGATCCGGTTGTGCTGCGGACGCAGCGTCGTGTTGTGCACCGCAGCGCCGAACAGCACGGCCCGCATTCTGCCCGCGGCATCATCGACGCGGAGGACCGGCACCGTGCGGTCCGCCAGGCCGCGCGGGTTGGCCCCCAGCTTTACCCCCGTTGGCGTCCATTCGCGGCGATTCATTACGAAATGGGCAACACCATGCCCCCAGCGCAGGTCCGCTGGCTCGAGCTTCGCGCTGGCCTTTTCGACAACCTCGACGATGCGGTCCTGGAGCCAGCGCGTGTAGGCGATCGTCCGCTCCATGTCTGCTGCGCTCATGCCCGTCCGCAACGGCTGCGGCTGGAGACTGAGCATCGGCCCGGTGTGGATGTGCGATGAGTTGAGCAGAACCTGCTCGCGCTGCAGCCCCAGTTTGGTGCGCAGCCGATCGCAGATCGGCTCGGCCACCGCCGCGGTCAGGCCAATGAGGTCGCTGGTCACCAGCACGGCGCGATGTCCCTCGCGATCTTCTAGCACCAGCGCCTTGACGAAGAGGTCGCTCTCGATCTTCTCGTAGGGCCGATCGCGCGAGGCATACCCTTCCATAAAGAGCGGCTGTTCCGGCGTAATCTTCACCTGCGCGAGCCCGACTTTCCACTCGGCCGCCCCGACCGTGGAACCAGCAGCGCAGATGCCGACCAGCGCCAGCAACAATCTCGACAACCGATGTATCATGACTGCTTGCTCCGCATTATCGATCGAGGGCGAAGGCCGAAGTCGCATGCCGACGGTGGCAGACTTCGTGAAGGCTTTCTATTTCGACTGTGCGCTTTTAGCTACCCGTCCCAAGCCTCCCGGCGCGGTGTGAAGGTCCCGGTGGCCTTGTGGTAGTGGTAAATCCGAGCCTCTTCGTTCCGCCGCAACACCCGGCTGACTTTCGCGGCA
>PLYM01000160.1 GCA_003153375.1 Planctomycetaceae bacterium
GGGCGCTGTCCGATCTCCAGGAAGCCGTCTGCGTCTCGATCTTCACCTCGGTCACCAGGACCGGCACCTCATCCGGCATGGCCTGCTTCCCGTCTGGCATTTCATAACACTTAACGGATGCAACAGTTAGCACGGGGCGAACTGCCGCTCGAGGCGCCGGCAATCCCACAATCGCCTTTTCGGTCCGGGCTATTCGGGATTTGAGACTAGTGTGCATCTGACGAACCGGTTGTGGCCCTCACGTTCACGTTCATTTCGGCACCGGCTCCTGTGGCGCTGATGTGCCAAACGGCCGTTGCGGGATGTGATCGCCACACCCGAGTCGAAGTCGATCAACAATGCGTCCATCTGGGTCAACGAAGACGACGTTGATCACCAACGGATCCCTGATGAGCGCACAGCGGTGTTCGAGGCGCTCCAACCGTCTCCATAGACTTCTGGTGATCATCTTCGTCATACCTCCTCCATCAGAATCGAGGTGCCGCCGCAGAGTTCCGCCGGAACTGCGATGCCAGCGAGCCGTAAGCACCCACCTCGCAGACCTTCCGTGATCGGCAGAGATCTGCCGCGATCTTCGGTGAGCCTTCCCGGCGGCAAACCACCGTCACGTTCTCCGCCGTTCCTTGCGGATGCCCAAGATCGTCTTTCGCCCGTCTTCACTGATGCCCACATCACCAATGCTGTGACGGACCGTTTTCCGTCCGGATTGGATGGAAAACAGACAGCCTCCGGCCCCTTCCCGCAGAATCTTGAGGGGAAACAGGCAGTCAATGTGACCCGCTAAACATATAGACGAAAAAGTCGGGGAAAGATTGCACTCTTGAGAGAAATAACTGTGGGCTGCGCCCTTGAAACCCCAAGGAAAGGGCGCCTGAGCCCGCCGGCGCAGGTTGATTCCACTGGGTTCCAAGACGGAGGCTCGCAATGCCGATGAAGAACCTGCCCATTCAGGCGACCTGATCATAACGGAAGTTATCCTCGGGCTTCGGCGCTCGCGAGAATTGGGTTCTCCCGCAATTTCCGTGCAGGTCAAGGGGCGCCTTGTGGCGAGACTGCGAGTGCGGCAGCGACATATGGCAGAACCCGACGACGCAGAAGGTTGAATTTTGGCGCGGCCGTACATTTGCCGCTTAACCAGTTTTAGCCGATGAATTTGGCCTTCGACCTGGCCGTTGCTCCAAGGCAGTATTACGGCGGCATTCACTGCCTTTTCGTCCCGACGCAGTCCTTCGCAGAAATGCCCGATTTCCGGTAGGCCAGTTGCTCTTGCTTGATCAAGCCATGTCTGCAGGCTGTCGCTCTGCTTGTCGCGGAATGCTTGGGCGAAGCCTTGTGTCAGCGCGTAGAGGATGGGGATTTCCGGGCAGCACTCGTTCAGTTTGGCGAGCAGTTGTTTCTGGTCTGGTTTCAGCTTTTCTGGTCGCCGGACCAGTAGCATCGCGGCTTGGCGAGGAGAAGGCGGTTTAGCCTTTTTCTGGCGGGGCACTGCCGTCGTACGAAAATACGTCGTGCCCGGAACACGAAGGGTGGCAATGAATTTAGCCATCGTACTGCGTCCGCCGGTATAGCCTTGGCCTTGGATCTCATGCCAGAGTTTGGTTGCATTGTGGCAGCCCTCGCCCCATCGGCGAAGGAGAAACTCGTGGAATTTATTGATGCCCGGCGGTCTTCGGTGCGGCGTCGCCCGTTCCGGGTACCGGCCGGCGCGCACGAAACGTCTGATGGTCTTTCGCTGAATGTGCAGCGTGAGACTGATGGCTTGCTGGCTCATGCCTGTGCGATGCAGACCCACTACTTCGTTGTAGCGGTCAACCCGGCGCTGGCGACGGCACTCGCGATCTTTCTCGATCCTGCTCTTCGCCTTCGGAGTACCGTCAGCCGGCGGCGGCGTCGGTTCCGGCACGGGCACCAGCACAACCGCTCTCGCCAAAGCGGTGCGCTTCTGCTCCAGGCCTCGCTCTACAGCGGCGGTCAGATTACAGAGCAAATGAAAACGATCGGCCACTTGAATGGCTTGCGGGGCTCCACGGTTGGCTCCGTCGGCATAGATACCGCCCCGATCACGGCGGACGACTTCCGCACCAGGGTGCAATTGGAACCAAGCAGCCACGCTATCGGCGGAGCGGTCCGGCAACAGATCAATAGCGGTGTGCGTCTCGAGATCGACCAGAATGGTCCCATAACGTTGCCCTTTGCGCCAGGCCCAATCGTCGACGCCCACGGCCCTTGCGCCTCGGACCGATACGGAAGGCCCTACCTTCAGTCTTCGCAGAACGGTATCGGGGCTGGTTGCCATACCAAGCCTGTTTGATAGACGAGAACCGGCCTCACCGCCCAGCACGTACCCGATCAGGCGGACTGCCTCCGACAATCGACTGGTTTGGCGACCGTACTTCCCGGCAACCGCCGGCAGCGTTTCTGCAAAAGTAACGCGGGGGCAGTCGTGGGCGCGGCACCGAAATCGGCGAACCTCCAGACGGAGTTCCTTGGTTGATCCCTGCCACGGCAGGTCATGCAAAGTCCGCGAATACCTGCTGTGGAGAGAATGGGAAGCGTGGTGACATGCCGGACAGTACGCAACGGAACCGAAGGCGGCAGCCGCGATCAGAACCCGACCTTCCTGAGGCTCAACCGAGTTCAGCTTGAGACAGGACGGGTCAGGAAGGAGGGCCTCAACATGACTCGGGGGAGAAGCCATTTGCCCTTAACCATAGAACATTTCTGGCATTTCATGTTTTAGGGCCAATTGGAGCGATCGAACCTGCACGGAAATTGCGGGAGAACCGAGAATTGACCCACCAATACTTTCGAAAAGTGACCCAGGGGGTTAGGAACCATCCACAAAGCCGGATCGGCGACGCGGCACAATTTCTTCGTTATAATCGAAGAAATGTCCAACTTGAACTACCTCGGCGAATTTGAGCTGCTCGTCATGCTCGCGGTCATCCGGCGTGGCCGCTGGAACGCGGAGGTGCGGCCGCACCCGCTGTTGGATTCGACCCAAGTGCGCCGGTTTCTTTCTGCCCAAGGAGGTGCTCAGTGAAGACTTCCGCGGCAAGCTCACCGACGGATAACTCTCCGGGAATGATCATTTCGACGACCTCGACTCCCGCCGGCGGTCTGCATATTCCGCCCACCACCAGACTTCTCGGCCGCGTTACTTCCGATAGAGGTCTAACGTTTTTTGTCCACAACGCCCCCCTATCTTCGGGAGGCGCTCAATCGGCCGGTCGCGTCATCGTGTGGTAACCTCTAAATTCAGTACGGATCCGGAATTCGTCAGAGCACCCTGATGACAACGTTTGTTTTTGACCACATCTACAAGACGGCCGGCACTACATTCAACCTCTCCTATCTACCCGCAGCTTTTGAACCGCAGGAACTTTTCGTCGTCCGCGGCATGCTAGAGCCAAACCGCGAGGACCTGAACAGGCTCCGGGCTCTGAACGAGGAAGAGTCGCGGCGTCTGAGGATGATCGCTGGTCACAATACCGGCCAACTCCGGTCCGCCTTTCGGCATGCCAAGTACCTGACATTGGTTCGGGAACCGACCGCTCGTGCCATTTCCGGTTACCTGCACGCCCTGTATCACACCGGTGCTTTTGAATTTATCGGCCGGGAACTTCAGGAAAACAACGTAGGGTTTTCGCAGTTCATCGAACAGGACCTGTTTGCGCGAAGATACGCCGACTTCGTCTCTCTTCACGACTGGCAAGCCAAGGTGTTGATCGGTGCTGAGAATCTTTCGACGATGCGGCTAAACCGCGAGGCGGTCATCGAAGCCGTTCGTTCGCGCTTCCACTTGGTTGGCTATACGGAGGCCTTTGAAAAGTTTCTGTTCTTCCTACACGTGACAGAAGGGTTTCCGCTGGTCTTGTTTCAGAACCGCCTCGTCCGGCCAGCACAACAGTCACTCCGCACTACGGAGACGGATTTGGCGAGGATCGAGCTCTATAGCCGTCTGGATCGGTTCGTTTACGACTGCGTTCGGGAGGAATTCGACGCAAGAATATCCGCTATATGGACCTCTTCGCTCGCGGAGAAGTATGAGGAGTACATACACGCCCTCAACGAATTCCGGAAAGACGCTGATGAAAAGAGCTCGGTCCGATTCCAGTGTGCGTCGCGTTGTTGAGATCCACACCCTGAGCGCTAGCTTAAGTTTAGCGTTCGCGTATGGCACACGGCCACAGGTCAATTCATTTGGGCCGGGCTACACGCCTTGCAGCGTTTTGCGATTCTGCAGCTTCAGGCAACTTTTATCAGGTCAAACCAGTTGAAATCGCTATTGTGGTACTCGAAGGCGAGTACTACATCGAACTTCGCCGGCGCTAGGTACCCCAATACTTTATCGAGGTCGTGCCATTCCATCCAAGGCGCCCCGCCGTCCGTATTCTCGCCCCATTTCTCGAATGGACGTCGTCCTTCCCGCTCCCACCTCGCCTTTGGGTAGGCCAATTCCATCCAACGACCGCCAATCGGCAAGTGCTCCAGAAGCACTTTTGCCTCTAGCCGAATGGCCTCAAGCGGCGCATTGATGAGCGAGCCGCAACAATAAATCACATCGTAGTATCCGTCAAGCTCAGATAAGGAGGTCAGATCCCGCATGTAGCAGAAATCACAGTTATTAAGACCCTTTAGTTCACACAAGCGACGCACAACCTCCACGTTGGATTCAACGAGGTCGACGAAAGTCACACGAGCCCCGTTTTCCGCAAAGTGTACGGTATCGAAGGCCAGTCCACATCCAACGTCGATGATTCTTTTGTCGCGAAATGTGTCCCTGTACAGTGTATGACGCCATCCTCTGCGGCTAAAGGTGGAAGCATCGCTGAAGCACCGTGCCCAGGCCGCGAGAAGATCTTCATCCTGCCCTCGCAGCAGATCCGAGGATCGAACGCGGTTGTTCAACCCGGCAGGCACCTCATCCCACTTCTCCCGCAAGATATCGAATGTCTGCCGTAATGAGGCGTCAGGTTGGTGGCCGACGGCTAACTCTGAGAATTGTTGCACGTTCTTCATTCTAGCCCGGAACCCAAATACTCTGGCAACCCCCATGAGATCGTCGGGTGCGCGACTTGAAAGTGGTGAAGCGGCCCTTTGATCTGGCCCTACCTGTAAACCATCAATCGCATACGTTGTTTCGGGCCTCCAGGCGGAGAGGTGCGGAAGGCGTTAGCCAGCGCGATGCCGGCGGATCGCAAGGTCCCGGAACGCGCGCTGCCTAAACTGGCGGCAGCGATCCCATTCATAGACGCGATTCTGGAGGACGGACGCAAGGCGCCCAGAAAGCAACAACACATGGCGCACCGGATTGGATGCGACTGCGCCGCGAGAGACCTGAAGTCGAGGCAGCAGGATCGACGGTTCGTCAGTATGTGCGCGCCAGGGGCGCGCGAATCGGCAAATGGCTGACTTTAGAGGAGGTGGACTACCTGCTTGTCTTTTCTTTGTCAGGCGCCTCGCGGCTCAAGGGCGTGCACGTCCGCGATCCTCGGCATCATTGGTGGCCTGCGGACTGCGCCGGTGGCGAAGCCGCTGGCGTGTGCCTCGAGAACGAGATGCACATGGGGCCGGTGGGATTCTCCAAAAGCTGGGCTCGACAAGCTCCACCGAAATTCGAGAAAGACAAATGAATAACGAAGGGCGGTCCGAGTCATTAAGGGAACGACTCTGACCGCCCAAAATACCACAATTCCGATGTGCGAAAATATACAACCTGACGCCAACGGCTTGCCTGTCGCTGGAATCCTCTATCGCAGAAGAGATTTAGCGGCTGACACGCTTCCGTTTGGTGAGATAAACTAGGCCGATACCCGTCAGCATCAAGAGAGCGGAAGCCGGTTCGGGCGTGCCAACGTCGAGCGTGACGTTGTCGTAGATCGTCTGGTTCCCAGCCGAAGCATTAGTAATCAGTTCGATTGAGAGGTTTTGGCCAATTACAGCCTCCAACCCCGTAGTCGTGTACTGAAGCGTGGCAAAACTTAAGGCACCTGCTGCCGGCATCACAGGGTCGAAGATCGATGCCAGTTGAGTTGCGCCCGCGAAGAGAGCAATCGTATAGTCCGATTCGGGAAGCTCAAATCGGTGCCCTATATCCACTGACAGGGTATAGACCATGCCCGCTGTGGACGTAAGCGTCGATACGAGAGTCTGTGAAATCGTCCCGCCACGTGAAATGGCGACATTGCTGCCGTTGATGCCAGTCGCAGGATTTGTGATTAAACCCGGGCTGCCACCGACGTTAAGTGACAGCGCGGTCGGAGCCCAGATACCTTGATTACCTAGAGTGAGAGGGGCTGTCCATCCAGTGATGGAACCTAAAAGGACGCCGTTGAGCGACAATACTTGGGCATCAAAACTGCTATTGACGATGGTGAGCGGGCTCGCGAAGGTGCAAAAGGGTACTGCGAGTAGCAACGTGATCAGAAGCACAGTTCTGTTAGTCACCGGAAGAGACTCCTTTTAAGCGAAGCATTCGTGATGGATACTTCGTTTTGGTATCGTCAATCTTCGACCACGAATGGCGAATTCCATATGATAGAATTGCATGAGCGCAGGACCCACCGCAAGTGTTTTTTCGACCCTCACAGCCCTGAAACGTACTATACATCATGTGGGCCGGAGGGCAGCTTCTCGCGAGCCAGTTGAAGCACCCCGCGAGCGCGCCATGGCGGTCAATGGAAACTCCTGGGGGGGGTGTGAAGTTGCCCTGGGACCGTGGCAGTACCCCTGGTACAGTGATCTCCAACTCGGCTTCGTGCAGAATGATACGGGAGATCGCGCCGTCTGTCCAGGTGAGTGGCGACCAGCCGGCCAGGGTCCTGAGTCCAGATGCAAAGTCCGTAATATCCGGGGCGGTACCTGTCAAACCGAGCCGGTATATTTCTCTAAATGTGCATTGCCAACCGTGCGGGTTTCCCTATTGGCCTCCGAACGACCAACTCCGCGTCGTTCTGCGCCCAACCGGAGGTTTCCCCACCCAAGGATTCCAACCGCCGCCTGGCAGAATGTTTGACGTGGGATCGAATATATCGTGCCCCGCCGGAACTGCCGCCAACAGGCGCTTGGGGCGGAATTATTTCTGAAGTCTCCAGTGAACGACACCCGGAACACCCTACGTGTAGAATGCGTGCATGGCACGGCGAATCCACGTCGGGACTGTCATAGCCATTGGCGTGTCGGGATCGCCCCGTCCCGCCTCCGCATCAAATGCCGGAGACCCTTCCAAAGGCCCGTTCGGGGCGTTCCATCCTGGTTTCTAAGTCCATCGGCCCGGAACAAGACCCGGCCTGACGACGGGGGCCACCAGGATAAACCGCACCTGGCATGGCTGAGTATCTGGGGGCCAGCGCCTCGACGACGGGCGGGCGTGGGCGGGTTCCAACTCCACGACGATCGGCCATTTCAACGCGTCGCTCCTGCATGGCCGAAGACTATCCTTTTGGCCATTTAGGATCCAGCATACCCTATGCTACATGCAGGGATGCTCCGGGCCGCGCCAGCGTCTCGCGACAGTACCAGGGCATCGGCGGAATCGAAGACCGCACTCCCGCCACCGCCAGAAGCGCCTTCCGACATGCGGGAAAGCCCTGGCAAGTTGCCTAATCCCCGTCGGCGCGCACCAAGGCCAATTCGTTCGACGTCCCATTGGGCGCCTGTCCACCAACTCCCAAGGTCAGATACTCGACGGCCTTCCGGAACTTGCCTGATGGCAGTACGCGCCAGCAATCTATCACCGTGACCCCTTCCCCACCCGCTTTGAGTTGGCTGGGCGCAAGTTCATTGAACTCCGGCCACGGCGTCGTGATTGCTAACACGTCCGATGCGTGGGCGCACTCCGCAGCGCTTCTGGCAAACGTCACCCGGCCGGCCAAATGAGCCTTTGCGTTCTCCATCGCAGCCGGGTCGTAAACCACTACACTCGCATCAGCCTTCAGCAAATGCTGAGCAATTTCCATGCCCTGCGATTCCTCAATTACTTCCGTATTGGGCTTGTATGAGAGCCCCAGAATGCCGACAGTCCCATTTTCGGGCAATCGCGATAGAATCAACTCCGCCAACCGCGGCACCTGGCGGCGGTTCATTGCGTCCGTCGCCTCCGCCAGCAGCGCCGGCACGCCATTGGCCCGCGCCAATGCGGAGAAGGCTACGTTGTCTCTCGGGAAGCACGGGCCGCCGTACCCTAGGGCGCCCTTCAAGTACTTCGGGCCGATGCGGCTGTCGCAGCCGATCGCGGTTGTCACTACGTCCACGTCCGCTCCGGGCAACGTTTCGCAAACCTGTGCCAGCATGTTGGCGTATGAGATCTTTGTAGTGACGTACGTGTTCACCGAGAGCTTCGTCAATTCCGCGTTAACGAAGTTCATTCGTCGGATGCAAGGGTTACTGTCGCAGACACCAGTGTAAAGCTGCTCCAGGATGGCGCCGGAGCGCTCGTCCGATTCCCCGATCAGGATCATGTCGGGATTCAACATATCGCGGACCACGCTGCCCAGAGCGATGAACTCGGGGTTGTAGCAAAGGCCGAATTCTACCCCGCACTTCTTGCCGGAATGCACCTCCAGGGCCGGCAGCAGTGTGCTGCCCGTTGATCCTGGCATGACCGTGCTCGAAAGCACAACCAGGTGCCAGTCTTTCTTCTTGCGCAGGGCCGCACCGATCTTCTCCGCCGCGCTCAGGACGTACCGCATCGAAAACGTCCCGTCAGGATCGGAAGGCGTAGGCACGATGATGAACGTCACATCCGTTGCCAAGATCGCGTCCTCGTAGTTTTCGGTTGCCGTAAGGCGTTCGCGATTGGCTTGAATCATTTCGGTCAACCCCGGTTCGTTCACGGGTGCGCACCCCTGCTGAATGGCGGCAACGAGCCGCGGGTTGACATCCACTCCAACGACGATGTTTCCCTTGTGCGCCATCACAGCCGCCATGGGGGCGCCCAACTTTCCCAGCCCGATAATCGACAGCTTCATCCGTGTCACTCCTGTCGTACAATCGGCATACGCCATCCCGTGCCGAATGCACGCGACGTCACCTTTAGGACCGGCGCTGCCTGTTTTCGTTTGAACTCCGCCATGCGAACCAACCGCAAGACGCGGCGGACCGTCGGTTCGTCGAATCCCTGCGCGATGATCTCTTCCGCAGACTGGCACTCCTCGACGTGCAGTTCCAAAATCTGATCCAGCAACTCATAAGGCGGAAGGCTGTCCTGGTCGGTCTGGCCCGGCCGCAACTCAGCCGAGGGCGCTTTGGTCAGAATTGCCTCTGGAATAGCGGCGTTGCGCAGGTTCAGCCAGCGCGACACCCGATACACCATCATTTTGGGCAGATCGGCAATCACCGCCAGCCCGCCGTTCATGTCGCCGTACAGCGTGCAGTAGCCCACTGACATCTCAGACTTCTTCCCCGTGGTTAACAGCAATGAGCCATACTTATTTGAAAGCGCCATGAGGAGGTTACCACGGATGCGCGACTGGATATTCTCCTCGGTCACATCGGCGGCGTACCCTCGAAAAGAATCCGTCAGTACGCACTCGTAACCCTGCATGATACTAGAAATAGGTAGAGTACACGTCTGGATGCCGAGATTACGTGCTAATTCCAGGGAATCGTCGATGCTGCCTTGGCTCAAATAGCACGACGGCATCATTGCGCCAAGCACGTTCTCAGCGCCCACAGCTTCAGCGGCGATCGCTGCGGTCAGCGCTGAGTCGATGCCACCGGAAAGCCCGAGCAGCACTCTGCGGAACCGTGTCTTCCGAGCGTAATCCCGAACTCCTAACACGAGCGCGTTCCAGATTTCAGCCTCGGGAGTGAAATCGTCTTCGCCGATCGTACCGGTTCCAGCGGCGAGGTCCGCTACGACCAGATCTTCCCGAAAGCCTTCGGCTCGTGCGAACACCTTGCCGTTTGGATCAAACGCAGCGCTCCGGCCGTCGAATATGAGGTCGTCGTTTCCGCCCACCTGATTCACAATGACCAC
>PLYM01000207.1 GCA_003153375.1 Planctomycetaceae bacterium
TCGCAGACGTCCCAGAAGCATCAGCCGGCTCGCGTTGCGCCACCGCACACTTTGAAAACTCTCCCGCAAAACCCGTTCTAGGTTCGCTTGTTCAAGGGCTAGAAGCCATATATTTCGGGACACACGAAGATCACGTTCACGATTTGGTCCGCGTGTAGTTCGGAGATGCCAACCTCTAACAAAAGTCCAATCATTTCCTGGCGGTTTCGTGCGATCCCTGACCGGCCCCACGCGCCGTATAGGTCCGCTTTACGCAGTCGTTCATTGATCGTCATGCCGATGTAGGGATTGCCTGGAGTTTCGTAGTCTCGCGCGCTATCGCGTTTCGTCATTTGAGCCGCAGCGGAGGTGGTAAGCGGAGGGATTGAGCGGGTAAGACACTGGGCTGACCGGGGCTATTCCAAGCCCAAATCCGCCAGCAGGCCATCCAGTGCGTCGTCGTGCAGATTGAACTGGCTGGCGACTTGCTCGACGACTTGCAGGAGTTGGGGATCGTGCAAGACGGTTTGAATTGCTTTTGTCACTGGCGGGCTGCTGATTACGTGCTGCAAGGCGTTGTAGATTGGCGAATAGTTGAGCGCGCCGCTATTGAGGAAGCTCAATCCGCTCATGATCGTGCCGGTGGCACTCGCTAGCGGGCCGGTCGTACTCAGTGCAGAAGCTGCCGGAGTTGCCGCGGCGGGCGAGGCGGCCGGGGTGGCCGATCCGCCGCCGTTGGGAGCGAACGGGCCGGTCGGGTTAGCCAGATAGTGCAACGTGAACACGTTGCTGATGGCCGTCGTGGCATCGTTGCCGTCCACCTTGCCGTCCTTGGTGTAGTCGGCCAGGTTCCACACCGGAGTCGTCAGACCCACAATGTTGTTGAACGGCACGTTGTAGTCGTTGCCGTCCGTCTTGGCCAGTAGTGCCGTGTCGGCCGCGCCCGAGTCACCGATCACGCTGCCGAAGTAGAACACGTCGGCGGCGCTCAAGCCCATGTTTCCACCGGTATGCACGTCGACTTCGATCCATTCGTTCTTGATCGCACCCGTGGCAAAGGTGATCTCCAAGCGATCCGAGCCCCCTTGGCCAGCACCCATCCGCACCGAGATGGCCGAGGGCGAAGGAGCCGCCGACCACGTGCTCAGCTGATTGTAGGTCGTGGTGACGAACGAAGCGGGCGAGACCTTGAAGGTGATGTCGCCGCTGGTCAGGTTGATCGCCGAGTGGTTACCGATGCCATTCTGCAGATCGACCATGATGCCCGTGATGCCCTTGTTGAAGGCGCTCACGTTGGCGAACGTGGCCGTGCCGGTGCCAGTGTAGCCGGTCTTGTCCGAGGCGATGGCGGCATCGTCGGCAGTGCCGATCGCGACGTTGTTGCCGTCGTACTTCGAGTTGTTATAGAACAACCGGTTGCCCAACACCTGGCCGCTGCCCACGCTGATATTGATCGTGGACGTGACCGGGGCGCTGGTTAGCGTGCCATCGTTGGCCACGAACGTGGCCACGATCGGCGTGGCGCCGGGGCCGCCCACGGTGTTGTTGTAGCTGATGAACCGGAGGGCCTGCTGGTAGTGAGCCACCGTGTCGGTGCCGCTCAGGGTGAGCGTGCCGGCCGAGTAGCTGCTGGTCAGCGCCAGACTGACGCCGCCGAGCGGTGCCAGGGCGAGCACGTCGCCGGTGTGGAACGTGGCCAACGTGACCTTGATCGAGCTGAGCGTGGTCACACCCGACAGGGCCGTGACCGTAGCCAGCACGTTGTTCTCCGTCGGGATCGAGCCCTGGTTGTACCAGCTCGTGGTGTAGTTCGGGGCACCCGAACCGGCACCAGCGGTCAACGACAGCGAGGGAGCCGGCATGTTGATCGTCGAGGTGACAGCCGTGCTTGTGAATGTGCCATCGTTGGCCGTAATCGAAGCCGTTTCCACCACTGCACCCGGACCGCCGGCCATGTTGTTGTACGTGACCGTACGCAACACTGACTGGTAATCGGCCAAGGTATCGACACCGCTCAAGGTCAGCGTGCCGGCACTATAGCTCTGCGTAATGCTAGTGCCGGTCGTGCTGGCAGCCAACACGTCACCCGTCGCCGGACTGGTGAGCGTAACGGTCATCCACGCCAGAGTCGTGCCGTCGTCGACGATCATAGCATTGGCCGCGTCGGTGATTACGACCGGCGCGGAACCGGACCACTGCGAGCTAAAGCCCGTACCCGCGGCGCCGCCGTTCAAATCGACGTTGGGAGGCCCTAGGATTCGGTACGCCTGCCCTGTGAAGTTTCCGTTGGCGCTGTTTAACAGCACGCTAACGGTACTGCCATTGTCCTCTTTGGCGACGATCACATCTGGCTTGCCGTCCCGGTTCACGTCTGCCACCGCGACTGAATACGAATCCGCTGTTGAGTATAAGCCGTTAGCGAAGGTCGCCTGGTTCTGGAACGTCCCGTCGCCGTTGCCCAAAAGCAAGCTCACGCCGCCATCGTTGGCGACAATCAAGTCAAGTTTGCCATCGCTGTTCACGTCCGCCACCGCTACCGAAGACGCGAATGAGGATGAGCCGGTAGCGAAGGTGGTCGGGTCCTGGAACGTGCCATCGCCGTTGCCCAACAGCACATTCAGGATATTGCTGTAGCCAATCGCGACGACTAGGTCGGGCTTGCCGTCTCGATTCACGTCTGCCACCGCTACTGAACACGTACCTGAGCCGAAGAAACCGATGATCGCCTGGTTCTGAAACGTACCGTCGCCGTTGCCTAACAGTACGCTGACGCTACTGGAATTTGCGACAACCAGGTCGGGCTTGCCGTCGCCGTTGACGTCCGCCACCGCTACCGAATACGGACTTGAGCCGGTGGCGAAGGTGGTCTGGCTCTGGAACGTGCCGTCACCATTGCCCAATAGCACGCTCACGCTATTGTCATCATCGTTGACGACGACCAGGTCAAGCTTACCGTCCCGGTTCACGTCCGCCACCGCGACCGAATACGGACCGCCGCCGGTAGCGAAGGTGGTCGGGTTCTGGAACGTGCCATCGCCGTTGCCCAACAACACTTTTACGGTAAGGCTGTCCGCGGTCGACACGACCAGGTCGGACTTGCCGTCGCCATTCACGTCTGCCACGGACACTGAACTATGAGATGAGCCGGTATTGTAGGTGGCTTGGTTCTGGAACGTGCCATCGCCGTTGCCCAACAACACACTCGTGGTATTGAAATAGTTGGCGGCGACCAGGTCGGGCTTGCCGTCCCGGTTCACGTCGGCCACAGCCACCGAATAGGGATCTTGGCCGGTAGCAAAGGCGGTCGGGGCCTGGAATTCCGCCAGGCGGTTGCCGCCCAGGTCGCGAATGCTGCCGTCATCGACCAGGTTCAAACCGAGTGTGCCGCTACCTGTAATGCCGCTGATCGTCACCGTGTAGACCGAACCGCTGCCCGAGACGCTCGTGATCGCCGCCCCGCTGATCCCGCCGGTGGTCACCAGCGTGAAATCGTGATTGGGATTCAGTTCATCAACTCCGGTCACGTCCTTACTGAAAGTGACCGTATACGAAACGCTCGGGCCATTGGCAGCGACGGTTGCGGGATTCGCGCGGTTTATGGATTGGACGAAGGGGCTGTAATCACCGCGCGTATAAGATTCTCCCGTAAAGTTCCCTTTATTGCCCAACACCAATCTCAAACTACTAGCGAACGAGTTTCCAACGATCAGGTCGGGCCTGCCATCGGCGTTAAAGTCCGCCACCACTACCGACGACGCACCTTCGGCGGTATTGAGTAAGATCTGGCTCTGGAATGTACCGTCGCCGTTGCCCATCAGCACACTCACGCCATTCCCAAAGTTATTGGCGACGACCAGGTCGGGTTTGTCGTCGCCATTGATGTCGGCAACTGCTACTGAAGACGGATCAAGGCCCGCGGCGAAAGTGGTCTGGTTCTGGAACGTGCCATTGCCGTTGCCCAACAACACGCCGACGCCATTATCGAAAGTGTTCGCAACAACCAGGTCGGGCTTACCGTCGCCATTTACATCCCCGACCGCCACTGAAGACGCATAGGAGCCGCCATCCAACGTCGTCTGATTTTGGAATGTGCCATTGCCGTTGCCTAGCAGCACACCGACGTTGTTGTCGCCACCATTCGCGACAACCAGGTCGGGCTTGCCATCACCATTGACGTCCGCCACCACTACCGAAGACGGACTTGATCCGGTGGCGAAGGTGGTCTGGCTCTGGAACGTGCCGTCGCCATTGCCCAACAACAGGCTCACGCCGCCAGAGTCGGCAACGATCAAGTCGGGCTTGCCGTCTCCGTTTAGGTCCGCGACTGCGACGAAAGATGGAGCCGAGCCGGTAGCGAAGGTGGTCTGATTCTGGAACGTGCCATCGCCGTTGCCTAATAGCACGCTGACGTTATTGTCGCCGCTATTTGCGACAACCAGGTCGGGCCTGCCGTCGCCATTGACGTCCATCACAGCGACCGAGGACGGACTTAAGCCAGTCGCGAAGGTGGTCTGGTTCTGGAACGTGCCATCGCCGTTTCCCAACAACACGCTCACGCTGGCACCGCCTGCGTTCGCCGCGACCAGATCGGACTTTCCATCTCCATTGACGTCCGACACAGTTACCGACGATGGGGCTGAACCGGTAGGCAAGGGGTGGCCCCCGTGGGTCGGGAAGGGGGCATCATTCGACGTCAGGGGGTGGCTGGCTAAGTCACGAACACTGCCGTCGTCGGTAAAGTTCAGGCCTAAGGACCCGTTGCCCGAGATACCGCTGATCGCCACCGTATAGACCGAACCGCTTCCCGAGACGCTTGTAATCGACGCGCCGGTGATCCCGCTGCTAGTCGCCAATGCAAAATCGTGATTGGGATTCGATTCATCAATCCCGATGACCGGTTCGTTGAACGTGACCGTGTACGAGACAGTCGTTAGGCTCGTGATCGGGTCGACTGGATTGGCGCGATTGATCGATTGGACCGATGGATAGATCTGGTCGACCGTATAGCTCTGGCCCTGAAAGCTGCCGTTGTTCGGTCCCATGCCGCCGAGATGAACGTTCGATCCGTCAACAATCGAATCGTCGTCGATCAAGTCGAGTTGCAAGTCACCGTTGTCGTGGATTCCGCTGACCGACACGGTGTAGACCGACCCGCTCCCTGATACGGCGACTGCCGTGGTGGCCGCCACGGTGCCGCTGGTGATCACGCGGAAATCGGAACTGTCAACGTGCGTGACCGACTCGTTGAAGATGACGCTGTATGATACGGTCGAAGCACTCGTGTTTTGCCCCAACGGTAGGTCGCGATTAATTGATACGACGGCGGGCATTGCCGTCAGCATCAACCGTCGTTCCAGCGGTTCCAGCGAAAGCCCCAACCGGGCGTGCAGCCGTTGGATTTTCGATTTTTTCTTGCCAGGTGCCTGATTCGTCTGCAAATTCCACTGCGAGCGATAGTTACGCATGACAAGTCCCCAGTTTACTCGTATCGCCGACGTTGAGATCGCGCGTCTCGATCGGTACGCGTGCCGGTATCTCAACAGGACCGTCCGGACACACGATGTGCGCGAATCTCCCTAGTCCCTAAAGACCGCGATTTCGGACGACCGGAAGCTTCGATCGGAAAAATAATTGGAAAACGCGAAAACTTTTCGAGGCGACCATCCAAACCCTTGGTTCGATGGCCCCGTCGGCCTAGATTGGAGCGATCAATTCACGAATTTTTTGTTCCGGTTCCAACGCAAATCGTTCTTTGGGTAGTAGGGAAGGTTCGGAGCATGTCGCGGCTTGAACCGTACCCACCGAACCGCACTACCAATACGCCGTTGATTGGCAACGAAATCTCGCGATTTATCCATGAGGCCAGACTCGGGTCTTCCGAAGCACTCGGCCGGTTGATGGAGGGATGTCGTAAGTACCTGCTATTGATGGCGGGTCAGGAACTGGACTCGGATCTGCGTCCGAAGGGGGGCGCGTCGGATTTGGTGCAGGATACGTTTCTGGAGGCGCAGCGAGACTTTGCGCACTTTAGGGGGACGACTGAACAGGAATTGCTCGCGTGGCTCAAGCAGATTCTTGCGCACCGGCTGGCCAATAACGTCCGTCGGTATCGCGGCACTCGTAAGCGCGACATTGATCGAGAGGAACTGTTGGATTCGGATTTGAATCCTGCGCAAATAGTCGGCGGCGATCCAGGGGCGAACCCGAAGGACGTCGCCGTTGGCCGTGAGGAAGAGTGTCGATTGCACATGGCGCTAGCGCGATTGCCAAAGCATTTTCAACAGGTGCTGGCCCTGCGCACCTGGCAGCGGCTGTCGTTCGCCGAGATTGGGAATGAAATGAACAAGTCGGCCGACTCGGTACGAAAGCTTTGGGGCCGTGCGGTCGATCGGCTTAACCGTGAATTGCGTAAAATACCATGAATCCCGATCCCGCCTGTCTGCGTGAAGAAATCCTGATGCGTCTGAAGACGCAGTATGACGAGGCACTCGCCTCCGACACGCAGCTTGGAGACCTGGACGAATCGGTAGTCAAGTCGGACCCCGAGTTGGCTACCGAGTGGGAGGGCGCGAAGAGCTGCCTGGAGCTCTTGGATCGTGCCCGCCGCCGCGGGATCCCGCCGCTACTAGCCGATTTGCAAGTCGATCGGCCTCGTGCTTCCGCCGGACCGCGGAACGTGCCCATCCGCCGACTCGGACGATACGAGATTGAGCGCGAACTGGGCCGCGGCGGATTGGGGATCGTTTACCTGGCCCAGGATTCTCGGCTGGGCCGCAAGGTGGCGATCAAAATCCCGCGATTCGAAGCGATTTTACATGACGAAGCACGACGGCGGTTTCTGCGCGAGGCCGAGGCGGCCGCCCGGCTAAGCCATCCGAACCTTGTGGCATTGCATGAGGTCGGCGAGGAAGGCCCACTTTGCTATCTGATATCCGAGTACTGCCCGGGGCCGACGCTTGCCGCCTGGTTACGAGCCCGGACGAGCCCGGTTTCCGCTGGCTGTGCCGCAGCAATCATGCTCGACTTGGCCGAGGCCGTCGAACATGCGCATAGCCGTGGTGTGCTGCACCGCGACATCAAACCGAGCAACGTGCTGCTTGCCGAATTGGCGACGGGCGCCGATTCCCAATCCTCGGCCGATGATGTCGACCTGATGCCAAAGCTCACCGATTTTGGCATGGCCAAGCTCCTGGAGCACTCCAGCAGCGAAACGCGCACCGGGGCGATGATCGGCACGCTGGCCTACATGTCGCCGGAACAGGCCGAGGGGCGCGTCGATGAACTTGATGCCCGCACCGATATTTATTCCTTAGGTGCAATTCTTTACGAGATCCTCTCAGGCGCTGCGCCCTATGTGGGCAAGACCGACGTTGATACGCTGCGCCAACTGGTCGTTAGCGAACCGGTCGCACCGCGGCGCATTCGCCGCGACGTACCTCGCGATTTAGAAGCCATTTGCCTCAAGTGCCTGGCCAGAGTGCCGGCTCGGCGCTATGCGACGGCCCATGAGTTGGCGGCCGATCTGCGTCGGTTCTTGGCCGGCGAGCCGACGGTGGCCCGACCACTCGGAGCGTGGGGATCGACTTGGAAATGGATGCGGCGCCGCCCGGCGGTGGCGGGACTTATGGCGGTCATCCTTTTGGCCCTAAGTGTGCTCGTCACCTCGGGAGTGGCCTATACGGTGCGTTTGCGGCGGCACGCCGATGAATTGGCCCGAGCGCTCGCAGCCAAAGACGAGGCGCAAGCCATTACTCGGGCTCACACCAGTCTGGCGGAGCAAGCCTATCCGAGTGATATGCGGCAGGCGCAGCAGGCGTGCAACGAAGGTCGGACAGACGACGCCCTCAATGTATTACGAAAGCACCTGCCCAAAGCGATGGAATCGGACCATCGTTCGTTTGCGTGGCACTATTTGTGGCGATTGTGTCACCTTGATCGCCTTGCGCTGGCCGGACACACAGGACCGGTCTATGTGTGCCGGTATTCGCCGGATGGCCAGATCCTTGCCTCTGCTGGAGACGATGGTCAGGTCCGGCTGTGGAGTGCTTCGTCGGGAGCGCCGCAAGCGTCGTGGCAGGCCCACGAAAAGGACATCGGCAGCCTCTCGTTCTCGCCCGATGGTTCGTGGTTGGCAACCACGGCCGGAGGCGGCGGAGCAGCGATTTGGGAAGTGCAAACGGGGAAATGCATAAAGCGATATGACGCCGAACAGAAACAAGTTCTGGCCTTGGCGTTCGCGCCCGATGGACGAAACTTGGTCATGGGCTGCGCCGACTCAATTGAGTTTTGTGATACTTCGGACTGGTCGCCGCACGATTCTTTGAGCGGTGACGGCGGCCCGATTCGGTTGTTGGCGGTCTCGCCCGACGGCGCCACGTTGGCCTCGGCAAGTGACGATTCGTCGATTCGACTATGGGATGTGCAGAAGCGAAGCCGAATCGCCACGCTCGAAGGGCACACTCGGTCGGTTACCTCGATCGCCTTTTCTCACGATGGAACAACATTGGCCAGCACCAGCGACGACGGTCGCGTCAAACTGTGGAATGTTGCCAGGCGTCGTGAGGAGTCTACATTTGACGGTCATCGCAGCCGAATTCTTGATGTTGCCTTCACGCCCGATGACCAATGGGTCGTTTCCGCCGAACGCGGTGGACGCGCGCAGTTCTGGCACGCCAAAACCGGCACCCCTGGCCGCGCGCTGTGGTCACAAAATCGATGCGTCTTTTCGGTCGCGATATCACCCAATGGCGGTCATATCGCCACGGGCGGAGAAGACAAACTCGTTCGTGTTTGGGATGGGTCACCTGAGCCAGGAGTGGAGTACCTGGTGACGCAAGGTCGCTCCCGAGCCGAAGATATTTCGCCCGATGCGCGAATCCTCGCACTCGGTGACGATTCCGGACAGGTGCGTCTTTTTGACCTGGGGACGCGCAAGGCTTTAGATCGCTCCGCTTTTCATCCCTCAGATTGGATTCAAGAAATTCGGTTCTCAAGTCGCGGCGACCTTCTCTTGACCGCCGGGATTGACCATTCAATCCGCCTTTGGAGTTTCCCTGCCCTCACATTGTTGCACACTTTAGAGGGGCATCAGCGGCGCGTGGCGAATGTGGAGATTTCCAGTGATGGTCAATTGATCGCATCACAGGGTGTAGATGGGTGGGTAAAGCTGTGGGACGCACGGACTGGCCTGCTCCGACATGACCTCAGGCCAAGCGATAAAGCCAATGGAATTGCGTTCTCACCCGATGGCAGTCAGCTTGCCACCGCGTGCTGGGATGGCACAGTACAGGTTTGGAATACAACCCATGGCGAACCCACAGAGATCCTTTTGGGGCAGGCGGGTGGGGCCGTTGTAAATGCACTGGCCTGGTCGCCCAACGGCAGACTGCTAGTAACAGGCGCGGGGGACCAACTTCTCAAATTATGGAATATGCGAACATGCGAGCTGGTCAGTCAAATCTGGACGAACCAGGAAGATATCACAGCCGTCGCATTTTCACCCGATGGAAATATCTTGGCGAGCAGCGGTGCAAAGCCGACAATCAAACTTTGGGACGTCGCTTCGGGCGAGGAGCTATTGACGTTTAGGAATCCGGGGCAGTCGGTTGTGAAGGTCGGATTCGCTGATCACGGGAAGTTGCTCTACGCGTTAGGGAATGTCAAAACACACGAGATGTTTTTGTGGTCCGTGCGACAACCTGCCAAAGACGAGCGCTGAATTCAATGACTGGTTCAGCTAGCGGGAAGCCCGGTGAGCTGACCAAGTCGCTCGCGAGGCGTGCGTGCTCCTGCTCGGGCTCTGGGCGTGAAGCTGATCGCGTGAATAGCGCGGCCACGCCTGCTCGTCCGTTTTCAAAAACGACGTGGCGGATCGCGTGAGATCCGGTGCAATCACCCCTTGGCCGATCCCAAGCCCCCAGTTCCCCCTGGCGACCCGGCAGGCAACTCGAGCAGGTGCTAGCAGGGCCAGCACTCTCCGGTGGCGGCGTCCTGGCCGGCTGCGGACCTCCACGGGATCCACCTGAGCTTCGCACGGGGGCGGCCCGCCCGAATCCGGTCTGACGCCATCGGCGTCGCTAGCGGTCCGCTGCGAGCTGTCAGCAGTGCTAGCATTGATCGAGCCCAAACCAAGGATGAGACGTGGATACTGCTGGCGCCAGCGCGGCAGCAGCGGTGCTAGCAAGCCATTCCACTTCCGGGCCGACTCCGGCCGAAGGATGGTGCATCCCCCGCAGTCGCCATTTGAGAACAGTGAGCTGGTGACAC
>PLYM01000040.1 GCA_003153375.1 Planctomycetaceae bacterium
GCTGAGATAGGCATCGGCCGAAATGCTCTCGCTGTTGGGATCAATGCCATTGATTCCTAACAGGTGAACGCCCGCGTGAACTTGCGCATAGTAATTGGCAATTTGGGTCCCGGCTGGACTGGCCAAATTGTACAGCACCAATACATTGGCGGCAGTTAAGTCCGCTGCCAACAGATCTCGATTCTCAAGGCATTCAAATGCTGCTCGACGGTATTTCGAACGATGTAAGCCCGGAAGGTTAAATGCACGAGGAAAGCCCAAATCAGTGATCCCTCAACTGACCGGTGAAGTCACCAAACAGAATAACGAGCGTGCAGCTTAGCCCGGCCGATCTGACGGATCAAGTAAAAAGAGAGAAAGACGGGACGTTTTTCTCCACGACCGCGTCATTCTAAAGGCACCGTAGAATCGGCCAGACGGCGGGGCCCTAATGCCAGCGGAGCAATTGAACGTTTCTCGCCGCTTGAGTTGCCGCAATCAGGTTAGGGTGGCGACCTTATCGGCCTCGCTGAACGACTCTGGGGGCCAGGGCGATGTGCAGATTTCGTACAAACGTCGACCGTTGGCCGGCGAGCCGATGGCGCGGATAAATGAGTGTCGACTGGTGCGACGGTGGTGACCCTGCGACCGAGCAGCTGGGATTATCGCTGCGTTCATTTCCCCGCCAAAACACGGCCTCAAGAAGGCCAAAATCAAATAAGCAAGTCGGATTTATGCACAGATTCTTGACATTTAAACGCAACTCCAACTAGTATCGTGTATATACTCCATCCGCGGGCACGCAGTTGTCGGGGCTTCGTTTTCGGCCAGTGCGGTCGGTCGAGAGAAAGGAACTGCTTGTGCAGCAATCCAGAATGCATCTGCTCGTTTTGCTTTCAGTTGTCTTCTTATGTGCTGGTCCCGCATTGGCCGGCCCGTTGGCCACGGATGGGACCTCCTATCAAGGTGTCTGGCATGGCACCACGGGTTATGTCGGAGTGCCCGCTTCCGGAGGTTT
The DNA here is from genome assembly GCA_003153375.1 of Planctomycetaceae bacterium. Classification (GTDB taxonomy): domain Bacteria; phylum Planctomycetota; class Planctomycetia; order Pirellulales; family PALSA-1355; genus PALSA-1355. The sequence goes on from PLYM01000040.1 coordinate 998, forward strand.
GGCCGGAACCATTGACTGGGCCGTCTACGCCCCCGGCGTCTTCCCGGCTGGCTTTACGCCCGTCGGCGGTTTTGTTCCTTCAGCTGGCGAATATCTCTATGCCTATCAAGGCATCGAGACCGGTGCGGCTTCGTTGACCTCGGTTTCGGTGGTGTTGGAAAACTTTGCCCACAACATCGGCAATTTCACCGCGACTGGCATCAGCGGACAAGCCTCGGCTTCGAGCCTGTTGTTGGCGTCTGATTCGGCAACCTGGTCCTTCGCCGGCGTTCTCACCGGCGGCTCGACCGACGGGTTGGCGTTCTTCAGTCCGAACGTTCCCCTGTGGACCGAAGCCACGACGATTGATCACGGCACTACGGGGTTGGCCCTACCGGTCCCGTCGCCAAGTTCGAGCAACATTCCCGAGCCGAGCACGCTCGTCTTGGCGTTTATCGGCCTTGTCGGCTTCGCGCTGCAGCGCCTTGGCCGCTTGCGACTGCGTTAAGCAGTTTCCGAGCATCGACGACCGGCCAACGGGTTAGGAACTCGGTATTTCGGCGGCCGAATCAGGACTGATCGAGGAGCGACATGGATGGAGTGGTAAGGCTAGGTCGCACCACAGCTTCGGTTATGTATGGCTTGTGAAGTTTTCGTTGTGAAGGAGCTCTTGCCTTCGGCTCATTCAGCTCGCCGAAAAACAGTCACGTCTCGACCGCCTCCGTTTTAATGCCTGCCCAGTCTCCCGTGGCCGTTCGGCCGACTATATGGATATCAATCTTGACCGCTCCAATCTTGAAGACCTTCCAGTCCTTTAGGACTGTGTTAAGCATGGCAAGAAGATTGCGATATTGATCGACGATCTTTTTGTCGTCGGCGTCGTGCCACTCTTGCTCTTGGGTCAAGTCGTGAAAGAACTCATCGAGCCCGACTTCCTCCACGTGAGCGTCTGACGATTTACCGAGCCTCTGTTGAGGCCTGAAAAGGAAGGCTCGGCAGGGTGCGAAAGGTCAATTTGGCCTCGTCCATGGGCCCCGCCGGCGAACTTGAGAGCGTATCGGCCGTTCCTGAATTCGCTGTGCTGGCCGTCGCCGCGGGAATCGTGGTTTCGAGTGCCGCGGCGACGGCCAGGCGGTCTTGGCGCGGTTCCTCGAATTGCTTCGTATCGGATCACGGCCTGAGCAAGACGGGAGTTGAGCACCACGGCCGAAGGCACCTCTTTGGCGGCGGCGTTTGCTCGATTCAGCCACCAACCGATCGATCGCCATCCAAGAACACGGTTCCCGGGACGCGGTCCCAGAGGCAGGAGCCATTTTCCCCAGGAAACGGTCAGGCTCGCGGTACGACGGCAGGCATGTCGGTGCCGGTTTTAGCGGCCGCTCGCGACGGCGAGCCGTTGTATGCAACCGCGGGCACACCTTGTTGTTCAGTGCGCAATCGCGGAAGATAAAGGCGTCCGCGATTCCTGCAGCGCGGTCGGTCGTTGGAATGAACGGCTTGTGTGGACGAATGCCATTTGCACTCTCACCGGATCGAAAAACCATGTTTCGACAATTTGTTTCCGCGGCTCTGACGCTGACTTTGTGTTTTGCCGTGTCTCTCGCGCAGGCCGAGCCTCGTGGAAAAGAAGAGGAGAAATCGCGCGGCGGAAAACCTGCTGGGAAAAGTCAGGCCGAGCGCAAACCTGAAGGGAAACAAGACAACGAGCGATCCGATCAGAAGCGCTCCAGCGAGTCTCGCGGCGCAAAACCGGGGGGCAGTCAAGCCACGGGTGGAGAATGGTCAGAACGCACACATAGCGGAAAACAGACCAGCGGACAGCACGGCAAGCCGAGCGAGCAGTCGGGAGCTAGCGGCGTGGCAGCCGGAAATGCTGCTGGCAAAAGCAAGACGCCGCAAGCCTCTGGAGCGCAGGGTGCGGCGGCGGGCGCTGCCGCCGCGAGCCGCAAAACGCCGCAAGCTTCGGGCGCGCAGGGCGCGGCGGCCGGTGCGGCTGCCGCAAATCGTAATGCACCGAAAGCTTCGGGAGCACAGGGTGCGGCCGCGGGCGCCGCCGCGGCCAATCGCAACTCGTCGCAGGTTTCTGGCGCCGAAGGCGCAGCCGCTGGTGCCGCCGCCGCCAGTCGCAACAATCCAAAGGTCTCGGGCGCGGGGGGAGCGGCCGTCGGCGCTGCCGCGGCGAATCGCAACGCGCCCGCCGTATCCGGCGCCGGCGGTGCAGCAGCCGGCTATGCGGCCGTGAGCAACTCGTTCAATCATCCAAACATCTACAACCAACAGTGGTACGGCAGTCACCCGGGGGCTTGGTCCAACTCCGGTTGGGCCGCTGGTGCTCTTTGGATTCCGTCGACCTGGGGCGCCGTGGCCAGCCATTGTGGATACGGCAGCATCACGCCGATCTCCTATAACTACGGGGTCAACGTGACTCCCCAGGGTGGCAATGTGCTGGTGGATGGCCAGAATGTGGGCACCACCGAGGAGTTCAGTCAGCAAGCCGCCGATTTGGCTGAGGCGGGCAGTGAGGCCGACACTTCAGCGTCGGAGTGGGTGCCTCTCGGCGTCTTTGCGATGGTGCGGAATGAGCAACAGCAACCGCAACTCATCGTCCAAATGGCGATCGACCAGCAGGGCACCTTGCGGGGCAACTTCACGGACGAAGCGAAGGATCAGACGTTACCGATCCATGGCGCCGTGGACAAGCAGACACAACGAGCCGCTTGGACAGTCGGTGGCAACAAGCAGACTGTGATGGAAGCCGGATTGATGGATCTCACGGAAAGCGAAGCACCGGCGCTGATCCACAAAAACGGCAAGACCGATCATTGGATCCTCGTCCGTCTGGAACAACCAAAGCAGGATGGAAGTGACGTCGGGAAATAGCAGAAAACCGGTTCCGAAGAAAACTTCCTTGCGGGCTTAACCCGCTATCGCGATGGGGTGCGTGACCTGGAGGCGGCTCGTACCGGCAAATCTCCGCAAGGCGGCGGCGCGAGCGACGATGACCGCGGCGCGGCAAGCGCCTTAAGGACTTCCGCTTGGGCCCAGTCCTAACTCCATCAAGAGTTCGTCGATCGCGTCGCGTTCTTGCTGGATCGCATCGGTAATCTGTTCGACGGCGTGTAACGGCTGTGGATCCTTCCAGGCGCTTTGCAGCGTTTGGGTCACTGGCGGACTGGCAAGCCCGTGGTTCAAGGCGCTGGGGATTGCGGGTGGGTTGTGCAAACGGCTGTTCAACACGCTCAAGCCACTTGAGATCGCGCCGGCGGCGGATGGAGACGCGGTGGGCGACACGATGCTGGCCGGATCGACGACAGGCGAGGCTGCCGGGGCGGCTGATCCGCCACTGTTGGGAGCGAACGGGCCGGTGGGATCGGCAATGTAGTGCAATGAAAATATATTGCTGATCGCGGTGGTGGCATCGTTGCCGTCGACCTTGCCGTCCTTCGTATAGTCGGCCAGGTTCCAGACCGGGGTCGTCAAACCCGCGATGTTGTTGAACGGCACGTTGTAGTCGTTGCCGTCGGTCTTGGCCAGTAGCACCGTGTCGGCCGCGCCCGAGTCGCCCACGACGCTGCCAAAGTAGAACACGTCATCGGCGCTCAAACCGGTGTTACCTCCCGAGTGTACGTCGACTTCAATCCACTGGTTCTTGATCAGGCCGGTGCCGAAGGTGATCTCCAAGCGATCCGAACCACCCTGGCCGGCACCCATCCGCACCGAAATGGCCGACGGCGAGGGCGCTGCACTCCAGGTGCTGAGCTGATTGAAAGTCGTGGTGACGAACGAGGCTGGTGAGACCTCGAACGTGATGTCGCCGCTGGTCAAGTTGATCGCCGAGTGGGTGCCCAATCCGCTGGCCAGATCGACCATGATGCCGGTGATGCCCTTGTTGAAAGAGCTGATGCTGGCGAACGTGGCCGTACCGGTGCCGGCGTAACCGGTCTTGTCCGAGGCGATGGCCAGGTCGTCGTTGGCATCGATCGCACCGTTGTTCAGGTCGTACTTCGAGTTGTTGTAGAACAGCCGGTTGCCCAGCACCTCGCCGCTGCCCACGTTGATATTGATCGTGGCCGTGACCGGGTTACTCGAGCGCGTGCCATCGTTGGCCACGAACGTGGCCGTGATCGGCGTGGCGCCCGGGCCGCCCGCGGTGTTGTTGTAATTGATAAACCGCAGAGCTTGCTGGTAATGGCCCACCGTGTCGGTGCCGCTCAGGGTGAGCGTGCCGGCCGAGTAGCTGCTGGTCAGCGCCAGACTGACGCCGCCCAACGGTGCCAGGGCGAGCACGTCGCCGGTGTGGAACGTGGCCAAGGCGACGGTCAATGACTGCAAACTCGGGATTCCCGACAGCGTGCCGATCGAAGCCAACACGTTGTTTTCGATGGGTACGGTACCACTGTTGTACCAAGTCGTGGTGAAATTCGGGGCCTCGCCGCCGACCGTCAAGGCGATCGTCGGTGGGTTCACGATGGTGTAAACCTGGCCCGCGAAGTTTCCATTGGCGTTGCCGAATAGAACGCTGACGTTGTTGCCATTGAAATTGGCGCTTACCAGATCCGGCTTGCCGTCGCCGTTGACGTCCGCCACGGCAACGGCGAAAGGAGACGCGCCGACGGCAAGGCTCGCCTGCGGCTGAAACGTACCATCGCCATGGCTCATCAGCACGCTGAGGGAAACTCCGCCGGAATTAGCCACCACCAGGTCGAGGAGACCGTCGCCATTGACGTCCACGGCCGCCAGCGAAAGCGGAGCGGAGCCGACGGCGTAGGTGGTTGGGACTCCAAAGGTGCCGGTGCCGGTGCCCAGCAAGATACTTACGTTTTGATCGGTGGTGTTGGCGGTCGCGATGTCCAGCTTGCCATCGTTATTGAAGTCGGCCACGGCAACCGAAGCCGCCGCGCGGCCAGTTGCGTAGGTCGCTTGCGCCCCGAAGGCGCCGGTGCCATCTCCCAGCAATACGCTGACGTTTGTGCTGCCATTGTTGGCGATCACCAGGTCGGGATTGTTGTCGCCGTTGACGTCGGCGACGGCCACGGACACCGGAGCGGCCCCGGTCGCGAACGTGGTCTGTGGGCCGAACATGCCGGCTCCGTTCCCTAGCAGCACGCTCACGGTGTTGCTGCCCGAATTGGTGACGACCAGGTCGGGATTATTGTCGTGATTGAGGTCCTGCACGGTTACGCAGACGGGTTGCACTCCCGTGGCAAAGGTCGTCGGCAATCCGAACGTGCCGTTCACATTACCCAAGAGAACACTGACGGTGTTGCTGCCAAAGTTGGTGATCAGCAGATCAGGCTGGTTATCGTGGTTGACGTCCGCGACAGTCACCCAGCGGGGCGTCACTCCGCCGCTGCTGTAAGTGGTTTGCGCGGCGAACGTGCCGTCGCCGTTATTCAACAGGATGCCGACGTTATTATCGGTTGAATTGGCGACCGCCAGGTCCAGCGCGCCATCACCATTGAAATCGCCCATCGCCACCGAGAGCGGATTGGAGCCGGTGCCGTAGGTGGTCTGCGACGCGAACGACGCCGGTCCATCGGGCTGGATCAGGCGATGGTTGCTCGCATCGTGGATGCTGCCATCGTCGAGGAGGTTCAAGCCCAGCGTGCCATTGCCCGTAATCCCGCTGACCGTAACCGTGTAGACCGCGCCGCTTCCCGTGATACTGGCGATCGATGCGCCGGTGATGCCTGCGGTGGTCACCAACGCGAAGTCGTGACTGGGGTTCACTTCATCGACCCCGGTGACCGGCTCGTTGAACGTCACGGTATAGGTAACGCTCGGTCCGCCGGCAGTGGTTGTGGCTGGAATCGCGCGATTGATCGAGGCCACGAAGGGGACCGTCGAAAAAACATTCCCGAAATTCAGATCCGTGACGTTGTCGGGCGAACTAGGCACGTTGACGTCAAACACTCCGCTGGGCGGACCCGTCTCGGCGTAGCCGCTCTGCAAAACCTCTCGAATGTGGTGGTCACCGAAGCTGACATTGTTGAATTGATAACTTCCGCCGGCGCCGGTCACCGTGCTGGGTTCCCCCGGGTTGAAAACGCCATCATTGTTGAGGTCGTCGAACAGCGTCCAACCGACCCTTCCACTTTCTCCAGGATCGAGCGTGCCGTTCAGGTTGGTATCGAAAAACACCTTGCCCGAGATCGTTGTGTCGACGTTGAACGCGACGGGCGCCGACGCAATCCCATTCGCGACGACGGATACCAGGTAGTTACCCGAGCTGAGAGCGGCGGGCAGAGCGAATTGCACGGAAACCGGTGTTGCCCCCGTCGCGACGCCGGTGCTGCTCCAATTGAACGTGCGGGCAAAGGAGACGGCGCCATTGAGCTGGTTGGTGAGCCGGACGATCGGATAGTTGCTGGACATCTGGGCATCATCACCGTAGCTCGCGCCCTCGGAAATGCCATTCAACTGCGTGCCGGTCAGCGTGTAAGTGCCGGAGCCGTTGTTCGCGATATTCGTGATGGCCGGAGCCCAAGCAGAAGCTGGCGAACCGACGGGGTTATAGGCGTAGAGCCGAGCGCCCGAACCGCTGGAATAAAGCACCTGGCCACTTGGCAGCATCAGCATGCGCGTCGTGAACGTGGAAGTGCCGAGGCTGGGGCCGGAAACGGTCACCGGATTGATCGTGTTGGCGACCGGATCGTATTCGAAGATGCTCGATGGCGCGTTGCTCAACTGGGGCGTGCCGCCGGCGACGAAGAGCACGTGGCCGTTGGGCATCATGCAGCCAGGCGCGTCGTTGCCGCCGAGTCCGCCCGGAATGTCAGGTCCGGCAACCCAACTGCCGGTGCCGGTGCGAGTGGTCGAGGGGGTATAGATCGCCGTGTGGTTCGTCGCGCCGATGAAAAACACGCGCCCGTCGGGCAGCAACGAAGCGGGGCCCAGTTCGCTGGCGGTGGTTTGCAATTGCACGGGCACGGCGCCCGAATCCACCCAGTTGTTGAGCACGGGGTCAAATCGCTGCGCGTGTTGCGCGTTGCCAAAGACATTATAGGACAAGATGCTGTCGTCAGGCAGCTTGACGAACGTTTCCTCGTCGCTGCGGTCATTGGAGAGTTTTGTGGCGCCAGTCGACCAGCTGTTGGTGGTTGGATTGTAGATGTAGGTTTGCGGACCGAAGATATATCCCGTCAGAACACGCCCGTCGGGCAGCATCTCCGAAGGATCGTCGCCGAAGCTCGATTGAGGGAAATTCGGAATCGCCGTCCAGACATTCGTCACGGGGTTATAGATTTCACCGGTATTGGTCAGATTCTGGGCGCCCGTCGGCCCCGAATACTCACCTCCGACGACGAAAACGCGGCCATCGGTGAGGACGTCCGAGGTGAAATACAATCGCTCCAATCCCATCGGCGCCAAGGTCGACCAGGTGCCATTGACGTAGCTGCCCGAGGCGTCCGGTGTCAACCGATACCAGGCTCTCGAGGTCCCTCCACTCTGGGCCATCACCGTGCCGTCGGAGAGCAGCATCATGGTCGAGATCGAGGCGGGCGCCAGATTGGTCAGGGCAGTCCAGTTGCCCACCTGGAACGCCGACGGCGCGGCAATCGTCGTGGCGGGCGACAGATTGGTGCCTGGCACAGGGTTGGCAATGATTGCTTGCGCGCCATCGATCGACAGGAGGCGTCGATCTTCCAATCGCTCCACGCGCGGCCTCCGCGACCTGGTCGTTCGGAATGTCCGATTCGCGGGTTCTCGTAGCGATGCGTCAGTGCCTGGTCTGAAACGCATGGAATCTCTCCGTATAACTGTTCCAGCCCCTCCGCACGAAAGCCTTGACCATGCAGCGGGCGCTGCAGGGCCAGTATCGCCTATCCACGGAGTCGCCGCCAATAGGGCCTCTCAACTACTGACAAGCGATCTCCGAATCCCGTCGGTTCATTTGAGAGCGATTCATGCCCCGAGACTACCAATGGAGAACGATTTTTCCGACCGCGGCGCGTGAAGTCAGCAGTTCCATGGCGTCGGCGACTTGCGGCATCGGATAGCGCCGGCCAACCACTGGTCTGAGTTGGCCGGCGCGGTACATCTCCCAAAGCGCCTTCCATGCCTGCGCGATCGTGGCCGGGCGGTGCTTTTGATACGAGCCCCAATGAACGCCCACCACGCTGTAGTTTTTCAGCAGGATATGGTTGGATACGAAGTTCGAAAAGGCACCGCCCGTGAATCCGACGATCAACAGTCGGCCCTCGAAAGCAATGCACTTGGTGCTCCGCTGCCCGATTTCTCCGCCGACGGGATCGTAAATGACGTCCGCGCCGCGGCCGTCGGTTTCGCGCTTCACGACCTCGACGAAGTCCTCCGTCTGGTAGTTGATGGCGATGTCGGCCCCCTGTTGGCGAATGAGCTCCAATTTGTGGTCGGAGCCGGCCGTGCCGATGATTCTTCCGGCTCCTAGAGCGCGTGCGATCTGCACCGCTGCCAGGCCCACTCCGCCGGCCGCCGAGTGAACCAGCACCGTTTCGCCTTGCTTCAGCGCCCCGCGCACCACAAGCCCGACATACGAGGTTTGATAGACGAGCGGAAAGGCCGCCGCTTGATCGTCGCTCATCCCAGCGGGAATCGCTTGGGTTGCCGGGGCGGGCGCGACCGCGAACTCGGCGAATCCGCCCAGGCTGAGCTGCGCCAGCACGCGCTGGCCGGGAGTGAAACCCGTGACGCCTGCTCCCAGTGAGTCGATCGTTCCCGCCACCTCAAACCCTGGCGTGAAGGGCAGGGGCGGTTTGACTTGGTATTTGCCGGCCGCCATCAAGACGTCGGGGAAATTGAGGGCAGCGCTTTGGATCCTGATACCGACTTGGCCCGCGGTCGGGACGGGCCGATCGACTTCTTCCATGACTAAATCCCGCGGCTCACACCACTGGCGCACTACGATCGCTTTCATCGTCGCTGCTCTGTCAGTTGGGAATGATTGGCGGCCCGGCCCTGCGCGGCGATCGGCCCGCAGCAGGGTATCAGTGGGCCCCCGCGACAGTCAACCAAAGAGCGAGTTCGGCGACCACCCGACCGGCCTTCAGACCACCGGAGCGTCGATGGGAGCTGGCCGGCGGCGAGCTTGGCCCCGGTCTTCGAGTCAAAAGCACCCCGGGCAGTTGTCCGGCGCCAGCCCAAGGTCCATAATCGTGCCCATCGGCACCGGTGCTGCCGCCCAACAACCATCCATCTCGACTTGGAGAAATCCCATGCGAACGCTGTATTCCGCGCTTTGCCTGGCTCTTGTGTTGTTCGCGCCGGTGCGTGCCGTTGCCGAGCCTCTTCCCTCGACACCGCCCGAGCGAGTTGGTCTTGTAACCGACTCGCTCGCCGAGATCGATACGCTGATGAAGTCGTATGTCGACGATGGAAAGTTAGCCGGCATCGTGCTGCTCATCGCTCGCGACGGAAAAGTCGCTCATGCCGGCGTCTACGGCAAGATGGATCTCGAAGCCGGCCAGCCGATGCGCCGCGATGCCCTATTTCGCATTTATTCGATGACGAAGCCGATTACCGGCGTGGCCTTGATGACCCTTTACGACGAGGGGCGTTTCCAGCTGGATGATCCGGTGAGCAAGTACCTCAGCGGCTTCGACCAGGTCAAGGTTTTCGCCGGCAAGGAGGGCGACACGATCAAGTTGGTCGATTTGAAGCGGCCGGTGACGATCCGCGACCTGATGCGCCATACGGCTGGCCTGGCCTATGGCCTCTTTCCCGCGACGCCAGTCGACGCGATGTACACCCAAGCCCGATTGCTCGATCGCACGCAGAATTTGGATAGCATGCTCGAGCGGCTGTTGAAGCTGCCATTGGCTGCCCAACCCGGCGAAAAGTGGATGTACAGCATTGCCGTTGACGTGCAGGGCAAGTTGATCGAAACGCTCTCGGGAAAGCCGCTCGACGAGTTTTTCTCCCAGCGCGTGTTCAAGCCGTTGGCGATGCACGACACGTCGTTTTCCGTGCCGGCCACGAAGCTCGATCGCCTGACGGTCAACTATGGCAAGAAGGACGGCAGCCTCTCGCCGATTGACGGGTCCAAAACCAGCCAATTCGCAACCGCACCAGCGCTGTTGTCTGGCGGGGGAGGGCTGGTCTCGACCGCCGACGACTATTTGCGATTCGCTCAAATGATGCTGAATCGGGGCGAACTCGACGGCGCGCGGATCCTCAAGCCGGAAACGGTCGACCTGATGACCCAGAGCCATCTGCCAGACGACCTGGTGCCGATCAAACTGGGTCCCCTGCCGTTGCCGAACATGGGTTTTGGGCTGGATTTTGCCGTGCGCGTAAAGACCGGCAAAGGCGAGCCGGCTGGATCGCTGGGCGAATATGGGTGGGGAGGCGCTGCCAGCACGCAGTTCTTCGTCGCGCCGCGCGAGAACCTGATTTATGTCGGCATGACGCAATTCATGCCTTCAACGCCGCTGTATTTTCAGGAAGCCAGCAAAATCTTGTACAAGGCGGTTCGCGAGCCTGCCAACGCGAAGTGATTTGTTTTGTACCAGGCGATCTGCTGTCACGATTTGCGATGCCGCCTGCACTGCCTGCATCGAAATTTGACTAGACAAACTAAATCCGTCACGCCGGGTCAATCTGATTAGCCTTCCGTTTGTCTGCAATCGACGCGAGCCGATCGATTAGCAGTATGTCGATGGCGTTTCGGTCTGCTGGAGCGGCCTGCGGGCCTCTGTTACTTTTCAGCAAGAAACGAACGGTTTTTCGCTGGCCGGCGTAAAATCGGGCGGGGCCTGAGGGAGCGCCCAATCTCATCGGCGCGCCGACGGACGGCATGAATCGCTCGCAAAAACGCCTTGGCTATCTCACCGCGGTCGTCGCGACGACCGTCGTGCTGTTGATCCGCATGGCCATGAGCGAGGCGCTCGCCGAGCAGGCGCGGCTCATGCCCTTCGTGATCGCGGTCATGGCCGCGGCCTGGGTTGGCGGTCTGTGGGCTGGCATTCTGGCGACGGCTCTGAGCGCGCTGGCCGGCATCTATTTCATCGTCCCGCCACCCTTTTCATTGCAGATCGCGACGACCGCCGACGCGGTCAATGCCGTGGTGTTCGTGTTCGTCGGCGTTACGGTCAGTTATCTCTGCGAGGCACTACACGTGGCGCGGCGGGCGGAGGCCGACAGGCGCTTTCGCACTCTGGCCGACTCGATCGCGCAACTGGTGTGGATGGCTCGGCCGGATGGTTATCGCTTTTGGTTCAATGAGCGGTGGTACGAATACTCGGGCACCGCGCCCGACGAGGTGGAAGGTGACGGTTGGCAGAGCGTGTGCGATTCGGCCGAACTCCCGCGCGTGCTGGCGAGTTGGCGAGCCGCGCTGGCCAAAGGCGTGCCGTGGGAAGAAACCTATACCTTGCGGCGCCGTGACGGACAGATGCGATCGCACCTGGCTCGCGCGGTGCCGGTACGTGACGAACAGGGCGAAATCACCTGTTGGTTCGGCACCAGCACCGACATCCAGGACCGCGTCGCCAGCGAGCAGGCGCTCAAGGACGCCGACGCCCGCAAGAATGAGTTCCTGGCAACGCTAGCGCATGAGCTGCGCAATCCGCTGGCGCCGATCAGCAACGCGCTGCAATTGTGGCCGCACTGCATTGACGACAAGCAGGAGATGGAGCGGCTGCGACTGATCATGTCGCGACAAGTCGAACAGTTAGTTCGGCTGATCGACGACCTGATGGACATGGCCCGGATCACGCGGGGCAAGATCACGCTGCACCGCGCCCCGCTGGACCTGGGCGTTCTGATCGCCCGGACCGTGGAGACCGCTCGACCGCTGATCGACGAAGCGGGCCACTCGCTTTCGGTGACCTTGCCTGCCGGGCCGGTCGCGATCGATGGCGATCTGAGCCGGCTCACCCAGGTTTTCTCCAACATCCTGGGCAACGCGGCCAAGTATACGCCGCCGCATGGCACGATCTCGGTCGTTGCCGAACGTCGCGAGCAGCGGGTAGTGATTCGCGTGCGCGACAACGGATCCGGCATTCCGGAGCACATGCTAAACTCAATCTTCGAACCCTTTCGGCAGATCGACACGGCGCTCAGCCGCTCTCACGGCGGATTGGGAATCGGTCTGGCCCTGGCCAAACAGTTCATCGAACTGCACGGCGGCAGCATTGAAGCCCGTAGCGAAGGGCCGGCGCGGGGAAGCGAGTTTGTCGTGACGCTGCCGGCGCTGACCGTGATTCCGGCGAACAACGACTTGGAGCCTCCGCCGCCGATCGCCCACCCGTCGGCTCGGCGCCGTATCGTGGTCGTCGACGATCACGCCGACTCGGCTGAAACCTTGGCGAGGATTCTCTGTGCGCGCGGCCAGGACGCGAGAGCATTCAGCGAAGGCCGGGCCGCGATCGATTGGGTTCTGGCTCATCCGCCGGACGTGGTGTTTCTCGACATTGCGATGCCGGTCCTGGACGGCTACGAGATCGCGCGACGGCTGCGCGAACATCCGGAATTGCGATCGACTGTTCTGGTGGCGTTGACCGGTCTGGGGCAGCAGCGCGATCAACAGCAGGCTTTAGCCGCGGGCTTCGACTACCATCTGACCAAGCCTGCGACGGTATTCGATCTGGAGGGTTTGCTGGCCCGGTTGCCGACGGCCTCGGCGGCCGTGGACGAAGTGACGGCGGCCTGAGGCCGTCGGCAATGCTGAGCTAGGACCAGGCCACGAATCGTGGCTTGGTGCGGGTCTCGGAGAGCAGGATGACGGCACGCTTGCCATCGGTGAAGTAGGGGTCGCCGGTCAAATTGCGGCGGGGGGCGGCCAGATCGCAGGCTCCGACCCCGTCGACATAGCCGGCCGCGTCGACCCGTTCGGCTTGCAGCAAATCTTCGACCACATAATCGCGCGCCTCGTCGACATCGCCGTCGACGCGGTGCGTGGTGAGATTCCAGGTCTTGGTCGTGAAGCGCACGCCGATATCGCGGCTGACCTGGCCGACCCACACCGGCTTGGCGTGGAAGGTCAGCGCGGTGAGCCACAACCGCAGGTGCAATCGCTCGTTGATCGTGTGGCGTGTGCGCTGCAAGGCGACATCCTGGCTACGGCCAAATGAATACAGGGCGCTGACGGGTGAGTAGCGATATTGCGATCCCAGCAGGAACGACCGTAGGGTCTTCCAGCAGGTTGTTAGCGTAATGGTCTCGCTTTCGTCCCAACGGGCGGCAAATGAGCCGAGGATCGTGGCGAACTCGCCGATCACGACCAGGTTCAGGGGATCGCCCGTATGGGTTCCCTTTTGGTTGGTGGTCGTGGCCGGCATCTGACACAGCCGGCCGACGAGTTGGGGCAAGTCGCAGGCGACGACGTCGCCCGGTGGAAGCAGCGTGGCAAAATCGCGCCGCAGATAATCGGCACTCAGCCCCCGCACCGGAACCGAAAAAGTGAACTCGGTCGTGCGACCCGGTTCATCCTGGACTTCGACTTTTCCGGTGGCGCTATCCAGCAGGTCGCCCGTGGCATTCAAGCAGACGTGCACGATCTTCGTGCCGGCGTCGAGGGTCGTGAAGACGAAACCTTGCGACTCGCCGCCTGGTGGAATGGGGCGCAAATGAAAAGCTTGCGAGCTAAAGAACTCGTCCATGCGACGGTTGGCCCGATAGGCCGTGACGAGCTTGAAAGGGATCAACGCCAAAACTGGCAGGAAATAAATCAAGCCGAGAAAGCCGAACGCGGTCAGCCGCTTGGCGATGGAGAAGTGATTCGCCGCGGCGGCCTCGAGAGCCGTGTAGTAATTCGGATCGATGCGCACCAGTTGCAGCCGCAGCGCCGTTTTCGAACGGTTGTGCACGTGCAAATAGACCGGTTGAATGCCGCGCCGGGCCAGCGGCACGCCGAACAACCGATCGGCCTGGGGCGCGTCGAGCACGGCCACGGTCACCTCGGCCTGCGCGTTCTCCTGCTTTTGCGCCGCGGTCAGAAAATCGTCGAAGGCCGGGTGCGGCACGTAGGGCGTGCTCAAAAGACGCCACAGGATCGAGCGGATTTGAGCGAGCACGAGGGGAATTCCTGAGAAGTTGGCAGGCGGTTGCGCGTCGCCGATTCTCCACGACAGCCGGGCTCAGGTCCAGGGGAACGCGAGCCGGCCGCCGCAGTGATTTTTGTTCGCCGGCCCACCGAGAGGATAGTATGATGTCGCGACAGTGTCGTGCACATGACCGCATCCTGGGCACGACGAGTCGCGATCCGCCGCTCGGACACACGAGTAGAAATGATGACAGGCCCCGGCGAGAGATGACGATGAACTGGCGATGGGCGACGCAGGCGATCGGCATCTTGCTGCTGGCGGTTTCGAACGCCCCGGCGGCGGGACGTTATTGGGAAGTCCATTTCGACCCCTCGACTGCGGCCGGCGAGTTGTCGTTGGGGGTGACGTATAGGCTGTGGATTCCCGACGGCGTGGCTCGGCTGCGCGGCGTGATCGTGCACCAGCACGGCTGCGGCAGCGGCGCCTGCCATGGCGGCGAGACGGCGGCTTACGACTTGCACTGGCAGGCTTTGGCCAAAAAGTGGGATTGCGCGCTGCTGGGGCCTTCGTATCAGCAAGAGGACGCCCAGAATTGCCGCCTCTGGTGCGACCCACGCAATGGCTCGAGGGAGCGATTTCTGGCCGCGCTCGATCAATTCGCCAGCCAATCGGGTCATGCGGAGTTGAGTCGCGTGCCGTGGTGTCTGTGGGGGCACTCGGGCGGAGCATTCTGGTCGAGCCTGATGCAAACGCTCGATCCCGAGCGGATCGTGGCGATCTGGTTTCGCTCGGGCAGCGCCTTCGCCGTTTGGGAGAAGGGGGAGATTCCCAAGCCCGACATCCCGCTGGCCGCCTACCAGATTCCCGCGATGTGCAATCCTGGGGCGAAGGAAAACGGCGACGCGCGATTCTCGGGAGCCTGGACCGGCGCGATGGGGATGTTCGAGGCTTATCGGGCGAAGGGCGCGCCGATCGGATTTGCTCCCGACCCGCGAACGGCTCACGAGTGTGGCGATTCACGTTACCTGGCAATTCCGTTCTTTGACAGTTGCCTGGCGCTGCGATTGCCCGAAAAGGGCAGCGAGAGCCAGCAGCTCAAGCCGGTCGATTTGCAGCAGGGCTGGCTGGCACTGCCACTGGCAGATCACGCGCAGCCGGCCGCTGAGTTTCAAGGCGCGGTGGCCGCCGCGGGATGGTTGCCCGACCAACGGGTGGCGAAAGCCTGGGAGGAATATGTGAAGACCGGCGCGGTGAGCGATTCCACTCCGCCGGCCGCGCCGACGGATTTGCGTGTCACGGCCAAGCCGGACGGCCCGGTCGAGCTCACCTGGAACGCCGTGGCCGACTTCGAGAGTGGCTTGCAGATGTTCATCATCGAGCGCGACGGGCAGCCTCTGGGCCAGGTTCCCCAAGCGCTGGTCGGAAAGTTTGGCCGCGCGCTGTTTCAGGGTTTGTCGTTTCACGATACGCCGGAGAAGCCGCTGCCGGAAATGCGTTTTGTCGACAGCTCGGCCAAGCCGGGCGAAAAGCATGCGTACAAGGTAATGGCAGTCAACAGCGTTGGTCTGCGTTCGCCGGCCACGGAGCAGGGGCCATGAGCCGGAAGAAAGCGGCGCTGAAGATCGAGCACTCGCGGCGGCGATTTTTGGGAGCGGCCGCGGCCGGTGCGGCCGCGCTGCAATCGTCGCTCTTCGGCACGGCGCGGGGCGACGAGTTGCCGGTGAGTGGTATCGAGCAGCCGGCGCTGGGCAGCTTCGACGAGTTGATGCGCGACTTTGTTCGCGAGCAGAAGGTGACCGGCGCGGCGCTGGCGGTCACCCAGCAGGGGCGGCTGGTCTATGCTCGTGGGTTTGGACTGGCCGACCGCGAAAATGGTCAGCCGGTTGAGCCGGCGTCGTTGTTTCGGATCGCCAGTTTGTCAAAGCCGGTCACGTCGGCGGCCGTCTGGCAATTGATCGAGCGAAAGAAGCTGGATCCGGCCGGCAAGATTTGCCAGGTGCTGGGATTGCGCGAGACAAAGGACCGGCGCTGGCAGGAAGTGACCATCGAACAACTGCTGCAGCACACCGGCGGTTGGGATCGAGACAAAAGCTTTGACCCCATGTTCCGGTCGGTCAAGATCGCGAAGGCCGAGAACGTGCCGCCGCCGGCCATGCCCGCCGAGATCATTCGCTACATGACCGGCGAGCCGTTGGACTTTGACCCCGGCACGCGATACGCGTATTCGAATTTCGGCTATTCGCTGTTGGGGCGGGCGATCGAGCACGCCAGCGGGGCCAAGTATGGCGAGTATGTACGCCGTGAGGTGTTAGCGCCGCTGGTTATCCAGAACATGCAGCTCGGCGCGACGCTGCTAAAGAATCGCCGGCCACACGAAGTGCGATACTATGACCGCAAGGACCGCACCGGACCGGCCGTGATGGGCGAGGTGGGCGAAAAGGTGCCGCTGCCTTATGGCACGTGGTGTCTGGAGGCGATGGACGCGCATGGAGGCTGGATTTCCTCGGCCGTCGACCTGGTGCGTTTTGCCACGGCCTTTGACAAACCGCAGCAGTCACGGATTTTGAAAGCGGCCAGCATCGAGCAAATCTTCGCCCGGCCCAGCGGCCTGGCCGGCCACAAGCCCGACGGCGAGCCGAAGCAGGTTTACTACGGCTGCGGCTGGAACGTCCGCCCCGTGGGCCAGGGACACAACACCTGGCACACCGGCGCGCTCGACGGCACCTCGACCCTGTTGGTTCGCCGCCACGATGGCCTGAATTGGGCCGTGCTGTTCAACAATCGGCAAAGCGAGAATGGCAAGGAACTGGCCGGCCTGATCGATCCCTTGGTGCATCGCGCCGCCGACGCGGTGAGCCACTGGCCCGACGGGGATCAATTTGGCAAATATGGCGTGAGCACCAGGTGAAATGCGAGTTCAGACCGAGCCCGCGCGCAGTTGCAGACTGGCGCTTCGTTCAAGGACTTTCTGAGCGAATCTGACCTGGTGCTCGATCGAGCGCAGTGTCAACAAACCAATTGGCGTGCGGACCGCGACCGCCGGTAGCCCGAATCGCCGGGCGTTGTCGGCCGACCGCTTGCCGATCAGGAAAGACGGCATCAGCTTCGTTTTCTGGTCAACGCAGGTCCACAGGTAAACGTCGCCGATGTCGTGGCGATCCGCGCGTTGGTCCGTGGTCAGCCGAGCTTGCTTTTTCGCGACATAGGTCCACTGTTCGTCAAACTGCAAATGGGTCAGCCCGCTGGTCCAGAAAGCTCCGGCAAGCGTCACCGAACAGCACGATCAGCTTGAGTAAGGTTTTCTTGTCGAGCCCGGTAATCCGCCCCGTGGCCCGCACGCTATTCCCTTCGACCAGCAGCCGCAAGGCTAGCTTGGCGTCGGCAACGGGAATTCGCATATCGCCCAGCGGCTTGACCGGCTTCACTTCGACCCAAGTCTTGCCGCACAGCTTGCAGCGAAAGCGCTGGTTGCCGTGGCGGTCAACGCCGTTGGTTCTGGAAAGGCTATGGTCGCAGGTGGCTCGAATCATCATCGCAAAACCTTCCCATTGCTGGGGCGACTTTGCGTGGTAGACTGAACTTACCAAGGAGCAGTCTGGCGCTAGTCGCCGGGTTGTACTCGCCCCGAGCCAAGATTTAGCGATCCCGGCTCGGGGTTTTTTGTTGGGCTCATGGCTCCCAACACGATTTATTGTACACAATAATTCATCGGGTGCAAGCAGGAAACCGCTTGCCACGAAAGATTTATTGTGTACACTGTTGGCATGGCAAAAGCTCGCGGACGCCCAAAGAACGATCCGGCCGACAACCTGTCGAAGCTCGTGACCTTCCGGCTCACGGAATCGGAGCTGGCGCAATGCGAACGCGCCGCCAAAGACGCCGGCTTGAGCCTGCGCGAATGGCTGCGTGATCGTGCCGCCAGGGCCGCTACGAGAGCGCAGAAGAAGCGCTAGCGGAGAGTGGGGGAATCGAACCCTTGGCGCATGGCCATCCTAACGGGGCTTATAAGGCCCCTGCGCCGCCAAGACGCGGGCCGCTCTCCAGCCACTTGCCGGGCAATGATAAAAAGATTGCGATTTTCATTGCCTGCAGGAGCCGAACCCGCAAAGCTAGGTTCGCCGAGCCCAATCGATTTTGTGGCAAAAACCGCTGGCGGACTTTTTTGTGGAGTTGCTTCTAGAAAATGTCCGATTGGAGGCTATACTTAATTGGCCAAGGTTAAGCCATTCAGGCTTAGCGGCATTCATTGCTGCTTCTACTCGAATGATCACGAGCCTCCACATTTCCACGCAAAGCGCCGTGGCCATTGGCACGCGCGAATATATTTTCTTTTAGGAGGCGACGGAGCCATTGAAGTCACGAGCGGCAAAATGCTCGGCAAAGATTCTAAAAGGATATTGACCGCCATCGAATTGCATCGCGCAGCATTATTTGATCAGTGGTCGACAATTCGCAGGTGAACTTATGGCAGCCAACAGATTACGCGTGTTCGCTACCAACAAGCTCCATGCCAGGCTTTGTACGGAAGCAATCGATTCCCTTGCAGCCCCCGTCCGTAAACGCGTAACGCTTAAGAGTGGGACCAGCTGGGGCAATACTCCGTGGGGGCGGCCAAGCGAGAGTGCCCGGTCTTTGGTTGTCTCGCGCCTTCGTGACTTTGGCATAACCGATCCAGCCCCCCAGATCGGGAGGCTATATCAGTATTTGATGTTCATGGAAGGAATGCCGCCAGAATCCATTGCTGACCGAATTCCCCGACTTAAGTTGAGAGACAATCATCGAATTCATCTGGCGAAATCGCAAGAATCGGCAGAGCCGTTCATCGTGCGGAGGTTGATTTCCGGAATTGCCATTCCCGACATGCAACGGATTCTTGATGCGTGGTGGGAACACGATGGCACGGATTACTTGGTTGTCATTTCGCCAGATTATTTTCGGATCCACATCCCGCTTTCCAAGCTGCATCCGTTTATTGGGGACAACCGAACCGAAAAATTTGAAATCGATGACGAAGGTGATTTCATTCATTGGCCAAAAGGCGATGTGCATTTTGGATGGAATGAACTAGAATCGCTAGTTGATCCCGTAAAGGCCGCGAGCGCAAAAACACGAAACGCTGAATTCGCCGTACAGTACGGTCTCGCAATTAGGCAGTACCGGGAGTTTCAGCACTTGTCTCAGGGCGACATTCCCGGACTTGATGCTAGACACGTTCGCCGAATTGAAAACGGAGAAGTCCGGCTAACTTCAACGGCGATTGAGCGACTCGCTGAAGCGCATGGATTGCAAGCAAACGGCTACTTAGCTCAGATAGCCAAGTTTGTCGCAAGGTGAATTGCGGGTGCGATCCCGGATGCCGCTGCCAATCGGGCACCGTCCGCTATCTTCGTGCCAAGCTTGGCGAGCCGCCCCCGCCTAACTGTCTTTCTCCGGCACGCTGGTAGAATCGTGGCCATGGTGCGTCCTGAAAGATTCGGC
>PLYM01000289.1 GCA_003153375.1 Planctomycetaceae bacterium
CGATCGCATTTGCGCTTCCGTCACGGGTCGTCGTCACCCAACTGACAACCGCGTCGCCGGCGGCATTCATTACGACGCCCGGCCAAAAAATGTTCCGGGGTGGAGTGAATACGTTCGTGTTGACCTGAAAAGGCGCGCCAATGTATTGCCCAGCAGCGCCAATCGGTTGTGCCATTATTGTGTTGACGCCTCCGGATCGCGTCTCTGGCCATACGATCAAGGCATCACCAGCGGCGTCCATGGCCACACTCGAGGTTCGGCCAATGGCATTAGCGCCATTAACGCGTGTCTCGGCATTGAGAGGGGCACCGAGTGAATTGTATCGCCGCTGATAAATTCCCGAGCTAGTTGCGCCTTGCCCGTAGCTGGTCCAAGTAACCGTGAAATCGCCGGCTGGGTCCATGGCCACTCTTGGTAGCGCCTGGTCGCCGGTGTAAAAGGAATTGACCGGAATCTCGCCCGTGGCAGGCGTGCCATCGGCGTTGTAACGCCGCGCATAAACTCCTTGGCCACTACCGTCTTCGCCTTTACTCTGCCACACCACGACAAAGTCACCGGCCGGGTCCATCGCCACGTCTGGATTTGATTGATTACCTGTCGTGTACGTGTTGACCTGGAATTCAGCACCGACCTTTTGGTCCGCGGAATTGAACCGCTGGCCATAGATACCATATCCGTCGCCGTCCTGGCCTTTGCTCGTGTAAACGATTACGAAATCACCATTGTCGTCCTGCGCGATCGGTCCGCCGAGATCGCTGTTTGCCGAGCTCACCGCAAAGTAATCCGCCGTCCCGTCAGCGAATAAATGTCCGGCAGAGACCGAGCCGGGAAAACCTAAGGACGATGACGTTGCGGCGATTAGGTTCTGGGAGGAGTCTTCGGACAATCCGAACAGATTACCGGTGATGGTCTGCGAGCCCGCCTCGGCAGCTCCCGTGGCGTCGAATCGCCGCACCAAGCCATGCTGGCCGTTTTGCCAGCCAATCGCGAAATCACCGGTCGACACCAAGGTTTGAAATGCTATATTCCCCGAACCACCCGCAACGATCGGCAGATCACTGGCAATGAACTCGGGGCCGACGCCGAACACTTCTTGAATATTAAAGGTGAGCGAAAAATCGCCGCCCGAAGCGCCGTTATTGTCACCGTCGAGGGCGCGGCCAGTCGCATCCTGAACCGCATCGCGGACCACGAGTTGGTAGGAGCCCCCGCGCAGGGGTGACTTGAGAGTCAGAAGGGCTCGATCGCCAGAGTAGCCGATGTTCAGAATCCATTCGCTGATATCGACTCCATTCTGAACGAGCTGCCAATTCGCGGGGTTGAGCACACTTTGCGGTCCGGCAGCACCTCCGTCGACTGATAGGGCTCTGGAGAACTGGACAGCAAGACTTGTGACCTCGTGCAATGCCGTGCCGCCGGCGACCAACACCTCACGGTTGGGCGAAGTCGCCGACACTACGCTTGGCGGCGTATCGTTAACGAAGCGCTGAGCCATGACACCGGCCGCCGCGCTCCACGCAACGACCGCGCCCCCGTTTTCGTTCATAGCCATCGCGGGCTTAGAAGTTGAATTGGCCACGGTGCTCGAAACCAACACCGTGCTATCCTGCAGCAATCCATTCGCGAGATAATGTTGGGCGAAGATCGAACTGTTCCACCAGGCAACCGTGAATTCGCCATCTGCCGACATGGCGACGCGGTTCAGGCTACTTCCGCCCGAGTTCGCCACGCTAATCGCGGCTCCTTGCGGCGCCGGTTCGTCGTCGAACCGCTGAGCAAGTACTAAGTGTTGGTGGGATATATTGTTGGCGATCGCATCCCAAGCCACGACGAATCCGTCTTCATTCATGGCAACCGTCGGAGGGGCGATTTGCAAGGCATTTGACAAGACGTTCGTAGTGACAGTCACTTCAGCTGACGCCGGACTTCCGTCAGAGCCGAATCGCCGCGCCACGATTTTCCCATTCACGCTGGGGCCACTTAGCCAGGTTCCGACAAAATCGCCGCTGGCATCCATTGCGATATCGGGGATGATCGGGCTGCTGATCGCCGACTGGTTTAAGCGAAATTCATCACCCACCGCAGTCCCGGCCGCGTTATATCGCCGTGCAAAAATACCGTATTGGGTTTGCAGTTGGCTGCCCAAATCGATCCCTGACCAGCCGACGACAAAATCGCCGTTGGCATCCATCGCAACACTTGGTGATACTTGAGAAAATGGAATCGATGTGTCGACACGAAAGATGCTGCCTTGCGGCGTTCCGTTGTGATCGAACTGCTGAGCGTAGATTCCGTACCCGCTCGAACCTCGTTGCCAGACGACGACGTAATCGCCCGCTGGATCCATAGCCACGGCAGGATTGAATGACCTGTTGCCAACGTCAAGTTGCGTGACGCTGCCGAGCGGATTGCCTGAGGCATCGTAACGCTGTTCGCGAATCTGGCTGCCATCGCCCCAAACCGCGACAAAGTTGCCGGCGGAGTCCTCAGCAACGTGCGGCGCACTGCCTGTCGCAGCGATCGTGATGTTTCCGCCCTCACTGACCGAGGCTGCGCCATTGAACGGCCACACCGCGTCACCACCGGCTAGCCCGTCAGCGTCTCCATCGAGCCCATCGCCCTCAACCGCTTGCAGACTTTGCCGGGCGGTTAGAACGAACGTTCCGGATCGTAGCGGATTGGCAAACGTCAGCGTGGCCTCATCCTTGCTTGCGTCAAACGCAATGCTGCTAATGTTGTTGCTGATGTCCACGCCGGCATTGAGCAGTTGCCAATTAGCGGGATTAAGCACGCTGTGCGCGCCGATTGCTCCGCCGCTGGTATTCATCACCTTGGAGAAGCCGACGACCAGCGAGGACGTCTCGCTTTGCATTGTGCTGTTTTTGGCGATAGCCGTGTGGGTGGACGAAAACACGCCCGTCAACTGCGGAGGCGCATGGACCAAAAACCGCTGGGCCGCCACGGATGTCGATCCATTGGTGGAATTCCAGGTGGCAACAAAGTCGCCTTCCGCATTCATTCCCAAACTATCAATTGTTTGGTCACCCGTCGTCTGGGCGTTAATGCGAAACTCCGGCCCCTGAGCGAGGCCAGCGCTGGAGTACGATTGGCCATAGGCTCCATTCCCGTTCCCATCCTGCCCACTGCTATTCCAAGCGACCGTAAAGTCTCCCACCGCGTCCATGGCCACGACGGGAGCGGTCTGAACGTTGGTCGTGTAGGTGTTGACCTGAAAGAGAGAGCCTTCCGCGGTTGCCGAACTGTCGAATCGCTGTGCACAGACGCCGCTCGAATCACCCGGCGATGAATCATGCCAGGCGACCACGAAGTCGCCCCCGGCATCCATCGTGATGGATGGAAACCCGCTCTGGGAAGTGCCGATCGAAATCGGACTTCCCAGCGCAACGGCAAGCGCGGTGTAACGCTGAATCGAGACGGGTCCGTTGGCCGTCCAAGCAACGGCAAAGTTTCCGGATCCATCCATGGCCACCGACGAGGAGGTTTGACCTGCCGTCGTAGCGCCGACTTGAAACTCGGTTCCTTGCAGCGTGCCATCGGCCGCAAACCGCTGGGCATAGATGCCGTAACCACCGCTATCTGCGCCCTGCCAGGTCACGACAAAATCGCCCGCGTTATCCATGGCGACATAAGGGTTCTTTTGGTCGCCAATCGTGTAGGTATTGACCCGGAATTCGCCACCCACCGTGCCGCCCGCATTAAAACGTTGGCCATAAATCCCGCGGCCGCTTCCGTCTTGGCCATTGCTGCTCCAGATAACGACCAAGTCGCCGGAGGCGTCCATCGCCACCACGGGCGAGTCCTGAACGTCCGTTGTATAGGTGTTAACCGTCAGCGTGGAACCTTGAGCGGTCCCGGATGCGTCGTAGCGCTGTAGAGCAATATTATTATTGGTCGCCCAGGTCAGCGCGAAATCCCCCGCCGCATCAGCAGCCGCATGCAGACTACTTGAGGCCGAGAATGAAATGGGGCTGCCAACTGGCGCCGCGTTCAGGAGAAACCGATTCTCGAGGGCTTCGATTCTCAGTCTGGCCAGACGGTGGGCGCCGCATGGATATTGGGTCGTGCAGCGGGCCGCCGAAGTTGGTTGTCGCATGGTCACACACTTCGTCTAAAAATGGACCATGCAAAGGGGAAATTGAAGTGCAGAAATCGCGTGCCGAAAAGTAAACCGCACACTCGAAATGGTGCGGTCGGTAATGATCGCGGTACGACGCAAAATTCCAGCATATCAGGCCGATATCGAGCGTCAAGAAAAAACAATCCGTAGCGCGATGAAGCCTCAGAACGCCCAGATAAACACTTTTGATTCAAAGAGCACTTGAATCAAAGGGGGCGTATATCTCGTTTGTTGAGTCGTCATCGAATCGAAACTAAGATCGGGGTGCACTAAAACGCTCGTAACCACGGAAGTGCCATGTCCCCAGACCATGCGGCCGGCAACTCGGGAGAGATCATTTCCTGCAGCGCGTCCGAGTCGTTCGGTGCTTGGCTGGCTGAGAGTGGCGGTTCGCTGGCGATTACGACCTATCAAGCCGGCAAGGTTGCACTGGTGGGCTGGAACGGCCGCCAGGTTTCTTTACTGCTGCGACAATTCGAGAAGCCGATGGGCTTGGCCGTGCGCGGCTCTCAGATGGCGCTGGCCACACGCAATGAACTGTTGTTATTGGCCGATGCGCCGCTGCTGGCCCCGAACTTTCTGGAAGACCAACCGGGTCGCTACGACGCCCTGTACTTGCCCCGCGTCAGTTACCAGACCGGCGATCTCAACATCCACGACGTGTCGTTCGGCGCGCAGGGTTTGTGGTTGGTCAATACGCGATTCTGCTGCCTGTCGTTTGCCAGCGATCAATTCAGCTTCGTGCCCCAGTGGAAGCCGCCTTTTGTTTCGGATATCGTGCCCGAGGATCGCTGTCATCTCAATGGCCTGGCCATGGTCGATGACCAACCACGCTACGTGACCTGTCTGGGAACTACCGACACGCCTGGCGGCTGGCGCCAGGACAAAGCCAATGGCGGCGTGATTCTGCGTGTGCCCGACGGCGAGATTATCGCACGCGGTTTGTCGATGCCACATTCGCCGCGCTGGCACAATGGCCATTTGTGGGTGCTGAATTCCGGCCAGGGAGAGCTGCTCCGCGTGAACGTCGATCGCGGAACGACCGACGTGGTCTGCACGCTGTCCGGTTACTTGCGTGGCTTATGTTTCGTCGGCCGATACGCGGTTGTCGGTCTCTGCCAAATCCGGGAGAAGCATATCTTTGGCGGCTTGCCGATTAATCAACGATTCGAACGTTTGCTGTGCGCGGTGGCCGTGGTCGATCTAACATCCGGCAACACGGTTGGCATGTTCGAGTTCACGGCTGGCTGCCAGGAACTTTTCGAGGTGCAGTTCCTTGCCGGCGTGCGGCAACCGATGATTCTCAATGCACAACACCCGGCAACGCGACAGGCCTTCACTGCGCCACCATTCAGCTATTGGCTACGCCCGAGCAACGAAATCCCGCTCCCGAATGCGCCCGATGAGTGATTTAAGTTGTCGATGCCTATTACCCACCTGGGCGTGAGCGATGCTTACCTCGCCGAGTTACAGGTCGAAGTGCCGGAGTCCTTCCAAATCTCGTGTTCATCATTTGAACTGGCCTCTATGGCATTGCTCGAAGAAGCCTTCCCCGACGTTCGAGTGGCGCTTAGTCCAAAGTGCTTCGCTGTCCTCCAGCAAGGTCGAAAGATCGAACTTGAATCAGTCGTGAGCACAATGAGCTCGGCTGCTTCCGTCCTGCTTCCCGCGACCAAGAGGTTGACTTCAGCACGCCCGGACGTAGAAGCTGATACCAGTTACGCCTTGATAGTGCCTGCCGTTGGATCGCGCTTTGTAGCGCAGGCCGCTCTGCCTGCTCGTTCGTTTTCAAAAACGACATGGCGGCAGCGGTGAGATCCGCTGCAAGCAACTCTTGGCCTATCCAAAGCCCCCAGTTCCCGCTGGCGACCCGGCAAGCAACTCGAACAGGTGCTAGCAACGACAGCTCTGTCCGTTTGGCGGCGTCTTGGCCGGATGTGGGGCTCCACGGGATCCACTTGAGCTTCGCACGGGGGCGGACCGTCCCAATTCCGGTCTGACGCCATCGGCGTCGCTAGCGGTCAGCTGCGAACTGTCAGCGGTGCTAGCATCTATCGAGCCGAAACCAGAGACCAGGCGCGGATGGTGCTGGCGCCCAGCATGGGTCGATATAGGCTGGTCCGATCGGGCGGCAGCAGTGGTGCTAGCAGCCATCGCCGCTCAGGGCCGAGGACCTCAGTGTATCCATCGTCCCCGAGCCGTCGACCTGGGCGCTGCTGGCGATGGGGCCGGTGCGCTGTTCTTCCGCCGCAAATGCCCGTGGTCGTCGGACCCGTTACGCGTCGCTAGCCCCACTCGCAGACGTCCCAGAAGCATCAGCCGGCTCGCGTTGCGCCACCGCACACTTTGAAAACTCTCCCGCAAAACCCGTTCTAGGTTCGCTTGTTCAAGGGCTAGAAGCCATATATTTCGGGACACACGAAGATCACGTTCACGATTTGGTACGCGTGCAATTCGGAGATGCCAACCTCTAACAAAAGGCCAATCATTTCCTGGCGGTTTCGTGCGATCCCTGACCGGCCCCACGCGCCGTACAGATCCGCTTTACGCAGTCGTTCATTGATCGTCATACCGATGTAGGGATTGCCTGGTGTTTCGTAGTCTCGCGCGCTATCGCGTTTCGTCATTTGAGTCGCAGCGGAGGTGGTAAACGGAGGGATTGAGCGGGTAAGCCACTGGGCTGACCGGGGCTACTCCAAGCCCAACTCTGCCAGCAGTCCTTCCAGCGCGTCGTCGTGCAGATTGAACTGGCTGGCGATTTGTTCGACGGCTTGCAGGAGTTGGGGGCTGTGCAAAGCGGATTGAATGGCCTTGGTCACTGGCGGGCTGCTGATTACGTGCTGCAAGGCGTTGTGGATCGGCGAGTAGTTGGGTGCGCTACTATTGAGGAGACTCAATCCGCTCATGATCGTGCCGATGGCGCTCGCTAGCGGGTTGGTTGTGCTCGCTGTAGAAACTGCTGGAACTGCCGCGGCGGGCGAGGCGGCCGGTGCCGCTGATCCACCGCCATTGGGGGCGAACGGGCCGGTGGGGTTGGNNTCGTTGCCGTCGGTCTTGGCCAACAGCACCGTGTCGGCCGCGCCCGAGTCACCGATGATGCTGCCGAAGTAGAACACGTCGTTGGTCGTAAGACCCGTGTTGCTATCCGCGTGAACGTTGACTTCGAGCCACTCCTCCTTGACCACGAGGGTGCCGAAGGTGATCTCCAAGCGATCCGAACCACCCTGGCCGGCCCCAATCCGCACCGAGACGGCCGAGGGCGCGGGACCCGCGCTCCAGGTGCTCAGCTGGTTGTAGGTCGTGGTGACGAACCCGGCCGGCGAGACCTTGAACGTGATGTCGCCGCTGGTCAGGTTGATCGCCGAGTGCGTGCCGAGGCCGCTCTGCAGATCGACCATGATGCCGGTGA
>PLYM01000281.1:0-6320 GCA_003153375.1 Planctomycetaceae bacterium
TCAAGGAAGACCCTGAGGGTCTCAAGGCATTTGCCAGGACGGACCCAGAGATTTCAGCCATTTTTACGGCACGAGAGGAGGCGGAGCCGGCTCCCTAACAAATCCCTGCAACTGACCGCTGCTTGCCGTTCACGAACGCCAGCTCGGGAGTCCCGGAAAGTCGTCATTCGTGAGACAGTTCCATTTATGGACCCTATTTCCGCACCGCTCACTGCTCGGCGGCCAGATCGTATGCCGCCATTTCAAGATGATTCCGCACGAGAATGCGCGTCCCTGCCAGTGTCGGGTTGTTCCAGGTCTTGCCTTCGATCGCTTGAATGCGGCCCAGTTCGTGAAATCGCTCAGGAGTCGCTTCGACCAAAGCCAACTCGCCCGCCTCGGACAGCACCAACAATAAGTCGCCGCAGCGCAGCAACTGACCGTGGCCATAATCACCCGAACGGGCTTTCCACCGTTGCTGGCCCGTTGCAATGTCGAGACAGGCCAGTAGCGTATCGTCGATGCCGTAAATGTTCTCCTCGTACACGATTGGGCTGGCGTAGTAAGCTTTCAGCTTGTTGTTTTTCCACACCACTTCGGCCGCCAGCTGGTTGCCCCCGTTGCTCACCTGAACCAATTCCGCGCCAGCCGCCGACGTAATCAGGAACCGATCGCCCCCGACAGCCACTGGCTGCGATGCGTTGATGTCAAACTGGCTCTTCCACGGTGCACGCCATAGCTCGGCTGGCGCGGACGAGTCGAAACCGGCCAGTCCGACCCCATCAAAGATGACGACCTCGGGACGCTCTACTACGGAGACTAGCATGGGCGACGCATAGCCGGCCTTGCTCTCACCTGCCGCCCAAACGCGATGGCCAGTAGTAAGGTCATAGGCCACGAGCGAACGGCTCGCGGTCGAGCCTTTTTGATTGCCCGGGTTGACGATCACGACATCGCCGACCACGAGCGGCGAACCCGACATACCCCAATCCAGATTGCCAGCGCCGTTTTCCTCAAGCACATTACGCTTCCAAATCTGACGGCCGGTCGCCAGGTCGAGGCAGGCCAGCACGCCTGTGGCGCCCAGCGAATAGACCGCGCCGTCGTGAATCGTGGGCGTGGCGCGCGGTCCGCTGCCGCCCAACGTTTCACTGAAGAGTGCGGGATAGTCCAACTTCCAGCGCTCGTGGCCGGTGTCGAAGTCGTAGGCCACGACTGCTTCCCGATCACGTCGTTGCTCGATCGTAATGGCCAGCGGTCCGGCGACGACAAACGAGGCGTAGCCACCGCCCGCCGGCTGTCTCCACACCAACTTAGGTGGATGCGCCGACCAATCGCGCGAGAGCTTGACGCCCTCGATCACACCGTCGCGCCGTGGCCCGCGGAATTCGAACACGTCGTGCCTGCATGCGGAAATGGCGACCCGCCCGTTTGGATCGATCGCACCGGCGCCCTCCGGCGTGCTTCGATTCTGCTTTGCGCGATGCGCTTCGAGCACGTCTGACCGATCGGGCGACCAGCGAAAATCGACGGTCGGCCTCATCTCAGCCGAAAGCTCCACCCGCCGCACCGCGAGGAGCAGGGCGACCACGATAGCTGCAACGATCGCGACGCCATACAGTCGCGTTGATCGCGATAAGCCCGAGAGCAGAACGAACCAGGCAAGCAAGAGCGCGGCGGCGATCACCGCGAACACTGTGACAAACGTCATCTTCAAGCCGTGGTCGAATCCATCGATCTGGGCCGAATACGTACACGCAATCAGCGCCATCATTAGGCCAAGGCTTGCCACGGGAAGCCAAAGCCGCTTCGGGCACCGACTGAATGGCACGCTGGACTCAGACAAGTTAGTTTTGGACATCGTTCAATTTCGTCCCAGGCTCTCGCCGACACCACTTCCGGCGAAAGTCAACACGATCATACTGATCATCAAAGCTCGCATGACGTCAAGCTCCTAACCAGGGAATCTGGTAGCGGCGATTTTCTCTGTCGGTTGTCGCCGTGGACGTCCAGGAATTGCGTTCAGGAATTAGAACGACTTGCTAACGCGTGCTCAACCGGCCCCCTCACCAGCGGCGGTTGCGCTCTTGAACCTGGTCAGCTGAAGTTAGGTGTTCGGAGACGAGAATAGCCGCCATGCTTCGGCCGCATCGACCTGAGCGATCTAAAACTGGGTATTGTTGCTCAAATTCTGCCTGGCTCGGCATCGTTGTCGCAACAACTCGAGTCCGAGAATTCGGTGGTAAAATGGGACTCCCAAGAATCGACGCTGATGCTCGGGTAACAGTTGCGGGCGTTTTGGCCATGCTGCGAGCCGCAGGACAGCCCGCGAGGCTCCCTTGTTGTTTCGTTCAAGAATCCACAAGGATCACACACTTCCCAAAAGCGGGCAAGGCAACTCTGGCTGTCGGCTGCAAATTGCTCTTTGTAGTCTCTTGACTTCACTCTACGGCTTTCCAAATCTGAATCAACTCTTGAACGACGTTATCCGCACCGTGCTTATTGTTCGGCCCTTTTGTTCCATCCGTTTCGTAGAACTCGATGGTCTCGGTGCCTTGGCTCGTGTCTAGAGGAACCTCTCCAAAAAGGTGGTTGTGGTCATAATGATTAACCTCCGCATTCCAGCCTGCCATGGTCACCCTTTTCTTCCGGGGAAACTCATCCAATAGCTTGGCAACTTTCTCTTGTTTGATTCGATCTTGCGGAGTGCAGTGGTTCATGGAGTAGAGAATTACGCTGATCTTGAAGTGACCATCTAGAGTCAGCCAATACTCACGCATCACGTCGAACCCGCTTCCGAGTTCCTTGCTGATTTTTTGTGCAAACTCGTCGAGCCTGCGAAACTCTTCGATGACCGTAGGCGGCTCAGCAAAGTGAGCCAGAGCAAAAATCGCTGCTCCCAGCCCCAGTTTCGTTCCCACGATGGATTTCGTGCTTTTCGGTAAGCTGTCATCTCTGCGCCTCGCTAGCACTCTTTCAATTGTAGCCGTGTGCTCTTGGTACATCCGGTCACAAATCATCTTGGACCTGCCGCGAGCCTCGTCCCGTGGAAGTTGAGAAAGGAGAGCTATCAGTTTGAGCGTGCGGCGATTGCTCAGCATTGGTTCGAAATCGTCTTCGGCGTTCTTTTGCGGCGATTGGTATCCTGGAATAAAGAAAAACTGTCCTTCGTTCAAATTGTCAATTAGTTGTTCTAGCGATTCGCCGGCAACGATAGCCCGTACTTCTTCAAGATTTCTCGCCCTCTTCGGCTTCGGCGTGTCGTCGGCGTACGATTCGCCCGGCATGCCAGCCAGATTGACAGCGGCACACAGAAAAATCAGATCCGCAAACAGGATTCGCCAGCGAGTTAAATGGGTCATTCGTCCGAATTCCTTTCTTCAGTTGCTACGGACCTTCGTCCGTCAGATCATTTTATCGCACTAGACGTTGAACGACCTACGCCTCCTTGGCAGATTGAGCCGAGTTTATTTCCCAAGAACTCACCCGTATTGCGGCACTCCCGAAATACCACCCTTTGATGACTCGCGCTGCCGCTGTCAAAAAGTCATCCCTTTGACGGGACCGTCCTGGCGTCCCGAGAAGTCATCCGTATTCTCGGAATGATCGCCGGTCGGCGATTATGGGTGTTCTTGCCCTGCTGCGCGCCGCAGCAATCCAAGGGATTACGGGACCGAATCTGATCCTCTCACCCGAACCGAGCCACCGCCCCGAGAGCCGGTTTTGTTGTAAAACAGGTGCAACGGAAAGCCAGCAGAAGAAGGCTCGGTCATGGCCAATCCCAAGAAGCGAGTACCGGAAAACGTGCCTGGCGATTTCTTCGTGGACTCGACCTGTATCGACTGCGATGCCTGTCGACAGATCGCGATACGTCATTTCACGCGCCGCCGCGATTTGCTGCAGAAAACTCGCGCCTCGTTGCATCCACATGCGGCACACCGTTTGCTAAAGGTATATTCGGGTGCATCGCGTAGGTGCGTGATGATCGGAACTCTCAACTGGAGGACATCATGAGTAAGCAACCCAATGTCGCGGATTACATCGTCCGGCGACTCGCACGGGAAGGTATCACCGACTGCTTCGGAGTCGCCGGCGACTTCGCATTCCAGGTCGACGATGCCGTCGCTCGCAGCGAGGCGATCCGCTGGATCGGCTGTTCCAACGAACTGGACGCGGCCTACGCGGCTGACGGGTACGCCCGCGTACGGGGGTGCTCGCTCCTCTCGACCACGTATGCCGTCGGCGAGCTGTCCGCGCTCAACGGCGTGATGGGGGCCAAGGCTGAGCGGTCGTGCGTCTTCCACCTGGTCGGCATGCCAACCATGCGCAACCAGCGGGTTGGTAAGATCATCCACCACACGCTCGGCGATGGAGTGTTCCAGAACTTCGCGAACATATCGGCGCAGGCAGCGTGCGTTTCGGCGGTTATTACTCCCGACAACTGCGCACACGAGATGGAGCGGCTGATCGCCACGGCGCGGGCGGAGAGCCGACCCGCCTATATCCTCGTCGCGGGAGACTTCGCACTTACGCCGGTCACGACCACCGACCCGACCCCGTATCCAAAACCCGCCAGCGGCCCCGACCTCGCCAAGGCCGTCCAGGCAATCACCGAACGGATTCAAGCCGCACGATCCGTGGCCGTGCTCCCCGCCTACACCGTCTCGCGGTTCAAGCTCCAACGAAGTTTACAGGTGCTCATCGAGGCGCTCGGCTGCCCCTTCGCTGTGACGCCGATGGAAAAGGGCGTCCTCTCCGAGACGCACGCTCAGTTCGCTGGAACGTATACGGGAGCCGGGTCGTCCCCCAACGTGCTGGAGGCGATCGAGGCTGCCGATCTTGTCATTGACGCCGGCGGAGTCAACTTCAATGAAATCAACACGGGCGCCTATACGAGCCGGCTTTCGCCTGAGAAGCTCGTCACGATCGACGTCGACCACGTCCGGATTGGCAACCGCATCTTCAACCCTGTCCAGATGGGCGACCTCTTTGAAATGTTGGTCAAGTCGGTGCCCAAGAAATTCGGATACTCTGCACCACGCAGACAGGCTCACGCGAAACCAGGCGGCAAGCCGAGCGATCCGATCACCGCGGCCAATCTGTATCCCCGCTATCGAGACTTTTTCAAGCCGAAGGATTTGATCGTCCTGGAGAGCGGCAGCTCGAATTCAGGGACCTTCCCGCTCCCCCTTCCCGACGGCGCCGAGGTGCAGACTGCACCGTTGTGGGGCTCGATCGGCTGGGCAACCGGGGCCGCGCTTGGAGTGGCCCTGGCCGATCCATCGCGACGAACCATCCTCATCACAGGGGAAGGCTCGCACCAGCTGACGGCCACCGCGGTCGGGACCATGGGACGCTACGGGCTCAAGCCGATCATTTTTGTCCTCAACAACGAGGGATACATGGTCGAGCGGGCGCTCGAGGCGGATCCGGATTGGGTCTACAATGACCTCGCCGCCTGGAACTATCATGCTCTTCCCGCCGCCCTGGGCTGCCAGGGTTGGTTTACGGCCAAAGTCAGCATGCTCGGTGAACTCGATGCCTCGCTGGACAGGGCCGCCAAGGGTGATTCAGCGTGCTACATCGAGGTCGTCGGCGGCAAGACGGACTACCCTGCGGGACTCGCTGCGGCCCATGGTCGCCTCGACGCCCTGTACGCGAATGATTAGTGAGAACCTGTCCATGATGGGAGCGATGTTGTTCGTCTGTTGGCCGGCGTAATCGGAAAATCATTCGCACTCGTGGTCAACGCCAGTCGCATCAACCCGACCGTTTTCTCGGACGCCGAGAAAAGGACCATTTGCGGTACGAAGGTCAAATCTAGGGCCGGCGAGCGATTCCGCTATATTGAAATTCCGTCAACGTGGCTATTCGAACGCACGAACGCATCACGGGTAGCCGTATCGCTCTTGCGAGATTTGGATGGAGCTGTGCATGTATCACGCGATTGTCAAACGGATTGCCCTACAAAACTTTCTACGGGTGAATCGGAAGGACTACGCTCCGATCTTGAAGAGCTGTTCACAGGATGTTCATCACCGGTTTGGCGGGCATCATGCACTGGGTGGCGAGCGGCACGATCGTGAAGCGCTGAGGCGATGGTTTGAACGACTGGGCCGGCTGGCTCCTAAGTTGCAACTCACAGTTCATGATGTATGGGTGAAGGGTTTCCCCTGGAATACGACCGTCATCATGCGGTGGTCCGCGGTTCAGGATCTCCCGGATGGCTCACCCTATAACAACCACGGCGTTCACATCATTCGCATGCGTTGGGGCAAGGTGTTCGATATCGACGCAAACGAGGACTCACAACTTGTTGCCGCATCTTTGCAGATATGGGC
>PLYM01000281.1:6325-8518 GCA_003153375.1 Planctomycetaceae bacterium
TCGATTTGTCCGGATTCGGCCAGACCAGAGGACAGCCGACACCGACGTGCATTCCGCCGTTGCATCAACCCAAACGATTACTCGGACTCCGAAGAAAAACCCATTTCCGGCACTCGCTGCCCCCCCTTCGCCTTAAGCGATGCCGGGAGAACGAATGACGCTGAACACCCGGTTCAGAGCCACGACGCGTATCGCGGCGATTCAGTGTAGTTGCTGCAACTTTTACGGAAATGGGCCGAGCGGTTGGCGGGCTCCAAGCTCGCTTGTTGATCTATACAACAGGGGCCAATGCGCGCCTAGAATTCCATCCAGCCGCCGCTTGAGTGTTACGCTGCCATGGCCGGCCGACCACACAAGGTGAATTCGCACGAACGAGTCTAAATCTAAGCTCGGGGGCGAAGCCATGGACTGGGATTACTTGACGGTCTATCAGGCACTTGTCGCCAGGAACGAACGGCAGAAAGGATCAAAGACAGACCAGTACGTCACGCTCTATCAGCCACAGCCGCTAGGCAAGAATTGCGCTCTGCTTTACAAGCCAGGCTCCGCTAGGTATTCAGAAGCGCCGGTGCATTTGCATTCCTGGTCGATTCCGCCGCGCGAGAATGGTCCGCCCCGCGACTATTGGCAGGATGACGTTTTCCTGAAGATCAAGCCGACGATTGAATTCGTTGGCCAGGACAAGCCGCATAAGCCCTTTCAATCCTTCAGCCACTATCGCGTTCTGGACTGGAATCGATTTGCGGAGGCATTAGGGCTCGAAGCTGCCGACAATGACTCATCGGTCCGGTCATCAGTGTAGCGCTGCGCGGTGTGCGCTTGGTTACGGCGACGGTACTCGCGGCCGAAATCGGCGACTTCGGCCGTTTCCGCAGCCTACGTCAATTGATGGCCTACTTAGCTTAGGCGCTTGTCTCCGCGGAGCACGGACGCTGTCTCTGCGGCAGCCGGTGGGCGATCAAGCGAGCGACAGTCGCGCGGCGGGAATGGTCCGCACTCAGCACTTGAACCAAGCGAGGGGGGCGAAAGGCGTCTGCTATTGGACAGGAATCGCGCCTAACGAAGAGCATCACCTTGCACTATGGGCTGTAATGCCGGATTGCCGTTCGAAGGACGACTGCGACAACTCGTTCGTTTTCAAAAACGACGTGGCGGCAACGTGAGAGCCGCTGCCAGCAACCTTTGGCTATCCAAAGCCCCTAGTTCCCCTGGCGACCCGGCAAGCGAACTCAAGGAGGTGCTAGCAACGGCAACGCTATCCGTTGACGGCGTCCTGGCCGGCTGTGGGCCTCCACGGGATCCACCTGAGCTTCGCACGGGGGCCGTCCGTCGAATTCCGGTCTGATGCCATCGGCGTCGCTAGCGGTCAGCTGCGAGCTGCCAGCAAGTGGTAGCATTGGTCGAGCCCGAACCAAGGATGAGACGTGCAAGTAGTCGGCGCCAGCATCGGTGCTAGCAGGTCATCCGGTTGCGGGCCGCCCCTGAGTCAATTCAACGACCAAGAGCGCAATTCCGTCGAAGCGAGAAAGCAATCGATCACTGGTATCGAAGCCCGCGCCACTTGGCATTTGAACCAACGCCGTTGGCGAGCACTACGCGATGCCCAATTCCGCCAGCAGACCATCCAACGCGTCGTCGTGAACGTCGAAGTCATTAGCGATTTGCTCGACGGCTTGCAGGAGCTGCGGGTTGTGCAAGGCGGTCTGGATCGCCTTGGTAACCGGTGGGCTGCTGAACACGTGCTGCAGGGCACTGTGGATCGACGAGGAGTTGAGCGCGCTGGTGTTGAGGAAGCTCAAGCCGCTCATGATCGTGCCGGTGGCACTCGCTAGCGGGCCGGTCGTACTCAGTGCAGAAGCTGCCGGAGTTGCCGCGGCGGGCGAGGCGGCCGGGGTGGCCGAACCACCGCCGTTGGGGGCGAACGGGCCGGTGGGGTTGGCCAGGTAGTGCAATGTGAACACGTTGCCGATGGCCGTCGTGGCATCGCTGCCGTCGGTCTTGCNNTGGCCAACAACACCGTGTCGGCCGCACCCGAGTCACCGATCACACTACCGAAGTAGAACACGTCGTTCGTGCTCAAACCGGTGTTGCCACCCGAGTGCACGTTCACTTCCAGCCACTCTTCCTTGACCACGCCAGTGCCGAAGGTGATCTCCAACCGATCCGAACCACCCTGGCCGGCACCAATTCGCA
>PLYM01000158.1 GCA_003153375.1 Planctomycetaceae bacterium
GTCTGAAATCCTGGGACCACTATATACTTCGATCGGGTGTCGCTCACTGGAACGAGTGGCGACGGCGGAACTCCACAATTGTTCCGGATCTCGCGGGCGCCGATCTGCGCAGATGTGAATTGCAGCGGGCAAATTTGAAGCGAGCGAATCTGCGGGCGGCGAACCTTTGGCATGCCAACCTCGAAAATGCCAAGCTCCAGGAAGCAGATCTCCGGCAGGCAGTCTTGAACGAGTCCGACTTGACCCGCGCGATGCTAACCAACGCGAGACTGAATGAGGCCAAACTCTATTTGGCGAGGGCAAATCGGACTGTCCTCACTGGCGCAGTGCTGAATCACGCTGTCCTCTACGGCACAACGCTGGCCCATGCCAAGCTGAATTCAGCTCAGCTTTACCGTGCAAATCTGAATTCGACCTTTCTTCCCGGCACCACGCTCGCCAACGCAGACCTCCGACAGATTGACCTCTCTGACTCAAGACTCGTCCATTCGGATCTAAGTGGAGCAGACCTGACTGGTGCGAATCTGGTGCGTACCAGTATCGTCGACTGCAATCTTGAGGGTGCGGTACTGGATGGGTGCGCGGTTTACGGGATCTCCGCTTGGAATTTGAGACTGGGTGGTTCTACGCAGAAGAGCCTCGTAATCACACCGGAGAACCAGACGACTAGAATCACGCTCGACAATTTGGAGATTGCGCAATTTATCTACCTGCTCCTAAACAACGAGCGAATTCGAACGGCAATCGACACCATCACATCAAAAGTTGTCTTGATTCTTGGCCGCTTTACGCCTGATCGAAAGCTTGTGCTGGACGCTCTGCGCGACGAACTGCGCAGACGCGATTACCTCCCGGTGCTCTTTGATTTTGACCAGCCGTCAAGCCAGACTACGCTCGAAACTGTCAGTAGTTTGGCCAGTCTGTCGAGATTTGTTATCGCGGATTTGACGGACGCCAGGAGTGTCCTCCAAGAATTGGGCTGCATTATTCCCAGCCGTCCGTCCTTGCCCGTGCAGCCGATATTGCTGGCCGACCAAGCGGAGCCCGGTATGTTTGATCACTTTCGCATGTATCCCTGGGTGCTCCAGACGCGGTATTACGAATCGTCGGCCCAATTGCTGGCGAATATTGGCGAATGGGTCATTGAACCAGCCGTGCTCAAGGCGGCAGAGCAAATCGCCTCACGAACAAGTGCATGAACCCTACGTGAACGCTTCATGCACGAAGATGCAGTTCTGTGGTTGAGGATCTGGGCTTACGGATGGCGGCCCCTCCACGTGGGCGACTTCTCTCGTTCCAGCAGATCCCTCTCCTCCGCGATGATCAGCATTGCGCAGAACTCGTCGGCGCGAATCTCGTCAAGGCCGATGTGAACCCCCAGTTTCAGCGCGCCCATCAGGTCGAGAGCGCGCCGGATGAGTAGCCCTTTCTCCGCGCACTGGGCGGCGTCCAGGCGGTCGAGCGGGCAATGGTCGCACCGTTCGCCGTCCTCCTCCGGCGCATCGGGGCACAAGCCGGGATCGCACAGTTCCTCCCGGCGCAGCGCCCAATGCACCAGGAATCGGAACGACGGATCATCCGGCCACTCCCCGGCTAAAAACTTGCGTCGCGGTCCTCCGCGAACGCGGTATCCATCGCGTCGATTGCAGCCTTCACCGCGACCGCCTGGTGGATGATGGGCACCTCTCCCGCGTACCCTTCGGTGGTGGTAGCGAGCTTCTTGTAGAGCGCCGCAGCGGACCCGATGTTGATCGTCACCTCCTGCCGGCCAAACGGCAAGTCGAGCAGCCGCGCGAAGCCGCGCCGGTACTCGAACACGTCTTTTGCCGAGGGCATCTTCAGCAGGTGGACGGTCGTCGCGCCCAGGACCCGGAGAGTGACCTTGAAGGAGTCGCTATCCGGGATCACATCGTCCACTTCCGCCAGGCTCAATTGCTCGACCACCTTCATGGCTTCGAAGGCATCGATCTCCGGGTCTTCGCCCTCGCGGAGTTTTGCCACCAGAGCGGCGTCCACATCCTCGCCGTTGGCGACGGTGGTCTCGGAGATCCCGCGCCCCAACTGCTTCACCAGCACCTTGCGGCGTCGCTGGCGTCCGATCCATTCGTCATCCGAGGGGAAGCGGACGCGGATGGTCTTCACGCCGCCCGGCGTCCGGAGGTTGATTGCAATCGGCCTGCTCGCGTCAAAAACTGGAGTTTCCATTGGTTTGATCCTTTCTACTGGCAGATGGCGTCCACGTTGCACTTCGCGACCGCCGTGATGATGCCGTTGGTCGTGTCGTAGATCGGCGTCGCCTCCACTGCGACCGTAACGATCTGGTCTGTCTCGCCCACTTCCGCCGTGGCGAACGCCACCTTCTGCCACGTGATATCGAGCGAATTGTTGGTGTCGAACTGGAGGAAGAAACGAAGC
This sequence comes from Planctomycetaceae bacterium, assembly GCA_003153375.1. GTDB lineage: Bacteria > Planctomycetota > Planctomycetia > Pirellulales > PALSA-1355 > PALSA-1355. The sequence goes on from PLYM01000158.1 coordinate 2,416, forward strand.
AGGCAGAAGAAGACGCCCAGGCATGCGATCCGACGACAGCTGGACGGGCGTCAATGTTCGCCTCTGCAGCAGCTCAAAGCCGAGGATACCGTGCTCTTCGACTTTCATTTGGAGACTCCGCTTACATTGGAAGTGGATTCGCTTCAACTCGAGTTCGTCATCCTAATGCGCAAGGCCGACATCCGCGATGAGTTAGTCTACGCATACCTCCGCACAGGACTCATCGTGACTGAAAAGAATTACGATTACCTCACACCGGAGGATCGACGTGCTTGGGATCGCGCCTTAGAGGAGTATGCCCGACACTTCGAGGGGAAAAAGTGAATCGGTGACAATGAACAGTCTGCGATGGTTGGGCGTCTCCACCAGGTGGGTCCTGGCGCACCCGGCTGGACTCAATCGCCCGATGTTGCCGAGGGTCAAGTTGGGGAAGGCAGTCCGGTTCGAGCGCAGTGACGTGGCGGAGTTCATTCGCCAATGGGCCCGCCGCGAGTTTCGATATGCCAATGCATGACAGCACGCCGTTCGAGAAGCATTATCGGATCGGCGAACTTGCTCGGCTGTGGTGCCTTGGGCGAGAGACCGTTCGACAGCTTATAAAAGATGATCCTGGCGTTGTCAAAATCCGCATGGGCCGAAAGAAGGCTCATACCGTCTACAGCGTGCCGGAATCTACAGCCCGCCGTATTCATACACGCCTGCTTAACGCAGGTTAGCGGATCGCGACAAGCTTCGGCGTCGGCTTGTCTTCAAACGCTTCCCGAAGAATACGCGTCAGACGTTCCTGCCGTTCCGGCACCCATGCGCCGTAATGCTTGCGGATCATCTCTTCCGTATTGCCGAGAAGCTCTGCAACATCCCTAACCGTGACGCCGGGCTTTTGCAGTAGAATGCGCGCGAACGTGTGCCGGAAGCGGTGGGGTGTCGGCGCTACTTTCCACGGACCGCAGAGCTCCCATACTTTTTGTAGCTTCCGGCGCCACCCCTCGGTGATGACATCAAGGTCTTTTGTCGTGTGTTCGCCGAAGATATATGCGCCATGCACGTCGGCGCGAGCCCGAATGCGGTCCTGGAGCCACTGAGGCACCCACGTGTATACGTGCGTTCCGGCTTTGGTTGTGCGGACACGGATTTCACCGCTCGGGTTCATGCGGTCAATCTGAAACAGCGCAACGTCAGAAATGCGGAGTCCCGTATAGATAGACAGCGAAATAAAGTCCGCCACATCATCGCCGGTCCACTTGTGTTTGGGCGTATTGCCGTATTTTGGGCAGGCGTCGTACATGCGCTTCAGTTCGTCGTCGGTGAACGGTAGTTTCTGCTCAGCCCGGTTTTCCGCGGCGTCGCGTCCTCGCGGGTTCTTGACCAGGCGGGCCGGATTACGCGTGATCCATTCGTTGGCGACGCAGTACTCAAAGAATGGTTTGAGCATGCTCATGCGGCGCGCGCCGGTCTGCGGGTTAATCGCCCATGACGTTCGGAACTCGCGCACGTCCGGCGGTTCCCACTGGTCGATCATGATGTAGCCCCGCTTTTCCGAAAACTCAACCATCTTTGTTAGGAGAAGGCGGTACTTCTTGTGCGTGGCGAACGCGGCGGTTTCCTGAAGTTCGGCAAGAAAAGCCTTGACAGCATGTGCGACAGTCGCGCGATGTGGTTTGGTGCACTCCGGGAGTGGCTCAGGAAGCATGACTTGGCCGCCCCATAAGCCAGACTTCTCCAACTCTGCGACTACGGCCTTGGCAGGCGTCCATTCCCATTGGCCAGTAGTCTGACGCTTGAATTTTCCCTGAAGTGTTCCTGACGCAAATATGGGGCAGCTACAGCGCTTCCATCCCTTCTTACGCTCGTCAAATTCACCTGAGCGGAACTCTTCGGGATGACCTGCCTTGCAGTCACGGCGGTGGCGGCGGTAAAGGTTGAGCGCCATACCTCATTGTACGACATTGCCCGACGACAATTGAGGTAAGCCGATAAGCGCTTTTGAATGTGATGGCGGAGAGGGGGGGATTCGAACCCCCGGTAGAAGTTTCCCCCTACGACGGTTTAGCAAACCGCTGCTTTCGACCACTCAGCCACCTCTCCGTGAGATGCACGATGGTCCTGAAAAGCATCGTACCACATTGACAGGTGAGGGTTGTGAAGATGAGGCTACGGCCGTAATGAGCCCATAAGAACCCTGCTTCCGCCCTTCGTCACACGGCCATTGCACGGTCGCGGCAATCGGCGCCCGCAAACGGCGGATCACCCTGCCGGGCACCCGCGGAGCGAGGTCGCGCAGCAGATGCCCGGCACGGATTTGCCCCGCATGGGTGCCACCGCCCACCGCGAATTTCTTCGCGCCCTCCAAAAAGTCGGGCGGTCGAGTTCGCCGTGCACATAGCGGTCGAACAGATTCAGTAACTCCTGCGGATAATCGCTCGCTTTCTTGCGTTCCATGACACGTCCCTCCATCAGGGCAAAGATATCACACCGTCCTGTGACTTAACCCATAACCTTGCCGGATGGCAAGGTTATGGTTCCAACGCGTGGCCGCGTTCGATTAATGACTGGGCGATTTCTTGATGGATCAGTTTCCAATCCTTCGCGGCTTGGTCGCTGAGCAGCGGAGCCACCCTGGTGAACGTGGGGCGCAGACCTCTGGCGGACAGTTCGGCGACAGCACGGCGCACATCCTGACGAAGTGTCTCTCGCTTCTGCTTTCTTGTATTGTCACAGCGCTCCAGATAGCGTGAGACAATCTGCCGATACAAGTCGGGAAATCGCTTCATCAGAAACTGCAGACCGATGCCGGCTGTGCGGCAGATTTCTGGCATGCTGGCACCCGCCATTTCCGCCGCCACGGCTTCTACGTTTG
>PLYM01000163.1 GCA_003153375.1 Planctomycetaceae bacterium
CCTGCCGTCAAGCCGTCGAAGATGAGCTGAAGCGCCAAGTGCAGGTAGACTTCCGTTTTTGAAAACGGAAACCTGGCTTCCAGCGGCCGCGGATCACCCCAATAATCGAATAATCGAGCAGTGCCGCTGCCTGTGTCATTACACCGCCCGCAATCGCGCACCGTCAATCCGCAGCCTGAAGTCTACTCGATGCCCAAATCCGCCAGTAGACGATCCAACGCGTCGTCGTGAACGTCGAAGTCGTTAGCGATTTGCTCGACGGCTTGCAGGAGCTGCGGGGCGTGCAAGGCGGTTTGGATGGCCTTGGTCACTGGCGGACTGGCGAGCACGTGCTGGACGGTGTTGTGAATGGCCGAGGCGTTGATTGGCATCCTGTTCAGGAAGCCGAGACCGCTGAAGATGGCGCCGATAGTATTGGGCGTGCCGCTGGGCGTGTCCCCCGACGCATGATGATCGCCGCACCCCTAGGCTCGGCGGTGCTGATCGCCGTGCCGCTGCTGCCCTGTGCCAAAGAATCGAAAACCGCCGATTTGACGGCGATGCGGGAATTTGAATTGCGAGATGAGAATTTCGGACTGGAGTTGTCGAGCGTCGTTGATCCCCGAGCACGACCGGTTGTCGCTCCGAGAAAAGGAACGGTTCTTGGGACCGAGTCCCAATCAAGTCACCGACGATGTTCAATCCACTGGCCTCCTCGAAGTCGCGCTCGCGGCGAGATCGCGGAAGTAAACGGCAACCTTGGTGATCGTTTTCGTTTTTTTCCAACCGGCGGCATTTTTCGCAATAAAACTCGGCTCCGCTGCGGTCTAAGATGTAGACGGACCACGCGGAGCGATAATGGGCGACTTGAGCGACCGATTGGCTCGGGGAGATCAGGCGGCGTTCGCCGAATTGTACGATGCATGCGCCGATCAACTGCACCCCTATCTGACCGCGCGGCTGGGGTCACGCGACGACGCCGCCGACGTTGTGCAAGAGACTTTCATACGGCTGGCCCGGGCGGGGCGCAAACTGGCCGGCGTGGATAATCTGGTGGCCTACGTTTTCACTGTAGCGAGCAACGAAGCGGCACGCCTCCTGGCGGGCAAACTCCGCGAGGCGGCCACACATACCAGTCAACTCAACGTTGCGGACCTATACCGCGAAGCTTGCGGCGACGAATTGGAAGCGCGTGAGACGGCCGAGGCGCTGGCCGAGGCCCTGGCGCGACTGGCGCCCGAACAGCGCGAAATAGTCGAGTTGAAACACTACGCTGAGCTTTCGCTGCGCGAGATCGCTGAAATCACTGCCCTGCCGCAAGGCACCGTGGCGACCCGCTATCGGACGGCGCTTGGACATCTGCGAGATTGGCTCAAGAGAAAATGCCATGAATGATGATCTGCCTCAGCCCTTCGGACGATTGACGCCGCGGCCCGCACCGGAAGAACTTCGGGCGCGCGTCTTGGATGCAGTGGCACACGAATTGGCCCGGCGAACTTGGCCACGCTTGGAACGCGTGTTTGATTGGGCGGTGGCGGCCAGCCTCGTGATGGGTATCGGATTGAACGTGTGGCAACAGTGGGCCGATGAGGCGTGGCAAGTGCGACTCTATGGCCCGCTGCCGGTTTTGCGAACCATTGCCGACGTGGCCCATGCGGTGGAATCGGTCACCGATGCACAAACCGGACAGTGGGTTCAACAGCGATTGTCCGACGCCAGGTCAGCACCGCATCACGCCGACTCGCTGCACAGCGAGTCATACGACCTGCTGCTTCAGGACTTAAGTGGCTTAAGGAGCGACGTCACTTTATGAAACGATTTCGACAACCCCTGAAGCTTCTGGCGCTCGGTGTCGTAGCACTGGTGGCGATCGCGCTGTTGGTCAACGTCGTGATCACTGCGAGGGCTAAAAGCCGATTGGAACGAGCAATCGCGGCCTTGCGCGACGCCGGTCAGCCGGTCGCGCTAATTGATTTGGCCCACAAGCCGCCGCCGCCGGACGAGAACGCCGCGACCTATTTGCGGCGCGCCAAGGAATCGCTTGATGCGATCAACGCAGAAATCGCCGCCGCGTACGACAACGAGTCCGAAGAGAATCAGACCGCGATCGACCTCGACCAGCCGACACCGGCTTATCTCAAGGCAATTCGTTCCGCACTTGACGCTTACCCCAAGACATTGGAAATCGTCAACCAGGCGGCCGCGTGCCCCTCGTACGATGCGCAGCTCGACTACTCCGCCAACACGGCGGATTTTATCGAAGCTCTGACGACGCAGTTTCAGGTTAATCGGGCCGCGATCCGTTTGCTCTCGTATCTCTGCACGCTGCAAATCGCCGACGGCCAATACGACGCGGCCGTCGATACCGGCATTGCCATGCTGCGGCTTTGCCGGCACTTCGATACCGATCCGACGATCTTGGGCGTGCTGGTGTCGATCGCCTGCCGTGGTGTAACGTTGGCGGGCGTCGACATGGCTCTGCGTAGCGGGGACCTGTCGGACGCGGCCCGCGACCGATTGGATGTGGAGATCAAGCGTGCCGACGTCGTTGGCGTCTACAAGAAGAGTCTGGAGAGCGACCGGGCCTTCGGGCTCGCGACGCTCGCCGAGATGGCCGCAGGAAAGCATCGTGAGACCGCCGGGAATCTCAAGTTCATGTGGCACACTCCCGCCGGCTTCAGGCAGGATCAGAGCGGCTACCTGGACTATATGGCGCTTTCCATCGCCTTGGTCGATCGGCCCCATTCCGAAATCAAGATCAATCCGGCAATCGAGCAGACGTTAAAATCCGCCGGCGCGCTATCCGAAGCAATCGCGCCGGCCACGCAAGCGGCGCACGTGGCCGTTTGCCGAGCACTGATCTTCTTGCGCAGCGTGCAAATTCTCAACGCGATCCAACGCTACGAAAAGCAGCACCCCGGCCAAGAACCGAGCGTGGCCCAGCTCGGCCTGCCCGCGGCGATCACCACCGATCCATTCAACGGCGAGCCGCTGCACGTCGTGAAGAAGCCGGCCGGCTGGTTGATCTACGGCGTCGACATGAACCTAAAGGACGACGGCGGCAATGTGACGCCGCCAATCGTCGATTGCGGCTTCGGTCCATTGCCGCGCGTGCGTCACGATTGAACGAAAAAAGGATCGTGAACGAGTTTCTATTCACGATGGTCAAACTCCTTAGCCGACCCTCTTACGTCGGCGCAAGAGCAAACGCGCCCGGCCGAATAAAACCACAACGGGAACGTTCCAAACAGGGACAATCGGCCAATGGACGTGCGTACCGCTGTCTCATCAACCCAACCGGCCTCTCGGACTCCGAGAAAAGGAGTACGCCGTGAAAAGTCGGCGATTTCCAGCGGGTGCGAATCCCGCCCGGCCAATCGGTTGCTCGGCCGGAAGCACCCAAGTCGGTCCGAAATCGAAAGAATCTCATCTACCCGTACGTATAGCGGGACGTTCCGTAATACCACCGTTTTGCGATTCTTGAGACGAGCCCGAAATCCAACCAATTCTGGCACAGTGCAAGGGTGCCGATTGCTTGCCTAGACTCGATCAGTTTGCTTTTCTCTTGTCGGATTTGATGTGCTTCGGGTATTCCCATCGACCTACATGGTCGCGGACCCAATCATAATAGAAGCGGATGCCGCGGTCATTTGGACCTGTGCCGTAACCTCCCATTTCGGGATGCGGCGCGGAGCCGCTGGCATTGGTAATTCCCTGGATAAAGCCGGCGTGGAAAAGCATCACGGCATGCGGTGCGTCAAGATACTTCTGGCAGTCGCCGAACACGTAATCGAGGTTCGATTTCGTGAAGACGCCGTCGTTGCTGAACTGGTCCTGCCGCAACGTCTCTACGTTCACCACGAAGCCTGAAGAAGGAATTGGCATCTGCTTCTGAATGATTCGCACGTCCATCGTCGGATACGAGTCGGGCGTGCCCGAGTCGATATCGGGGCAGATTCCCACCTCAATATCCGGCGCTACGTCCTTGAACCACTTCGTCAGCAGCATCTTCTTTCGTTCGCCGCCGGGCTCGCGTAGTAGCTCCTTGTCCATGCGCTCGGGATGGCTGAATTCGTGAGCGATGTCAACGAACACGTTTTTTAGTCCATTTTCCTTGAGGAAGCGGGCCGCATTCTCGATGCCGCGCTGGATCGCATTGTCGTCATAAAAGTCCTGATCCTTGCGCGGGCTGATCAACCCGACCATCACCACCATTCCCCGGTTGTCCGCCTCGCGGACCAGACGTTTGAGTCGGGCGGCCACGAATGGCTTGATTTGTCCATCGCGGGTGAAACCGTTCAAGCCTGCTTCAGGATTTGGCCAGCCCGCATTTGCGCCTTGGATGTAGACGCCCACCAAGTTGATCCCGTGGTCGATCATGTTGTCGAAGTTGCGAATGTGTCTTTCGGTAACGACCTCGCTGTATAAAGCGTTGCCGCACCGCAGGCCCCACAAGTCGATCTGTTGGCCGCCGAGAACAGCCCGGTCGTTCTTGATCTCGAATTCCCGTGTGGGTACGAGAACGTCGGCGCTGTATGCTGACAGTCTGGCAGCGGCAATGGCCCACACACAGAATACAAGTCGGAACCGATGCATGCCTGCTCTCCTGCCTTATGGTGCAATCACAATGGATGCGAGCATTTTTACTGTTGTCGGCCGCGCATAACAAGCAAGGTCGTCTTGCGGGCCATGCTCGCCAGCCCCACCGGCGAAGTGGAAACGGCGACTTCGTGTCATTTACTCAAGTGTGCGCGGGGCTCCCGAAATTCGACCATTTTCGACACTAGCCTGCCGTCGGATTCGTCGCGGTCTGCGCTCAGGCTTGCTAGCGGACCACCGGTGCGAATCCTCCCCGAGCCCTCGACCTGGGCGCTGCTGGCGATGGGGGCCGGTGCGTTGCTCTTGGGTCGACGGCGGCGGCGGTGATCCGTGGGGGCTGAGCTTGCATAAGCACGCGCCCGCGACTGAGGTTTCGGCGGCCTTTCAACGAGACACGGGGCCGCCAAATGACATTGGAAGCGGGTCTTGAGAATCGCTGGATTCCGTAAACATAACCGTCATGGCTTCGGGATACAGTGCTCTCACACTTGGAAAGTCTGAGTCATTCCACACGGCGACAAAGCCGATCGGTTCATCTCCAAGCCAACGTCGAATAGCTGATATATGCGGTCCGGCCGTTGGGTCGGCTTGCTTTCGGCACCATTTGCTCTTGGCAATACCCACGATTCGTGGGTCGATATGTTCACGATCTCGCGCCGTCGTCGCATGCGCCCATTCCACGGCATCTATCGAGTGGGGCTTTGATCGAGTGCGGGCGGCACGCCGTTGCTGGACGATGTTGACATTCCAGCCAAGCCAAACGCAGAGCACCGTCACCACAACGAACAACGTCCGCAGCGAATAATTGAACCAGCGGCGTTTGGGGGCGATGGTCATGGGGCGTGACATCATTGAGAGGTTTGGCCCGAGGAACTGGCGAATAACGCAACAGCCAGCATGATTCCAAATGGGATTAGTGAAACGACCGCCGCCCACTTCGTCGGCCCCAACACCATCCCAGTAGAAATGAAGGGCCACAAAAGAGCTAGCAAGGAAGCGAGGGAAGGGAGCGGATGCGGTGCCACGGCGGTGACTAACCAAAGAGTCGCGTATCCCGCCGTCCAGAGAATTATCAGAATTCCAGCTTTGCGTGCATCGGGCGTCATGTGGCGATTCCCAGGGTTGGCCGGCGGCGTTTAGCGGTGGTGGTCATGCCCTGATTCTATCGGCTGCAACGCCGCCGGCCGTTGTATTGAGACCCACCGACAGACGACCGAGGCCTCTGACGAGAAGTCAGCGTTGGCCACTGCGCGTTTTTGCTTCAGCCGAAATACCACGCAGTGGCGATTCCTCAAGAACTCTTTGATGCTCGGTCACAACATCGGTTGGATTGAATTGCACGATGCGTTGTGCTCCTTGCCGCTGAACCATTGCGGCTTGCTTAAGGGCAGCAAGCTCTGCGGCTGTTCTTCCCTCAACAGCAGGCCGTAGCGGAGATCCCGGTGCCACGCCCGATTCAAAAAGGACGCTGAGTTCGAGGTCTTCGTCGACGCGGCCGCTGAGAGCTGGTGGGCGGCGCTCGTCCAGGCTGAGATTTTGATCGGAGAGACGATACCCGTGGACTCGGTTCAGGCCGGTCGTATGAAAGGACAGCACAACCGACTCCGAAGGCACAGCCTGGAAGACAAACGTGCGGTCCTCGTCGGGATGAATCTCCTGGCTATCAGGAACGCCGGCACGCCGGAGGACAATACAGATGTCGGATGTCAGGTTTGGATTGTCGGAGAAAACCAGCCGGCCACGCACCTGATGGGCCGGGTGCAAGTTCAACTCCGCAACCTCGGTCACTTGGCCATCGCCGGCCGCTCGAAAGTGGGTCGTGATAGCCGCCCGATTGTCGTCGGCCAGCGACTGCATCCTGGTGAACAGACAATAGCCTCGATCGGGCCCCACATGCTCAATACGCACCATAGGCCCATTATAGGGCGGGAGGGCTGTCTTGCATTACGTCAGCTTTGACGTGTGGTGGGCCAGTTTGAAATGAGGGCGGATTAGCTGTGGATTGCAATTGGCAATAGCCACAGGTCAACGAACACCGCAATCGTCAGGGCGATAAAGATTCCTTTGCCGGGACGCTCGCCCATGAGCCCCGCAATTCCGTAGCCTGCGGCTGTCGCAGCGATCGGCGATGAGAGCCAAAACAGATAGATTGAAACAAAGTCGCGGGAAATCAATTCAGGCTCAGGTCCGAAGTGCGGAGCGATGATGCAAAAAGCCATCAGTACAACCGCAAATGCGAGCCATGCCTTTGCGTTTCGACGACGAATAGCTTCTTGGCCATTTTCCATGCCCCTCATCATAGCCGACCGGGATTGCAACCCTGAAGCCGGTCTGAGCGCGGGTAGTGGGTGACTATCCGCCCTGGCGATTCTGCTTCTGACGATGATCGCCTGGCTGAACTTCCGATCCAGTTGAGCCGCCGTTCGGTTGGCACGGCTCCGTGGTCATGCAGGAATCATTCGCCAGCGCCAGCCGATGCCAGGCCGGGGCTTTCCAGTCGGTGGCGGCCTTGATCCTCCCCAGGTCGGCCACCTCGGCCATCGCACGGGCCCGCATGACCCGCTTGTAGAACTCAGCCAGCTCTGCCGAGCGGCGATGCCGGCCCCACCGCATCCAGTTGCGAATCGTGCGCGGCGACAAGCCGCCATATGTCGCGGCGCTCGCTCATGGTCCTGCACACGCACCCGATCAATGTCCCTTGAGCCACGGCGGCAGGAATGGAACGCATGCCAAAGAAAGCGAGGTTTTATCCATGAGCCGGTTTGACGGCCCCAGACTGTTTACGAGGTTTGCCCTGACGTGCATCGCCGGTGCCATGATTGCCCTGCCACAAGTGGGTTGGCTCGGGTTCGGTGCCGTGCTCGTCGGGCTCTATATCGTGTTACCCTTCTTCACCGAGCTCGACCGTCGCAAGTGACCAGCACTCGAATCGATGCTCGAGGAAATGATGCCCGAGCAGGTTGGCACGGTGTTGAAGGGGCGCGGTGGATGCCGCTATCTGATCGCGGCCGTGGCGCTCGGGAACCAAGAGCGGGCCGACGATGCCTGGAAGTCGATCCAATCCACGTTTGCCACGCAAGTGGCGGATGGCGGATTCGAGGGCGGTGGGAAGCCTGGCGATTCGCCGATCACGGTCTACGCGATCCGCGTCGAGAACGTCTATTTCTTTTTGCAGGAGCTAGGCCGCGCGCTGTTGGTGCTGCAGGCTTCGCCGCTCGAGCCATCGTTTCACGACCGGATTGCCGCGATGATGCCGCAGCTGCGCAAGGCATGCGGGTTTATCCAGGGTGGCTACAGGACCATCCTGCCCAAAGTCGGACACACGGCCAATCGGCTGGTGATCGCGGCCAAGGCGTTCGGTCTGTGCGGATTGCTGCTCGACGACGACCGGCTAAAGGCCTCGTCGCACGAGCTGATCA